>NZ_JBEPDN010000018.1:94570-176119 GCF_040300365.1 Streptomyces sp. NPDC000404 | reverse complement strand
CCGACATGGTCAGTTGGCGGTTGGGCTGCGTATGGGGAGTGGGCGGTGAGGATGGATCGTTCCGGATGGCCTGTGGGAGTTGATGATGCAAATCCGGGCGCCCCGCTCCTCGGGCGTGCCTGTCGGCAGCCGTACCGGTCAGACCTCGACGACCACGGGAAGGATCATCGGGCGGCGACGGTAGTTGTCCGACACCCACTTGCCGATCGTGCGGCGGATCAGCTGCTGGAGCTGGTGCGGCTCCACGACGCCGTCCTGGGCCGACCGGGCCAGGGCCTCGTCGATCTTCGGGATGACTGCGGAGAACGCCGAGTCGTCGATGCCGGAGCCGCGGGCCTGGATGTGCGGGCCACCGACGATCTTGCCGGTGCTGCTGTCCACGACCACGAAGACCGAGATGATGCCCTCGTCGCCGAGGATGCGGCGGTCCTTGAGGTGGGTCTCGGTGACATCGCCGACCGAGAGGCCGTCGACGTACACATAGCCCGCCTGCACCTTGCCGACGATCTTCGCGACGCCGTTGACCAGGTCGACGACGACGCCGTCCTCGGCGATCACGATCCGGTCCTTGGGAACGCCGGTCAGCGCGCCCAGCTCGGCGTTGGCGCGCAGATGGCGCCATTCGCCGTGCACCGGCATGAGGTTCTTCGGCTTGCAGATGTTGTAGAAGTACAGCAGCTCGCCGGCCGAGGCGTGGCCCGAGACGTGGACCTTGGCGTTGCCCTTGTGGACGACGTCCGCGCCCCAGCGGGTCAGCCCGTTGATCACGCGGTAGACCGCGTTCTCGTTGCCCGGGATGAGGGAGGACGCGAGGATCACCGTGTCGCCGGGGACGATCCGGATCTGGTGGTCGCGGTTGGCCATCCGGGAGAGCGCCGCCATCGGCTCGCCCTGGGAGCCGGTGCAGACCAGCACGACCTCGTCGTCCGGCAGGTCGTCGAGCGTCTTGACGTCGACGACCAGGCCCGCGGGGACCTTGAGGTAGCCCAGTTCGCGGGCGATGCCCATGTTGCGGACCATCGAGCGGCCGACGAAGGCGACCCGACGGCCGTACTCGTGGGCGGCGTCGAGGATCTGCTGGATGCGGTGGACGTGGCTGGCGAAGCTCGCCACGATGATGCGCTTCTGCGCATTGGCGAAGACCGTGCGCAGGACGTTGGAGATGTCCCGCTCCGGCGGGACGAAGCCGGGGACCTCGGCGTTGGTCGAGTCGGTGAGGAGCAGGTCGATGCCCTCCTCGCCGAGCCGGGCGAACGCCGGCAGGTCGGTCAGCCGGCGGTCCAGCGGCAGCTGGTCCATCTTGAAGTCGCCGGTGTGCACCGCCATGCCCGCGGGGGTGCGGATGGCGACCGCGAGGGCGTCCGGGATGGAGTGGTTGACGGCGATGAACTCGCAGTCGAAGGCTCCGATCCGCTCCCGGTGGCCTTCCTTGACCTCCAGGGTGTACGGACGGATGCGGTGCTCCTGGAGCTTCGCCTCGATCAGCGCGAGGGTCAGCTTGGAGCCGATCAGCGGGATGTCCGGCTTCTCGCGCAGGAGGTAGGGGACGCCGCCGATGTGGTCCTCGTGGCCGTGCGTGAGCACGATGCCGTCGATGTCGTCGAGCCGGTCCCTGATGGACGTGAAGTCCGGCAGGATCAGGTCGATTCCGGGCTGCTCCTCCTCGGGGAAGAGCACTCCGCAGTCGACGATCAGCAGCCGGCCTCCGTACTCGAAGACCGTCATGTTGCGGCCGATCTCTCCCAGACCGCCGAGGGGCGTGACCCGCAGGCCGCCCTTGGGGAGCTTCGGGGGACGGCCGAGTTCGGGATGCGGATGACTCAAAAGACTCTCCTCACCACGCGCGCCACGCTGCCGTCGGGGCACGTGGCGCGCATGACATTCGTGCACTTGCTGTGGGGCGGTTAAAGGCCGTTTTCAGTTGTGAAGTCTGTGCTCAGAGTTGTACCCCGCCGGCGGCGAGGTCCCGCGTCAGCTGCTCCGTCTCCTCGGGGGCCAATTCCACCAGCGGCAGGCGCAGCGGCCCGCCGGGCAGGCCCTGCAGGCCGAGGGCCGCCTTGGTGGTGATGACGCCCTGGGTGCGGAACATGCCGGTGAAGACCGGCAGCAGCTTCTGGTGGATCTCCGTCGCCTTGGCGACGTCACCGGCGAGGTGGGCGTCCAGCAGGGAGCGCAGCTCGGGGGTGACGACATGGCCGACGACGGAGACGAAGCCGACGGCTCCGACGGAGAGCAGCGGGAGGTTGAGCATGTCGTCGCCGCTGTACCAGGCGAGGCCGGAGCGGGCGATGGCCCAGCTCGCGCGGCCGAGGTCGCCCTTGGCGTCCTTGTTGGCGACGATCCGGGGGTGCTCCGCCAGCCGGACAATCGTTTCGGTGTTGATCGGGACACCGCTGCGGCCGGGGATGTCGTACAGCATCACCGGCAGGTCGGTGGTGTCGGCGATGGCCGTGAAGTGCCGCAGGAGTCCTTCCTGGGGCGGCTTGCTGTAGTACGGCGTGACCGCGAGCAGGCCGTGGGCGCCGGCGTCCCGCGCGGCGCGGGCCAGCTCCACGCTGTGCCGGGTGTCGTTGGTTCCGGCTCCGGCCACCACGAAGGCGCGGTCACCGACGGCGTCGACCACGGCGCGGACCAGCTGGGCTTTCTCCGCATCGCTGGTGGTCGGGGACTCTCCGGTGGTGCCGTTGACGACGAGGCCGTCGTTGCCGGCGTCCACCAGGTGGGCGGCGAGCCGCTGCGCGCCGTCGAGGTCGAGATCGCCATCCGCCGTGAACGGCGTGACCATGGCGGTCAGCACCCGCCCGAACGGGGTCTGCGGTGTGGAAGTCGGAGCCATGGGTCCCACGCTACTCGTAGCTCACCGCTGGGTGTGCCGCCGGGGAGCCAAGGATGTGGACTCCGGCACTGCCTGCTCGGGGGTTCAAGCAGTGCCGGGTCCGTTTCTTCAGCGTAGATGAAGTTCTCAAAATGCTGCAATACGGACACCTCCCGGGTCGGGGCCCCGGAGGTGCCGCGGTGCAGGTCGGGGCGTTACGGGGCGATGCGGCCGTTGGCGTTGAATGCGCCGTACGTGAGCGGCATCAGGCGCGCCCAGTGGGCCTCCATCTGCTCGCCGACCATCTCGATCTCGCGCTGCGGGAAGGACGGCACCTTCGCCTGCTCGTGCTGGGTGCGCAGCCCGAGGAAGTGCATCAGGGAGCGGGCGTTGCAGGTGGCGTACATGGAGGAGTAGAGGCCGACGGGCAGGACCGCGCGGGCGACCTCGCGGGCGACACCGGCGGCCAGCATGTCCTGGTAGGCGGCGTACGCCTGGCGGTAGGAGTCCTCCATGGCGCGGCTGGTCAGCTCGTGCTGCTCGGGGGTGCCCTCGACGAACTCGTACTTGCCGGGGCGGCCCTGCTGGACGAGCTTGCGGTCGGCGCCGGGGACGTAGAAGACGGGCTCCAGGCGGCGGTAGCGGCCGGACTCCTCGTTGTACGACCAGCCGACGCGGTGGCGCATGAACTCGCGGAAGACGAAGATCGGGGCGCTGATGAAGAAGGTCATGCTGTTGTGCTCGAACGGGCTGCCGTGCCGGTCGCGCATCAGGTAGTTGATCAGACCCTTGGAGCGCTCCGGGTCCTTCTGCAGCTCTTCGAGGGACTGCTCACCGGCCGTGGAGACGCGGGCCGCCCAGAGCACGTCGCTGTCCGCGGCGCTGTGCTTGACCAGCTCGACCGTCACCTCGCTCCGGAAGCGGGCGGGATCGCTGTCGGAGCCGGCAGGGCCGTCAGGGCTCTGCGTGCTCGCGGCGGGGGTCTGGGACACCGGTGGTTCCTTCCGTTCGTTCCGTGCGGCGTCCAGCCTACGGCCCGCCACTGACAGCGCGGGAAATCCCGCCTGATGCGGTGTTAGCGGGCAAAAGGGACCCCGGCGTCCGGAGTGGCCGGGGGCGTTGATATTTTTCACAGAAGTTACTGGAAACGGGCACCAAACGGACGCCTCAGACGTCTGACTCTGTGAAAGTGCCCACTTCGAGGTTCCTAGGAGAGCCCCAGATGTTCCGCCGGCGTGAGCCCGTCCCGTTCGCCTTCGTCGCCGAGGCAGACCGGTTCCGCAGCAATGTCACTCCCCCGCCCCGGGAACGCGCCTCGCGCTCCCAGCTGGCGGGCCGCACGCTGATCACCCTGACCGTGGTGGGGGGCCTGGCCGGCTCCCTGCTGTTCGGGATTCCGGCGCTGCAGCAGGTGCCGGGCGCCGCCACCACGCATCAGTCCGAAGCCGCGCACCGCTGACCTGCGGGGCCGGAACCACCCCTGCCGCAGGGCTCGGGTGGTTCCGGCCCCGCACTGCCGATAGCCTCACCGGATCACAGCTTCCATCAGTGCCCTGAGTGAGGATCAGCCGTGCCCCTGCCTTTTCTGACGGCCGACCGCGACCTCGACGTCGACGACCGTGCGGCGGCCCCGCCGCTGCCCCATGAGGCGCCCGAGCGCTGGCGGCGGCCGTACCGCCCCGGCCCCTGGCGGGTGGGTATCTCGGCCGTGGCCCTGCTGCTGGCGTCGTTCGTGCTGCTCTCCGCCATGATCGTCGGTTTTGCCGGTTCGGTGGCGGGCGCCGTGACCTGCGTGGTGCTGGCGCTGGTCGTCATCGGTCTGGCGCTGCGGATGCTGCGGGTGGGTGTCTGGGTCAGCGCGCACGGGCTGCGCCGGGTCGGGCTGCTCTCCACGGTCACCGAGCCGTGGGGCGCCACCGGGGCGCTGCGGACGGTGCAGCAGCCGGTGCGCTGGCTGGGGCTGCCCCGTACGGTGCAGGGCCAGGCGCTGGTCGACCGGCGGATGTCCGGGGCGGCGCGGGTGCTGCTGACCGATCACGACGCCGACTTCCTCTCCCGCCCGGAGGCGTTCGAGCGGGCGGCCGACGTCCTGGAGGCGTGGGCCGCGGAGTACCGCAGGTAGACGAAGACGCATGACGACGGCGCCCGGCCGGGGAGGGTTCTCCCGGCCGGGCGCCGTCGTCGTATCCGCCGCGGTCGCGCGGTGCGCGTGAGCTCAGGTGCGGGCCGGCGTCCCGTCGTGCAGGGCGATGGCGCGCTGCATGGCCTTGCGGGCGCGCGGGGTGTCGCGGGCGTCGTGGTAGGCGACGGCGAGGCGGAACCAGGCCCGCCAGTCGCCGGGCGCCGCCTCGGCCTCGGCCTGCCGCCGGGCGAAGACCGCGTCGGCGGCGTCCCGGTCGATGCGGCCGCCCGGGGTGCGGGCGGGCGCCTCGTCCTCGGCGGCCTCGGGGCCCTCCTCGGCCGCCAGCTCACGGCCGAGGCGGTGGGCGTCGCGGGCGAAGCGGGTGTTGTGCCAGAGGAACCAGGCGCCGATGACCGGCAGCACGAACGCTATGGCGCCCATGCCCATCGCGGCCGGCTCCCCGGTCAGCAGGAGCAGTACGCCCTCCATCGCGACCACGCCGAAGACCAGCACCAGCACGGTCGCGAGGAAGAAGTAGGTGATCTTTCCGCCCATGATGCTCAGCCCAGGTCGAGGAAGTGTTCCAGGCCCACCGTCAGGCCCGGGGTGGACACCACGCGGCGCGCGCCGAGCAGGATGCCCGGCATGAAGCTGCTGTGGTGCAGCGAGTCGTGGCGGATGGTGAGGGTCTCCCCCACGCCGCCGAACAGCACCTCCTGGTGGGCGAGGAGCCCGCGCAGCCGTACCGAGTGGACGGGCACGCCGTCGACCGAGGCGCCGCGGGCGCCGTCCAGCGCGGTGCTGGTGGCGTCCGGCTGCGGTGCGCAGCCGGCCTCCGCGCGGGCCGCGGCGACGAGCTGCGCGGTGCGGGTGGCCGTACCGGAGGGGGCGTCCGCCTTGTTCGGGTGGTGCAACTCGATGACCTCGGCCGATTCGAAGAACTTGGCGGCCTGCCGGGCGAAGGTCATGGTCAGCACGGCGCCGACGGAGAAGTTCGGCGCGATGAGCACGCCGGTTCCCGGGGAGGCGGCCAGCGCGGTGCGCAGCTGCGCGAGGCGTTCGTCGGTCCAGCCGGTCGTGCCGACCACGCCGTGGATGCCGTGGCGGACGCAGAAGTCGAGGTTGCCCATGACGGCATCCGGGTTGGTCAGCTCGACGGCGACCTGGGCGCCGGCGTCGGTCAGCGCCTCCAGACGGTCGCCGCGGCCCAGCGCCGCGACCAGCTCCATGTCCTCGGCGGCCTCGACGGCCTTGACGGCTTCGGAGCCGATGCGGCCCTTGGCGCCGATCACGGCCACGCGCAGCTTGCTCATCGTGTCAGCTCTCTCTCGGTGGTACGGCGAACGGGTCAGGCGACGGCTTCGTGCAGCCGGTCGGCCTGCCGGTCCTTGAGCGGTCCGATGACGGACAGCGAGGGCCGCGCGCCCAGGACATCACGGGCCACCTCCCGGACCTCGTCGGGGGTGACGGCGGCTATCCGCTCCAGCATCTCGTCGACGGAGAGCTGGGCGCCCCAGCACAGCTCGCTCTTGCCGATGCGGTGCATCAGGGCGCCGGAGTCCTCCAGGCCCAGGACGGTGGAGCCGCGCAGCTGGCCGATCGCCCGGCGTATCTCGTCGTCGGTGAGGCCTTCGGCGGCGACCTGGTCGAGCTGGTCGCGGCAGATCGCGAGGACGTCGCGCACCTGGTTGGGGCGGCAGCCCGCGTAGACGCCGAACAGGCCGCAGTCGGCATAGCCGGAGGTGTACGAGTACACGCTGTAGGCCAGGCCGCGCTTCTCGCGGACCTCCTGGAAGAGGCGGGAGCTCATCCCGCCGCCGAGGGCGGTGTTGAGGACGCCCAGGGCCCAGCGGCGCTCGTCGGAGCGGGCCAGGCCCGGGGTGCCGAGGATGACGTGGGCCTGCTCGGATTTGCGGTTCAGGTGCTCGACGCGGCCCCCGGCACGCAGCGTGCGGGAGCCCGCACGGGGGGCGAGCGGGGTGGCGGCCGCGGTGTCGAGGGCGCCGGCCCGTTCGAAGGCGCGGCGGACCAGGCGGACGACCTTGGCGTGGTCGACGTTGCCGGCGGCGGTGACGACGAGGTGCGTGGGGTCGTAGTGCTTCTTGTAGAAGCGGCGGATGCGCGCGGGGGTGAGGGCGTTGACGGTGTCGGGGGTGCCGAGGACGGGGCGGCCCAGCGGGGTGTCGCCGAGCATCGTGTGCGCGAAGAGGTCGTGGACGCCGTCTCCCGGGTCGTCCTCGGTCATCGCGATCTCTTCGAGGATCACCCCGCGCTCGGCCTCGACGTCCTCGGGCTCGATCAGCGAGCCGGTGAGCATGTCGCAGACGACGTCGATGGCGAGCGGCAGGTCCGTGTCGAGGACCCGCGCGTAGTAGCAGGTGTATTCCTTCGCGGTGAAGGCGTTCATCTCGCCGCCGACGGCGTCGACGGCCGCGGAGATGTCCAGTGCGCTGCGCCGCTCGGTGCCCTTGAAGAGCAGGTGCTCCAGGTAGTGGGTGGCGCCGTTGAGCGACGGGGTCTCGTCGCGGGAGCCGACGTGCGCCCAGATGCCGAAGCTGACCGAGCGGACGGTGGGCAGGGTCTCGGTGACCACCCGCAGACCGCCGGGGAGGACGGTCCGGCGGACGGTGCCCGCGCCGCCCTCGCCCTTGAGAAGTGTTTGGGTACGGGCGACGGCCCGCCCCTCCGAAGAGGTGCGGGCCGTCGCACGGTGCGTGCGGGACGTCACTTGGCGGCGTCGTCCTTCTTGTCGTCGCCGTCCTCGTCCTCGATCACGGGGATCAGGGAGAGCTTGCCGCGCTGGTCGATCTCGGCGATCTCGACCTGGACCTTGGTGCCGACGCCGAGCACGTCCTCGACGTTCTCCACGCGCTTGCCACCGGCGAGCTTGCGGATCTGCGAGATGTGCAGCAGGCCGTCCTTGCCCGGCAGCAGGGAGACGAACGCGCCGAAGGTCGTCGTCTTCACGACGGTGCCCAGGTAGCGCTCGCCGACCTCCGGCATGGTCGGGTTGGCGATGCCGTTGATCGTGGCGCGGGCGGCCTCGGCGGCCGGGCCGTCGGCGGCACCGATGTAGATGGTGCCGTCGTCCTCGATCGTGATGTCGGCGCCGGTGTCCTCCTGGATCTGATTGATCATCTTGCCCTTGGGGCCGATGACCTCACCGATCTTGTCCACGGGGATCTTGACGGTGATGATCCGCGGGGCGTTGGGGGACATCTCGTCCGGGACGTCGATGGCCTCGTTCATCACATCGAGGATGTGGAGGCGGGCGTCGCGGGCCTGCTTGAGCGCGGCGGCCAGGACCGAGGCGGGGATGCCGTCGAGCTTGGTGTCGAGCTGCAGGGCGGTGACGAACTGCTTGGTGCCGGCGACCTTGAAGTCCATGTCGCCGTAGGCGTCCTCCGCACCGAGGATGTCGGTGAGGGCGACGTAGTGGGTCTTGCCGTCGATCTCCTGGGAGATCAGGCCCATGGCGATACCGGCGACCGGGGCCTTGAGGGGCACGCCGGCGTTCAGCAGCGACATGGTGGAGGCGCAGACCGAGCCCATGGACGTCGAGCCGTTGGAGCCCAGCGCCTCGGAGACCTGGCGGATCGCGTAGGGGAACTCCTCGCGGGTCGGCAGGACCGGCACGATGGCGCGCTCGGCGAGCGCGCCGTGGCCGATCTCGCGGCGCTTGGGCGAGCCCACGCGGCCGGTCTCACCGACGGAGTACGGCGGGAAGTTGTAGTTGTGCATGTAGCGCTTGCGGGTCACCGGGGAGAGGGTGTCCAGCTGCTGCTCCATGCGGAGCATGTTGAGGGTGGTGACGCCCAGGATCTGGGTCTCGCCACGCTCGAACAGCGCGGAGCCGTGCACCCGCGGGATGGCCTCGACCTCGGCGGCGAGCGTACGGATGTCCGTGACGCCGCGGCCGTCGATGCGGACCTTGTCCTTGATGACGCGCTCGCGGACCAGCTTCTTGGTCAGCGCGCGGTAGGCACCGGAGATCTCCTTCTCGCGGCCCTCGAACTGCGGGAGCAGCTTCTCGGCGGCGATCTCCTTGACGCGGTCGAGCTCGTTCTCCCGCTCCTGCTTGCCGGCGATGGTCAGCGCCTGGGCCAGCTCGTCCTTGACCGCGGCGGTGAGCGCCTCCAGGACGTCGTCCTGGTAGTCGAGGAAGACGGGGAACTCGCCGGTCGGCTTGGCGGCCTTGGCGGCGAGGTCGGCCTGGGCCTTGCACAGCACCTTGATGAAGGGCTTGGCGGCCTCCAGACCGGCGGCGACGACCTCTTCGGTCGGGGCCTCGGCGCCGTCCTTGACCAGCTGGACGGTCTTCTCGGTGGCCTCGGCCTCGACCATCATGATCGCGACGTCGCCGTCGGGCAGCACACGGCCGGCGACGACCATGTCGAAGACGGCGTTCTCCAGCTCGGTGTGGGTCGGGAAGGCGACCCACTGGCCGTTGATCAGCGCGACACGGGTGCCGCCGATCGGGCCGGAGAAGGGCAGGCCGGCCAGCTGCGTGGAGCAGGAGGCGGCGTTGATCGCGACCACGTCGTAGAGGTGGTCGGGGTTGAGCGCCATGATCGTCTCGACGATCTGGATCTCGTTGCGCAGGCCCTTCGCGAAGGAGGGGCGCAGCGGCCGGTCGATCAGGCGGCAGGTGAGGATCGCGTCCTCGGAGGGCCGGCCCTCACGGCGGAAGAAGGAGCCGGGGATCTTGCCGGCCGCGTACATCCGCTCCTCGACGTCGACCGTCAGGGGGAAGAAGTCGAGCTGGTCCTTGGGCTTCTTCGACGCGGACGTGGCCGACAGCACCATGGTGTCGTCGTCCAGGTACGCGACGGCGGAGCCGGCGGCCTGCTTGGCCAGGCGGCCCGTCTCGAAGCGGATGGTACGGGTGCCGAAGGTGCCGTTGTCGATGACGGCTTCGGCGTAGTGGGTCTCGTTCTCCACCAAGAAAATCTCCTCGTCAGCGTCCGCCGCCCGTGTGGCGGCGGACCTTCGTCGGGGAGCGCCGGTACGGGCCGGTCTTCGATCGAAGCTCCCGGGGCGGGGCCGCGCAGATGTCGTGCGGCGCACGTCCGGGGGCCACTACCGAGGACCGGCGGCCAGGGGGCGCTCCCCCTCGTTCGGTTGTACTCGTGCCACCAGACTACAAAGCTTCCGGCCGCCTCGCGGCGACGCCGGTGTCCGGTGCGTACGGCAAAGGGAGCGGCCCCCGGTGGGAACCGCTCCCTTCACGGCGTCTTACTTGGCGCCCGCCGCGCCGCGGCGGATGCCCAGGCGCTCGACCAGCGCACGGAAGCGCGTGATGTCCTTCTTCGCCAGGTACTGCAGCAGGCGGCGGCGCTGGCCGACGAGCAGCAGCAGACCACGGCGGGAGTGGTGGTCGTGCTTGTGGGTCTTGAGGTGCTCGGTCAGGTCCGAGATGCGGCGGGAGAGCAGGGCCACCTGGACCTCGGGGGAGCCGGTGTCGCCTTCCTTCGTGGCGAACTCGGTCATGATCTGCTTCTTCGTGGCGGCGTCGAGCGACACGCGATACTCCTTGGGGTGATCGGTCCGGGAGCGTCCCTGGATTTGCTTCACAGGGAATCTTGATGACTCACGGCGGACCGTCACACAGCGTACCAGCCGACGGCGACGGCCCCCCGGGCGGGCCGGGGGGCCGTCGTCGTGGTGCGGGCGCCGGTCAGTTGCCGGTCAGGCCGCGCACCTTGGCGTAGACGTCCAGGACCGCGAGGCAGAGCGGCACCAGGGAGAGCAGGACCAGGCTGTCGAAGAGGTCGAAGATCCGGCCCCAGAAGGGGGTGACGCCCTTGCGGGGGACGACCAGTCCGACGCCGACGAGCAGGGCGGCGCCGCCCGCGATGCTGGCGGAGAACCAGACGGTGCGGATGTTGAGCGGGCCGGCGTCGCCGAAGCGGGCCAGCTCGACGAGGGCGTCGACCGGCGGGTGGAGCGAGATGCCCAGGATGAGCAGCACGATCGTGAGGATGCCGGCGACGACCATGCAGGCGATCTGCGCGGTGTAGTCGAAGAGCCGGGCGCGGAGCATGATCGTGATGCCCGCGGCCAGCGCCATCAGCTGGGCCCACATGTTGTCGGAGAAGCCGAGGACGACACCGGCGGAGCCGACGACCAGGGCGGAGCAGCCTGCGACGAGGCCGAGCAGGAGTTCGTGGCCGCGGCGGGCCTGGTTGCCGATCTTGACGAAGTCGACGGCCTCGGAGTCGCCGTCGGCGTCGTAGCCCTTGGCGATCTGGTCGGGCGACTTGTAGCCGATGGGCAGGCGGGCGAAGCGGGCGGAGAGGCCGGGCAGCCAGGCGACGAGCGCGATGGAGACGGCGGCGGTGACGGCGGCGACCTCGATGGGGGCGGCGTCGGTGAGGATCGCGGCGAAGACCGAGAGGGTGCCGATCGCGGAGAGGAAGGCGGCGGCGACGAACGGGGCGTCGCCCTGCGGCAGCAGCACGACCAGCAGCACGGAGGCGATCAGGACGACCACGCAGCCGACGAGGAGGTGCAGGCGCCCGGGGCCCTCACCCGCGTCGACGGGGAAGATGCCGGAACCGGCGATCAGCAGGTGCGGCAGCGACGCCAGGCCGAGCGCGATGGAGGAGCCGTGGTCGTCGTAGACGCGGGCGCGGACGCCGGAGACGGTGACCAGCACGATGCCGACGACGCCGGCGATGATGCCGGGCAGCCGGTGCATGTCGCGGTCGACCGGGTTCGAGAACCAGAGGGCGAACGCCATCATCGTGAGCAGCAGGACGCCGGCGGTGAGGCCGACGTAGTGCATGAGGTCGTCGCTCCAGCGGGTGCGGTTCTGCTTGACCGCGGAGGCGACGGCGTCCGAGACGTCGTCGAAGACGGGGAGCGGCAGCGATTCGGCGAACGGCTTGAGCAGGAGGAGGTCGCCGTCGAGGATCTGCTGCTGCGCGAGCGACCGGCCGGCGTCGAGCACGGTGCCGTCGCGGCGCACGAGGTGGTAGCCGGTGGGGGCACCCTCCGCCTGGGACTGCCCCGACAGGCGCAGGATCTCCGGGTAGATGTCGACGAGTGCGACGTCCTCCGGCAGTGCCACATCGATCCGTGCGTCCGGCGCGGCGACTGTGACCCGGCAGAAGCCGGTACCTGTGGTCGTGCTCACCTGGCGGTTCCCCCTATCCGTTGGGTGTTTTGTCGCGTGCGTGGCGTATATATGGAGTCATATACGGATCCCCCGTGGGAGCCTTTTCACGCCGTCGCGGCACGCTCGCGGGGCGTCAGCGTACCGCCCGATTCGGCGCTTGCCCCACTCCCCCCGAGACTTGACTCCAAACAGTAGGATCAACGCCTGCGTCGGGCCAAGGACTTGGCTCGGGGGACCGTCGAATCCAACGGGGGCGGTCCGAGACTGCGAGATGCATGAAGGACTGATGCCTCGGTGAGCGTTGTCATCGTCAAGCGCCCGCCCCGCGCGCTACCACCTGAAGTTCCTGGTGAGGAGGTGATGCTGGAGGCGCCTCCCGAACTCCCCCGGGAGGGGGAGCAGGAGAACATCCTGATGATGTTCATGCCCATGATGGGTATGGGCTCTTCGGCCGCATTCCTTTTCATGGGCGGCCAGCCATTCATGAAAATCATGGGTGGCGTGATGGTGGTTTCCACTCTGGCAATGGCGATCGTACAGATCGTCAAAGCCCGCCAAGGCCCTTCCGGGCAAATGGTTCAAGAGCGTCAGGATTACCTCAAGTACCTTTCGCAGAAGCGAAAAGAGGTGCGACGCACCGCACGTAAGCAGCGTGATGCGCAGCTGTTCACGCACCCCGATCCCGGGCAGCTGTGGTCGGTTGTCGCGGAGGGCAAGCGGGTCTGGGAGCGCCGGGCGAGCGACCCGGACTTCGCGCAGGTGCGGCTGGGGCTCGGCCCGCAGCAGCTGGCCACCCCGCTGAAGGCGCCGGAGACCGCGCCGGTCGACGAGCTGGAGCCGCTGACCGCGCACGCGATGAAGGAATTCCTCGACAAGCACGGGCACTTGGAGAGCCTCCCGCTCGCGGTGTCGCTGCGCGCCTTCTACCACCTGACGGTCTCCGGCGACCCGGACACCGTCTACGGCGCCGCCCGCGCGATGGTGGCGCAGCTGTGCACGCTGCACTCCCCCGAGGACCTGGTGGTGGCGGTCGTCGCCTCGCCGGGTGCGCAGGCGGAGTGGGAGTGGACGAAGTGGCTGCCGCACGCCCAGGACAAGACGACGGACGGTGCGGGCACCCGCCGGCTGGTCGTCGGTGACCTCGGCGAGATCGAGGAGCTGCTGGCGGACGAGCTGGAGGGCCGCGGCCGCTTCAACCCGCAGGGCACGCCGGTGACGGACACCCCGCACCTGGTGGTCGTGCTGGACGCGGGCGAGGTGCCGATCGACTCGGTGATCGCCGGTGCGGAGGGCCTCCAGGGCGTCACGATCATCGAGGTCGTCCCCGGCGACCTCGACGAGATCCGCGGCGGTCTGGCCGTACAGGTCTGGCCGGGCAAGCTGGTGCTGGAGTCCGCCAACGGCGCGGTGTACGAGGGCGTCTGCGACACGCTGTCGGAGGCGGAGGCGGAGGCGCTGGCGCGTCAGCTGGCGCCGCTGCGGGCCGGTGCCGGTGCGGACGGCGAGGAACCGCTGCTGTCCAACCTGGACTTCACGGACCTGATGGACATCGGCGACGCCGGCTCCGTCGACGTCCAGCGCACCTGGCGGCCGCGGACGCTGCACGAGCGGCTGCGGGTGCCGATCGGTGTCGACCGGGACGGTCAGCCCGTCATGCTCGACATCAAGGAAGCCTCCCAGGAGGGCATGGGCCCGCACGGTCTGTGTGTCGGTGCGACCGGTTCCGGTAAGTCCGAGGTGCTGCGCACCCTGGTGCTGGCGCTGGCGGTCACCCACTCGTCCGAGACGCTGAACTTCATCCTCGCGGACTTCAAGGGTGGCGCCACCTTCACCGGTATGTCGGAGATGCCGCACGTCGCGGCGGTCATCACCAACCTCGGTGAGGACGTCTCGCTGATCGACCGCATGCGCGACTCGATCACCGGTGAACTCCAGCGCCGTCAGGAGCTGCTGCGCTCGGCGGGCAACTACGCGAACATCACCGACTACGAGAAGGCGCGTGCCGCGGGTGCCCCGCTGGACCCGCTGCCGTCGCTGGTGATGATCATCGATGAGTTCTCCGAGCTGCTGGCCGCCAAGCCGGACTTCATCGAGATGTTCATCCAGATCGGCCGTATCGGCCGGTCGATGGGTGTGCACATGCTGCTCGCCTCGCAGCGTCTGGAGGAGGGCAAGCTCCGCGGTCTGGACACCTTCCTGTCGTACCGGCTGGGTCTGCGGACGTTCTCCGCGGCCGAGTCGCGGACCGCGATCGGTGTGCCGGACGCCTACCACCTGCCGAACGTGCCCGGCTCCGGCATCCTGAAGTACGACACCGAGACGATGGTGCAGTTCAAGGCCGCGTACGTGTCGGGTCCCTACCGCGGTCCCGGTGCCGGCGGCGGGGGCGGCGGCGGGCGGGCCAACCGGCTGCCGGTGCCGTTCACGGCGGCGCCGGTCGCCGAGCAGATCATCGAGGACCCGACGCCGATCGAGCCGGAGGCGCCGCAGCAGGACGACGCGCTGGCCGACACCGTGCTGGACGTCATCGTCCACCGGATGCAGGGCCAGGGTCCGCCGGCGCACCAGGTGTGGCTGCCGCCGCTGGAGGAGGCGCCGACCGTCAACCAGCTGCTGCCGGCGCTGGCCGTCACCCCCGAACGGGGCGTGCACGCGCCGGAGTACGGCGCGCTCGGCAAGCTCGTGGTGCCGGTCGCGCTGGTGGACAAGCCGTTCGAGCAGCGGCGTGACGTGATGTACCTGGACTTCTCGGCCGGTGCCGGTCACGGTCTGGTCGTCGGTGGTCCGCAGTCCGGCAAGTCGACGCTGATCCGTTCGGCCATCGCGTCGTTCGCGCTCACCCACACCCCGGCCGAGGTGCAGTTCTACTGCCTCGACTTCGGTGGCGGCGGCATGCTCGCCATGGAGGGGCTGCCGCACATCGGCGGCGTCGCCTCGCGTCTGGACGCCGAGAAGGTGCGCCGTACGGTCGCCGAGGTCGTCGGCATCCTCAACGAGCGTGAGGAGTTCTTCCGGCAGCACAACATCGACTCCATCGGCACCTACCGCCAGCGGCGTGCCTCGGGCGCCTTCCCCGACCAGAAGTGGGGCGACGTCTTCCTCGTCATCGACGGCTGGGCGACGTTCAAGACCGACTACGAGCAGCTGGACCCGGTCATCCTGGACATCGCCGGCCGCGGTCTGGGCTTCGGTATCCACCTGATCGTCGCGGGTTCGCGCTACACCGAGATCCGTCCGGCCCTGCGCGATCAGCTCCTCAACCGTGTCGAGCTGCGGCTCGGTGACGCGATGGAGTCGGAGTTCGACCGCAAGCGCGCGGAGAACGTGCCGATGGGCAAGCCGGGTCGCGGTCTGTCGCCGGAGAAGCTGGACTTCCTGTCCGCGCTGCCGCGGCTGGACGGCGTCAGCGATCCGGAGTCGCTCAGCGAGGGCATGGCGAATCTGGTGGAGACGGTCAAGGAGCACTGGCAGGGCGAGCCCGCCCCGCAGGTGCGGATGCTGCCGACGATGCTGTACGCCCGGGATCTGCCCAAGGGCAGCGACTACCCGGAGCACGGCATCGCCATCGGTGTCGACGAGACGACGCTGTCGCCCGCCTTCATCGACTTCGAGACCGACCCGCTGCTGGTCATCTACGGCGAGAGCGAGTCGGGCAAGTCGTCGCTGCTGCGCCTGCTGACCAAGCAGATCGCCGAGCGGTACCCGTCCGAGAAGGCCCTGATGGTGGTCTCCGACTACCGCCGCGCGCTGCTCGGCGAGGTCCCGGAGAGCCATCTGTACAAGTACTGCGCCGCGGGGCCGCAGCTGGAGGAGGTCATCTCCGGGCTGGCCGGTTCGCTGGGCCGCCGGATGCCGGGCCCGGACGTCACGCCGGAGCAGCTGCGCAACCGCAGCTGGTACGACCTGCCGGACGCGTTCGTGATCGTGGACGACTACGACCTGGTGGCGACGAGCAGCGGCAACCCGCTGCAGCCGCTCCTGGAGTACCTGCCGTTCGCCCGTGACCTGGGTCTGCGCCTGATTCTGTCGCGTACCTCCTCGGGTGCCGGACGGTCCTCGTTCGAGCCGGTGATGCAGCGGACGAAGGAGCTGGGCGCACAGGGCCTGATCCTCTCGGCCGACCCGGGCGAGGGTCCCCTGATGGGCAACATCAAGGGCCAGAGCCTGACACCGGGCCGGGCCACGTTCGTCACGCGCAAGCGCGGCGCACAGCTGGTGCAGACCGGTTGGCTGCCGGCGAGCGGCCGCTGACCTGCGGATCGGCACGACAACGGCGGTGGGGCGTCCCTCTTCGAAGGGGCGCCCCACCGCCGTTTGCGGGGAGTCGTGCGCGTTCCGTACGGGCCCGGGGCCGGGTCGCTGTGACCGGCCGGGCTCCGGGACGGGTCAGCCGAAGGCGCCGTGCCTGCCGACGTCGGGGCGGACGCCGCCGGACGGGGCGGCGTCGGCGGGCCCCGCGCCCGGGGTCGCTGCGGGTGCCGGGCCGGTGGCCGCCGCGCCCTTGGCGGTCTTGGCGTCCGCGGCTCCCTTCGGGTCCTTCGCGTCCTTCGGGTCCTTCGGGTCCGCGCCGCCGGGGCCCTTGCCCGCCGGTGCGGCGTTCGTCGCCCCGGCCGTTCCGGAGGCGGCGGTGTCCGGGGTGCGGGCTCCCTTGGCGACTCCGGCGCCGCCGCGGCGGGAGCCGCCGGGGCCGAACGGGTCGGGGCCGGCGGGCGCGTCGGAGACCGCCCATTCGCCCTTCAGCGGCGGGCGGTTGCCCTGGCCGCCGCCGCCCTTCCTGCCCCGGGCGAAGCCGCCGAGCGCGTTGCCCAGCTGCCCGAGCGCCATCACGCCGTACATCAGATCGCGGCTGCCGTCCGGGGAGCCCGCGGCCGGCGCGGCGGGCGCCGGGGCGTCCTTCGCCTCGCCGTCGTGCTCCGGTGCGGCGGGCCGGGACGCGGCGGAGTCCAGGTCGGCGGCGGCCAGTTCGAAGACGGGCAGCGCATCGTCCACCGACCGCTTGAGGCGGTGCCAGTCGGCGGCGAACGCCTCGCCCGCCGGGCCGTGCCAGTCGGCGGCCGCCGCCCGGGCCACATGGGTGTCCAGCTCGCGGAGCATGCCGTCGAGGTGGCCGCCCATCTCCCGCCACCCGGCCGCGGCCTCGTGCAGCGCCTCCGGATTGCCCCGCCCCGTCATCCGACACTCCTGATCATCGCGTCCAGCTCGTCCTCGACCGCCTGCGTCGAGGCGGCGGTCTGCCGTATGCCGCCGCCGACCTCGGCGAGCCGCTCCCGCAGCTGCCCGAGGGCGCGTTCGGCCTGCTCGTACAGTTCCACGTGCGAACGGGCCGCCTCGTCGTCACCGAATCCGTCGCGCAGTGCGGCGGCATCGGCGCGGCGCCGGAATGCGGTCAACTGCCGTGCCAGATCATCCGCGTGTTTTTCGAAGACCGAGCCGAGCTTGTGCAACTGCTCGGTATCGGTCCGGACTTCGTCGGACATCTTTTTCTCCCCGTATTCGATCAGCAGTGACCTGCCGGACATCGTCTCAGATGTAGCACACCGGCAAAGGGCTCCCACCCTGCCGTTCGGCGGCCGGACGGTTCTCTCCGGAATGCGCGGTGGGCAATATCCGGCAAGAGCGACAACCCGCCTTGGCGCCCCGTTCCCACCCGTCATTAGACTCATGACGCCGGTGCAGCACACGGGTTGCTGTGCCACACGTTCAAGGGGGCAGCATGAGCAACGAACGGCAGATCCAGGACGAGGACCTGATGGATGTCGCCCAGGATCCGCAGCAGGCACACCGGCTGCGCAAGGCGCTGAAGACGCTGGCGGAGAATCCGAACGTCGGCGGTCCGCTCCAGGAGATGGCCAAGGAGGTCCTGTCCGGGCGGATCGGTATGAAGGAAGCGATCCAGACGCCGACGTACATGGACGCGCTCGGCGACCGCCTCGGGGAGATGCGGCGCGCGGCGGAGAACCAGACGATGGCGGAACGCGAGGAGTCGCGCGAGAAGTTCGCCGCCTGGCAGAAGCAGCAGGAGGAGCAGGAGGACAAGGAGCGCGCGGAGCGCGACGGCCCGTCCTCCGGCCTCGTCACCGGTCCGCGCCGCGGCCGCGGCGGCTCCTCCCACCGGAGCTGAGCCGCGGCTCCCGCCACCGGAGCCGGGATCACGGAGAGCAAGGGGAGGGGGAGAGATCCAGAGAACCTGGATCTCTCCCCCTCCCCCTCCCCTTCTCCTTTCCTCTCCGCAATTCCCTCCGATCTCTCCTCCCCTCCCTTTCCTGATTTCCCCCTTTTCTTCACACCGCGCGGCAACTCGCCTCCCCGGAAGTGCCCGAGGAGGCGCACTCCCACCGCGATCCCGCACGCTCCGTCCCGTAAATCGCGTTCGGAAATCGGGAGTACGGGGCTTTTGGCGCGAATACCGTCCACCGGACGAAGGATCGAGTGTCCGATACCCGGTCCGCGGGCGGCGGAGCGCACCCCGTGTACCGGTTCCGGAACAGCGCGGACCCGACGGCTCCCGAAGCGTGGCGCGGATCATAAGATCGCCGGTGAGGCCGGAAAACGACGGTGAGACGGTGAAGGGCGGGATTTCCATGGGGGACGAGGAAGTCGTCGACACCTCGCGGACGGACGGCCGCACGGCGCCCCGATACGCCCCGCATCCGTACGTCGGCGGCCGCACCCCGGTGCTCCGCGCGCTCGCCGCCTGGCGGATGAGCTGGCCCGGCGCGCCCCGCGTCATCGTGCTGACCGGCGCCCCGGGCAGCGGACGCGGGCGGCTGCTGACCGGCTTCCTGATGCTGTGCGACCCGGAGTTCCGCACCCGGCTGCCGCTGGACGAGCTGGATCCGGCGACGATTCCGCCGGACCTCCCCGCGCCCGCCGTGCTGCGCCCCGACGGGCTCACCGCGGCGCAGCTGCTGTGGACCGCCGCCGATCACTTCGGCCTCGCCGCGACCCGGACCGCCGACCTCTTCACCGAGCTGGGCGGGCGCGAGGAGTCGGTGACGGTGGTGGTCCCGGACCTCGCCGCGGCGGGCCCCGTGCGCGCCGCCGGGGAACCGGCCCGCGTGGTGCGCGAGGCCCTCGCACCGCTCGCCGCCGTCCCCACCGTGCAGCTGCTGACCGTCGCCCCGCGCGAACTGGCCGCCGAGCTGACCGCGGGACTGCCGCGGGGCCAGGCGCAGATCATCGACCTCGACGCACCGGAGTGGGCCGATCCGGACGCGCTGGTGGCGCACGCCGCGACGGCGCTCGACCCGGCCCGGAGGGCGCCCGCCCTGCCGTTCACCACCGACCCGCAGGTGCGCGGGGCGCTCGCCGGGGCGCTGGCCGCCCGCGCCGCCGGGAGCCATCTGACGGTGAAGCTCGCCGTCCGCTCCGCGCTACGGGCACCGGACGGCTTCGACCCGACCGCCACGGAGCAGCTGCCCGCCACCGTGGGGCAGGCGGTCGATCTGCACGCCCGGCGGCTGGGCGCGGATCCGCAGCTGCTCCGGCTGCTGCTGACGCCGCTCGCGCTGGCCGAGGGCGACGGTCTGCCGCGCCCGCTGTGGGGCCCGCTGGCGAGCGCCGTCGCCCAGCGCGATCTCAGCCGCGAACTGGCCGAAGGCACGCTGCTGACCGCCCCGTTCGTGGACCCGGTGGACACCCCGTCCGGCGCGGGCGCCGACGACCGGCCCCTGATACGCCTCGCCCACCCCGCGCTCGCCGCGGAGATCCGGGAGCAGCTGCCCGACGTCCGGGGCGCGCAGACCCGGATCGCCATGACGCTGCTGGAGGCGGTGCCCGGCCAGGACTGGTCCCGGGCCGACCCCTACGTCCGCGACCACCTCGCCGGGCACACCCTCGCCGCCGGGCTGCTGCCCCAACTCCTCACCGACCCGGGCCTGTTCGCCCATGCGGACCCGTTGATACTGCGCGCCGCCGTCGAGGCCGTACCGCCCCAGGAACTGGGCGCCCCGGCCCGTACGTATCTGCGCACGGCGCGGCTGCTGACCCGTACGCAGGCCACGCCGGCCCTCCGCGCGGCGCTCCTGGAGACGGCGTTCACCGAGGACGGGCTGACGCCGTATGCGCAGGCGCTGCACGGCCTCGGCCTCGGCCTGCCGTGGCGCACGCTGTGGAGCCTGCCGTCCGCCGGGGCGCGCAGCGCCACCGCCGGAGTGCTGCCGGGCGGCCCGGCCCCGGTACCGGTGGCGGTCTGCCGCGTCCCCGCCACGGCGCCGGGCGCCCACCCGCTGCCCGGCGGCGACGGCGCGTTCACCGTCCATGCCCTGGCGGACGGCGCCCCGCTCGACGCGGCACCCGAGCAGGTGGTGCACCCCACCGAGGAGGAACGTGTCGCCGCACCGTTCGGCCTCGATCGGGACGGCCGCCACGTCCACGTCCGGGACCGGCGCACCCAGGAAGTGGTGGCATCGGTGCTCGCCGACTCCCCCGTCCTCGACGCCGATCTGTCGGCGGACGGCATCCTGCTCCTCACCACCGAACGCGGCATCACCGCCCGGCAGCTCCTCGCACTGCCGCCCACCGTCCCGGACGGCCCGGCGGCCGCGGCGGCGACCGGCTCTCCGGGGCGGTAGGCGACGGGCCGGGTCAGACCGGGGGCCGCACCCAGGCGTGGCCGGGGCGCCTTACGTCCGCACTGCGCCCCTCCCCGCCCCTGCCACCGGCCTTACGGCTTCGGGCTCACGGGCCCGGCCTTGCGGTTCGTTTTACGGGTTCGGGCTACGGGTTCGGCTCACGGCTTCGGGCTTGCCACTCAGGGCGCATGGTGCGGTGAACGGGGCGCGGACGGCGGGGCAGAGGCGGTCGGCTCAGGCGGCCGCACCGGTGCGGGAGCGACGGGCTCACGGCAGCAGCAGCCAGTCCGCGGCGAGGGCGGCGGCCAGTCCGACGCCGAGCAGCCAACTCCCCAGCCGGGTACGGCCGTGGCGGCTGAGTTCGATCACCACGCCGCACAGCACCAGCGCCGCGCCGTAGACCCCGACCACCAGCACCGAGGTCCGGCTGGCCAGCCGCACCACCAGCACCACGGCCATCGCGCCCATCATCACCGAGGCCAGGGCGATCCGTATCCGCCGCGCCTGACGGGGCGTCGCCGCCGCCTTTTCCCCCGAAAGAGGCTCTTCGCCCCTGGCTGCTTCCATGATCCGAGATGCTACGGGACCACCCCACCCCCGCCCCGCCCGCACTCTCCGTACGACAACACCCCGGCCACGGCACCCCGTTCGCCCCCACCCCGGCGGCCACCCCACCGGGAATGCGTCCCCCGCCCCGGCCCTTTCCCCGACCTCCCCCGCCCTTTCCGGAAAATCCCCACCCCACCACCACCGCACAGGGATTTCCCCCGGCCAAATCCATCTCCCCCACCCAACCCACCCATCAATGCTCCACAATTCCCACAAGTCCCACACAATCCCATTTGACGGGGTCCCCAGGAGATCACCTAAAGTGAGAGCGTTGGATGTGAAAATTGCCATGCGGAAATGGGCATGCAACGGGGGCAGCGATGGCAGACAAGGCTTTTGACGTAGAACCGGACGTGCTGAAGGCACAGGGCACCGCGTTCGTCCACCTCGGCAGCGACTTCACCAAGGCGTCGAAGAAACTCCAGGACGATCTGGAGAGCATCGGCGACCCGTGGAAGAAGTGCGACTTCGGCGAAATCTTCGACACCATCTACGACCCGATCAAAAAGGGCATGTTCACGTCGATGGACTCGCTCGGAGAGCGCCTTGAGGGAATCGGCGAGAAGCTCGGCGAGATGGCCCAGTCATACACGAAATCCGACGACCAGGGCATCCACACGATCAGCGCCGTCGGCCGCCCCGTGATCTGACGGGGCCGACGCCCCGCACCCGCCGGCACCACGCGCCGCATTCCCGGGGCCTTCCCGGCTTCCCTTCCCACACCGCGATCCGGCCCGCCGACCGCGGTCACGTCACACTTCTCTGCCACACCGTACGGGGGACAACACCGTGTCATTGACGCTTCCAGGAGAGGTCACCTGGGTCCTGGACCTCCTGGGATACGAATGGCCCGAGGCCGACGAGGACGCGCTCTTCGACTGCGCGGCGGCATGGCGCACCTTCGCCGAGCAGGTCAACGAGACCCTTTCCCAGGGCTCTTCCGCGGCCAACGAGGTGACATCCGCCAACTCCGGTGAAGCCATCGAGGGCTTCACCAACGAATGGGGCGCTTTCGCCGGCAGCGGGAACAGCGGCGACAGCTATCTCCGCGACGCCGCGGCGGCAGCCGAGGTCATCGCGCTCGCTTTCGATGCCGCCGCGCTCGCCGTCATCGAAGGAAAAGTCGCGGTCATCGTCCAGTTGGTGATGCTGGCCGTGGAACTCATCTCGGCACAGGCCGCGGCGCCGTTCACCCTGGGCCTCTCCGAATTGGGCGCGGCCGGCGTCACCCAGGCGACGCGGGTGATCGTCCGGCAAATCCTCGACAAGATCAAGCGCGAAGTGATCCAGGCGGCCACCAAGGCCATGGAGCACGCCACCATGGACGCCATCAAGAAGATGGCGAAGAAGGCGGTGTCCAAGGAATCCCGCAAGCTGGCGGCCGACTACATCAAGACGACCGTCAAGGAAGAGGTCAAGGACAAGGTCGTCACCGAGGCGAAGAACCAGGCCAAGGAATTCGCCAAGGACACCGTCGTCGAGGGCGCCAAGGAAAAGGCCAAAGAAGCCGGCACGGAAATGGGCCAGAACGTCGCCGAGCAGAGCATCGAGGCCCACTTCGGCGAACGCGACGGCATCCGGTGGAACGAAACCGCCGATATCGGCAAGGAAAAGGCCAAGGAGTACGCCGACGACGTCCAGAAGGACGCGACGGACCGGCTGCAGAACTACAAGGACGGCGTCACCAGCCTCGCCGACCCCACCACCTACACGGACCGCGCCCAGGCCGACCTCACCGAACGCGGCCTGACCCACGCCCAGCGCCAGGCCGACCAGCACACCGGCGGCGCCGCCACCCGCCACCAGGAACACACGGACACGGTCAAGGAACACGTCCGGTCCGTGTTCGGCTGACTGTCCTTCTCGGCTGAGACGAGCCCGCCGCGAACGATACGAAGCGACGGACCCACCACCACGCCACCACCACCGCGGTTCGCCCGCCTCCGTAAATACCCCACCAACCCATCAGGGCCCGGCAGTCCAAGAACTGCCGGGCCCTGACAACGTTTCAAGGGAATTCTCCCTCAGCTGTGCCTCACTGACCGGGAGGCGCCGGCGGGTAAGGCCCCTGCCCACCGGGCTGCTGCTGATAAGCACCGGGCTGCTGATACATCCCCTGCTGCGGCGGCACTCCAGGACCACCCGGCCCGCCGAACCCCGTGGGACCACCAAGCGGAGGACCATTCCTCCGCTTCTTCTTCACGACGACCAGCACGGTGATTCCCACAATCACGAACAGCACGATCAACGAGAACCCGATGATCCCGAGCACCGCACGGAAGTTGCTGGTGTCCTTCGGCTCCGTCGCATCCGACCGGTTGGACGGCTTCATCAATCCGTCGTCGTCACTCGCCTCCGGCGACTTCAGCGGCCCGTTCTTCGACCCCGCCGGAATATCCGCGGTCAGCGCCTTGTAGGGGTCGATGACACCGTAGCCGTAGTACGGATCGGGCGTGTCGGTACCAGCCGGCGCCTTCGCGGTCTTCACCAGCCGATTCGCAATCTGCCCGGCCGTCAGATCAGGAAACTTGGCACGGAGCAGGGCGGCGGCGGCCGAAACGTAGGCAGTGGAGTCGGAGGTGCCGCTCGCGTATCGGTAAGGCTTGCTGGCTGCGGCGGAGCGGATTTCCACGCCGGGTGCCGTGAGCATCAGGTGCGGACCGTAGTTGGATTCTTCCCAGACCTTCTGATGCCTGTCGCTGGCGCCCACACCCAGGACGCCTGGAGCCGCTGCCGGATAATTGGCGTTCCCCGAACCTTCGTTTCCGGAGCTTGCAACAAGCAACACATCATGCTTCACCGCATAGGCGATAGCTGAAGATTCCTCTTCGGTGGGTGTGACAGGATCGCCGATCGACATGTTGACGACCTTTGCCCCGTGATCGACCGCATACCGCAGAGGGCCAGCGTACGTCGCACCATATGTAGCGTTCTCGGAGTTCGAGAGCTTCACCGGAAGGATCTTCGCATCCGGCGCCAGTCCCATGACACCGTCAGAATTTCCCGGGCCATGTCCATGCCCCGCAATCAGAGATGCCATGGAGGTGCCATGGTTGTTCACGGTCTCTTGATCAGCGGGATCGCCGGTGGAGAAATTCTTTCCGGGAAGAACATTTCCCTTGAGGTCAGGGGCACTCCCGTCCACACCGCTGTCGATGACAGCGACAGTGACCCCCTTGCCGGTGGAGACCTTCCACGCCTCCTCCGCACGAAGAGAATTCAGCGCCCACTGTTGGTCTCTCATCTGGTCTGCCGAAGCGACCGGCGCGGTACCGAAGAGCAACGCTCCAGCCACTGCAGCGCCGCTCACCGCCCGCAGCGTCCGCGTGAAGCTCATGCCGTACACCTCTCCTTAGAGAAAGGGGCCCGCAGCCCGAAGACTGCGGGCCCCCTCGTCTCCGCCGATTACCTGGCCAGTGAGTCTCTACTCGATGACCTTCGGGGCCACATTACGCTCGGGCGTCCAGGTCTCCTCGTCTTCCACGAGGTAGTCGGGACGCTCGCCGTTCTCGTTCTTGCCGCGGCCCTTGGCGCCGTTCACGCCCGGAGCACCGGCCATGCCCATGGGGCGGCGGCCGCCAAGGCTGCCCTTCTGGCTGCCGCCACGGCTGCGGTGCAGACCGGAGCCGCCCTGGGCGCCACCGCCGGTCTTACCCTTGGCGCCGCCGACCACGCCGCCCTTCTGCTTGGCCAGCGCGCTGCCGCGTCCGGCGGCCGCGCCGCCCTTCGCTCCCCCGGCGCCGCGGCCGGCAGCACCTCCCATACCGGGCATGCCGGCGCGTCCGCCACGGGCACCCGCGCCTCCTGCTGCCCCACGACCGGCCGCGCCGCCACCGATGAGGCCCGCGGCGCCACCGGGCACGCCCGAGGAACTGGTCCCTGAGCCGCCGCCGACACCACTCCCGCCGCCGATGCCTGCACCGCCGGCGAGCCCGCCGCCCCCGGTGCCCGAAAGTCCCCCGCCTCCGGCTCCTCCGCCGCCGGAGAAGCTGTCAAGGCCGGTGCCGATGTTGGGCAGCGTGGACGACTTCGCCGGCATGGTGCTGCCCAGTCCGCCGGAGATGCCGTCGTGACGCGGACCTTCAAGGTCAACAGGTGACTTGTACCCGCCGCCGTGGGGGGTGGGGATGTTGGCCTTCGCGGAAGGCTTCGGCGGATTCATCACACTGTCAGGGACAGGCACGAACGGTGGTGGCACCGGCGTGTCACCACCAGGAGGAGGCACATCCTGATCCCTCGACGTCCCGTGCGGCGGCTTCCCGATCGCTGCCACATTCGACCTGTAGGACGACCCCAGGTACTCCATGATGATCGCCGTCTGGAGCTGGCGTTCCTTGCCCTCGGAAAGCTCACCGGAGTTGCCGTTGAGGACGTCTTCGGTCGGCTTGCCGGCCGCCAGCTCGCTGTTGGCCTTGGAGTCGTCGCGCCCGCCCTTGGCTCCGAAGGTGACCACCTTCAGGCCGTAGTTGCCGACGGCATCGAGATTGCTCTCCGTGCCCGACGGCTTCTCCATGGCGTCGATCTTCTTCTTGTAGTCACTGAGCGACGCCTCGACACCGTTCATGATGTCGTGCATGTTGATCGCCCAGGGACCGGCGTTGCCGATGTTCTCGCTGATCTTCTGCGCCGTCCGGCGGAATCCCTCCGCCGCCTGACCGCCCCACGACTCCAGGACTTCCTTGACGGCGTCGTCGAATTCCTTCCGCAGCCCGCCGCGGCCGTCCGTCCCGATGAGAGTGTCGTGGATCCACTTCCAGTTGGTCGCGATTTCCTTGACCTTGCCGGGCTTGGCGTCCGCCACCATCGCCTTCAGCTGGTCCATGTCGTACTGGTAGAACTTGGTTTCGTGCTTGGCGTAGAAGCAGCCCTTGTCGGTGGTCACACCGCCCTTGTTCTCACTCACGACTACTTCCCCCCGGGGTTCAGAGCGTTGGAGGCGTCGTACTCGCGGTCGTGGTAGGCGTCCCGCGTCTTCGCCGTCTTCTTGCTGAGATCGTCGACCAGGTCCGCGATCTTCTTCAGGATGTTTTCGTCCATCCACGCCTTCATGGCGTCATGGGCTTCCCTGAGCTCCCGCTCTTCCCGGAATCCGGTGCCGAGGGTGCCGTCCGGCAGGTAGGTGCTGTGACCCGCCTTCGTCTTGGCCTCGTCCATCGAACGGAGTACGCCGTTGAGTTTCCGACCGACCGTGTCCAGAGCCTCGAGATCGACGAAATATTCGTCGGCACTGCCCATTACTGTCCTCCCCGTGTGATCATGCCGTTCTTCCGCCGCCAGTCCCGGAGCGCGATCGATGAACCCACCACTCCGGCAACCGCCAGAAGTCCTCCGCCCACAATGTAAAGGGAAATGCGCGCCCGCCGGTCCTCCGGGCTCTCCCCGATGATGAGGGCGGCCGGCTGGACCTTGGCGGTGTTCTGGTTGACGGGCTTGTCCGGAGTGGGCGAACTGGTGGGCCGGGTGGTGTCCTTGAGGGCCGCCACCGGGTCGATGACGCCCCATCCGATGTTGTGGTCCGGTCCCTGGTTGACGCGCTCGGCGGTCTGCTCCAGGTGCCAGATCAGTTCGCGTGGCGTCCAGTCCTTGTGCAGGGACTTCAGGAGCGCCGCGGCACCGGCCGCGTACGGGGCGGCGAAACTGGTGCCCTGGTCCACGCAGTTGCCGCCGTCCGGCACCGTGGAGACCATGTCGACGCCGGGCGCCGCGATGTCGACGTAGTCGCCGGGCTGCGAGAACGCCGCGCGCTCGTTGTTGCGGTCGGAGGCGGCGACGGCCAGGACGTTGTCGAACTCCTGGAACGCCGCCGGGTACATGCGCTTCTCCTTGCCGGAGGCGCCGTCGTTGCCCGCCGAGGCGACGATCAGAACGCCCGCCTTCGCGGCATGGGCGACCGCCGCCTTCAGCGTGGGGAGCAGCTCCTCGCTCGCGTCCGTGCCCTGGGAGATGTTGATGATCTGAACGTCGGCGGCGACGGCCGCGTTGATGGCCTTGGCGAGGCTGTCGGCGGTGCCGGGCTTCTCCTGGTCGGTCTGCTGGAACGGGATGACCTTGGCCCTGGGCGCCAGACCGTAGAAGCCCGAAGAAGGCCGCGGCTGGGCGGCGATGATGCCGGCGACCTTGGTGCCGTGGCCCACCCGGTCCTCGGTGGGCTTGCCGCCCTTGACGAAGGTCTGGCCGCCAGACCCGATGGCCGGCTTGATCTGGTCGTTCCCGGCGTCGATGCCCGTATCGATGACGGCGACGCGGACGCCCTGCCCCTTGGTGTCCGCCCACAGCTGCTGCGTCATGAGGCGCTGCAGGGACCACGGGGTCTCTTTGATGTCGGTGGTGTTGAACTTGCACTCACCGCTGTTCAGCGGAACGTTCTCGTCCGCGGCCGCCGGAAGGGCGGTGACACCGGAAAGAGCGATGGTGCAGGCCGTTGTCACCAAGACACCCGCCGCGCGGCGGCGATGCCCTGCTCGGTGACCGTTGGCGCGAGATCCCACGGGTTGTCTGCTCTCCATGCGTGGTGGACGGGACGAGGAAGCGATACGGAGGTGCCGTTGGTACGGGAGCGGCGAGCGGTGCCGGGCGTGGACGACAGAAGGGCGGGCGCACTGGTGCAGCGCGCCCGCCCTCTTCTGCCACTGTGCGAGCCTCGTGGCTGCTCAGCCGTTAGCCGTTTCCGCCTGCGGCGACGGAAGCACCTGCCACCTGGTGGTGGTCAGTGGTTCCACATGTTGGCGTTCCGGTGCTCCGTCTCGCGGTAGTTCACGGATGCCTCGTGCAGCGCCTTGGAGATGGCCTCCAGCGTCTGCTGCAGGGAGTGCGCGCGCTTGTCCCACTCGTGCTGGCGGGCCTTGTAGCCCTCCTGCGCCGCACCCTCCCAGGTGCTGGCGATGCGCTTGACACCGGCCTCCAGGTCGTCCAGCTGCTGCCGGATCTGGCTGGCGGTGCGCTTCACGTCCTGGGACGCCTGCTGGATCGTCTCGGCATTGACGAGAATGTGGCCCGACATGATCTCTCCTCGGAATGTACTGAACTGATCGATTCACACGGCCGCGGGGAATTCGGGATACCGAATCGCGGTACCGCGGCTACTGGCTCACCGCGCCGCCGCAGCGGCGCCGGACCTCACCCGAAGGGGGAGTTGTCCGAGGCGGAGGCCACGTGGGTCATCGATGCGTGCTGCGCTTCTTCCGAGGCGGCGTAGTTCTTCGTCGTGCCGTCGATCGCTTCCTTGATCTCGTTCAGCAGCTGGTTGATGCGAGTCGCATCCTCGTTCACCTTGGACTGGAGCTGGTTGTACGAAGAGGCCGCCTGGCCCCGCCAGCCGGAGGTGATGTTGTCGACGACCGTGTTGAGGTGCCGAATCTCGCCCTCGATCGCCTGGCTCACCGCTCCGATCTTGCCGCTGAACGCGACCATCTCTTCTTCGGTAACTGTGAACTGACTACCACTCATCGCAACGTCCCCCATGAGACTCGCACGTCACCCGCACCGCACCGGTGACGGTGCCGCACGGTCGGCGCCGCCTGCTGGCGCCATCGACCACTTTAACCACTTCATACAGCTGCCCCCAACAGAGGGAGCAACGTTGTGACCGGATCACCACAACACCAACTGGCCGCCCCGTAGGGCCAGTTCGAGAAAGCGTCGGGTGAAGTGGACAGATGGGATTCTATCGGTCCACGGAGAAACACATCAAGATTTTCCCGGGCCCCTTCCGGGGAGCAACCGAATCCGTGGAGCAAATCCGGAAAAGCCGGGCGGGCCACCGAAATCCGGTGACCCGCCGGCGGAATCCGGCGCGGGGCGGATGCGGGCCGGGCGCGCCGCCCGCGGGCCCGTTACGACGTGCCGGTCTTCCGGGCGGCGTCGACGCTGAGCGTGGGGCCCTCCGAGAGCAGGTCCACCCAGTTGCCGAGCATGGGCTCCGCGTGGACGCCCTTGTACCCCAGCCGCACGGCCGCCTGGTTGACCTCCTGGTTGGCGTTGCCCGCCTTCTGGGAGCTGTCGTTGTTGACCGGCACCCGGTAGCGCAGCCCGGTGTCGGTGATCAGGTAGAGCGAGCCCGTGGTCTCCTGGGGCGTACGGACCCGCTGGAGGAGCTGGCCGCTGCCGGGCGTGACGTAGGAGGAGGCGCCGTTGGCGATCTTCGCCGGGTAGTCCTTGCCGATCCAGGTGCCCATGTTCGGCAGGCCGTTGGGGTAGCCGAGGGCCTTGTCGGCGCCACCGGGGAGCTTGGTGGTGGTGCCGTCGTAGAGGCTGCAGGAGACGCCGTTCTCGGTCGGGGTGGTCAGACCGCCGGTCTGGGAGCCCTCGGCGAAGTTGTTGGCCATGGCGACGGCCTCGGTCGGCCAGGGCATGTCCACATCGGGGTGGCCCGGCACCGTACCCAGGTATGAGACGAACCGATCCTTGTCGTCCCTCATCGGGGTGATGCTGGAGGTGGAGACCTGTTCGGGCCGCATGGCCGAGCTGTCCGGGTGCACCTTCTGGGCGTTCGGGCCCTCCATCAGCAGCTTGGCGACGAAGTCCGACACCTGCTGTACGCCGCCCGCGGTGACGACGTACTTCTTGCCCGCCTTCTCGCCGTCCGTCGTGCTCTGATCCGCGCTGCCGGGAACTTCGAGGACGGTGCCGATCTTCCGGTACTGCTCCGGGACGCCGTTGGCCTGCGAGAGCTGGCCGGCCCCCTTGACGACCGGCAGGTAGATCGGCACCGGGCTCTTGATGAGGGTGTCCATCCACTGCTGCGTCACGTCCTGCGGCTCCGCCTCACTGAAGAGCACGCGGCGCAGGACCAGGTTGGCCTCCTCCGGGTTCTGCCCGGCCAGCTCGGGGTTGTGCCCGCTCAGGGTGGCGTCGAGCGCGAACTTGAAGCCGTTGTGGTCGACCAGCCAGAGCTTCTTCTGCGGGTCGCGCACGAAGAGCACCTGCTTCATGTCGAGGCGCCCCTTGCCCTCGACGAGGTTCTTGTCCTTGCCGCCGAGCACGAAAACGGCCTGCTGGGCCTTGCTGTTGATACCGCTGCCCGGACGGTCGCAGACGGCCCAGGTCTTCGCCTGGCCCGCGTCCTTGGCATTGGGAAGCCGGTCGGGGGCGAACGGAATTCCGACAGCGGGGCCGTGTGCGATCTTTCCGTCCAGTTCGGATTCCTTCACATTCACGACGCTGTACTTGTCGGGATTGAGAAGGAGTTTCGCGGAGGCGAGGTTCAGGACGGGGTGGAGGAGTTTCTGCTTCTTTCCCTGACTTCCGTCACCGGACAGAACGACATAACGGGTCGTCGAATCGGCCCCGACGATGACGCTTTCCCCGTTGTCCCAGCCCTCGGGCGCGACCGGCTTCATGATGCCGCAGGCACCGAAGCCGACCAGGATCACGACGCCCATCAGGACGCTCGGCAGCACTGCCTTCAGAGGACGCGGCGCACTCTCGATCGAACCGCTCGGCAGTGGCTTCAGAAATGCGGCATTCGTGCGCTTCCGCGCGAATGAATACGCATTGAGCTCGTCCCGACGTGATGCCATTGTTGCTTTCTCTCCCCGCGTGTCGGATCCACATCGACCGCCCCCGGCACTCAAGCCGTAGCGCCCTCTACTATGCCGTGTGTCGATCGACCCGTACGGTACGGGTGCCACCTTCCAACGCACCAGTCTCAACGGCGATTGATACGCCGCGAGGCCACACCACCAGTAGAGGAGCAGGCCGGGGGATGTCCAGCGCCACCAGGGCTCGACGCCGCAATGGGCGGCAACAGCAGCAACAGCCTTCCACGGCACCGCGCAACGCGGGAAACGGCGGCCCGGACGGCACAGATCCGGCCAACGACAGGGCGGGGGGCCGGAGTTCGTCGGGCGGACCGGTGGCCCCGCGGCTGCGTCCGCAGATCGGCAGCATCGGACCGGTCCGCGTCCAGCAGCTGGCCATCATCGAGATCGCCGCCGCACTGGTCCTGGTCGGCGCGTCCGTGAACGTGATCGCGCTGACCGTCGCGGTCGTGCTCGCCGCCGTCCTCGTCATCTTCGCGCTCGGCCGGCGCCGCCGGATCCCGCTCCCCGAGTGGATCACGACCGTGCGGGCGATGAAGCGCCGCGGCAAGGCCGCGGGGGCGGCGGCGACGCAGGGCGTCGAGCCGGCCTTCGCCCCGGTCGTCGAGTGCGACCCGGCGCTGCGCACGTACGAGTACACCGATGCCGAGCAGCGCGCCGTCGGCTTCGTCGGGGACGGCACCTTCCTGACCGCGCTGGTGCAGGTCGAGCCCCGGGACGAGCCGCTGCGGCCCGTCAGCGGCAGCCACATGCTGCCGCTCGACGTGCTCCACACCGCGCTCGACGTCGAGGACATCCACCTCGAATCCGTGCAGTACGTGCAGTACACCCAGCCGGCGCCGGCGCCGCACCTGCCCGAACAGGCCGTCGCCGCCCGCTCGTACGCGCCGCTGCAGGCGCAGTCGCAGACCCCGGCGGTGCAGCTGACGTGGATCGCGCTGAAGCTCGATCCGGAGCTGTGCGCGGAGGCGATCGAGGCCCGCGGCGGCGGCATGGAGGGCGCCAAGCGCTCGCTGCTGCGCGCCGCCGACCAGCTGGTGAGCCGTCTGACCTCGCACGGCGTCCGGGCGCGCGTGCTGTCCGAGCGGGAGGTCGTGGCGGCGGTCGGCACGGCGGTGTGCGTGAGCCCGCGGGCCGCCAACGGCGCCATGGGGCGCGACGCGCGCTCCGGTCGCCGCACCCAGGAGACGACGCGGGCGTGGCGCTGCGACGACCGCTGGCACACCACGTACTGGATCGGACGCTGGCCCCAGCTCGGCCCCGGCGGCGCGCCGCTGGCGGCCGTCACCCAGCTGCTGACCAGCACCCCGGCGATGGCGAGCACCTTCGCGCTGACCGCGACGCACGGCGGCGGGCGGGCGCCCGCGATCTCCGGCTACGTCCGGCTGTCGACCCGTAGCGAGAACGAACTCGACGCGGCCCAGCGGGAGTTGGAGCGGCGTTCCGGTTCGGCGAAGGTCGGTCTCGTCCGGCTCGACCGGGAGCAGCTGCCCGGCCTGCTCGCCACGCTTCCCCTCGGAGGTACCCGCTGATGACCTCTCCCACATATCAGCCGCGTGTGAACAACTCCGGGACGGGCTGGCGCAATCCGCCTATCGGTGCGCCGGACGCCGGGCAGGGGCGCCGTCCCTCGCACCAGCCGCGGCCGGACGAGCAGCGGTCGGCGCAGTCGGGGCCGACACCGCAGCCGGGCTTCGGGCTGCGCGGTCCGCGCCGCAGCCCGCACGTCCTGACGGCCGAGTCGCTGGCGTCGCTGACCCTGCCGGTCGGCGACGACGGCGTCATCATCGGCATCGACCCGCAGAACCAGCCCGCGGTGCTGAGCCTGCTGCGTCCGGCGCCGTTGGAGATCGCGCTGGTCGGCAGCATGTGGATGGCGCAGGTGCTGGCGCTGCGTACGGTCGCCACCGGCGCGCGGGTGGCGGTCGAGACGGCGCGCCCGCCGGCCTGGGGCCAGATGGCGCAGGCCGCCGGCGGCGGTCAGCAGTGCGTGTCGGTCCACGAGGTGCGCCAGATCGCGCCCCAGGGGCCGTCGGTCTCCAGCCCCGTGCTGGTGGTGCGGGACATGGGCGCGCGCCCCCCGCGCAATCAGCTGGCGCCGAGCCCCTGGCAGTCGGTGCTCACGGTGCTGCCGTTCCTCGGGCCGCGCTCGCCGCAGATGCTCGGCCGGGCGGATCTGGTCGGACTGCAGCGGCTGTCGCCGGAGGAGGCGGAGGTCGTCACGCGCGTCATGCGGCTGCCGGAGCAGGTCGGCGCGGTGCTGCCGACGCTGAGCGACAACGCGATGCTCTGGTGCACCCGCGACAGCCACCAGTTCGTGATGACACAGCCCACCGAGGCGGAGACCAACCTGCTCGGCGGGCCGCGCCGGATGGACTGACGGCGCCGGGCGCCCGGCGCCCGCAGACCGGGGCTTTTCCTACGGGCGCATCCTTGGGTGCGCCCGTAGGCGTGCCACGGACACAAGACGACATGACGTCGACTGCCGTTCCGGCCCGACTCTTGATTAGGCTGTATGTCGCCGCAGGAGCACACCGGACGGCAGCCGATACGGGGATGGAGATTGCAGTGTTGGCGCAACCCCGGGCGGGGTGTTCCGAATTCCGTGACATCCGATCGATCCGCCTGTATCCGGTCCTGCCGTTCAGGTGCGTTGCAGTACACCAGGAGGCACAGTGAACGAGCGGGAGGCTTTCCGCCCGGACGGGAACGACCCTGACGACGAGCAGTCCGAGTTCGACCTGACGGGCGAATTCAAGATCGATTTCGCGGCTCCGGCCTGGTACGCGAGCAACGACACCAGCGGGGGCGCGGGCACGCCCATGGCGCCCGCCCCGTCCCCCGCCTCTCCCCCGCCGCCCACCGGACAGCCGTTGTCCGGCCCGGGTGTTGCGGGTCCGCCGGCGACCGGCGGGGCGCAGGGCGGCCCCGGCGCCCCGGTGCCGCCGCCCGCCGCGGCCGCGCCGCCCGGTTTCCCGATGCTGCGCCCGCAGGAGCCCGCGGACACCCCCGCGCCCCAGGCCGAGGCCCCGGCGGAGGCCGCGGCGCCCGCGCCCGCCGCCGACGCCCCGGCGCCCGGCGGCAACGTCCGCTCCGGTACGGGCGCCGACCCGTCGGCCTCGCTGTGGGACGACGACGAGGACGACGCCGCACCGACGGAGGAGCCGGCGCCGGCCGCGCCCCAGGCGCCCGTGGCCGACGCGCCGCGGTCCGACGCCGGGCAGGGCCCCGAGCAGCAGGCTCCGGCCGCTCCGCCCGCCCCGCAGGCGCCCGAACCGCCGGACCCGCAGGCGCCGCAGACCGACGCACCGCAGGTGCCGGTCCAGGCGCAGTCCGCACCGTCCGAGCAGCCGCCGGCCGCGCAGCCGGTGCCGGAGCAGGCCGCCGCGCAGCCGCCCCAGGCCCCGCAGCAGGGCGGCGCCCCGCAGGACGTACCGCCGCAGGGCGGGGTGCAGCCGGGCGTGCCGCCGCAGGGCGCCCCGTGGCCCGCGCAGGCGGACGCGGCCGCGCAGGGCGGGCTGCCGCCGCTGCCCCCGGAGTACCAGCCCGCCGACCCGCGCACCGCGCAGGCCCAGCAGGCCCAGGCCCAGCAGCCGCCGCAGCAGGCCCAACAGCCGCAGCCGGGGCAGGAGTTGCCCCCGCAGCAGCCGCAGGCGCAGCAGCAGGCCCAGCCCCAGGCCGGTTTCCCGCAGCAGGCCGCACCGCAGCAGGGCTACCCCCAGCAGGGCGGGTACCCGCAGCAGGTGCCGCCGCAGCAGGCGGGCGCGTACGGCTATCCGCAGCCCGGGTACGGCTACCCGCAGCAGGCCCAACAGCAGCCGCCCGCCCAGCAGTCGGCGTACGGCTACCCGCAGCCCGCGCAGGGGTATCCGCAGCAGTCGCCGCAGACGTACCCGCAGCAGGCCGGTTACGACCCGCAGGCGCAGCACGCCGCGCAGCAGGCACAGCAGCAGGCCCAGGCCGGTTACCCGCAGCAGGGCCAGCCCGCGCAGGCGGGTTACGACCCGCAGGCGCAGGCCGCCCAGCAGGCACAGCAGACTCAGGCCGCCCAGCAGGCGCAGGCGGCGCAGCAGGCGCAGCAGGCGCAGCAGGCTCAAGCCGCCCAGCAGGGCCAGGTGCCGCATCAGCCGTTGCCGGGTCAGCAGGCCGGCGGGACGAACTACGCCTCGTACTCCCAGCCGGGTCAGCAGCAGCCGCAGCGGGCCACCCCCGGTGCGCCGCTGGGCTACAGCGCCGCGGTCGAGCTGACCTCCGACCGGCTGCTGCGCAACCAGCCCAAGCGGCGCAAGCCGGGCGCCAACGCGCAGCCGTCCAAGTTCAAGCTGGGCGCGAAGAAGGAGGAGGCGGAGCGTCAGCGCAAGCTGGAGCTGATCCGTACGCCGGTGACGTCCTGCTACCGGATCGCGGTGATCAGCCTCAAGGGCGGCGTCGGCAAGACCACGACGACCACCGCGCTCGGCGCCACGCTCGCCTCCGAGCGGCAGGACAAGATCCTGGCGATCGACGCGAACCCGGACGCCGGCACCCTCGGCCGCCGTGTCCGCCGCGAGACCGGCGCGACCATCCGCGACCTGGTGCACGCCATCCCGCACCTGCACAGCTACATGGACATCCGCCGGTTCACCTCGCAGGCGCCGTCCGGCCTGGAGATCCTCGCCAACGACGTCGACCCGGCGGTCTCCACGACGTTCAACGACGACGACTACCGCCGCGCCATCGACGTCCTGGGCCGCCAGTACCCGGTCATCCTCACCGACTCCGGTACGGGCCTGCTCTACAGCGCCATGCGCGGCGTCCTGGACCTCGCCGACCAGCTGATCATCATCTCCACGCCGTCCGTCGACGGTGCGAGCAGCGCCAGCACCACGCTGGACTGGCTCTCCGCGCACGGCTACGCCGACCTGGTGCAGCGCGGAATCACGGTGATCTCCGGAGTCCGCGAGACCGGCAAGATGATCAAGATCGACGACATCGTGTCGCACTTCGAGACGCGCTGCCGCGGTGTGGTCGTGGTGCCCTTCGACGAGCATCTGGCCGCCGGCGCCGAGGTCGACCTCGACATGATGCGGCCCAAGACCCGCGAGGCGTACTTCAACCTGTCCGCGCTGGTCGCCGAGGACTTCTCGCGCGCCCAGCAGGCCCAGGGGATGTACCCGCAGCAGGGCCAGCAGATGGGCCAGGACCCGTACGCCCAGGACCCGTACGGGCAGCAGCAGTACCCGCAGCAGGGCCAGCCGCAGCAGCAGCCCCAGGCGCAGCAGCAGCCGGCCGGTTACCCGCCGCAGCAGGGCGGCTGGACCCAGCAGCCGCAGCAGCCGCCCGCTCACTGGCAACAGCAGCAGCCCGCCCCGGACGCGCCGCAGCCCGACCAGCAGGGGTGGCCGCAGCAGCCTCCGCAGTGACGCGGTAGGCGTCACCACCACGCAGCGGGGCCCGGCACTTCACGGTGCCGGGCCCCGCTGCGTGGTGCAGGGAGTCGCGCGTTCGGAACCGTGCGCATGGGGCGTGGGGCGCCGCGCATGGGGCATGGGGCGTGGGGCATGGGGCACGTCGCACGTCACATTGCACACGGCACACGGCACACGGCACACGGCACACGGCACGGACGACGAAAGGGCGCCCGGGGAGTTCCCCGGGCGCCCTTTCGTGTGGCGCGGCGCCGCCCCGCCGGGCTCAGTCCGCCGCGGCGATCAGCTCACGTGCCTGCTTCACATCGATCGCCATGCGCTCCAACAGCGCCTCGAGGGTGGCGAACTTCTCCTGGCCCCGGATGTACGCGAGGAAGTCCACCGCGACGTGGAGCCCGTACAGGTCAAGCCCCACCCGGTCGATCGCGTACGCCTCGACGGTGCGGGTCTTCCCGTCGAACTGCGGGTTGGTGCCCACCGACACGGCCGCGGGCATCGCCTCGCCCTCGACGTGCAGCAGCCCCGCGTACACCCCGTCGGCCGGGATCGCGGTGTGCGGCAGCGTCTCCACATTCGCGGTGGGGAAGCCCAGTTCGCGTCCGCGCTGCGCACCGCGGACGACGACGCCCTCGACGCGGTGCGGCCGCCCCAGGACCTCCGCCGCGCCCGCGACGTCGCCCTCGGCGACCAGCCGGCGGGTGAGCGTGGACGAGAACGGCACCCCGCCGCCCGCCGAGCCCCGCTCCACCAGGTCGACGACCTCGACGGTGAAGCCGTGGGCGACGCCCAGCTCGGCGAGGGTCTCGACGGTGCCCTTCGCCTTGTGCCCGAAGCGGAAGTTGGGGCCCTCGACGACGATCCGCGCATGCAGCTTGTCCGCCAGCACCTTCGCCACGAAGTCGGCGGGCGCCAGCTGCGAGAACTCCTGCGTGAACGGCAGAACCAGAACGGCGTCGACGCCCAGCTCCCCCATCAGCTCCGCGCGCCGGTGGTGCGGGGCGAGCAGCGGCGGATGGGTACCGGGGCGGACGACCTCACTGGGGTGCGGGTCGAAAGTGACGACCACCGCGGGGATGCCCAGCTCCCGGGCGCGCGCGACGGTCTCACCGATGATCAATTGGTGGCCGCGGTGCACTCCGTCGTACGAGCCGATGGTGACGACGCTGCGCCCCCAGCCCTCGGGAATGTCCTCCAAGCCACGCCAGCGCTGCACTGTGCCCGCTCCTCGCCCGAACTCTTGTCCGTCCACTGCGTCAATTCGGCATGACGCAGGTCTAAGACTGCCATGCCGGGCCCCCCGCCACCCGAGAAGGGTGGCCTCACCGGCCCGAAGGCCCCGAAGCACGCGCCCCGAGCCCGTGCGGCGCCCGCACGGGGGCAGCACGGAGCGACGCGCATGGGGCCCGCCGCATGGGGCGCGGAGGCAGGCCCTGGGCCTCGCACGGGGCAGGCGGAGACGGTACACGGGGCCCCTGCACGGGGCGCGGACCGCCAGACACGGCACGCGCCGTACGGGGCAGCGCATGGGGCGCGGACAACCGCCCCGAGCCCTGCACGGGGCGTACGGAGACGGCGCACGGGGCCGCCGCACGGGGCCTGGCCGGAGCGCCCGCACGGTCCGGACCGGAGCGCCCGCACGAGGCGCAACACACGCCGCATGGCACCCCCGCACAGCGCGAAGCAGGACGCCACCGGAGCCCACCGCACGCTGCGCACGCCCCACGCCCCGCTCCGTCCCTCCCCCCCGCGTCAACACGCCACCACACGACACACCAAAGAGCCGGCCCGGAGCCCAAGCTCCGGACCGGCTCCCCGGACCTCCACGTACCGGGCCTCATACGCCCTGCACAGGCCCCGTCCGCTCTAGGCGAACACCGCCAGGCTCTTGGCCCGGCCGCCCTGGTTCTCCACCAGGGCGAGGAAGGTGCCGTCCGGGTCGAAGGCCGCGACCGGGCCGTCGGTCTCGAACAGCGGCATCGGGATCCGCGCGCCGTTCACCAGCAGCCGGGACTGCGCCGCGGTGACGTCCCAGCGGGTGAAGGCGGCGGCCGCCGCCTCGCCGATCGGCATCACCGGCAGCCCGGCGCCCTCGGTGTCGTCCACCGCGCCCTGCAACTGCTCCAGGGTCCGCGCCCGGTCGAGCTTGTACGGCCCGACGCGGGTGCGCCGCAGCGCCGTCAGGTGCCCGCCGACGCCCAGCCCCGCGCCCAGGTCCCGGGCGAGGGCGCGGATGTACGTCCCCGAGGAGCAGGTGACCGAGACCAGCAGATCGGTCACCGGGGTGCCGTCCTCCGCCTCGGCCTCGTGCACGGAGTGGACGACGAACGACGAGACCGTGACCGGCCGGGCCGGGATCTCGACGTCCTCGCCGTCCCGCACCCGCGAGTACGACCGCTTGCCGTCGATCTTGATGGCACTGACCTTCGACGGCACCTGCATGATCGCGCCGGACAGCTCCGCGACGCCCGCGTCGATGTCCGCCCGCGCCAGGCCGTGCGCCGCCTTGGACGCGGTGATCTCGCCCTCCGCGTCATCGGTGACGGTGGTCTGCCCGAGCCGCACCGTGCCGACGTACTCCTTCTCCGTCAGCGCGAGGTGGCCGAGCAGCTTGGTGGCCCGCTCGATGCCGAGGACGAGGACGCCCGTCGCCATCGGGTCGAGGGTCCCGGCGTGGCCGACCCGGCGCGTCCGGGCCATGCCCCGCATCTTCGCCACGACGTCGTGCGACGTGAAGCCGGACGGCTTGTCGACGATGACAAGACCGTCCGGCCCGGTGTTCTTACGCTTCATTCTGCGGCTGCGCCCTCGTCGTCCTCGTCGTCGCCCGGCTTGCGGTACGGGTCGGCCTCACCGGCGTACTGCGCGCCCGACGACACCTCCCGCACCTTGGCGTCCGAGGCCCGTGCCTTGTCGAGCAGGTCCTCGATCGTCTTGGCGTTCTCCGGCAGGGCGTCCGCGACGAACGTCAGCGTCGGCGTGAACTTCGTCCCGGCCGCGGCGCCGACCGCCGAGCGCAGGATGCCCTTGGCGCTCTCCAGGCCCGCGGCGGCGCTGGCCCGGTCCTCGTCGTCGCCGTACACCGTGTAGAAGACCGTCGCCTCCCGCAGGTCGCCGGTGACCCGGGTGTCCGTGATGGTCACGTGCGTGCCGAGCCGCGGGTCCTTGATTCCGCGCTGCAGCTTCTGGGCGACCACCTCCCGGATGAGGTCCGCCAGCTTCTTCGCCCGCGCATTGTCGGCCACTGGTCCGTCTCCTTCGTATCTTCCACAATTGTGCTTCCACCGGCGTCCGTCCGCCCGGCCGTCATGACCAGTCGTCGTCGCCGTGCAGCCGTCGGCGTACCGACAGCAGCTCCACTTCGGGCCGTGCGGCGACCAGGCGCTCGCAGCGGTCCATCACCTCGGTGACATGCCCCGCGTCCCCGGAGACCACCGCGAGGCCGATGGTGGCCCGGCGGTGGAGATCCTGGTCCCCGACCTCCGCGACGCTCACCGCGTACTTGCGGTGCAGCTCGGCGACGATCGGGCGGACGACGGAGCGCTTCTCCTTGAGCGACCGTACGTCGCCGAGAAGCAGGTCGAAGGACAGTGTCCCTACGTACATGTACGACGGGTAGAGCCACCCGTGGGGCCTCGGAATCGCGAGTCCCTCGCACCGTACACGCAACGGCCGGGGCCGATCGACGGAAATTACGCTCCGCCGACCGGCCCCGGATCCGCCCGCCGCCCGGCCGCCCCGAAGGGGGCCGGGCTCCGCGCGGACAGTGCGCTACGTGATCAGCCGCGCGGCTTCTCGCGCATCTCGTACGTCGCGATGACGTCGTCGATCTTGATGTCGTTGTAGTTGCCGAGGTTGATACCGCCCTCGAAACCTTCGCGAATCTCGGTGACGTCGTCCTTGAAGCGGCGCAGACCCTGGATGGTGAGGTCCTCCGCGACCACCTTGCCGTCGCGGATGAGGCGCGCCTTGGTGTTGCGCTTGACCTCGCCGGAGCGGATGAGGACACCCGCGATGTTGCCGAGCTTGGACGAGCGGAAGATCTCGCGGATCTCCGCGGTACCGAGCTCGACCTCCTCGTACTCCGGCTTGAGCATGCCCTTGAGGGCCGCCTCGATCTCCTCGATCGCCTGGTAGATGACCGAGTAGTACCGGACGTCGACGCCCTCGCGGTCGGCCATCTGCGTGGCACGGCCTTCGGCGCGCACGTTGAAGCCGATGACGATCGCGTCGGAGCCGGACGCCAGGTTGATGTCGGACTCCGTGACCGCACCGACGCCGCGGTGCAGCACCCGGATGTCGACCTCTTCGCCGACGTCGAGCTGGAGCAGCGAGGACTCCAGGGCCTCGACCGAACCGGACGCGTCGCCCTTGATGATGAGGTTGAGCTGCTGCACCTCGCCGGCCTTGAGCACCTTGTCGAGGTCCTCGAGGGACACCCGGCGGGTGCGCTTGGCGAAGGCGGCGTTGCGCTCGCGCGCCGCGCGCTTCTCGGCGATCTGGCGGGCCGTACGGTCCTCGTCGACGACGAGGAAGTTGTCGCCGGCGCCGGGGACGTTGGTGAGACCCAGGACCAGGACGGGGGTCGACGGACCCGCTTCCTCGACGTTGTTGCCCTTGTCGTCGAGCATGGCGCGGACGCGGCCGTAGGCGTCGCCGACGACCATGGTCTCGCCGACACGCAGGGTGCCGCGCTGGACCAGGACGGTCGCCACGGCGCCGCGGCCACGGTCGAGGTGGGCCTCGATCGCGATGCCCTGCGCGTCCTGCTCCGCGTTGGCGCGCAGGTCGAGCGAGGCGTCCGCGGTCAGGACCACGGCCTCGAGCAGCTGCTCGATGTTGGTGCCCTGACGTGCGGAGATGTCGACGAACATGGTGTCGCCGCCGTACTCCTCGGCCACCAGACCGAACTCGGTGAGCTGGCCGCGCACCTTGGTCGGGTCGGCGCCCTCGACGTCGATCTTGTTGACCGCGACCACGATCGGCACGTCGGCCGCCTTGGCGTGGTTCAGCGCCTCGATCGTCTGCGGCATGACACCGTCGTTGGCCGCCACCACGAGGATCGCGATGTCGGTCGACTTGGCACCACGGGCACGCATGGCGGTGAACGCCTCGTGACCGGGGGTGTCGATGAAGGTGATGCGGCGCTCTTCGTCGTTGACCTCGGTGGAGACCTGGTACGCACCGATGTGCTGCGTGATACCGCCGGCCTCGCCCGCGATGACGTTCGTCTTGCGGATCGCGTCCAGCAGTCGGGTCTTACCGTGGTCGACGTGACCCATGACGGTCACGACCGGCGGACGCGCGACGAGCATCTCCTCGCCGCCCTCGTCCTCGCCGAACTCGATGTCGAAGGACTCGAGCAGCTCGCGGTCCTCCTCCTCCGGGCTGACGATCTCGACGACGTAGTTCATCTCGCCGGCGAGCAGCTCCAGCGTCTCGTCGGAGACGGACTGGGTCGCGGTCACCATCTCGCCGAGGTTCAGCATGACCTGGACCAGCGACGCGGGGTTCGCGTTGATCTTCTCGGCGAAGTCGGTCAGCGAGGCACCACGCGAGAGGCGGACCTTCGCGCCGTTGCCGCGCGGCAGCATGATGCCGCCCACCGACGGGGCCTGCATGGCCTCGTACTCCTGGCGACGCTGCCGCTTCGACTTACGACCGCGACGCGCGGGACCGCCGGGACGACCGAACGCACCCTGCGTGCCACCGCGGCCACCGGGACCGCCGGGACGGCCACCGAAACCGGGACGGCCACCGAAGCCGCCGCCGGGGCCACCGCCACCGGGACGACCGGCGAAACCGCCACCGCCGCCACCCGGGCGACCGCCGCCGCCACCGGGACGGCCGGCGAAGCCGCCGCCACCACCGGGACGACCGCCGCCACCGGGACGACCGGCACCGCCGGGGCCACGGCCGCCGGGGCCCGGACGCGGGCCGGCAGCCGGACGCTGCGGCATCATGCCCGGGTTCGGGCGGTTACCGCCGCCGGGACGCGGGGCGCCACCGGGGGCCGCACCCTGCGGACGGGGCATGCCGCCGGGGGTCGGACGGGCGCCGCCCTGACCCTGGGGACGGGGACCACCCTGGCCGCCGCCCTGCGGACGGGGACCGCCGGGACCACCCTGGCCACCGGGGCGCGGCGCGCCACCGGGACGGGGGGCCTGCGGACGGGCCATGCCCGTGGAGCCACCGGAGGTGAAGGGGTTGTTGCCCGGACGCGGGCCGGACGGACGGCCGCCGCCGGGACGCGGGGCACGCTCGCCACCGGGACGCGGGGCGTTGCCGCGGCCCTGACCGCCCTGGCCGCCCTGCGGCGCGGGGCGCGCCGGACGGGGGCCGGGGGTGGCGCCGGGGCGCGGGCCGGGCTGCGCGGCGGGCGCGGCCGGCGGGGCCTGGAACTCGGGCTGCGCGGGGGCGGCCGGAGCGGGCTTGGGACCCGGGCGGGCCGGCGTCGGGCGCGGGCCCGGGGTGGGCGCGCTGCTCTTGGGCGCCTCGGGCGCGGCCGGGGCCGCGGGGCCCGGCTTGGGCGCACCGGGCTTGGGGGCGCCCGGCTTCGGGGCAGCCGGACGGGCCGCCTGCGCCGGAGAGGGCGCGGACGGCTTTGCGGGCGCGGCCTTGCGCGGCGCCGCGGGCTTACCGGCGGCGCGGCCGCTGCCGCCACCCGCCTGGAAAGCGTCGGTCAACTTGCGAACAACCGGCGCCTCGATCGTCGAGGATGCCGATCGGACGAATTCGCCAAGTTCTTGGAGCTTGGCCATGACGACCTTGCTCTCCACTCCGAACTCCTTGGCGAGTTCGTATACCCGGACCTTAGCCACTTCGCTCCTTCTAGGTCCGGGTTGTCCACCGGACCGTCGCTACTTCATGGGCGTACTCATCGCGTACTCATCGAGTGCTCATCGCAATCTCGACCTACTTCCGACTCGCGAGGTACCTGACCGCACGGGGTTTTCCGTGCGCTGTGCATTCGTGCTGTGCGTTATTGCCCGGGCCGCTGTTCGACGCCTTCGATGTACTGCCGCAAGGCCGCTGCATCGAACGGCCCCGGGCCCCGGAAGGCCCGGTTGAACGCCCGGCGGCGGACCGCCAGGTCGAGACAGACCCGTGTCGGGTGCACATGAGCACCCCGGCCGGGCAGCGTACCGCGAGGATCGGGGGCACACTCACCCTCGATCGCCACGATGCGCAGCAAATCGCCCTTGGCCGCTCGCTCCCGGCATCCCACACAGGTTCGCTCAGGGCATGCGCGGGCATGCGTCCGGCCAGACACTGCTTAAGTCTACCTCCCCGCGCCGGCCTCACCCCGATGGGGTAAGGGCCGGACGACTGCTCAGAATTCCTGGTCGGCCCCCGCGGCACCACTCATTTTCACGAGCGGTGCGCGGGGGCGTGCCGTGCGGCTCAGTCCCGGGGGGCCTGCTGCTCGGTGTCCGGGCGGATGTCGATGCGCCAGCCGGTCAGCCGGGCGGCGAGGCGGGCGTTCTGCCCCTCCTTGCCGATGGCCAGCGACAGCTGGTAGTCGGGGACGGTGACCCGGGCGGAGCGCGCGGCGAGGTCGACGACCTCGACCTTGCTGACCCGCGCCGGCGACAGCGCGTGCGCCACCAGCTCGGCCGGGTCGTCGGACCAGTCCACGATGTCGATCTTCTCGCCGTGCAGCTCGGCCATGACCGCGCGCACCCGGCCGCCCATGGGGCCGATGCAGGCGCCCTTGGCGTTGAGCCCGGAGCGCGTGGAGCGCACCGCGATCTTCGTACGGTGCCCGGCCTCACGCGCGATGGCGGCGATCTCGACGGAACCGTCGGCGATCTCCGGCACCTCCATGGCGAAGAGCTTCTTCACCAGGTTGGGGTGGGTGCGCGACAGCGTCACGGACGGGCCGCGGACGCCCTTGGCCACCCGGACGACGTACGACCGCAGCCGGGTGCCGTGCGAGTAGTCCTCGCCGGGGACCTGCTCCTGCACGGGGAGCATGGCCTCCATCGGACCGACGTCCACGAGGACGTTCTTGGGGTCCTTGCCCTGCTGGACGACGCCGGTGATGACGTCGCCCTCACGCCCGGCGAACTCGCCGAAGGTGATCTCCTCCTCGGCGTCCCGCAGCCGCTGCAGGATGACCTGCTTGGCGGTGGTCGCCGCGATCCGGCCGAAGCCGGACGGGGTGTCGTCGAACTCGCGGGGCTCCTCGCCCGGCTCCAGGTCCGCCGCGTCTTCCTTCGCCCACACCGTCACATGGCCGGAGCTGCGGTCCAGCTGCACCCGCGCCTGACGGCGGCTGCCGTCGGTGCGGTGGTAGGCGATGAGGAGGGCCGACTCGATCGCCTCGACCAGCAGGTCGAACGAGATCTCCTTCTCCCGCACCAAACCCCGCAGGGCACTCATGTCGATATCCACGGCTACGCCTCCTCCTGACTCTCGTCGATCTTCTCGTCGTCCTGCGCACCGCGCTGATCGGACGACTCGCTCTTACGGTTGAACTCCAGCTCGACCCGCGCCTTGGCGATCTCGTCGAAGGCGAGGCGCCGCTCGGTGGGCTTGCGGCCCTTGACGCCCGGCACCTGGAGGTCGAGGCCGTCCTCGTCCACCGTCTGGATACGGGCCACCAGCTCGCCGCCCTCGCGCAGCTGCGCCTTGATCAGCCGGCCGACGGCGCGGCGGTAGTGCCGCAGCTCGGTCAGCGGCCGGTCGGCGCCGGGCGAGGTGACCTCAAGGGTGTACGGGGCGCCGCCCATCACATCGGAGTCGTCCAGCGCCTGCGAAATCTCGCGGCTGAGTTCGGCGCACTCGTCGAGCTGGACGCCCGCGTCGGAATCCACCACGACCCGCAGCACCCGCCGTTTGCCCGCGGGGGTCACATCGATCTCTTCCAGATCCAGCTCTCGTGCGGCGACGAGCGGTTCAAGCAGCCCGCGCAGCCTCTCGCTCTGGGTGGTGCTCATCCGGGTGACTCCTCGGCCGCGTGTGCTGTTGTGGGTGGGTCGCGTGTCGGGTCAAAGCCTATCTGTTCCGGCGGGGTACTGACGATTCGGTGGCCGGTCGCGGATACGCTCGCCAGCGGTGATCACTACGGAAGACCCGGGATGTGGAACGTGCCGAACGTGGCGCTCACGCGCAGAACGACCCTGCTGGCCGGTGCCGTGCTGGGCGCCGCCCCCCTGCTGAGCGGCTGCTCCGACGACTCCGGAACGCCCGCTGCGCGGCAGACGGCGGCCGCCGAGCGGCTGCGCGCCGCGGCGGCGGGTGACAGCACGCGCCTGCTGGCCCGCTACGACGCGACCCTCGCGGCCCATCCCGCCCTGGGGCCGCGCCTGGGGCCGCTCCGCGCCGAAGTGGCGCGCCACGCCGAGGCGTTCGGCGCCCGGCCGGCCGGCGGACCGGAGGGCTCGGCCGGGCCGTCGGCCCCCGGCGCCTCCGGGAGACCGGGCGCGCCGGAGGAGTCCGGTGCGTCGCCGAAGGCCGGGGCGCCGCAGAAGGCCGCGGCGTCGAAGAAAGCGGAAGACGGCTCCGGGGCGTCCGGCTCCGGCGTGCCCGGCGACGAGAAGGCGGCGCGCGGTGCGCTGGCCGACGCCGAGCGCCGCCTGGCCGACGCCCGCACCCGCACGCTGCGCACCGCGCCGCCCGAGCTGGCCCGCCTGCTGGCCTCGGTGGCCGCCGCCGGCGCCGCCCACGCGTATCTGCTGACCGCCGCCGGGTGAGACGGCGGGTACGCACCGGACCACCCCGGACCAAGCGGGTGCCCCGCAGGCGCAGCGCCCGCTCCGCTCCGCATGGGGCGCCCGCCCCATGCGCACCGCACCACGCCCCGTCCCGGCACATTCCCCCCACCCATCGAAGGAACAGGCCCGCCCCGTGACGCCCTCCCCGCGCTCCGCCGATGCCCGCCCCACGCAGCTGTCCGCCGTGCAGAGCGCCCTGGCCGCCGAGCACGCCGCCGTCTACGGCTACGGCGTGGTCGGCGGGCGGATCGCCGACGACCGCCGCAAGGAGGCCCGCGAGGCCTACGACGCGCACCGTGCGCGCCGCGACGCGCTGCGCCGCACGGTGCGCGACCTCGGCGGCACCCCGGCGGCGTCGGCCGCCGCGTACGAGCTGCCGTTCCCGGTGCCGGACGCCGCCGCCGCGGTCCGTCTCGCCGCCGAGCTGGAGGACCGGCTCGCCGCCGTCTACGCGGGCCTGGTGCGCGCGGGAGACGAGCGGCGCCGGGCGGACGCGGCCGCCGCGCTGCGGGAGGCGGCGGTGCGCGCGGTGCGCTGGCGGGGCAGCGGCGTAGCCTTCCCTGGGCTCGTGGAACGGGCGGCGAACAGCGCCCCGTCCCCCTCCGTGAGCACCTCGGCGAACGCGCTCTGACGACCGGCCGCGGGCCCTGGCGGGCCGGGCGGCCCCTCATCCCGGAAAGGGACGGCAAGGCATGGCAACGGCACCCGTCGAACCACCGCGGCGGTTGGTGAACTCCCTCGGCAGCGAACCGGCCGCCCCCGTGCGCGACTGGCTGGCCGCGCTGCCGGCGGCGGTCCACGAGCGCCTCGACGCCTGGGAGCTGACGCTGGAGCGGGTGGACACGCCCGGGGGCCGCAGCAGCCTGGTCGCGCTCGTCCGGCAGCAGGACGGGACGCCGGCGGCGCTCAAGTTCCCCGTCCCGGGCCGCTCGCACGCGCAGGAGGCCGCGGTGCTGCGACTGTGGGACGGCTGGGGCGCGGTCCGGCTGCTGCGGGCGGACGAGGCGAGCGGCGCGCTGCTGCTGGAGCGTCTCCAGGGCTCGGTCTCGCTGCGGTCGCTGCCGTCGGCGAAGGCGCTGCTGGAGGCTGCAGGAACGGTACGCCGCCTCTGGGTGGCACCGCCCGGCGCGGACCACGGTTTCGAGACGCTGTCGGGCCGTACGGAAGAGGCGGTGGCGGCGCTGCGCACGGCGGGCGCCCGGACGCCGTCGGCCGCCCCGCTCGTGGAGCAGGCGGCGGAGCTGCGCCGTGCGCTGGCGGACTCCGCCACCGAGGAGTACGTGCTGCACGGCGCGTTCCGCCAGGGCAAGGTGCTGGCTGGGGAACGCGCGCCGTGGCTGGCGGTGGGCCCCGTACCGGTGATCGGCGAGCGGGCCTACGATCTCGCGGCGCTGGTCACGGACCGCTTCGAGGACCTGGCGGCCGGTTCGGGCGCCGCCGCCGCGACCCGCCGCCGGGTGGCAAAGCTCGCCGAGTCCCTGGAGGTCGACCGGGACCGGCTCCGCGACTGGACGCTCTACCGCGCGGTGGCCGCCGGAGTCCGCGAAGCCGCATCGGGCGACCGCCGCCACGGCGAGCTCCTCCTGGAATTCGCCACCTGGCTCTGAACGGGGTGGGCGTGGGGCGCCTGCACCATGCGTGGGGCGCCTTGCACCATGCGCGGTGCGTGGGGCGCCTTGCACCGTGTGTGGGGCGCCGCGCCCCGTGCAGCGTGCGCCGCGAGTGGGGCACCGTGCGTGGGTGCGTGGGGCGCCTCGCTCCCGTGCAGCATCCGCCGTGCGGGGCGCGGGGCGCGGGGCGCGGGAGCCTGACACCGGATGCCCGCCGCTGCGCTGGCCGGGGGCGCCGTGCGGGAGCGGCGCCCCATGCCTCGGGTCCGTTGCTACTGCGGGGACGGCCGGTTCGCGCATGGGGCGGCGGCTGTTCCTCGCATGGGGCACCGCGCATGGGGCCGCTCCGCCCCATGCGCGGTGCGGCTCCGTCCCGCGTGAACCTGCATGGGGCGGGCGCATGGCCCGGTACCGGGCCGGCACAAGGCCCTGCATGGTGCGGGTGCCCCATGCGGCCCATCACGCCACGTCGCCCCACAGAAATGTGCACGGCGCCACTCCCCGCCCGCGCACCCAGCCGATCCCACCCGGGCACGAGAAAGGGCCGACCGAGGCGCTCACGCCCCGGTCGGCCCCGTAGCCCGTATCAGGCGCCGAGTCGCGCGACCGCGTCCTCGACGGAGAGCTCCTCGCGCTCACCCGTGCGACGGTCCTTGACCTCGACAACGCCTTCGCCCGCGCGACGGCCCGCGACCACGATGGTCGGGATGCCGATCAGCTCGGCGTCGGTGAACTTCACGCCGGGCGACACACCGGGACGGTCGTCGACCAGCACGCGCAGGCCCACGGCGCCGAGCTTCTCGCCGATTTCCAGGGCGAGTTCGGTCTGCTTGGCCTTGCCGGCGGCGACGACGTGCACATCGGCCGGGGCGACCTCGCGGGGCCAGCACAGCCCGGACTCGTCATGGCTCTGCTCGGCGAGGGCGGCCACCGCACGGGAGACGCCGATGCCGTACGAGCCCATGGTGACGCGCGCGGGCTTGCCGTTCTGGCCGAGCACGTCCAGCTCGAAGGCGTCCGCGTACTTGCGGCCGAGCTGGAAGATGTGGCCGATCTCGATGGCGCGGTCGATGCGCAGGCCGGTGCCGCACTTGGGGCAGGGGTCGCCGGGCTCGACGACGACCACGTCGAGGTACTGGTCGACCTCGAAGTCGCGGCCGGCGACGACGTTCTTCGCGTGCATGCCCTGCTTGTTGGCGCCGGTGATCCAGGCGGTGCCACCGGCGACCCGCGGGTCGGCGAGGTAGCGGAACGCGGTGCCGGCCAGGCCCTGCGGGCCGACGTAGCCGCGGACCAGGTCGGGGCGGTCGACGAAGTCCTCGGCGGTGACCAGCTCGACGGTGGCGGGCGCGAGGTGCTCGCCGAGCTTGCCGAGGTCGACCTCGCGGTCGCCGGGGACGCCGACGGCGACGATCTCGCCGTCGACCTTCACCAGGAGGTTCTTCAGCGTCGCCGACGCCGGGACGTCCAGGTGCGCGGCGAGGGCCTCGATGGTCGGGGTGTCGGGGGTGTCCAGCTCCTCGACGGGGCCGTGGTCGGCGTCCTCGACCGGAGCGACCTTGACCGTGACGGCCTCGGTGTTCGCCGCGTAGTCGCAGGCCGGGCAGTCCACGAAGGTGTCCTCACCGGCCGCGGCGGGAGCGAGGAACTCCTCGGAGGCGGAGCCGCCCATGGCTCCGGAGACGGCGGAGACGATGCGGTAGTCCAGGCCGAGCCGCTCGAAGATCTTGGTGTACGCCTCGCGGTGCAGGGCGTAGGAGGTGGCCAGGCCCTCGTCGGTGGTGTCGAAGCTGTACGAGTCCTTCATCTGGAACTCGCGGCCGCGGAGCACGCCGGAGCGGGGACGGGCCTCGTCGCGGTACTTGGTCTGGATCTGGTAGAGGATCACCGGCAGGTCCTTGTAGGACGTGCACTGGTCCTTGACCGTGAGGGTGAAGATCTCCTCGTGGGTGGGGCCGAGGAGGTAGTCGGAGCCCTTGCGGTCCTTGAGGCGGAAGAGGAGGTCGCCGTACTCCTCCCAGCGGCCGCTCGCCTCGTACGGCTCCTTGGGGAGCAGGGCGGGGAGCAGGACTTCCTGGCCACCGATGGCGTCCATCTCCTCGCGGACAATGCGGGAGACGTTCTCCAGCACCTTCTTGCCCAGCGGGAGCCAGGTCCAGATGCCCGCGGACGTACGGCGGACGTACCCGGCGCGTACCAGCAGCTTGTGGCTGGCGGTCTCGGCGTCGGCCGGGTCGTCGCGCAGCGTCTTGATCATCAATCGGGACATGCGCTGGACCTGAGCGGCGTGGGCCATGGGAATTTCTCCTGCGTAAGAAAGGTGACTCCTTGGAGATTAGCCGCCTGGACAGGGCGCACGGAAATGGGTTGCCCGGCGCGCACGGGGCGGCGCGCATCCTGCGGACGCCTGGCGCCCCGTGCACGGGGCGCCCGCACGGGGCCTGCGGTACGCGCCGGGGCCACCCCCGTACGGGGCATGGCGCGGGGAGGGGCGGGGCCCGCATGGGGCGCGCGGCACGGCGCCCCCAGGCACCGCCGCCCCACGCCACACGCACCACGCGGCGCGCCCCACGCACCACGCGGCGCGCGCCGCGCCCTGTGCCGCTCCCGGTAAGGCGGCGTCAGCAGCGGCGCAGCGGCAGCGGGGCGCCCATGACGGCGTACGGCGTGGGGGCACTGGGGAACAGCACGCGGCGGGCGAGGTCCTGGTAGCCGAGGGAGCGGTAGAGCGCGCGGGCGGGGCTGTCGGTGTCGAGGGCCGAGAGGATGGAGCGGGGCCGTGTGGTGGTGTCGGTCAGCTCCGTGATCAGCCGGCGGCCGATGCCGCGGTGCTGGTAGGCGGGGTGGACGTGGAGTTCGGTGATGACGAAGGAGTCGTCGAGCCAGTGCGCGAGCTGCTGGGCGCGCAGATAGGGCTCGACGATGCCGGACCACCAGTGGGCGCGGTCGTTGGGCATGCCGTAGACGAAGCCGACGAGGCGGCCGGCGGGTGTGGTGGCGCCCAGTGCGCGGGCCCCGGGGCACTGCAGGTGCCGGAGCACGATGGGGCGGCGGATGGCCATCTCACCGTCGGTGAGGCCGAAGGCGAGGGCCTGTACCGCCAGCGCGTCGTCCACACGGGCGGCGAGATCGAGGGGGCCGACCGCGATGTCATCCATGGTCGGAGCGTACAAGGAGTACGGCCTGACCAGCACGGTCACAGGCGTGCGGGGACGACGGTGCGCGGCCCGCATGTGCCTGGTGCGCAAGCACGGTGCGGGCAGAGCCCACGAGCCGCGGCGCTGCGGGAACCCCGGTGCAGCCCGCATGGTGCGACCGGCACGGGGCGCCACGGTGCGGCGGCGACCGGGCGGACACCATGCGGCACGGCACGCATCACGGCGCGGCCGAGGCGGGACCGCCCACCACGCACGGAGGCCGCCACGCGCGGATCCCACCCGGCACGGAGGCCACCACGCACGCACGGAACGCACCACGGCGCGGCCCCCGCAGCGGTCCCACGCCGCGCCACTCAAGACGCCACGACGCGCCTCGCCGGCCACGCCGGATCAGCCGCGCCGGGCCACGTCAGAACAGCACGCTCATGAACGCCCCGACCTCTTCGAACCCCACCCGCCGGTACGCCGCCCGGGCGGCCGTGTTGAAGTCGTTGACGTAGAGGCTGACGACGGGGGCGACGTCGGCGAGGGCGTAGCGCAGGACGGCCGCCATGCCGCTCTCGGAGAGGCCCTTGCCGCGGTGTTCGGGGTCGACCCAGACGCCCTGGATCTGGCAGGCGCGGGGCGTGGCGGCGCCGATCTCGGCCTTGAAGAGGACCTTGCCGTTCTCCACGCGGGCGAAGGAGCGGCCGGCGCCGACGAGTTCGGCGACGCGTGCCTGGTAGAGGAGTCCGCCGTCGCCGGCCATCGGGGAGATGCCGACCTCCTCGGTGAACATGGCCACGCAGGCGGGCATGATCAGTTCCATCTCGTTCTTGCGGATGCGCCGGACGTAGGGGTCGGGGGCGATCTCCGCGGACGGGGCGGTGGTGACCATGAGGGGCTGGTGGGCGCGGACCTCGCGGGCGGGGCCCCATGCGGGCTCCAGCAGCGACCACAGGGCGGCGGTGGCCTCGGCCGGGCCCACGAGGGAGGAGCAGCGGCGGCCCTGGCGGCGGGCGCGTTCGGCGAAGCCGCGGATGGCCTCGGGAGTGGCGCAGATGGGGACGAGATTGGCCCCGGCGTAGCAGAGGGACTCCAGCCGGCCGCCGGTGTACCAGCCCCACATCTCGCCGCCGAGCCGCCATGGGTCGAGCCCCGCCACCTGGACCCGGGCGGCGACGAAGGCGTTGGCGACCGGGTCGCGGTCCAGGACCTCCAGGGCGGCGTCGAGCTCCCCCGGCTCCAGGACCTTGAGGGTGGTGGTCGTCAGCACGTGTCGGAAAGCCTCACCGGTGCGGGCCTGGGAGGCCAGGCAGGAGCAGGTTCTCGCACTGTACCTCCCGCCGTCGGACACCACCTATGGCGCCAGGTGTGAGCCCCGTCGCCCCGGGAAACGGGGCGACGGGGCTCGGCCACGGCGGGCGCCGTGCGGTGGCTGACGGGGCGGTCAGCCGGCGGCGGTGACGACCGGCTCGCCGGAGGTGACGCCGTCCTTCTCCATCTGCTCGGCGATCTTCATCGCCTCTTCGATGAGCGTCTCGACGATCTTCGACTCGGGGACGGTCTTGATGACCTGGCCCTTGACGAAGATCTGGCCCTTGCCGTTGCCGGAGGCGACGCCGAGGTCGGCCTCACGGGCCTCGCCGGGGCCGTTGACGACGCAGCCCATGACGGCGACGCGCAGTGGCACCTCCATGCCCTCCAGACCGGCGGTGACCTGGTCGGCGAGCTTGTAGACGTCGACCTGGGCGCGGCCGCAGGACGGGCAGGAGACGATCTCCAGGCGGCGCTGGCGGAGGTTGAGGGACTCCAGGATGGAGATGCCGACCTTGACCTCCTCGGCGGGCGGCGCGGAGAGCGAGACGCGGATGGTGTCGCCGATGCCCTCGGAGAGCAGCGCGCCGAACGCGACCGCGGACTTGATGGTGCCCTGGAAGGCGGGGCCCGCCTCGGTGACGCCGAGGTGGAGCGGGTAGTCGCACTGCGCGGCGAGCTGGCGGTAGGCGTTGACCATCACGACCGGGTCGTTGTGCTTGACCGAGATCTTGATGTCGCGGAAGCCGTGCTCCTCGAAGAGGGACGCCTCCCACAGCGCGGACTCGACGAGCGCCTCGGGCGTGGCCTTGCCGTACTTGGCGAGCAGACGGGCGTCGAGCGAACCGGCGTTGACGCCGATGCGGATGGGGGTACCCGCGTCACCGGCCGCCTTGGCGATCTCCTTGACCTGGTCGTCGAACTTCTTGATGTTGCCGGGGTTGACGCGGACCGCGGCGCAGCCGGCGTCGATCGCGGCGAACACGTACTTGGGCTGGAAGTGGATGTCCGCGATCACCGGGATCTGGGACTTCTTCGCGATGACGGGCAGCGCGTCGGCGTCGTCCTGGGTCGGGCAGGCGACGCGGACGATCTGGCAGCCGGAGGCGGTCAGCTCGGCAATCTGCTGGAGCGTGGCGCCGATGTCGGAGGTGCGGGTGGTCGTCATCGACTGCACCGACACCGGTGCGTCTCCGCCCACGGCGACCGGTCCGACGTGGATCTTGCGGCTGACCCTGCGGTCGGCAAGCTTGGTCGGTACGTCCGGCATTCCCAGCGAAATGGCAGTCATCTGGCGAGCAACCCCAAGGTGTGGATCTAGGTCCCGAAGTCGGCGGGCTCCGGCCTCCGAGATTACGGCACCGGGGTTCCCCGAAGCACATCGTGGCCGCGCGGCGGCGTCGTACGAAGACGGCCGGACACCCGCGGCGCTCCGCGGGACGTCCGGCCGTCCACGTGTGTGACCTGCTGCTTTTCCGACTATCCGGTGAGGGTGACCGGGTTGACGACGTCGGCGACGAGGACGAGCAGGGTGAAGCAGATGAACACGCCTGCGACGACATACGCGACCGGCATCAGCTTGGCGACGTCGAACGGGCCCGGGTCCGGGCGGCGGACGACCTTCGCGAAGGCACGGCGGAGCGACTCCCACAGGGCGCCGGCGATGTGCCCGCCGTCCAGCGGGAGCAGCGGCAGCATGTTGAACAGGAAGAGGGAGAGGTTGAAGCCCGCCACCAGGAAGAGCATCGTCGCGACGCGCTGCTCCGGGGGGATGTGGAGGGAGAAGACCTCGCCGCCGACGCGCGCGGCGCCGACCACGCCCATCGGGGAGTCCGCCTTGCGTTCCGCGCCGTTGAAGGCGGCGTTCCACAGGTCGGGGACCTTGCCGGGGAGGTTGATCAGGGAGGTGACGCCCTGCTGGACCATGTTGCCCATGCGGTCGACGGACTGGCCGAAGGACTGCTGGACGACGCCGCTGGCCGGGGTGAAGCCCAGGAAGCCGGCGGTGACGTACTGGCCGTCGACGTAGCCGCCGTGGCCGTCGGTCTTGGCGACCTTGTTCTCGATGAGGTCGGCGTGCAGGGTGCGGCGGGCGCCGTCGCGTTCGACGACGAGCGTGGCGGGCCCGGTGGTGTCGCGGATCTTTGCCTGGAGGGTGTCCCAGTCGGGGATGGCCCGTCCGTCGAAGCTGACGATCTTGTCGCCGGCGCGCAGGCCCGCGGCCTTGGCCGGGGAGTCCTTGGCGCCGGCGGGGCACTTGTCCGTCTTGGCGGACGCCGAGATGACGCAGTCGGAGACCGAGCCGACCTGGGTGGTCTGGGTGTTGATGCCGAAGCCCATCAGCACGCTCATGAAGATCACGACCGCGAGGATCAGGTTCATGAACGGCCCGGCGAACATCACGATGACGCGCTTCCACGGCTTGCGCGTGTAGAAGAGGCGCTTCTCGTCACCCTCCTGCAGCTCCTCGAAGGCGGCCGAACGGGCGTCCTCGATCATGCCGCGCCACGGTGAGGTGGAGCGGGCCTGGAGCTTCCCGTCGTCGCCGGGCGGGAACATCCCGATCATGCGGATGTAGCCGCCGAGCGGGACGGCCTTGATGCCGTACTCGGTGTCGCCCTTCTTGCGGGAGAAGAGCGTCGGTCCGAAGCCCACCATGTACTGCGGCACGCGGATGCCGAACATCTTGGCCGTCGAGAGATGGCCGAGTTCGTGCCAGGCGATGGAGAACAGCAGGCCGACGACGAAGACGACTATGCCGAGGATGGTCATCCAGGTCGTCATGCGCGAGCCTCCGAAGGTGTACGTGCCGCCCGGGCGGCCAGTTCGCGGGCGCGGGCGCGCGCCCAGGTCTCCGCCTCCAGTACGTCCGCGACGGTGAGGGAAGTTCCCCGTCCGGGCACCTCGTGTTCGGCGACCACTTCGGCGACCGTATCCACAATCCCTGTGAAAGGCAGCCCGCCGTGGAGGAAGGCGTCGACGCATTCCTCGTTCGCGGCGTTGAAGACGGCGGGCGCGGTGCCGCCGAGGTCACCGACGTGGCAGGCGAGCGGGACGGAGGGGAACGCCTTCTCGTCGAGCGGGAAGAACTCCCAGGTCCGGGCCGTCGTCCAGTCGACGCCGGGCGCGGCGTCGGGGACGCGGGCGGGCCAGCTCATACCGAGCGCGATGGGCATCCGCATGTCGGGCGGGCTGGCCTGGGCGAGGGTGGAGCCGTCGGTGAACTCCACCATCGAGTGGATGTAGGACTGCGGATGGACGACGACCTCGATCTGTGCGAAGGGGACGTCGAACAGCAGATGCGCCTCGATGACCTCAAGACCCTTGTTGACGAGGGTCGCGGAGTTGATGGTGACGACGGGCCCCATGGACCAGGTGGGGTGGGCCAGCGCCTGCTCCGGGGTGACACCGGCCAGCTCGGCGCGGCTGCGGCCGCGGAACGGGCCGCCGGACGCGGTGACGACGAGCTTGCGGACCTCCTGGCGGGCGCCGCCGGTCAGCGCCTGGAACAGCGCGGAGTGCTCGGAGTCGACGGGGACGATCTGCCCGGGGGCGGCGACGGCCTTGACCAGCGGGCCGCCGGCGATCAGCGATTCCTTGTTGGCGAGGGCGAGCACCCGGCCGGCCTTGAGGGCGGCGAGGGTCGGCGCGAGGCCGATGGAGCCGGTGATGCCGTTGAGGACGGTGTGGCACGGGGAGGCGGCCAGGTCGGTGGCCGCGTCGGGTCCGGCGAGGATTTCCGGCAGCGGCTCGCCCGCGCCGTACCGCGCGCGCAGCGCCTCGCGCAGCGCCGGGGCGGCCTCCTCGCGGGCCACGGCGACGGTGCCGACCCGCAGCTGGTGCGCCTGCTCGGCGAGCAGCTCCACCCGGCCTCCGGCCGCGGAGAGCGCGGTCACCCGGAAACGGTCGGGGTTGCGCTGCACGATGTCGATCGCCTGGGTGCCGATGGAGCCGGTCGATCCGAGGATCACGATGTCGCGGGGGCCGTGCTGCGCGTCCGGATCCGCGGAAACCGGGGTGAAACGCAGGTGCGGGTGGGCGAGGGAGTCCGTCATGGGGTCCATTGTGGCCGGTCGCGGAGGCGGCGGAGGCACCGCGTCGGCGTGGGGGTGCATACGAGGGGCGGTGGGGTGGCGCCGCATGGGGCGGGTGACCCCGTGCCCCGCCCCATGCGGGTACGACGTGGCGGAGTGAGGCCGCGTGGGGCGCGGGGCCCGTGCAGGGCGGGGCGGGGCTGACGGTGCACGGGCGTGGCGCACGGGGCGGCGGGCCCCATGCGCGGGTCGGGGCGCCGCGCATGGGGCGCCGCGCATGGGGCGCCGCGCATGGGGCGCCGCGCATGGGGCGCCGCGCATGGGGCGCCGTGCATGGGGCGTGGAGCATGGAGCATGGGGCGCTGCGCATGGGGCGGCTGCCCGTCGCGGCGGGCGGCCCGTCGCTCCCCTGTGGCGCGCCGCCCCACACGCCTACGACGCCTCGGAACCGGGGCGCCGGACGGGACGGTGGACGTTCTGGTGGGTGCTGGGGCCGGGGGTGGCGTCGGCGATCCAGGGGCCCTCGCCGCTGGGGTCGACGACGCCTTCCTCCAGCCAGCGGTACGCGCCGTCGAGGACACCGGAGACGACCTTGCGGTCGAGGGCGTCGGTGTTGGTCCACAGCCGGGCGAACAGCTCGTCGGCCCGGATACGGGCCTGCCGGCAGAACGCGTCGGCCAGCCGGTACGCCTCCCGTCCGTGGTCGCCGGTCAGCCGCAGATGCTCGGCCCGCACACAGGCGGCGCTCATCGCGAACAGCTCGGCGCCGATGTCGACGATCCGTCCCAGGAAGCCCTGCTTGGTCTCCATCCGCCCCTGCCAGCGCGACATCGCGTAGAACGTGGCGCGGGCCAGCTTGCGGCAGGACCGTTCGACGTACCGCAGATGCCCCGCAAGCGTCCCGAACTCCTGGTACGCGTGCGGGAGTTGGCCGGATCCGGTGACGAGCCGCGGCAGCCAGCGGGCGTAGAAGCGGCCGGCGTCGGCGGCGGCCCTGCCCTTCTCGCCGAGGCTCTTCTCCGGGTCGATGAGGTCGCCCGCGACGGAGAGGTGGGCGTCGACGGCCTCACGGGCGATCAGCAGGTGCATGATCTCCGTCGATCCCTCGAAGATGCGGTTGATGCGCATGTCGCGCAGCAGCTGCTCGGCGGGCACGGCGCGCTCGCCCCGTGCGGCGAGCGAGTCGGCGGTCTCGAAGCCGCGGCCACCGCGGATCTGGACCAGTTCGTCGGCGATCCGCCACCCCATCTCGGATCCGTAGAGCTTGGCGAGGGCGGCCTCGATCCGGATGTCGTTGCGGTTCTCGTCGGCCATCTGGGAGGAGAGGTCGACGACCGCCTCCAGGGCGAAGGTGGTCGCGGCGATGAAGGAGATCTTGGCGCCGACGGCCTCGTGCGCGGCGATCGGCCTGCCCCACTGCTCGCGGACGGCCGACCACTCCCGGGCGATCTTCAGAGCCCACTTCCCGGAGCCCACGCACATCGCGGGCAGCGACAGCCGCCCCGTGTTGAGGGTGGTCAGCGCGATCTTCAGCCCGGCGCCCTCGGGGCCGATGCGGTGCGCGGCGGGGATCCGCACCCGGTGGAAGCGGGTGACGCCGTTCTCCAGCCCGCGCAGGCCCATGAACGCGTTGCGGTGCTCGACGGTGATGCCGGGCGTCGCGGTCTCGACGACGAAGGCGGTGATGCCGCCCCGGTGCCCCTCCGAGGCGGGGACCCGCGCCATCACCACCAGCAGGTCGGCGATGACGCCGTTGGTGGTCCACAGCTTCACGCCGTCGAGGAGGTATCCGTCGCCGTCGGGGACGGCGGTGGTCGCCAGGCGCGCCGGGTCCGAGCCGACGTCCGGCTCGGTGAGCAGGAACGCCGAGATGTCGGTACGGGCGCAACGGGGCAGGAAGGCGTTCTTCTGCTCCTGGCTGCCGAAGACCTTCACCGGCTGCGGGACGCCGATCGACTGGTGCGCGGAGAGCAGCGCGCCGACGGCGGGGCTGGCGGAGGCGACGAGGGCGAGCGCCTTGTTGTAGTAGACCTGCGTGAGGCCGAGTCCGCCGTACTTCGTGTCGATCTTCATGCCGAGCGCGCCGAGCTCCTTGAGCCCGTTGACGGTCTCGTCGGGGATCTGCCCCTCACGCTCGATGCGGGCGCCGTCGATCCGCGTTTCGCAGAACGTGCGCAGCGCGGCCAGGAAGGCTTCGCCGCGCCGTACGCCCTCCGTCGCCGGGCTGGGGTGCGGGTGGATCAGATCGAGCCGGAAGCGTCCGAGGAACAGTTCCTTGGCGAAGCTGGGCTTGCGCCAGTCCTGTTCCCGGGCTGCCTCGGCGACCTGCCGTGCCTCGCGCTCGGAGACGTTGCGGGTGGTCGGAGCGGACATGTCGGGCTCACCTCGCCGCGTTCGGATGGACCGTGCCGACGGACCGGGGCCGGCGGGACGGCACCCATGGGCACTCATGGACTACTTGTGAGAGTTACCCGCTATACGGCATTTGCACCAGCGCTACGCAACCGGCAGAGGCTCCGGAGGGGCCCGTCGGCCGGGGACGGCTGGCCCTGAATCCGTAGCGGGGTGTTGCGCCGGTGAGGGGTATGGCGTGGTGCGCGCGGCGGCGGGCGGAGCGCATGGGGCGGGGCGAGCCCGCTGCACGGGGCAGGTGGAGGCCCGCTGCACGGGGCGGGGCGCTGCATGTCGCCGCATGAGGCCGTCGCATGGGGCAGGGCGAGGACACACGGCATGGGGCGGCTGCATGCGGCGGCGCGGCGGCATGGGGCGGGAGGCTCGTTCCTGCCCCATGCGTGGGGTGCGGGCTGCACCGTGCGCGGGCCATGGCGGCGCCATGCGCAGGGCCCGTAGCCGCCCCATGCGCAGGGCATGGGGCGCGGGCGAGCCCGTTCGGACACGGAAAACGGCCCCGCTGACGGGGCCGTACGGTCGCGATCCGGCGTGCCCCGCGGCCGGGCCGCCAAGGGGGCGTGGCGCGCTCCGGTACAGAGTGCCGGAGCGCGCCACGGCCGGGGCCGGTCCACGGGAGGGAAGGGACCGGCGCCTGGTCTGGACTCATGTGACGGTCTCGGGGACGACCGCGCTGTCCACCGGTCCAGGCCGGGTCGGGCGAACGGGGCGTGCCACGGCCGGCGGGCCGGGCACCGTCCCTCAGAGGTCGATGCCGGTCAGCACCAGAACCCGCTCGTAGGTGTAGTCGTCCATGGCGTAGCGGACACCCTCGCGGCCGACGCCGGAGAGCTTGGCGCCGCCGTACGGCATCTGGTCGGCGCGGTACGACGGCACATCGCCGATGATCACGCCGCCGACCTCCAGCGCACGGTGGGCCCGGAACGCCGCCTGCACGTCGTGGGTGAACACCCCGGCCTGGAGCCCGTACTTGGAATCGTTGACCGCGGCGAACGCGGCGGCCTCGCCGTCGACCTTCGCGACCGAGAGCACCGGCCCGAAGACCTCCTCGCGGGCGAGGGTGGTGTCGGCGGGCAGCTCGGCGAGCACGGTCGGCGCGTACGCGGCGCCCTCGCGCTTGCCGCCGGCGAGCAGCTTGGCGCCGGCCGCGACGGCCTCGTCCACCCATGCCTCGACGCGCTCGGCCGCGGCCTCGCTGACCAGCGGGCCGACCTCGGTCGCGGCGTCGGACGGGTCGCCGGTTACCTGCGCCTCGACCGCCGCGACGATCTTGGGCACCAGGCGGTCGTAGACCTGCGCGTCGGCGATCACCCGCTGCACCGAGATGCAGGACTGGCCGCCCTGGTAGTTGGAGAACGTGGCGATCCGCTGGGCCGCCCAGTCCAGGTCCGCCTCGGAGGCGTAGTCGCCGAGGACGACGGCCGCGCCGTTGCCGCCCAGCTCCAGGGTGCAGTGCTTACGGGGCACCGAGTCGAGGATGTCGTAGCCGACCTTCTCGGAACCGGTGAACGAGATGACCGGCAGCCGCTCGTCCTGGACCAGCGCCGCCATGCGGTCGTTGGGGACCGGCAGGATCGACCAGGAACCGGCCGGGAGGTCGGTCTCGGCGAGGAGTTCGCCGAGGATCAGACCGGACAGCGGCGTGGCGGGGGCCGGCTTGAGGAAGATCGGCACGCCTGCCGCGATCGCCGGGGCGATCTTGTGGGCGCAGAGGTTCAGCGGGAAGTTGAACGGGGCAATACCCAGCACCGTGCCGCGCGGGAAGCGGCGGGTCAGCGCGAGGCGCCCGGCGCCACCGCCGTCGGTGTCGAGCCGCTGCGCCTCCCCGCCGTTGAAACGGCGCGCCTCCTCGGCCGCGAAACGGAAGACGGACACGGCGCGGCCGACCTCACCGCGCGCCCACTTGATGGGCTTGCCGTTCTCCGCGGAGATCAGCTGCGCGATCTCCTCCGTACGCTCGACCAGCCGGCGCTCGACGTGGCTGAGAGCCGCGGCGCGGACGTGGGCGGGGGTGGCGGCGAACTCGTCCTGGACGGCGAGGGCGGCGGCGATGGCCTCCTCGACCTGCTCCTCGGTCGGGACGCTCACCGTGCCGACGAGACGCCCGTCCCAGGGGGAGGTGACATCGAAGGTGGTGTCACCGGTGGCCTCGCGGCCGGCGACCCAAAAGGCGGTGGGGGCTGCAGCATTGTTCGGCACAGTGGATCCCGGCCCTTCCGAAGTGGTGGGTGATGCGCACGGACCGGCGAGCAGATCCGCGCTGTCGACTCTGCCCCCACCGTAGGGGTGCCACGCCGCCGTGGCGTTTGTCCGAAGCGGAGCAATCCGTCGGTGTGTCTCTCCGCGGTGGACGAGGCAGGGGCCTCCTTGAGGGGCGGCATGGGGCGGAGGGGCTGGCGGAGGCGGGGCGGCTGACGGCCCGTGGGGGCGGCGTGGGGCCGTGGGATGTGCCTGGAGGATGTGGCGAGCTCGGGTCGGTGGGCGTGCCGGGGCCATGTGGCGCGTGGGGCGGTGTTGCGCGGCTCGCGTGGCGGGTTCGCCGGCCTCACCCCCGTCCCGCCACTTTCCCGGTTCCGTGCGCATGGGGCGGCGGTCCCATGGCAGCGTCCCGGGCGCGTGCGGGGCAGCGCGTCCGCGCCCCATGCGCGCGGACGGCTGGGCTCGCCGGACAGACGAATGCCCGCCCCGTGCCCCGTGCCCGGCGGAGGGTACGGCGGGGCGGGTGTGTTCACTCCCCCTGGGTCCCCGGTGCGCCGTGCCTGTCCTCGGTGTCCGAGGTCGCCTTGAGGGCGAGCCACAGCTCCATGCGGACGTCCGCGTCGTCCAGGGAGCGGCCCAAGATCTCCTCGACGCGGCGCATCCGGTACCGCAAGGTGTGGCGGTGCACCCCGAGGTCGGCCGCGGCGGCGTCCCACTGCCCGTGCCGGGAGAGCCAGGCGCGGAGCGAGGCCACCAGATCGCCCCGGCCGGTCGCGTCGTGCTGCCGCAGGGCGCGCAGCAGCCCGTCGGCGAAGGCGCGGACGGCGTCGTCGGCGAGCAGCGGGAGGACGGAGCCGGCGGCGACATCCTCGTGCTCGATCAGCGCGCGGCTGCGCCGGCGGGCGACGGAGAGCGTCTGTTCCGCCTGGCGGTGCGCGGTCGGCGCACCGGCGGGACCGGTCGGGGCGGAGAGCCCGGCAGCCAGCAGTTCACCGCCGTACGGGGCCTCGGCGCGGGGCGCCCCACCGCGCGGCGCGGGCGGCACTTCCGGGCGGTCCTCGATGTCCGCGGCGAAGCGGGCGCCCGCGTCGGCCGCGGCCCCGCCGTCGGCGACCAGCGCCGTCAACCGCCCCGTCTCGGGGACCACCAGCACCGCCTCCCCCGTGCGGGCGGCGGCGGACTCCAGCGCGTCCGCGAGGCCGTCGAGGACACCGGGCCCCGTGTGGCCGACGCTGCCGTCAGCTGCCACCGGTTCGGCGACCAGCACCCGGAACGGGGCCTCCAGCAGCCCTCCGTAGAGCCGTCCCGCCACGGACCGCGCATGGTCCGGCTCGCCGACCAGCAGCATCTTCAGCACCGCGGAGGCGAGCCGGGCCTCGGCGTCCTGGAGGGCACGGGAACGCTCCGTGGCGAGCGTCAGAAGGGCCACGGCGGAGTGGACGGCGTAGCGCTCCGCCGTTCCCAGAGCCGCCCCCGTGCCGACGGCGAGGACGCCCCGTGCCCGCCGCCCCGTGCCCAGCGACTGGAGTTCGACGCGGTCGTCGCCCTCCGCCGCGCTGATCACCGCACTGGCGGGCGCTGGGCGCTCCCGCAGCCGTGCGACGTCGATGGTGAGCCGGGCGGCACGGCGGGCCGCCCATTCGGGTGCGGCGGCCAGCACGGCGCCGGAGGCGTCGTACAGCGCGGCCCAGCCGTCCAGGTGCGCGGCGAGCCGGGCCAGCAGGTCGGCCGGGCCCTCCGCACTCAGCGCGGCGCGGGTCAGCTCCCGCTGCGCCTCGAATCCGGCGGTCACGGCGCGGTACTGGTCCGCGGCGACGGCGGCGGACACGGCCTTGCTGATGGCGATGAACGGAGTCCGGCGGGGCACGCCGAACAGCGGCAGCCCCTCGGCGCGTGCCGCCGCGACAAGCGCCTCCGGCACCTCGTCGTAGTTGACGCCGATCGCGAAGCCGAGGCCGATGACCCCCGCGCGGGCCACCCGGCGCACGTAGGCGCGCGCGGTCTCCGCGTCCTCGGCGTCCAGTTTCAGCGCGGTGATCAGCAACAGCTCACCGCCCTCCATGTAGGGCACCGGGTCGATCAGCTCGCTGGCGTGGGCCCAGCGCACGGGGACGTCGAGCCGGTCCTCGCCCGCGAGCACGGTCAGCTTGAGCGCGGTGTGGTTGACCAGGGAGGCGAGGGTGTGCGGCATGGAACCTTCGACGGCGACGGGGGCCTGCGGCCACCGCCCGTGGGGCGGGGGCGGCACCGCCCGGGGTTTGGCCGTCCCGTATGAACGGTCGCTACCGATTCTGCCTCAACGGCGACCGGAGCAGCCGGGCGGCACACGCCGCCGACCAGGGCGCATCCGCCCGGAAGGCGCCCCGTGCCGCGCCCCGAGCCGCACCGCCTGGCGGGCGTCTGCGGGCGTGCTCCGTTCGGGGTCGAGGGCCGGATGAGGCGGCAGGGCCCTCGCGCGGGCCGGTATCTCCGCGGGGAGCCGCGCATGGGGCGTCCGCATGGGGCGGGGCGGACGGGTGCCCGCGTGGAGCGCCGTGCACGGGTCCCAGCGCTCACATCGAGGGCGCTCCGCGCCAGGCGCCACACACAGGGACTCGGCCCTCCCGTCAGGCACCACGCGCAGGCTCGCAGCCCTCTCTCCGAGGCGCCATACGTGGGCCCCGAGCATGAGGTGCTGCGCATGGGGCCCCACGCATGGGGCGCCGGCGTGCTCCCCAGGGGCGTCGTCCATGTGGCCGCTGCAGCCCCCCTGGCCGCCGCCCCGCGCACTACCTCCCCAGATCGACCAGAACCGGAGGCGCGTGCTCGCCGCGTACCGACGTGACCGACAGCACCGCATGGCCGGGTGGGACGGCGTTGGCGAGGTCGGAGGCGGACCAGCGTTCGCGCTCGACGGTGCGGACGGTGATCGCCTTTGCCGTGGCAGCCTTGCCGGTGACCACACGGCGCAGCGCGTGAAACACCTTGCCCGCGGTGCTGTACGCGATGATCTGCCGGTCGGTGACGTCGCGGGTCTCCACCCATTCCTTGCCCCACACCTCGGCGAACCGCGCCCCGTCCCAGGTCGTGACGCCGGCGAAGGCCATCCGGCACCCGACCGCACCGAGCAGCGCGCTGCGCAGCGCCTCGGGAACGTCGTCCAGCGCACGGAGCGTCAGCACCACGCCCGCGTTGGCCCCCCGCAGCCGTTGCAGGCCCCGTAGCGCCTCGGCTGTGATGGTGTGCGCCGCCTCGTCGAGGACGAGGCAGGCGAAGAGTGAGCGGTCGGTGCGGGCCACCGCGGACTCGGTGAACTGCGCCAGCACCAGCCGGGCGAGGATCCGCGACGCCTCGGCATGGCCCCGTTCCGGGAGTTCGACGCGTACCCGCAGTGGCTGGTCGAGGGAGCGCAGCGACACCTGCCGGGTGCGCCCCGTGGTGTCGAAGAATCCGGCGAAGGCGGGGCGGTCGAGCAGCGCGATCCGGTCGGCGAGCAGCGCTCCGGTATCGCCCGGACGCTCGGACTGCCGGGCACGGGCGTCCAGTTCCCGCAGCTGCGCCGTGGCGCCGGCGGCGCGCAGCGCCTCGCGCAGCTCCGCCACCGGCTCCTGCGCACCGTCGAGGAGTTCACGCAGCTCCGGCACGGACGGGAACCGGCCGTACGCGGTCCGGAACGGGCCGAGGAGCTGCCCGAGCACGGTCGCCGCGCGCCGGCCGTCCGCACCGGGCTGACCGGTCGCCAGATCGCCGACCAGCGCCTCGGCGAGGATGCCGGCCGCCTCGTCGGGGTCGGTGGTGCCGCCGTAGAGGTCGAGGTCGGTGTCCTGGCCGGGGCGGCCGATGCGGACCACCACGTCGAAGGCGTCATCGGGGCCGAGGTCCGCGCCCACGGGGCCGACGGCGACGACGGCGCACCGCCGGGCGAGCGCCTGGAGGCACATCGACTCGACGACCGGCTTGAGGACCCGGCTCGTCTTGCCGCTGCCCGACGGGCCGACGGCGAGCAGGGAGGTACCCAACAGGCCCGGGTCCAGGGCGAGTCCGGCACCGCGGTGCTGATACGGGTTGCGTTCGTGGTCGGCGGCGACACCGATGCGGACCTGGTGCGCCAGGAGGTCGTGGTGGGCGGTCCGGCGGACCAGGTCGCGCGCGCCGGACGGGTGCGCCTCGGCGGCGGCACCGTGCCGTAGGACGGTGTCGGTGAACGACGCGATGCCACCGGCGCCGCCCCGTGCGGCGCGCCATGCGTGGTCGATACGGGCGACGTCGACATCGTTCATCCGCCCCGCGCGGGCCTCCGCGGCGAGCTTGTCGGCGGCGTCGACGGCGCCCGCGGCACGCAGCTCGGGCCACTGCGCACGGTCCACGTCCGGTTCGGGCTTCGCCACGGGGGCGCCCTCCCGCATCCGCCGCAGCAGCGGGCCGGCCACCCGGCCCAGCAGCTCGGGCCAGCGGCCCAGACGGCCGAAGACCACGGCGATGCCTGCGATCCACAGGCCGTAGTAGGCCCAGGAGGCGATGGCGTACGCCATCTCGTCTCCCGGGGTTGCCGCGGCCTGCCACGCGTCCGGGACGAGGAGGTCCATGGGCCATGCCCAGTACGGCCCCAGATATCCGTTCCACAACAACGACCACAGCAGCCACCCGCACAGGCCCGAGATGACTGCGCCGCTGATCAGCTGCCGCAGCGGGGCCCGGTCGGGGTCGGCCGCGGGGCGGGGGCGGTGGCCGTACGTCCAGATGCCCGGTGCGGCGGCGGGCCGGGGGGTGCGCAGCCAGCGCAGGACCGGAGGTTCGGGGGCCGCCTCGTGCGGGGCCCGGGGCGGCGCCACGGGGGGCGGCGGGGCGGCCGCCGACGGGGCGACGGGCGGTGCCGCGGGGCGCGGGACGGTGGGTTCGGGTCGGGGTGCTCCGTGCGGTGGCGGCGGAACGGTGTGCGGTGCGTCGTGCGTGCCCTCGGTGTCCATCCGGTGCCCCTTGTCCCCCTTGGACGGTGCCTGCGTCGTTCGTGGACCGTGCCCGTGTCGTGGACGGTGCGGGCACGGTACGCCGCCGCTCAATCTACTGGCCCCGCGCCGTCGCTATGTCCGGCGCGGACAACGCAACACGCGCACTTCTCCCGAACGGAACATGCCAGACCCGGTCCACCGCCCCTAGCCTGCGAGAAAAGACCTTTCGTACGTCCCCTTCCACCCCCAGGAGACTGCCATGACCGAACTGTCCGGAGGCCCCGCCCTCCCCCAGGAGCGTCGCGTCGTCACCGCGATCCCCGGCCCCAAGTCGCAGGCGCTGTGGGAGCGTAAGCAGGCCACCGTGGCAGGTGGCGTCGGTGCGGTGCTGCCCGTCTTCGTCAAGCGCGCCGGCGGCGGTGTCCTGGAGGACGTCGACGGCAACTCCCTCATCGACTTCGGCTCCGGCATCGCCGTGACGTCGGTCGGCAACAGCGCCGAGGCCGTGGTGCGCCGCGCCACCGCGCAGCTCGCGGACTTCACCCACACCTGTGCCATGGTCACGCCGTACGAGCCGTACGTCGAGGTGTGTGAGCAGCTCGCGGAGCTGACGCCGGGCGACCACGCGAAGAAGTCCGCGCTGTTCAACTCGGGCGCGGAGGCGGTGGAGAACGCGGTGAAGATCGCCCGCGCCTACACCAAGCGCCCGGCGGTCGTCGTGTTCGACCACGGCTACCACGGCCGCACGAACCTCACGATGGCGCTGACCGCGAAGAACATGCCGTACAAGCAGGGATTCGGCCCGTTCGCGCCCGAGGTGTACCGGGTGCCGCTGGCCTACCCGTACCGCTGGCTGACCGGCCCGGAGAACTGCGCGCAGGAGGCCGCCGAGCAGGCCATCACGCAGATCACCAAGCAGATCGGCGCGGAGAACGTCGCGGCGATCATCATCGAGCCGGTGCTCGGTGAGGGCGGCTTCATCGAGCCGGCGAAGGGCTTCCTGCCCGCCATCGCGAACTTCGCGAAGGAAAACGGAATCGTCTTCGTCGCGGACGAGATCCAGTCCGGGTTCTGCCGCACGGGGCAGTGGTTCGCGTGCGAGGACGAGAACATCGTCCCGGACCTGATCACCACCGCCAAGGGCATCGCCGGCGGTCTGCCGCTGGCCGCGGTCACCGGGCGCGCCGAGATGATGGACGCGGCGCACGCGGGCGGCCTCGGCGGCACGTACGGCGGCAACCCGGTGGCGTGCGCGGCGGCGCTGGGTTCCATCGAGACCATGCGTGAGCTGGACCTGAACGCCAAGGCCCGCCGGATCGGCGAGATCATGACGGCGCGCCTGGAGACGATGGCGGAGAAGTTCGACATCATCGGCGAAGTCCGCGGCCGCGGCGCGATGATCGCGATCGAGCTGGTCAAGTCCGGTTCGAAGGAGCCGAACGCCGAGGCCACCGCCGCGCTCGCGAAGGCGTGCCACCAGGAGGGCCTGCTGGTCCTGACCACCGGTACGTACAGCAACGTGGTGCGTTTCCTGCCCCCGCTGGTCATCGGCGAGGACCTGCTCAACGAGGGCCTGGACATCCTTGAGGCGGCGCTCGCGGCACTCTGACCGGACGGGGCGACGGGGGCGGCACGGGGCCGGCCCCGTGCCCCGGCAGATTCGGCACCTCGGCCCGGGGCGCGGCACGGACCGCGCCCCGGGCCGAGGTGTGTGCGGGGCCCCGTCCGTCTGCCCCGTGCGCGGGCCCCATGCGTGGGGACGGGGCCGGCGCCTGGGGAATCTCTTGCAGGTCGGAGGGGTGGCAGCGTGAAGAAGATGTGCGGGGGCAATGGCGGCCGGGTGATCCGGCTGTCCGGCGTGTTCCCGGTGCCGTACGGTTTCTGCAGATGAGAGATACACCCCGCTCGCAGGGGACTGCGGGCGACGCCCGGTCGGCGCTGCACCGGCTCCGACCAGGCCGTGCCCTCGCGCACGACTCCGGGGCCTCCGGCTCCGGGAATCCTCACCGATCGGACGGCCGCCCGCCCCAGACCCCCCGGGGCGCGCGGTACCCCGATCCGCGCGGCCGCCTCGGAATCACCCCCCCTGTTCCGAGGCGGCCGATTTCTCTTCCCGGACACGGCGGCCCCGCCACCGGGCGCCCCGCGTACCGGCACACCGCCCAGGCACTCTGCTGTCTGCTGGTGTTCGCGCTGCTCACCTGGCAGGTGGCCGCGCACGGTGCGCTGCGGGCACTGGACGAACGGTGCGGCCTCGCACTCGGCGACAGCGCCGTCCCGGCACCGCTCGCGCAGTTCTTCGCGGATCTCGGTAACACCACCGTCGCACTGCCGGTTCTCCTGACGGCGGTCGCAGCGGCGCTCTGGCGCTCCGTACGGGCCGAACGGCGTGCACGGAGCGCCGAACGGGGCACGGACAGCGGCCCGCAGGAGGCGCAAGGCACGGTGGAGCGCCCCGCGGCGGTGCGGTGGTGGCTGCCGCCGCTCGCCGCGCTCGGCACGATGGTCCTCGTACCGGCGGTCGTCGTTCCCGCGAAGGTCTGGATCGGGCGACCGGGGCCGCCGCGCATGGCGGGGGCGCCCCACGACGGGTTCTATCCCTCCGGCCATGCCGCCACCGCGGCAGTCGCCTACGGCCTCGTGGCGCTGTTGCTCCTGCACCGGCGACGGAGGTCCGGCCGCGCCATGCGCGGGCCCCGTGCGGCGCTCCTCGCCGTATCCGTCGTCCTGGTGAACATCGGTGTCGGCGTGGGGCTGGTCCGGCAGGGCTATCACTGGCCGCTGGACGTGGTGGCGAGCTGGTGCCTGTCCGGGGTGGTGCTGACGCTCTGGTCGGCGGTCTGCGCCCGTTGGTACGAGGCCGGGGCCGCGGGGCGGCGCTGACCTCATATCTGGCCGCACCGCCCCGTGCGGCATCCCGACGGGCGCGGCACGCCCCGTGCGCATGGGGCGTCCTGTGCGGGCGATGCCTGCGTGGGACGCACCGTGGACGGGGCGACGCGCGCTCCCGGGACGGGACACCCCGAGGACGGCGCACCGCATGGTGCGGCGCGCCCCGTGCCCCGCCCGCCACCCATCCCGTCAGGTGTCCCGGGCGAGTACCGCCGCTGCTTCGTGCAGGGCGAGTTCCAGGAGACCGGGGTCGGTGAGGGTACCCCGGCCATCAGGAGGAACGATCCAGCGGACGCCTCCGGTGGCCCGGCCCGGGTACGGGACGACGATCCAGGCGCCCTTGCCGACGCCCCGTATGCCGGTGCCCAGCCAACGTGTGGCGGTGCCCGGCGGGACGAAGAAGCCCATGCGGGAGTCTCCGAAGTCGGCCAGGACGGGGCCGGGCCGGGGCGTCACCCACGTCAGGACGTCGAGGGTGGGGTAGCCGAGTTTTCCGTCGACGATCAGCACGTCCCACCGCCTGCCGGCCGGAAGGAGAACCACCCCCAGCGGGCTCCGTTCCCATTCCCACCGGCAAGCATCGGGATCGGGCGCCGCCGATACCAGCCACTCCACTGCACGCTTCGCCCCCGCGGCGTTCATGTCTCTTCCTCGCTCTCCCGGCCCGTTCGGGCAGGTCGACGGGGAGAGGGCGTGGCGGCGGCATCCTTACACGGGTCCGTGGAACAATTTTTCCGCCGGTGTGTGCGGTCGGAAATACGGTGCGTGGGGCCGACACCGCGAACGGGCCTCCGGCGGGGCGCCTGCCGAGGGGAGGCGGGCCGAACTCACGGCGGCTGTCGGCATACGGGGAATGGCGCCGCCCCATGCGGCCGCCCCTCCCTGGGGCGCACCCACCGCATGGGGCGTGGGCCCCATGCAGCGGGCCCCATGCCGCGCCCCACGCAGCAGGCCCCGCGCCCCGCCTCAGCCGCTCCCCCGGCCCGACCTCAGCTGTCGAAGCCGAGTCCCGCCTTGTCCATCGCCCGTAGCCACAGGTTGCGGTGTCCCTCGCGGGCGTCGGCGCGGGTCATCGACCACTGGGTGATCCCGATCCCGGCCCAGCGCAGCGGTTCGGGCGGGAACGGCAGGGGTTTGCTGCGGACCATCTCCAGCTCGGTGCGTTCGGTGCGCTCGCCGGAGAGGAGGTCGAGCATGACCTCGGCGCCGAAGCGGGTGGCGCCCACGCCGAGGCCGGTGTAGCCGGCGGCGTACGCGACGCGCCCCTTGTGCGCGGTGCCGAAGAAGGCGGAGAAGCGGGAGCAGGTGTCGATGGCGCCGCCCCATGCGTGGCTGAAGCGGAGCCCCTCCAGCTGGGGGAAGCACCGGAAGAAGTGCTGGGCGAGCTTGGCGTAGGTGGCGGGATGGTGGTCGTACTCGGCGCGGACGCCGCCGCCGTAGCGGTAGACGATGTCGTAGCCGCCCCACAGGATGCGGTGGTCGGCGGTGAGGCGGAAGTAGTGGAAGTGGTTGTTGCTGTCGGAGAGGCCCTGGCGTCCGCGCCAGCCGATGGCGGCGCGCTGTTCCTCGCTGAGCGGTTCGGTCATCAGCGCGTGGTCGTAGACCGGGACGACGTACGGGTGGACGCGCCGCAGCAGGGACGGGAAGGCGTTGGTGCCGAGGGCGACCTGGCGCGCGAAGACGCGGCCGTACGGGGTGCGCACGGCCATGCCGCCGCGGTACGGGGCGAGGTCCGTGGCGCGGGTGTGTTCGTGGAAGCGGACGCCGAGGTCGCGGCAGGCGCGTTTCAGGCCCCATGCGAGGCGCGCCGGGTTCAGCATGGCGACCCCGTCGCGGTCCCAGAGACCGGCGTGAAAGGTCGGTGAGTCGACCTCGGCGCGCAGGGCGTCGCGGTCGAGGAAGGTGTAGCGGTCCCCGTGGCCGAGGCGGGCGGCGTCCTCCGCCGTCTCCTGGAGTTCGGCGATCTGGTGGGGCCGGGTGGCGATGTCGATCTCACCGGTGCGTTCGAAGGCGCAGTCGATGCCGTGGCGGGTGACGGTGTCCTCGATGGCGTCGAGGTTGCGCAGACCGAGTTCTTCGAGGCGGGCGAGTTCGCCGGGCCAGCGGGCGAGGCCGTTGCCGAGGCCGTGGGTGAGGGAGGCGGCGCAGAAGCCGCCGTTGCGTCCGGAGGCGGCCCAGCCGGTTTCGGCGCCCTCGATCAGCAGGACGTCGCGGTGCGGATCGCGTTCCTTCGCGAGCAGCGCGGTCCACAGTCCCGAGTAGCCGCCGCCGACGACGAGGAGGTCGCAGTGGGTGTCGCCGGTGAGGGCGGGCAGTGCGGCGGGGCGGTCGGGGTCGTCGAGCCAGAACGGGGCGGGGGTGGCGTCCGCGAGGGCGTGGACGGGGGACGGGGCGTTCATGGCAGCTCGTGCCATGGTTCTCAGCTCCTCTTTCTGCGTGCGCCGGCCAGCCGGCCGACGACGACGCACACGACGGCGATGAGGAACATCGCCGTACCGATGACATTGATCTGAACGGGCGTGCCCCGCTGTGCCGATCCCCAGACGAACATGGGAAAGGTCACGGTGGAGCCGGCGTTGAAGTTGGTGATGATGAAGTCGTCGAAGGAGAGCGCGAAGGAGAGCAGCGCTCCCGCGGCGATTCCGGGGGCGGCGATCGGCAGCGTCACGCGCAGGAAGGTCTGTACGGGGGTGGCGTAGAGGTCCTGGGCGGCCTGCTCCAGGCGCGGGTCCATGCTCATCACGCGGGCTTTGACGGCGGTGACGACGAAGCTCAGGCAGAACATGATGTGGGCGATGAGGATCGTCCAGAAGCCGAACTGGATGCCCATGTTGAGGAAGAGGGTGGCCAGCGAGGCGGCCATGACGACCTCGGGCATCGCCATCGGCAGGAAGATCAGGGTGTTGACGGTGGAGCGGGCGCGGAAGCGGTAGCGGGCCAGCGCGAACGCGATCATGGTGCCTAGGGCGGTGGCGCCGAGCGTGGCCCAGACGGCTATTCGCAGGCTGAGGCCGAGGGAGCCGCAGAGGTCGGCGACGCCGCACGGGTCGGTCCAGGCGTCGGTCGAGAAGCGCTGCCACTGGTAGTTGAAGCGGCCGTTGGGCTTGTTGAACGAGAAGATCAGGACGATGACGTTGGGCAGGACCAGATAGGCCAGCGTGCACAGTCCGGCGATCGTGACGAGGTGGCGGCGGAGCTTTCCGGGGCGCCGCACGATGCGGGCGCACGGGGCGGCGTCGGTGGTCTCGTGGACGGTCATCAGACCAGGTCCTCCGTCCCGGACTTGCGGATGTAGAAGGTGACCATGGCGAGGATCGCCGCCATGAGAAGGAACGAGAGCGCGGCCGCGGTGGGGTAGTCCAGGACGCGCAGGAACTGCGACTGGATGACGTTGCCGATCATCTTCTGGTCGGTGGAGCCGAGGAGTTCGGCGTTGATGTAGTCGCCGGTGGCGGGGATGAAGGTCAGCAGGGTGCCGGCCACGACGCCGGGCATGGACAGCGGGAACGTCACACGGCGGAAGGTGGTGGCGGGGCGGGCGTAGAGGTCGCCGGCGGCCTCGTGCAGCCGCGGGTCGATGCGTTCGAGCGAGGTGTAGAGCGGCAGGACCATGAACGGCAGAAAGTTGTAGGTGAGGCCGCAGACCACGGCGAGCGGGGTGGCGAGGACCCGGTGGCCGTCGGTGAGCCCCAGCCAGCTGGTGACGTCCAGGACGTGGAGCGCGTTCAAGGCGCCCACCACGGGGCCGCCGTCCGCGAGGATCGTCTTCCAGGCGAGGGTGCGGATGAGGAAGCTGGTGAAGAACGGGGCGATGACGAGGATCATCACCAGGTTGCGCCACCGTCCCGCCTTGAAGGCGATGAGGTAGGCGAGCGGGTAGCCGAGCAGCAGGCACAGCCCCGTCGCGGTGGCGGCGTAGAGCACGGAGCGGACGAACTGCGGCCAGTACTGGACGAGCGCGTCCCAGTAGGTGGCGACGTGCCAGGTGACGCGGAAACCGTCCTCCAGCGAGCCGGTCTGCAGCGACGTCGACGCCTGGTAGACGAGCGGGGCGGCGAAGAAGACGACGAGCCAGGCGATGCCGGGCAGCAGCAGCCAGTACGGGACGAGCCGTTTGCGCAGCGGCACCGTGCGGACCTCGGGCGGTGCGTCCTCGGGGGCGGGCGCGGGAGCCTCGGTGACGGTGCTCATGCGGCCTCCTCGTCGGCGTCGGCGCCGGCGCTGATGTCCTGAGCGGCGTCAAGGCCGAAGGTGTGCGCGCCGCTCCAGTGCGCGACGACGTCGGCGCCGGGCACGAGGCGGCCGTCGCGGGCGATGTTCTGCTCGTAGACGGCGAGTTCGCCGACGCCGGGGACGTCGAGGAGGTACTGCGTGGAGACGCCGATGAACGCGGCGTCCTTGATGCGTCCGGGCAGCCGGTTGTGGGCCTCGGGTACGGCGTCGCCGGGGTGGGCCAGGGCCATCTTCTCTGGGCGGACCCCGGCGAGGAGTTTGCCCCCCGGGCGGGCGGCGCCGGGGCAGCGGCGGGCCGGAACGCGGAGTGCGCGGTCGGCGGCGCGCAGCAGCAGATCGTCGCCGTCGGCGCCGGTGACCTCGGCCTCGATGAGGTTGGAGGTGCCCAGGAAGTTGGCGACGAAGGTGGTGGCGGGGTTCTCGTAGAGGTCGGCGGGGGCGCCGAGTTGTTCGACGCGGCCGCCGTTCATCACGGCGACGGTGTCGGCCATCGTCATGGCCTCTTCCTGGTCGTGGGTGACGTGCACGAACGTGATGCCGACCTCGGTCTGGATGCGTTTGAGTTCGAGCTGCATCTGACGGCGGAGTTTGAGGTCGAGGGCGCCGAGCGGTTCGTCGAGGAGCAGCACCTGGGGGTGGTTGATCAGGGCGCGGGCGACCGCGACGCGCTGCTGCTGGCCGCCGGAGAGCTGCTGCGGCCTGCGGCGCGCCATGGGACCCAGCTGCACGAGGTCGAGCATCTCCTCGACCTGCTTCTTCACGGACTTGATGCCGCGGCGGCGCAGTCCGAACGCGACGTTTTCGTAGATGTCGAGGTGCGGGAAGAGCGCGTAGTTCTGGAAGACGGTGTTGACGTGGCGCTTGTAGGGCGGCAGGGCGGTGACGTCCTCGCCGGAGAGTTCGACGGTGCCGGTGGTCGGGTCCTCCAGGCCGGCGATCATCCGCAGGGTGGTGGTCTTGCCGCAGCCCGACGCGCCGAGGAGGGCGAAGAAGGAGCCTGCGGGGACGGTGAGGTCGAGCGGGTGGACGGCGGTGAAGGAGCCGTACGTCTTGCTGATCCGGCGCAGGCGGACGTCGCCGCCGCTGCCGCTCTGGGGGCTTGCGGTCTTCGTCATGTTCGGTCGTCCCGTGTCTCGGAGGTCGAAGCGGCGCATGGGGCAGGGGCATGGGGCCGCGGGGCGGGGCGGGGAGGCCGTGCATGGGGCGCGGCCCGCGGGGCCCCATGGGGCGTGCGGGTCAGGCGCCCGTGAGGTCGGAGAACTTCCGCGCGTACTCCTTGTTCTCCTCGGTGGTGAGGGCGCGGAAGGCGTGGGACCGTGCGGCCATCTCCTCGTCGGGCAGGATCAGCGGGTTGTCCGCCAGCCCCTTGTCGATCTTTGCGAGTTCATCGCGTACGCCGTCGACGGGGCAGGTGTAGTTGATGTATGCGGCGAGCCGGGCGGCGGCCTTGGGCTCGTAGTAGTAGTCGATGAGACGTTCCGCGTTCCGCTTGTGGCGCGCCCCGTTCGGGACCATCAAGTTGTCGGACGAGATCATGTAGCCGGCCTTGGGTACGGCGTAGGCGATGTCCGGGTTGTCCTTCTGGAGCTGGACGATGTCGCCGGCCCAGGCGATGCAGGCGGCGAGGTCGCCCTTGTCGAGGTCGGTGGTGTAGTCGTTGCCGGTGAAACGGCGGATCTGTCCCCGGTCGACGCCCTGACGGATCCGGGCGAGGGCCGCGTCGTAGTCGGCGGTGGTGACGTCCTCGGGGTGTTTGCCCATGTCGAGGAGGGTCAGCCCGACGCTGTCGCGCATCTCGGAGAGAAACCCGACGCGTCCCTTCAGACGCGGGTCGTCCAGCAGCTGGCTGACGGAGTCGACGGTGCGGCCGCCGGTGGCCTTCTTGTTGTAGGCGATGAGCGCGGGGATGCCCTGCCAGGGGTAGGAGTGGGCGCGGTCGGGGTCCCAGGCGGGGCGGCGGAACTGCTCGGCGAGGTGCGCCGTGGCGTGCGGGAGGTGGGCGGGGTCGAGCCGCTGGACCCAGCCGAGGGAGATCATCCGGGCGCAGAGCCAGTCGGTGAGCACGACCAGGTCGCGGCCCGTGTCCTGGCCCGCCGCGAGCTGGGCCTGGATCTTGCCGAAGAACTCGTCGTTGTCGTTGATGTCCTCGGTGTACCTGACGGTGATGCCGGTGCGGCGGGTGAACGCCTCCAGGGTGGGCCGGTGCCTGCCGTCGTCGCTGACGTCCATGTACTCGGTCCAGTTGGAGAAGGCGAGACGTATCTCCGTGGCCGAGTGGTCAGGGGTTCGGGCCGCGTCGGTGCGGCCGGCGGGCGGGATGCCGCATGCGGACAGGGCGAACGAGCCGCCGAGCGCGGTCGCGGCGAGGGCGCTCGCGCGCAGCACGGAGCGGCGGCTCATCGCGAGCCGGCCGCTGCGCACGCTGCGGCGCACCGCGGCAACCTCGGGCGGGGAGAGCGGGGCGGGCTGGTGCGGGTGGTGCTCCATGCGCGGGTGGCCCTTTCCAGGTGGACCGGCATGGTGCCGGTACTGACGTTGCGGCGCGGCGCCCGCGGCCGGGGAGCGTACGGGCATGGTGCCGGGCGTCATGCGGAGGTTCTTCGTGGGGTGGTGCGGTGGCGCAGGGGTGACGGTGACCGGCACGCACCGGGCGGGGTGCTCGATGCGGCGTGCACGAGGTGTGCCGGTGCGGTGCCTGTGGTGGTACGGGCCGGGTGGCGGGCGCCGGAGGCTGCTCGTTGGGCTCGTGCCGCCCCATGCACGGGGGACGGGGCGGCGTGCATGGGGCGCGGGACGGGGCGCCGCTCCCATGGGGCTCCATGCGGCTCTCGCGTGGGGCTCCATGCGGCTGGGGCTCCGGGTCCCGACGGTGGGCCGGGGCCGCGTCGGCACGGCCGGCAGGGGCATGGGGCGCGGGGCCGGCCACGGTGCGGAAACCACCCGCATGGCGCGTCGTCGGCCGGCCGCCCTCGCCCATACGGCCTGAGCCGGGTCGGAGCCGGACCGCCTGGCGGGGCGTCGGCGCCCCGCCGCTCGTGCCTCATACGGGACGCCCCATGCAGGGCGCTCCATGCGCAGCACCCGCGCCCGGGGCGCCGGAAAGCCCCCCCCGGGCCGGCCCGAGGACGAACCCCATAGGCGAGGCCTGAGGGCACCGCCTGATGCGCACGCCCCGGGACAGCGGCACGAAGGCCGCCCCATGCCCGGGACCCGGGACAACCCTCGTGCAGGACACCCGCATGGTTCGCCCGCCCCATGCGGCGCGCACCACGCCGACGAACGCCACGATCGGCATGCCCTGCGGCAAGCGCCCCAGGGCGCACGTTCCGCGGCGCGCCCCGGGCCACCCGCCCCGTGGCGGGTTACGCCCGGTCCCCGAAGACGGTTCGGTGCCAGTCCTTCCTCGCCGTCCCGGTGATGTCGTACATGACGTGCTTGACCTGCGTGTACTCCTCGAAGGAGTAGGCGGACATGTCCTTGCCGTAGCCGGATGCCTTGGCGCCGCCGTGCGGCATCTCGCTGATGATCGGGATGTGATCGTTGACCCACACGCAACCGGCCTTGATCTCGCGGGTGGCGCGCCCCGTGCGGTAGACGTCCCGGCTCCATGCGGAGGCGGCGAGGCCGTAGGGGGTGTCGTTGGCGAGTGCGATGCCCTGGTCGTCGCTGTCGAAGGGCAGCACGACGAGCACCGGTCCGAAGATCTCCGACTGGACGATCTCGCTGTCCTGGGGTGCGCCGGTGATCAGGGTGGGCCGGTAGTAAGCGCCCTTCGCCAGGGTGCCCTGGGGCGCCTCGCCGCCGGTGACGACGGTGGCGTAGGCGCGGGCCCGGTCGACGAACCCGGCGACGCGGTCGCGCTGGGTGTGCGAGATCAGCGGGCCGAGGTCGGTGGAGCGGTCGAAGGGGTCGCCGAGCCGTACCGTCGCCATGAGGTCGGCGACGCCGGCCACGAACGCGTCGTACAGGGGGCGTTGGACGTACGCCCGGGTCGCCGCGGTGCAGTCCTGACCCGAGTTGATCAGGGCGCCGGCGACCGCCCCGTGCACGGCCGCCTCCAGGTCCGCGTCGTCGAAGACCACGAACGGGGCCTTGCCGCCCAGTTCGAGGTGGAGGCGTTTGACGGTGGCCGTGGCGACCTCGGCGACGCGCTTGCCGACGGCGGTCGAGCCGGTGAAGGACGTCATCGCGACGTCGGGGTGACCGACGAGGTGTTCGCCGGCGTCCCGCCCCGCGCCGGAGACGATGTTCAAGGCCCCGTCGGGCAGCCCCGCGCGGCTGGCGGCCTGCGCGAACATCAGGGAGGTCAGCGGGGTGATCTCGGCGGGCTTGAGGACGATGGTGTTTCCGGCGGCGAGCGCGGGCAGCACCTTCCACGCCGCCATCTGGAGCGGGTAGTTCCAGGGCGCGATGGAGCCGACGACTCCGACGGCCTCGCGCCGCACGGCGGAGGTGTGGTCCGGGCTGTATTCCGCCGCGGCCTTGCCCTCCAGGTGACGGGCGGCCCCGGCGAAGAACGCCGCGTTGTCGACGGAGCCCGGTACGTCGAACTCCTCGCTGAGCTTGAGGGGCTTTCCGCAGTTCAGCGACTCGGCAAAGGCGAGGTCGGCGGAGTCCTCGGCGAGCGCCGCGGCGAAGCGGTGCAGCGTGTCGGAGCGCTCTCCCGGGGTGGCGCCGCTCCATGCGGGGAAGGCGCGGCGCGCGGCGTCGACCGCGGCGTCCACGTCGCCGGAGCCGGCCAGCGCGTAGGTGTGGATCTGCTCGCCGGTCGCCGGGTCCACCACGGCCTGGGTGCGGCCCGAGGTGCCGCTCCGGAGCCGTCCGTCGATGAATTGCGCACCCTCGGCAAACCGCTCGGACACATCGAATCGCTGATCCATGGTGCTCTCCTGAGCCGGTCCAGAGCCGTTCCACGGCACGACCGGGCGTAGCTCATTGCGGAAATGATGGCCGATCCTGGCAGAGCACTTGGCGGCCAACAAGGGATTCCGTAGTTTCCTTTTGGTTACGCGACGAATTCTGCGAATTCCGTCGGGTGGGCGCCCGACACGTTGTCAGTGCCCGCTGACAGAATCCCGGCATGATGCACGACGCGACGGGGACCGCACGAGCCGACACCACCGACCTGCCTCTCGATCTGCCCGCACTGCGCCGGGCGGTGGCCGCCGGACGGCGTTTCCGGTACGTCCACTTCTGGGGCCACGCCCCGCGCCGCGACGGCGCGCTCGGGCCGAGCTGCTTCAGCCAGTGGTGGCCCGCCCCGTTCACCGTGGACGGCGTCACCTACGCGACCGCCGAGCACTGGATGATGGCGGGCAAGGCGCGGCTGTTCGGTGATGCCGAGGCGGAGCGGCGGGCCGTCGAGGCGCGCCATCCGAGGGAGGCGAAGGCCGCGGGGCGCACGGTGCGCGGTTTCGACGACACCCGGTGGCAGGAGCACCGCTTCGAGCTGGTCGTCGAGGGCAGCGTGCACAAATTCGGCAGCGCCCCCGCCCTGAAGGAGTTCCTGCGGGCCACCCGCCGCCGCGTCCTGGTGGAGGCCAGCCCGTTGGACCGCATCTGGGGCATCGGCCTGGCCGCCGACGACGAGCGGGCCGCGGATCCGGCCCGCTGGCGGGGCCCCAACCTCCTCGGCTTCGCCCTCATGGAGGCCCGCCGAAGGCTCGACGAGGCGGAGGCGGAGACGTCGTAACGCCGCCGGGAGGACGGCGAGCGCACCGGAGACAACGCCGACACCGAAGGAGCGACGGGCGGCGTCCCAGGGGCGTTACGGGGCGGGGAGGCGCCCTCGGGTGCGGCCGCGGAGACGGGCTGCTGCCGGGTGGAGGCCCAGGAGACGGAAGGCGGCGCAGGCGTGGCGCCGCAGCGGGGCCCCGGGGGGGGAGCGTCGGCGCGGATTCCTGTCGCTTCTCACCCGCTCCACTCCCCCTCTCCGGAGGTTCCGTCACGGTGAGACCGACCCTCGGACGGTGCTTGGGTGCCACATACGATGACGGGCGTCTCCACACATCGCTGCGCCACTGACCAGGAGGACCGTTGTCCGATCTCGATGCCTTCATCGCGGGCCTGCCCAAGGCGGAGCTGCATGTCCACCACGTCGGGTCGGCCTCTCCCCGGATCGTCGCGGAGCTCGCCGCCCGGCATCCGGATTCCGCGGTCCCCACCGACCCCGAGGCGCTGGCCGATTTCTTCACCTTCCGTGACTTCGGACACTTCATCCAGGTCTATCTGTCCGTCGTGGACCTCATCCGCGACGCGGCGGACGTCCGGCTGCTGACCTACGAGGTCGCCCGCGACATGGCGCGGCAGAACATCCGGTACGCGGAACTGACCGTGACCCCGTTCAGCTCGACCAGCCGCGGCATTCCGGACGCCGCTTTCGTCGAGGCGATCGAGGACGCCCGCAGGTCCGCGGAGACGGAGCTGGGCGTGGTGCTGCGCTGGTGCTTCGACATTCCCGGCGAGGCGGGTCTGGCGGCGGCCGAGGAGACGACGCGGATCGCCTGTGACCTGCAGCCCGAGGGGCTGGTGTCGTTCGGGCTCGGCGGTCCCGAGGTCGGCGTGCCGCGGGGGCAGTTCGCCCCGTACTTCGACCGCGCCCGCGCGGCGGGGCTGCGCTCCGTTCCGCATGCCGGGGAGACCACGGGGCCGCAGACCATCTGGGACGCGCTGCACGAACTGCGCGCCGAACGCATCGGGCACGGCACCAGCGCCGTGCAGGACCCGAAGCTGCTGGCCCATCTCGCCGAGCACGCCATCCCGTTGGAGGTCTGCCCCACGTCCAACATCGCGACCCGCGCGGTGCGCAAGCTGGACGAGCACCCGATCAGGAAGATGGTCGACGCGGGGCTGCTGATCACGGTCAACAGCGACGATCCGCCCATGTTCGGCACCGACCTCAACACCGAATACGGCGTGGCCGCACGGCTGTTGGACCTGGACAAGGACGGCGTCGCGGCACTGGCCAAGAACGCGGTGACGGCGTCCTTCATGGACGCCCCGGCCAAGGCCCGCCTCGCCGCCGAGATCGACGCCTACGCGGCGGCGCAGCGCGCATGACGCGGGGCGGGCTCCCGCACCGTGTGGTGGGGAGCCCACCCGACAACTTGTGACGGGCGCGCCCGGCAAGCGGGGCACCCCCTCGGCGCTGCCTCGCATGGGGCGGCAAGCCTCATGCCCTGGCCCCATGCCCTGGCCCCGTGCGGGTCCCCGCAGCGCCCCATGCGCGCAGCGCTCCGCCCTCCGTGCGACGCGAGGCGCCGCCCCGTCGGCGTTCAACCGCGCCCCGGGCCGGCGCCCCGCTGACACACCGCCCCCCTACGCCCGCCCGTCCGCCGCCGCCCTCACAGCCCCACGAGGGCGTTCCACTCCCCCGCGAGGGCGGGGCGTTCCGCCGCCGTGATGTCGCGGGCGGTGGCGAGGCGCTTGCGCATGGCGGAGTCGGGGAAGATCAGCGGATCCTCGGCGAGCGCGGCGCGTTCCTTGTCCTTGGAAGCGGCCAGGACCTCGCGGGCGGCCGGTACGGGGCAGACGTAGTTGACCCAGGCGGCCAGGTCGGCGGCGATGTCGGGCCGGTAGTAGTGGTCGATGAGCCGCTCGGCGTTGCGCTTGTGGGCCGCCAGGTTGGGGATCATCATGCTCTCCGCCCACAGTTCGCCGCCCTCCTCGGGCACCACGAAGGCGATGTCCGGGTTGTCGGCCTTCAGCTGGATGACGTCGCCGGAGTACGCCTGGGCGGCGATCACGTCGCCGGAGTCGAGGTCCTTGATGTAGTCGTTGCCGGTGAACCGGCGGATGTGCCCCCGTGCGACGAGCCGGCGCAGTCGGTCGGTCATCCGGTGGAAGTCGTCGGCCCGCCAGCGGGTGATGTCGACGCCCTCGCCCTGGAGCAGCATGGCGAACGCCTCGTCGATCCCGGAGAACAGGCTGACCCGGCCGCGAAGGTCGTCGTGCCACAGGTCGGCGACGCTCCGGATCTCACGGCCCAGCCTGCGGCGGTTGTAGGCGATGCCGGTGATGCCCGACTGCCAGGGCACGCTGTGCCTGCGGGCGGGGTCGAACGGTGGGGACGCGAGCTGCGGGTCGAGGTTGCGGGAGACGTGCGGCTGCGCCGTGCGGTCCATTTCCTGGACCCAGCCGAGACGGACGTAGCGCGCGCACATCCAGTCGCTGATGACGACCAGGTCGCGCCCCGTGGGCTGGTGGTTCATCAGCGCGGGGCCGATCTTGCCGAAGAACTCGTCGTTGTCGTTGATCTCCTCGGTGTACGTCACGGAGATCCCGGTCCGCCGCCGGAACGCGTCGAGGGTGGGCCGGCGCTGCGTGTCGTGGTCGTCGACGTCGATGTACAGCGGCCAGTTGGCGAAGACGAGGCGGTGGTCGGCCGCCGAACGGTCCGGGGCCGCGCGATCGGCGGCCCGTACGTAGGCGGGCGGCACACCGCATCCGGCGAGGCCGGCCAGTGCCGCCGCCGTACCGATTCCGACAGTGCCCCGGAGCAGCGAACGCCGCGTGAGTTCCGACATGGCGTGCACTCTCACGCCTCACGGACGACGACGGCAAGCCGACAGAACGTCAACTGCCGCTCCCCCACCCGCGACGGTCTGCCGGGCGCGGGGCTGCGTGGGGCACTGCGCATGGGGCGCACCGCATGGGGCGGGGCCGCACGGGGCGGAGGGAATGGGACGGAGCGCTCCGATCCCGCATGGCGCCACGCATGGGACGCGCCGCGTCGGCCCTGCATGGGGCGCAGCACGTCGGCTCCGCATGGGCGTCGCGCATGCCGCCCACCCCACGAGGCACGCCCTCGCCCCCGACCGCGCCCCACGCCCCCACCCCCACAACGAACAGGGCCCAGAACGCAGCACTCCGCGCCCCAGGCCCTGCCC
>NZ_JBEPDN010000018.1:0-94472 GCF_040300365.1 Streptomyces sp. NPDC000404 | reverse complement strand
GCCGTCAGCCGTCAGCCGTCAGCCGTCAGCCGTCAGCCGTCAGCCGTCAGCCGTCAGCCGTCAGCCGTCAGCCGTCAGCCGTCAGCCGTCAGCCGTCAGCCGTCCAACGACGTCATCACGTGCTTGATGCGGGTGTAGTCGTCGAAGCCGTACGCGGAGAGGTCCTTGCCGTAGCCGGACTTCTTGAAGCCGCCGTGGGGCATCTCGGCGACGAGCGGGATGTGGGTGTTGATCCACACGCAGCCGAAGTCGAGGCTCTTGGACATCCGCATGGCGCGGGCGTGGTCCTTGGTCCACACCGAGGAGGCGAGGGCGTACTCGACGCCGTTGGCCCACTCCAGGGCCTGCTCCTCGTCGCGGAACGACTGGACGGTGATGACCGGACCGAACACCTCGTGCTGGACGATCTCGTCGTCCTGCTTGAGGCCGGAGACGACGGTCGGGGCGAAGAAGTAGCCCTTCTCGCCGACCTGCTCGCCGCCCGCCTCGATCTTGGCGTGGGCGGGCAGCCGCTCGATGAAGCCCTTGACCTGCTGGAGCTGGTTGGCGTTGTTCAGCGGGCCGTAGAGCACGTCCTCGTCGTCGACCGCGCCGGTCTTCGTCTCCGAGGCGGCCTTGGCGAGCGCGGCGACGAATTCGTCGTGGATGGACTCGTGGACGAGCACCCGGGTCGCGGCGGTGCAGTCCTGACCGGCGTTGAAGTAGCCGGCCATGGCGATGTCCTCGACGGCCTTGGGGATGTCGGTGTCCTCGAAGACCACGACCGGGGCCTTGCCGCCCAGCTCCAGGTGGACGCGCTTGAGGTCCTTGGACGCGGACTCGGCGACCTGCATGCCGGCGCGCACGGAGCCGGTGATGGAGGCCATCGCGGGTACGGGGTGCTCGACCATCAGACGGCCGGTCTCCCGGTCGCCGCAGACGACGTTGAACACACCGCGGGAGTGGCCCAGTTCGTCCAGTACGCCGCCGATGATCTCGCCGATCAGGACGGTCGTCGCGGGGGTGGTGTCGGAGGGCTTGATGACGACGGTGTTGCCCGCGGCGAGCGCCGGGGCGAACTTCCACACGGCCATCATCATCGGGTAGTTCCACGGCGCGACCTGGGCGCAGACGCCGATCGGCTCGCGGCGGACGATGGACGTGAAGCCGTCCATGTACTCGCCGGCCGAGCGGCCCTCCAGCATCCGGGCGGCCCCCGCGAAGAAGCGGATCTGATCCAGCATCACCGGAATTTCCTCGGAGCGGACCAGGGCGACCGGCTTGCCGCAGTTCTCGGACTCGGCGGCGATCAGCTCCTCGGCGCGCTCCTCGAAGCGGTCCGCGATCTTGAGGAGGACCTTCTGGCGTTCGCCGGGGATCAGGTCGCGCCAGGCGGGGAAGGCGGCCTCGGCCGCGGCCATCGCCGCGTCCACGTCGGCGGCCCCGGAGAGCGGCGCGGTGGCGTACGGCTCACCCGTGGCCGGGTTGACCACCTCCGTGGTCCGCCCGTCGGCGGCGTCCCGGAACTCCCCGTCGATGTAGTTGCGCAGACGACGCAGTGCGGTGGTCACTGTGCGCCCCCTTCAATCAGATGTCCGGTGGTTGAGACACCCACCCTAGCCATGAAGCCGACGCATTCAACACACCCGCCACTCCCTAACAACGGAATCAGTGAAAATTAGATCCCAACGCAACTGATTTCATCGCTTACGGGTTGCGAGACCGACGAGGCTCGTGCACAGTGAGGGACGTGGCCCCCCGCAACAGTCACGAGCGACGTGACAGAACCGGCACCCCGTCGTCGATCGACTCCGTCTCCCTGGCGATCATCGAGCAGCTCCAGGAGGACGGGCGCCGTCCGTACGCCGCGATCGGCAAGGCCGTCGGCCTGTCCGAGGCAGCCGTACGCCAGCGCGTACAGAAACTGCTCGACCAAGGCGTGATGCAGATCGTCGCCGTCACCGACCCCCTCACGGTCGGCTTCCGGCGGCAGGCAATGGTCGGCATCAACGTCGAGGGTGACCTCGATCCCGTGGCCGATGCCCTCACCGCCATGGAGGAGGTCGAGTACGTCGTCATGACCGCGGGCTCCTTCGATCTGCTGATCGAGATCGTCTGCGAGGACGACGACCACCTGCTGGAAATGATCAACAAGCGAATCCGCACGCTGCCCGGCGTCCGGACGACCGAGAGCTTCGTGTATCTGAAGCTCCGGAAGCAGACCTACACCTGGGGAACGAGATAGCAATGAGCGCCGACCTCTCCAAGACGGCGTACGACCACCTGTGGATGCACTTCACCCGCATGTCGTCGTACGAGAACGCCCCCGTGCCGACGATCGTGCGCGGCGAGGGCACCAACATCTACGACGACAAGGGCAAGCGCTACATCGACGGCCTGGCCGGCCTCTTCGTGGTCAACGCCGGTCACGGACGGGTCGAGCTGGCCGAGACCGCCGCCAAGCAGGCGCAGGAGCTGGCCTTCTTCCCGGTGTGGTCCTACGCGCACCCCAAGGCCGTCGAGCTGGCCGAGCGGCTGGCCGACTACGCCCCGGGCGACCTCAACAAGGTCTTCTTCACCACGGGCGGCGGTGAGGCGGTCGAGACCGCCTGGAAGCTCGCCAAGCAGTACTTCAAGCTCACCGGCAAGCCGATGAAGCACAAGGCGATCTCCCGCGCGGTGGCCTACCACGGCACCCCGCAGGGCGCCCTGTCGATCACCGGCCTCCCAGGCCTGAAGGCGCCCTTCGAGCCGCTGGTCCCCGGCGCGCACAAGGTCCCCAACACCAACATCTACCGCGCCCCGATCCACGGCGACGACCCCGAGGCGTTCGGCCGCTGGGCCGCCGACCAGATCGAGCAGCAGATCCTCTTCGAGGGCCCCGAGACCGTCGCGGCCGTCTTCCTGGAGCCGGTGCAGAACGCCGGCGGCTGCTTCCCGCCGCCCCCCGGCTACTTCCAGCGCGTCCGCGAGATCTGCGACCAGTACGACGTACTGCTCGTCTCCGACGAGGTCATCTGCGCGTTCGGCCGTCTGGGCACGATGTTCGCGTGCGACAAGTTCGGCTACGTCCCGGACATGATCACCTGCGCCAAGGGCATGACCTCGGGCTACTCCCCGATCGGCGCCTGCATCATCTCCGACCGCCTGGCCGAGCCGTTCTACCAGGGCGACAACACCTTCCTGCACGGCTACACCTTCGGCGGCCACCCGGTCTCGTCCGCCGTGGCGCTCTCCAACTTCGACATCTTCGAGCGCGAGGGCCTCAACAAGCACGTCCTGGAGAACGAGGGCAACTTCCTCTCCACCCTCCAGAAGCTCCACGACCTGCCGATCGTCGGCGACGTCCGCGGCAACGGCTTCTTCTACGGCATCGAGCTGGTCAAGGACAAGAACACCAAGGAGTCCTTCAACGAGGAGGAGACCGAGCGCGTTCTGTACGGCTTCCTCTCCAAGGCGCTGTACGACAACGGTCTGTACTGCCGCGCCGACGACCGCGGTGACCCGGTCATCCAGCTCGCGCCGCCGCTCATCGCCGACCAGTCGGTCTTCGACGAGATCGAGCAGATTCTGCGCACCGTGCTCACGGAGGCGTGGACCAAGCTCTGATCCCCCGCGCCGTTCCGGTCAGCTCCGGTCCGGTGCCGAACAGGAGCTTGCACAACCGAAGATTGCACGGCCCGAATTCGCTCAAGAGAAGCCATAGGAGTGAATTCGGGCCGTTGTGCATGCCCAGCGCCGAATCATGGGGGTCCGCAGTCCTTACCGTGCCAGTGACCGATACCCTCCATGGTCGTTCACCCGGTTGGGGGAACGAACGGACGCGAACGCAAGAGGTGCGCAGATGGTGGCCCCGCCTGACAACGACATTCTCTGGGCCCGCGGCCTGCACCACAGTTACGGCACCGGCACCGCACTGGCCGGAGTCTCCCTCGGCGTCCGCGAAGGGGAGATCCTCGCCGTCACCGGCCCGCGCGGCAGCGGCAAGACGACGTTGCTGCGCTGCCTTTCCGGCCAATTCGCCCCGTCCGAGGGCGAGGTGTGGTTCAACAGTTCACCGGTGCACACCCTCGGCGCCCGCCACCGCGAGCGGCTGCGGCTGGACCGCTTCGGCTGGATCGACACCCAGCCCCATCTCGTGGCCGAACTGACCGCCTGGGAGAACGCCGCCCTGCCGCTGCTGCTGCGCGGCGAGGGCGGCCGCGCCGCGCGCAACACCGCGGCCGAGTGGCTCGACCGGCTCGACGTCGGCGACTGCACGCGCCGCCGCCCCGCGCAGCTCGACCAGTCGCAGCGTCAACGCGTCGCCATCGCCCGTGCGCTGGCCACCACGCCGCAGGTCCTCTTCGCGGACGAGCCGACCGCGCCGCTGCACCGTGCGGACGCCACCCAGGTGCTGCGCACTCTCACCACGGCTGCCCGCTCGCACCAGATCACCGTGGTCCTCGCCACCCACGACCCCGAGGCGACGTCTCTTGCCGACCGCACTGTCGCCCTCCTCGACGGCCGCCGGTCCCGCGGTGGCGCCGCCTCCGCCCCCGACGCGGAAAGCAGGGCAGCGTGCTCGCTCTCCGTCTAGCCCGCGGTACGCGCCCCCTGGTGCTGGTCCGGCGCGCCGCGGTCGCCACGGCGGCCGGGGGCACCGGTTTCCTGCTCCTTGCCACGCTCGGCCACGCCACCGCGCACCCCACGGACTCCGGCCAGGCCGCGGTGCGACTGCTGTGGTGCCTGGCGCCGCTCGCCGCGACCGCGCAGCTCGCGGTCGCGGTGGCACGGACGGATCCTGCCGCACGGCTCCAACGGGGCATGGCGGCGGCGGGGTTGGGCCCGTTCCGGCTGACGCTGCTCGCCGCCGCCTCCACCGCGCTCACCGGCGCGCTGGGCGCCGTCGCGGCACTGCTGGTGTTCCTCCGGCTCCGCGGCGGACTCGGTACGGCGCCGTGGCCGAAGGCCGCCACGGAGCTGCTCGGCGCGGGACACCCGCTGCCGCTCGCCGGGACGGCGCTGCTGCTGGCGCTGGTGCCGCTGGTCATGGCGGGGGCGACGGCCTTGGCGGTGCGTCCGCGCGAGGCCGCGCCGGCCCCGTCGCCCGCCCTCGCGGAGACGGAGACCGGCGACGATGCCGACGGGGCGTCCCGCACGGCGCCCGCCGCCCCGTCCGGCCTGCCGTGGGGCATCGCCCTGACGGCGGTGGGGCTGACCGTCGAGACATACGCGGGCCGCGGTACGGCCGCGGGCGCCGGCCTGCTGCCGCTGCCGGGCCGCCTGGTGGGCAGCCCCCCGGGCGTCCTGGCGGGCTGGGCGCTGTCCGCCGTCGGACTGGTGCTGGCCGGCCCGGGCCTGGTGCACTTGTGCGGGCGGTTGCTGTGCGCGGGCCGGCCCGGCGCGCTCCGGCTGCTGGCGGGGCGGGTGCTCCAGGAGGAGGCACGGCGGATCGGCCGCCCCATCGGGGTGCTGTGCGCGGTGGCGTCGGGTGGCTACGCCGCGATGAAGGTGTTCCGTGCCGCCCCGCTGGAGACGTTCGGGCCGCTGACCGCGGTCGGCGCAGCCGTCGTTCTGGGCTGCGTCCTGGCGAGCGCACTGGCCGCCGGGCTGGAGTCCCGCGCCGCACGGGCCGATGCCACCGCGGCCCTGCGCAGGCTCGGCGCCCCGGCCGCGCTCCTCCGCCGCGCCGCCACCCTTCGCGCCGCCACCCTGGTCCTCGTCCTGGCCCCGTTGACGTGGGGCGTGGCCGAGCTGGCAACGGTGCCGTTGGTGCGGTGAGTCCGGACGCCGCGCATGGGGCCGGAGCCCTGGCCCGGGGCACCATGCGCGGACGCGCGGTGCGGGCCCCGGGCTCCTTCGTGGCCGTGCCGCCGGGGCACCATGCGCGGAGGCGTGGGGCGCGGTGTACGGCCTCGGGGGAGGCGTGGGGTGGCGCGTGCGGGCCTGGGAAGGTGCGGCAGCGGGGGCTGAGGCGGCTTGCAGGGGGCGTCAGCACGATGGCGTGCGCTGCATGGGGCGGCCGGTCTGAAGGCCCGTGCCGTGCGTGGGGCGCCGGGCTTCGCCACGCACCGCGAGCCACACGCCGTGGGAGGCGGCATCTCTTCGTGCGGGTCCCGCCCCATGCGCCGTGCCCCATGCGCCGCGCCCCGTGCCCCGTGCGGGCGGACCGCCAAGAGCGGCGGACGGATCGGCGCGGGCACGGCGGGCGGGCAGCGGCTCCGGTGCCCTGCATGCCCCACGCGCCCCGTGACCGTGTCGGACGAGAGTCCTGGCCTTGAGACATCCGGCCGGCCCGTAGAAGCAACCCGTCCGCCGGAAAGCACGTCTGCATGGCCGGGTAACGCAGTGGTGAGATGCACGCCCGCGGTACCGGGGCGAGCCACGGTGCGGCGGACGGGGCGCGAACGGAGCACGTGGTGATCATCGGTCTTGTGACCGCCGTGGCGGCCTCCGCCTGTTACGGCGCGGGGTCCGTACTGCAGGCGGTGGGGTCGCGCAGGTCCGCCCGCCAGGAAGCGGCGATCGCCCCTTCCGCCGGTGTGACACAGCACGGCGGCCCCAGCCTTTCGTCGACCGCGAAGGCGGCGGTGACCTGGGAGTTCCTCGTCGGTACCGGCCTGGACTTCCTCGGTTTCGCCCTGGGCGCGCTGGCCGCCCGGCTGCTGCCGCTGTTCCTCTCGCAGACGGTGATCAGCGCCAACCTGGTGGTCACCGCGCTCCTGAGCATCAAGATGCTGGGCATCCGGCTGACCCGGCCGGAGTGGGCGTCGATCGCCGTGGTCTGCTCGGCGCTGGTGCTGCTGGCCACCGCCGCGGGCCATGAGGGCAGCGGCGCCACTCCGCTCGCCACGCACTGGTGGCTGCTGGCCGCGTCCGTGCTGCTGATCGGCGTCGGCACCCTCGTCGTGCGGTTGCTGGGTGCCCGCGCGGCCATCCCGGCCGGTCTCCTCTCCGGTCTGGGCTTCGGCGCGCTCGGTGTCGGCGTACGCGTGCTGAACGGCGTGGACCCGTTCGACCTGCCGACGCTGCTGAGCGACCCGGCCCTCTACGCGATCCTGGTGGCGGGCATCGGCGGCATGTATCTGCACACCGTGGCGTTGCAGATCGGCTCGGTGAACGGTGCGACGGCGGCGCTGGTGGTGGGCGAGACGGTGGTTCCCGGCATCCTCGGCGTGCTGTGGCTCGGGGACGCCTCCCGCCCGGGCTTCGGCTGGGTCGCCGTCCTCGGCTTCGTCATCGCGGTCGCCGGAGCCGTGGCCGTCGCCTGGTTCGGCTCCCCGGAAACGGACCCCGCCGCGCCCCCTGCAGCCGATGCGGACAGCACCCGAGACGCGGGGGATACGGAGCAGAGCCTGGCCGGGGGCGTGGCGGGACGCTGACGGGGCGGGACGTTGACGGGGCGGGGCGCCCGTCCCCACGGGGCGCGGCCACGGTGGTGCGCATGGGGCGCGGGCACCGGGCCCCATGCCCGCGAGACACATCGAGCCGCCGGCTGCATGGGGCGGACCGCATGGGGCCACACCCCGGAGCCACCGCCGACGCACTCGGCTCGGCTCGGCTCGGCTCGGCTAAGACTGCCCCATGCGCGTACCACCGCCACCCGGCATACCCCGCACTACTCAGGCCGATCTCCCGCCACGTCGAGGCCCGCGGCTTCGCGGTGCGAGGCGCCGACGCCAGGTGTTCCGCTCTCCCCCGTCGCGCCCAGCACCACCACGTCCTCCGGGACGAACCGCGCTCCCACCCGCTGCCCGGGCTCCGGTGCGTCCCCTAGCGCGCAGGCAGCCTCCAGTTGCGGGCCGTCGGCCGGCTGGAGGAGGAGAGCCACATGGGTGCCGCGGAAGGTGCGGGAGGCGACGGTGCACGGCAGGCCGTCCTCGGGCGCCGTAAGCCGGACCCCGGCCGGGCGCACCAGCAGGCGGCACGCCCCGTCCTCCGCCCCGTGCGGCACCGGCACCTTGCCCCAGGGCGTCTCGGCGGCCCCGCCCCGTACCGTCGCCTCGACCACGTTGTCGAAGCCGAGGAATCGGGCGACGAACTCGGTGGCGGGGCGCTGCCAGACCTCCAGCGGCGTGCCGGTCTGTGCGATGCCGCCGTTCTGCATGACGATGACACGGTCGGCCAGCGCGAACGCCTCCCCCTGGTCGTGGGTGACGGCCAGCACGGTCGTCCCCAGCGTGCGGAAGAGGCCACGCAGCTCGACGACGAGGCGTTCGCGCAGCCCGCGGTCGAGCTGTCCGAGCGGTTCGTCGAGCATCAGCAGCCGGGGGCGCGGGGCGAGCGCGCGGGCAAGCGCGACCCGCTGCTGTTCGCCGCCGGAGAGTGAGCCGACAGCGCGCCGTGCGGCTCCCGGCAGGCCCACGAGGTCAAGGAGTTCGGCGACGGTGCGGTCCTGCTCGGCGCGGCGCGCGCCACGCATCCGCAGGCCGAAGGCGACGTTCCCCGCGACGTCACGCTGCGGGAACAACTGATGGTCCTGGAACATCAGGCCGACCCCGCGCCGGTACGTGGGCACCCGCGCCTGATCGCGTCCCTCCAGGAGGACCTGCCCGGAGTCGGCCGGCTGCAGCCCGGCCACCACCCGCAGGAGCGTCGACTTGCCGCTGCCGCTCGGCCCGAGGACACAGACGATCTCGTGGGCGGCGATGCCCAGGTCGACGGCGTCGAGCGCCGCGGGCGCCCCGTGCCCGCCGAAGCGGACGGTCACCCCGTCCAGGCGCAGCAGCTCCTGGCGTCCGGTGGCCCGGGTCGTGGTGGTGGCGGTCATCTAGAACTCCCCGGAGTGGTCGGTGCGGAGGCGTTCCAGGGCGAGCAGGGCCCCGGCGCACACCACCATCAAGAGCGTGGACAGGGCCATCGCCTGGCCGTAGTTGAGCTCCCCGGCGCGGCCCAGCAGCCGGGCCACGGCCACCGGCAGGGTGGGGTGGTCGGGGCGGGCGATGAAGACCGTCGCGCCGAACTCGCCGAGGGAGACGGCGAAGGCGAAGCCCGCGGCGATCAGCACGGCGCGGCGCACCATGGGGAGGTCGACCTCCCGCCACACGCGCCACGGGGAGGCCCCGAGGACCGCGGCGGCCTCCCGGAGCCGTCCGTCGACGGCGCGTAGCACCGGCAGCATGGTGCGCACCACGAACGGCACTCCGACGAGGGCCTGTGCGAGCGGCACCAACCACCAGGAGGAGCGCAGATCCAACGGCGGCTTGTCGAGAGTGATCAGGAAGCCGAAGCCGACGGTCACCGCGGACACCCCTAGCGGCAGCATCAGCAGCGCGTCGAGGCCGCGCACCATGCGGCCGCCCCGTCGGGTGAGCGCGGCGGCGGCGAGCCCGCCGATCACCAGGGCGATGGCGGTGGCCGCGGCACCGTAGGCCAGGGAGTTCCACAGCGCGTCGAGCGGCGCGACGACGAAGGTGCTGTCGGCTGACGCGGCGGAGCCCAGCGTGGTGTAGAAGACCGTCCCGTAGCCGTCGGGACCGGCGAAGGACCGTACGACGAGGACGACGAGCGGGGCCACGAGGAGCACCGCGATGACGGCGACGGTGCCCCACAGCAGCGCCCACTGTCCACCGCCCCGTGGACGGTGCGCGGTGCGGGCGGCGTCGACGAGGCGGAGGGTGGTCTCGCGGCGCCGCACCGTCCAGGCGTGCAGGGCCAGCAGCCCCAGCACCGCGACGAACTGGATCATGGTCAGCACGGCGGCGGTGGGCAGATCGAGGAAGTCGGCGGTCTGCCGGTAGATCTCCACCTCCAGGGTGGAGAAGGTGGGGCCGCCGAGGATCTGCACCACGCCGAACGACGTGAAGGTGAACAGGAAGACCATCAGCGCGGCGGCGGCGACGGCGGGGCCGAGCGCGGGCAGCGTCACCCGGCGCCATGCGGCGAACCGCCCCGCGCCGAGCACCCGTGCGGCCTCCTCCTGCCGCGGGTCGAGCTGGCTCCACAGGCCGCCCACGGTGCGGACGACCACCGCGTAGTTGAAGAAGACGTGCGCCAGGAGGATCGCCCACACCGTGGTGTCCAGCCGCACCCCCCACAGGTCGTCGAGGAGCCCGCCACGGCCGACCAGTGCGAGGAAGGCGGAGCCCACGACGACGGTGGGCAGGACGAACGGGACGGCGACGACGGCGCGCAGCAGCTGCTTGCCGGGAAAGTCGAAGCGGGCGAAGACGTACGCGCCTGGGAGGGCGACAAGCAGCGTCAGGCCGGTCGAGGCGGCGGCCTGCCAGAGCGTGAACCACAGGACGTGCAGGATGTCCGGGTCGCCGAGGACGGCGGTGAGCCGGCCGAACTGCCAGTGGCCGGCGTCGGTGAGCCCGCGGCCGACGATCGCCGCGACGGGGTAGGCGAAGAACAGCGTGAAGAAGACGAGCGGCAGTGCCAGCAGCCCCATGCGCACCGCCGTGGCGCGCATGGGGCGGCGGCCCCGTGCGGTTACTTCAGGACGAGCGAGGACCACTGCTTGATCCACTGTTCGCGGTGTGCGGTGATCGTCTCGGGCGCGACCGTCGCCGGCTTGTCGATCGTCGCGCCGTACTTGGTGAACAGCGCCGGCACGGCGGCGTCCTTGCGTACCGGGTTGACGAACATCTGGAGCGGCATGTCCTCCTGGAACTTCCGGCTCAGCAGGAAGTCCAGCAGCGCCTTGCCGCCCTTCTCGTTCTTCGCGCCCTTGAGCAGGCCGCCGAACTCGATCTGGCGGAAGCAGGTGCCGGTGGCCACGCCGGTCGGCCCCTCCTTCGGCTCCGGCTTCTTGCCGAGCACCTCGACGGGCGGGCTGGAGGCGTACGAGACGACCAGCGGCTTGTCGCCCTTGCCCTTGCCCGCGGCGGAGCCGGAGAACCGATCGTTGTACGCCTGCTCCCAGCCGTCGACGACCTCCACGCCGTTGGCCTTGAGCTTCTTCCAGTAGCCCTGCCAGCCGTCCTGACCGTACGTGGCAATCGTGCCGAGCTGGAAGGCGAGCCCCGGCGAGGACGTCGCGGAGTTCTCGGTGACCAGCAGATTCTTGTACTGCGGCTTGATCAGGTCGTCGAAGGTCTTCGGCGGCGCGAGGTGGTGCGCGGCGAAGTACGCGCGGTCGTAGTTGACGCAGGTGTCGCCGTAGTCGAGCGGGGTGACGTGGTGCCCGGCCTTGTCGAGCTGGAACGCGTCCGGCACCGTGCCGAGGCCCTTGGCCTCGTACGGGGTGAAGATCCCGGCTTTCAGGCCGCGCGAGAGCAGGGTGTTGTCGATGCCGAAGAAGACGTCGCCCTGCGGATTGTCCTTGGACAGGATCGCCTGGTTGACGGCCTTTCCTGCGTCGCCGCCCCCGAGGAGCCGGACCTTGTAGCCGCTCTGCTTCTCGAAGTCGGCGAGCACCGATTTCGAGGCGTTGAACGAGTCGTGGCTGACGAGTGTGACGGTCTTGGCGTCCGCCGCGTCGCCTCCGGAGCTGCTGCAAGCTGCGACTGCGCCCATGGTGACGGCGGCGACCGCGACGGCCGCGGCGGTTCTGCGGGTGGTGGTCGTGCTGGTGTGACCCACTGATGTCCTCCTGGCTGGCCAGGAAGAGACGCGGCCCCGTGCCGCGCCGCATGGGCCGCGTCGCAACGCGCCCCATGCGGCGCCGCACGGGGCGCAACAGCATGAGTGATGACCGAACTTCCTACCCGGAATGACCCGGGCGAGGTTCAAGGGTCTGCGGGTCCCCCGTATGCCTACGGTCTCCCCGCACTCTCAGCGCTGTGGCGCTCCCCTGTCGGAATGTGCATTTGTTCGACCACACGGTACCAGCGCGACGGTCAGCGCTCCGAGGCGGCGAGCTGTCCGCAGGCCCCGTCGATCTCCTGGCCCCGGGTGTCGCGCACCGTCACCGGCACGCCGTGCGCCTCGATGGCGCGGACGAACGCCCGCTCATCCTCGGGCCGCGAGGCGGTCCACTTCGACCCGGGCGTCGGGTTCAGCGGGATGAGGTTCACATGGACGCGCCGCCCCTTGAGCAGCCGTCCGAGCAGGTCACCGCGCCATGCCTGGTCGTTGATGTCACGGATGAGGGCGTACTCGATGGAGATCCGGCGGCCGGACTTCTCCGCGTACTCCCACGCCGCGTCGAGGACCTCGCGGACCTTCCAGCGGGTGTTGACCGGCACCAGAGTGTCGCGCAGCTCGTCGTCGGGCGCATGGAGCGAGACGGCGAGACGGCACTTGAAGCCCTCGTCGGCGAACCGCAGCATCGCCGGGACCAGTCCGACCGTCGACACGGTGATGCCACGCTGGGACAGCCCCAGGCCGTCCGGCTCGGGGTCGGTGAGCCGGCGGATGGCACCGACGACCCGCTTGTAGTTGGCGAGCGGCTCCCCCATGCCCATGAACACGATGTTGGACAGCCGCGCGGGGCCGCCGGGCACCTCGCCGTCACGCAGCGCCCGCATACCGTCGACGATCTGGTGGACGATCTCCGCCGTCGAGAGGTTACGGTCCAGTCCGGCCTGCCCCGTGGCGCAGAACGGGCAGTTCATGCCGCAGCCGGCCTGCGAGGAGATGCACATGGTGACGCGGTCCGGGTACCGCATCAGCACTGACTCGACGAGGGTGCCGTCGTGCAGCTTCCAGAGGGTCTTGCGGGTGGTGTCGTCATCACAGGAGATGTGCCGCACCACGCTCATCAGCTCGGGCAGCAGCTCCGTCGCCAGCTTCTCCCGCGCAGCGGCGGGGATGTCCGTCCACTGCTCCGGGTCGTGCGCGTACCGCGCGAAGTAGTGCTGCGACAGCTGCTTGGCACGAAACGGCTTCTCTCCGATCGCGGCCACCGCTTCACGGCGCTCCACGGGGCTGAGATCGGCGAGGTGCCGCGGGGGCTTCTTGGCCCCACGCGGCGCGACAAAGGTGAGTTCTCCGGGCTTCGGCATGGTGCATCCAGTGTCGCAGACCGCCGAGGTGGGCCGGTCCGTCCCAAGGGTGGGGGCGGTCACCCCGCTGCGCCCGGGCACGGGGCCCCACTGCGTCAGGAGCTCCAGACCTCGCGGAGGTGGGTGACGGCCCCCACACGGCCCAGGGTGATCTCGTAGATGCCCCTAGCAGGAGTACGGGGCCATGACCGGCGCATGGCGCAGGCAGGCGGCGAGGTACACGGCCGGCTCACCCGCCGTGACGGTGCGGTGCCCGGTCGCGCCCGTGCTGAGCTCCCCGGTGGCCCCGACGGCGGGAACGGGGCGACGGACGGGCAGACGAGGCAACGGGGCGGCACGCCTCCGGCCCCATGCGGTGCGCGCCGTCGCCCCGCCGCCGTCCGCCCCGCGCGCTCAGAGACCGTTGCGGCGGTAGGGGACATACGGGTGTCCGCCCGCCCTCTCCGAGGCGGCGTCGCCGGAGTAGTAGGGGTAGGGGATGACATGCGAGACCGTGCCCTGGGAGCCGTTGTCCTCCAGCGCGACGTACTTGGTGTGTGAGGCGTCGGCCCAGCCACCGAAGAGGACGGTGTGGTCGCCGGCGACCAGGGCGTCTCCCGGCTGGAGGTCGTCCTTGGTGATCTGGTGCGCGGTGTCACCGCCCATCAGGCCGTAGGTGTTGAGTCCCGGCGGCTTGAGGCCCCATGCGGCGGAGACGAAGCCGGAGCAGTCGTCGCGGTAACCGTTGGTGGTGGCCGACTGGCTGTAACCGATCCGGTGGTTCACCCGCTCCAGGGCGCGGTCGATGATGTCCTTGCGCTCCTGCGGGAGCCCGGAGGTATCCGGGGCGGTTTCGACGCCCGCGCCGGTGGTGGTGTGGTGCTTTCCGGGCGACCAGGCGTCCCAGTCCCCCACCGTCTTCCACTTGCCGTCTCCGTGGCCGGGCGTGGGCGCCGGTCCGCCTCCGCTGTTGCTGCTCCCGTTGCCGCCTCCGGTGTTTCCCGTGCCGCTTCCGGTGCCGCTGTGCTGACCGGCCGACGGGGAGTCGTTCTGTTTCCCGGCTTCCTTGGCCTTCTTGAGCTTCTCCTCGATCTTCTTCTCGTTGGCCTCGTACTCGTCCTTGACCCGCTTGATCTTCTCGGCGTCGGCGGCCAGTTCGTCGAGCAGCAGCCCCTTGCGTTCCTCCAGACGCTCGGTGAGCTGCAGGATCTCCTTGACGTCCTTGAGCACCTGGTAGGCGACGCCGAAGCCGGGAAGGTGCGCGAGGGGCGCCGCGGCGAGGTCGATCGACGCCGCTTTGACCAACGTGCTCTTGACGTCGCTCAGTTGCTGGTTCAGCTCCTTCATGTGCTTGCTGGCCGAGTGCCAGTCACGCTGGATCTTGTCGAGTTCGGCGAGCTCGACACCGAATGTGTCGTTGGACATCCGTCAACCCCCGTGTTGTCGTGATACATGGTGAGCACCGCCGCGTACGGCGCATGGTGCGCCCGCCCCGTGCGGACCCCGGTTGCCGAGTCGCGCCGCGCGAAGACCCGGGCGATACGCCACGGCCGCCGGGCGGCGAGAACGGCGCAACGAACCGGAAAGAGAGCACCGACTTCTCCGGCGCCTGACGGCGCGTACCGCGTCTTGAGAGCGTCTCGCCGGGTCAGTACACCTTGGCGAGCCGATCCACCGACTTGCCCAGCGAGGACAGATCGTCGGTGACCTGCTTCATCTCCTTGACCCGCCCGTTCGCGACCTTGACGAAGGCATCGGACGCGGGGCCGTGCCAGGTGAGCCGGCCGAGCGAGGAGTTGATCTCCTTGGTGAGGCCGTCCATTTCGCTGCTCAGCTTCTCCAGGGCGGCAGCGATCTTCTGCAGATCCGCCTCGCCGCCGCCGAACATCTGCCCAAGGACCCAGTGCGCGATCTCGGCCGGCGCCATCACGATGTCCTTGCCGACCTCGACGACATCACCGACCAGCTTCGTTCCGTCGTCCCAAAGATCTCCGAGAGATCCCATCGCTTCCACCCCCGTGGTGCGTACGGCCCATGCCTGCAACCAGCCGAGGCTAGCGCTGCATGTACGTGACATCTACCGCTGGGCGCCGGCCGTCGGTCGCACCGCGGCGCGTTCCGGCCATGAGCGACATGCGCATATCGTCGACCGTTGCGCCTGGCTTTGCCTTCGTCACACAAAAACGCTGCTCACGGAAAACCCGGACCGCTCGTGCGCGCGGTCGATTGGCGGAAACCCTCGCCTCAGCCGTCCGCCCCTGCCGTCCGCCCCGGGTGCGGGGCCACCGCATGGCGCACCGCGCATGGGGCGCCAAGGCATCAACCGCCCCATGCGGCGGCCCCATGCGCAACGCAGAAGCCCCCTGCCAACGGATTCCCGTCGGGCAGGGGGCTTCCCGTCACTCGGTGACGGAGGCGGTGTCAGGCGTGGGGCGTAAGCGTCACCCGGCGCCCACGAAGATCACGAAGAGCAGCCAGACGACCGGGGCGGTGGGCAGCAGGGAGTCGAGCCGGTCCATGATGCCGCCGTGGCCCGGCAGCAGGGTGCCCATGTCCTTGATGCCGAGGTCCCGCTTGATCATGGATTCACCGAGATCACCGAGGGTGGCACTGGCGGCGACGGCGAGGCCGAGCAGCAGCCCCTGCCACCACACGCCGCCCTTGATCAGGAACTCCATGCACAGCGCACCGGCGACCATCGCGAACAGCACGGCGCCGACGAGCCCCTCCCGCGTCTTGCCGGGACTGATGCGGGGCGCGAGCTTGTGCTTTCCGAACCGCCACCCCACGGCGTACGCCCCGGTGTCGCTGACGACGGTCAGCAGCAGGAACGTCAGCACCCGCTGCGGCCCGTCCGCGTCGGCGGCGAGCATCAGGGCGACGAAGGTGGCGAGGAACGGCACGTAGAACGCCGTGAAAACGCCCGCGGTGACGTCCCGCAGGTAGTTCTCCGGCTTCCCCGTCATCCGCCACACCAGAACGGCGAGGGCGGTCAGCGCCATCGCCGCCCATGCGCCGCCGGCCCCGCGGACGTACCCGGCGATCACCATGGCGGTGCCGCCGACGGCGAGCGGGACCAGCGGTACCTGGATGTCCTTGCGTTCCGCAAGACGTGCGGTCAGCTCCCACAGGCCCACGACGACGGCGACCGCTATCACGCCGATGAAGACGGGCTTGTAGACGAAGAGGGAGGCGAGGATGACCACGCCGAGGCCGACGCCCACCCCTATCGCGGCGCGCAGATTGCGCCCCGCGCTCTTCTTCTTGGGCTTCTCCGGCTCCGTCGGATGAGGCTTCTGCGGGTCCGTCGAGCCATCGGGCCCGGGGGAACCGGGGAAAGGCGTGGCCATGGGCTCCTGCGGCTTTTCGTCGCGGAACAGGGGGCCGCTCAGTCGAGTGGCCCCCCGGTCGTCCCGGTGGTTCGGGTCATCCCGGGGGCCCCGGTGGTCCCGGTCGTCGTCCTGGTGTCCGCCGATGTCGGGCACGACGGGCAGCGGGCGGGTCCGGGCGACCGCTCCCCCGTCGAATGAGTGCCCCGCCGCGGCGGGGGACGCCGCCCCATGCGGCGCGGGGGCCGCCCCGTGGTCCGGCGCCGGTCCCCAGGAACCGGCGCCGGGCGAGGAGCCCCAGGATGACTCGTTCATCAGACCTCGAGGAGCTCGGATTCCTTGTGCTTGAGCAGCTCGTCCACCTGCGCGACGTACTTCGCGGTGGTGTCGTCGAGCTCCTTCTCCGCGCGACGGACCTCGTCCTCGCCGGTCTCCTTGTCCTTGACCAGCTTGTCCAGGCTTTCCTTGGCCTTGCGGCGGACGCTGCGGATCGAGATCTTCGCGTCCTCGCCCTTGTTCTTGGCAACCTTGATGAACTCCTTGCGGCGTTCCTCGGTGAGCTCCGGGAACGTCACACGGATGATGTTGCCGTCGTTGCTCGGGTTGACACCGAGGTCCGAGTCGCGGATCGCCTGCTCGATGTTGCGCAGGGCGCTCTTGTCGAACGGCGTCACGACGGCCATCCGCGGTTCCGGAACCGCGAACGACGCCAGCTGGTTGATCGGCGTCATCGCGCCGTAGTAGTCCGCCACGATCTTGTTGAACATCGCCGGGTGCGCACGCCCCGTGCGGATCGCGGCGAAGTCCTCCTTGGCGACCACGACGGCCTTCTCCATCTTCTCCTCGGCTTCGAGGAGGATCTCTTCGATCACCACTTGCTCCTGGTCTTATTCGTAAGAAGCAGAGCCTCGCCCCTGCCGCGCGTCCACTCCTGCACGGTGTCCGACCGGCAGGCGGTTGTCCATCCCCGTGCCGGTCTCGTCCCCGTGCACGGGAGGTGCCGCGGGGCGCGGGGCAGCGCCCCGTGCCCGCGCGGCAGTTGGGGCCGTCAGGCCCGGGTGTCCTGATCGCTGACGAGCGTGCCGATCTTCTCACCCTTCACCGCACGCGCGATGTTGCCCTCGGCGAGCAGTTCGAAGACGAGGATCGGAAGCTTGTTGTCACGGCACAGCGTGATGGCGGTGGCATCGGCGACCTTCAGGTCGCGGGTGATGACCTCGCCGTATTCGAGGGCGTCGAACTTGACCGCGTCGGGGTTCTTCTTCGGGTCGGCGTCGTACACGCCGTCCACGCCGTTCTTGCCCATCAGCATGGCCTGGGCGTCGATCTCCAGGGCGCGCTGGGCGGCCGTGGTGTCGGTGGAGAAGTACGGCATGCCCATGCCGGCGCCGAAGATGACGACGCGGCCCTTCTCCAGGTGGCGCACGGCGCGCAGCGGGATGTACGGCTCCGCGACCTGCCCCATGGTGATGGCGGTCTGGACGCGGGAGTCGATGCCTTCCTTCTCCAGGAAGTCCTGGAGGGCGAGGCAGTTCATGACCGTACCGAGCATGCCCATGTAGTCGGAACGGGCCCGGTCCATGCCGCGCTGCTGGAGTTCGGCGCCACGGAAGAAGTTGCCGCCGCCGATCACGATGGCGATCTCGTAGCCGTCGCGTACCACGGCGGCGATCTCGCGTGCGATGGCGTGGACGACGTCGGGGTCGACGCCCAGACCGCCACCGCCGGCGAACGCTTCGCCGGACAGCTTCAGCAGGAAGCGTCCCTTCCCGCCGCTGTCAGGATTGCCGGCTTTATCCGAGCCGTCGGCACCGTGGTTCATGTGAAGCTCTCCTCGTACACATACGAAGGAGGCCATTGCCGTGGGTCTGGTTCAGATCCCTGTGCGGCAATGGCCTCCTCGTCACATCTGCGGCCGGCCGGTGTGCGGCCGACTGCGTACGACCCTAATGGGGCCGCGGGTCATTCGCTGCCCTGCACCATGCGGTCGGCCGTGGCGGCCGGTCGCGGTGGCGCGGGGCGTTCCGGCTCGCTCAGATGCCGACCTTGATGCGCGAGAAGCGCTTCAGGCTGACACCGGCCTCCTGGAGGACCTTCTCGACCGACTTCTTGTTGTCGAGCGCGTACGGCTGACCGAGCAGCGTCGCGTCCTTGAAGAAGCCGTTGAGGCGACCCTCGACGATCTTCGGGAGGGCGGCCTCGGGCTTGCCCTCGGCGCGCGTGGTCTCCTCGGCGACACGGCGCTCGGCCTCGACGACCTCGGCCGGCACGTCTTCCTTGGCGAGGTACTTCGGCGCGAACGCGGCGATGTGCTGGGCGATGCCCTTGGCGACCTCGGCGTTCTCCTTGTCGAGCTCGACGAGGACACCGATCTGCGGGGGCAGGTCGGGCATGGTGCGGTGCATGTAGGCCGCGACGTAGCCGCCGGTGAACTGCGCGAAGCGGTCCAGGACGATCTTCTCGCCCAGGTTGGCGTTGGCCTCGTCGACGAACGCCTGGACGGTCTTGCCGGCCTCGATCTCGGAGGCGAGCAGCGCCTCGATGTCGGCCGGGGAGGTCTTGGCGACGTGCGCGGCGATCTCGTTGGCGACGGCCTGGAACTTCTCGCCCTTGGCGACGAAGTCCGTCTCGCACTTGAGCTCGACGAGGACACCGGAGGTCTTGTCGTCGGCGATCAGGGAGACCACGGCGCCGTTCTCGGCGGAGCGGCCCTCGCGCTTGGCGACGCCCTTCTGGCCCTTGATGCGCAGCGCCTCGACGGCCTTGTCGACGTTGCCCTCGGCCTCGTCCAGGGCCTTCTTGCAGTCCATCATGCCGGCGCCGGTCAGCTCGCGGAGCTTCTTGACGTCAGCGGCGGTGTAGTTCGCCATGATCTGTGAATCTCTTCTCGAAAGTCGAAAGATCTACGGGTGGACGGCGGGGGCGGCGCTTGTGGCACCGTCCCCCGCCGTCGTCAACCGGTCTGAGGTCAGGCCTGCTCGGCGTCGGCCGCCGGCTTCTCCTCGGCCGCGGCCTCGGCGGGCTTCTCCTCGGCCTTGGGGGCCTCGTCAGCCTTCTTGTCGCCCTCGAGCAGGTCGCGCTCCCACTCGGCCAGCGGCTCGCCGGCTGCCTTCTCGCCCTTGGCCTCGGCGCCACCGGAACGGGCGATGAGGCCCTCGGCGACGGCGTCGGCGATCACGCGGGTGAGCAGGGTGACGGAGCGGATCGCGTCGTCGTTGCCCGGGATCTTGTAGTCGACCTCGTCGGGGTCGCAGTTGGTGTCGAGGATCGCGACGACCGGAATGTTGAGCTTCCGGGCCTCACCGACGGCGATGTGCTCCTTCTTGGTGTCCACGATCCAGACGGCGCTGGGCACCTTCTGCATCTCGCGGATACCGCCGAGGGTCTTCTCCAGCTTGGCCTTCTCGCGGGAGAGGACCAGCAGCTCCTTCTTGGTGAGGCCGGACGCGGCCACATCCTCGAAGTCGATCTGCTCGAGCTCCTTCAGGCGCTGCAGGCGCTTGTAGACGGTCGAGAAGTTGGTCAGCATGCCGCCGAGCCAGCGCTGGTTCACGTAGGGCATGCCCACGCGGGTCGCCTGCTCGGCAATGGCCTCCTGGGCCTGCTTCTTGGTGCCGACGAACATGACCGAGCCGCCGTGGGCGACGGTCTCCTTGACGAACTCGTAGGCGCGGTCGATGTACGACAGCGACTGGAGCAGGTCGATGATGTAGATGCCGTTGCGCTCCGTGAAGATGAAACGCTTCATCTTCGGGTTCCAGCGGCGGGTCTGGTGCCCGAAGTGGACGCCGCTCTCCAGCAGCTCCCGCATCGTGACGACGGCCATGGCCGTTCTCCTTGTGTTTCTCGGTTCCACTGCGGCCGGTCGGCCGCGGTGCCTGACGCCCCGACGCGCCTGCCGGGGAGGGAACCTTGCGGAACCGTCCGAGGACCGAGGGGCGCGGCCACCGTGCGGCCCGATAGGGACTGATGCACTGGCGGCGGGGCGTGCGAAGTCGACCCGGTGACCCGGATCGCCATCAGAAGTGTACGGGACGGCCGACGCGCTCAGCGACACGCGCCTTCCGCACGGTGCCGCCCCGTGCGGCCTCACCTGCATCGGGCCTCGCGGTGGGCCCGGCAGCCCCATGGCGGGACGCACCGGACCGCGCCGCGGGACGCCTTCGGTACGCGCCGGGCGCGACGGTTCGTCCCGGGGAGGCCGTGACGGCGCATGGGGCGAGAACCGGTACTCACGCATGGGGCGGGGCATCCACTCCTGCGCCATGCGGGCGGGAGCGGACACGCGATGTGACCGTCTTGGTGTGGGCGTGGGGGGACGCGGGTGTGGGGGACGCGGGTGTGGGGACTGCACGCCGGGCGTGCGAGGGGGCGGTCGACCGGTGCCAGGGAAGAGGAATCGGAAGTACCGCGGGCTACGAAGCCCTCATCGAGGAGAGGGGTGGCCTGAGCACGACGAGGCACAGCTTCCAGGTCTCCGGGGCTCACCGAATCGGGTGAGGAGGTTGTCCACAGAGGCAGGGTTACCCACAGAACTGGTCCAAGATCCCCGCGCTCGCTCCGGCTGCCTCACCGTCGAACCATGCGACTTCTCCTGCCTCTCCCCCGCCTCCGCGCCCTGCCCGGCCGCCTTCGCCCGTCGTCCCTGTCCGGCCCCCGCACTCCAGGCATTCCTTCGCCCTGCCTCGGCAGCCGTCGCCCGCCGCGCGTACGGCGTTTCGACCCGCTGCGGGCGTGGTGCCGCACGCGGTCACCGCGATCGAGCGGGTCCCTTGCGCGCCGCCTGTGCCGGAGCGCTGCCGGGGAGGTGCCGGCCAGGCAGTCCGGCGGGGCCGCTGCGTCGGCGTTCAGATCAGGTTCGCGTGATGCGACGACACGCGGCCGTCGGCCTGACTTGCTGAGCGCGTTCAGCTTCGGGCAGTGCTTGCGCATCGTCCGGCGGTGCGCACGCCGTTCAACGCCCGCAGCGGATCTCCGTGCGCAAGCACCGGCCTCCGGTCCCGCGTGGGCGCACGGTGCGCCGTACACCCCAGCTTCTGAGGCATCCCCGCAGGTCACAGCCGTTTCGGCCAGGGGTGGGCTAGCCGCTCTGGTGGCGGTCGCGGCCTTGGCCTCTCTCGCCGCGCTCACCGGGGTGGCGGCCGCCCGTGTGGGGGAACGTGACTCTTCGGTCAAGCCTGGGGCCGCTCCTCCGCCGGTGACGGAAGCTCCTGCACCTGCCTCCGCCGACCGTGCCTGGCCGGTGACCGGCGCTGCCGGATCGCGGCCCACGATTCTACGCGGCTGGGAGCCGCCGCCCGCTCCCTGGGCGCCAGGGCATCGCGGCGTGGACCTGGCGGCGACGCCCGGGACGACCGTCCGGGCAGCCGCGCCCGGCGAGGTCACGTTCGCCGGGGTTGTCGCAGGTCGGGGCGTACTCACCATCCAGCTGGCCGGCACCGGAGAACCGCCGCTCCGCACCACGTACGAGCCGGTCCACTCCTCGGTACGCAAAGGCGACCGGGTGGTGGCAGGGCAGCCGGTGGGCGTCCTCCAGCAGGGGCCGTTCCACTGCGACGAGCCCTGCCTCCACTGGGGCCTGCTGCGCGGGAAGACCTATCTGGACCCGCTCACCCTGCTTCCTCCAGACATGCAGCGGAGCGGCCCGTCCCGACTCCTCCCCCTCACCGGCATCCCCATTCCGCCGGAGACGTCCTCGGGCGGTGACGCCCCACATGAGCAGGGCGTACGGAAGACAAGAGGCCTTCAGGTGCAGCGCAATCGCCATGGGCCGACTGTGCGGCAGGGGCTGCTCAGCGGGGCTCCGCATCGTCCTGCATGGGCCGGGGCGGCGAGGGGGGCCAGGCGGATGGGCCGAGGGCATCGGTTGCCCAGGAGCCCATAGGGCGACGGGGCGGCGGGCGGCAGGCCCTGAGCGCTGAGGTAACGGCGAAGCGGGAGCAGCCGAGATCGACAGGCCGACGCGCGTGGTGGTGGGGCGGAGGAGGCGGTGGGAGGGGGAGGGAGGGGAAGCCCCCCAGAGGCCCAAACAACCAAGCCCCCTCAGCCCCCCACCCCCCGCAGAGCCATGGAGACCGCCGCCTCGGTGATCGCCTCAGGGTCCTCCGCGGCGCCGAGTTCGATGCGGCGGACAGCCGCGTCGACGACGCCCTGGAGGAGCATGGCGGCCAGGCGGGGCTGGGCGTGGCCGAGGCCGGCGAGCGCTTCCACGATCATGGCGATGAGTCCGCCGTGGGCGGCGCGGATCTTCTCCCGCGCCCCGGCGTCCAGCTCACCTGCCGAGATGGCGACGACCGCGCGGTGCCGTCGGTCGCCGACCAGCGCGAGCTGGCGCCGTACGTATGCCTCGATCTTCGCTTCGTCGGCGTCGGCGCGCTCCATGGCCGCCTGGACCTCCGCCGCCCATACGGGGAAGTCGACGGCGCACAGCTCTTCGACGACGGCGGCGCGGGAGCGGAAATATTCGTACACGGACGACCGCGCGAGGCCGGTGCGCTCGGCGAGTGCGGGGAAGGTCAGGGCTTCCGTTCCGCCTTCGGACAGCAGGGTGCGGGCGGCGTCCAAGAGGGCGCCGCGCTGCATTGTTCGGTGCTCGGCCACTGAGGCCGCTCGAATCCTGGGCACCCGACCACTCTACGGATGGGCGGCGCCGAGCGGCACTCCGCGTCGGCTCCACGGCGGGGCGCAGCCCTGCGAGGGCGGGTACGGCCCCCTCCCTGCCAGCCTGCCCGGCACCGCCGTCTTGCCCAATCGGTCCGGAGGCCGGGCGGCGGAAGCGGCCCGCCGCACAGCGGATCCGCCCTGCCCGGGCACTCGCCCGGCTCACCGCCCCGCGTCGGCGAGTTTGGCCCGGAGCTGGAGGACGGACTTGGTGTGGATCTGGCTGACGCGGCTTTCGGTGACGCCGAGGACGTTGCCGATCTCGGCGAGGGTGAGGCCCTCGTAGTAGTAGAGGGTGACGACCGTCTTCTCGCGGTCGGGCAGGGTGTTGATGGCGCGGGCGAGCAGCCGTCGCAGTTCGCGGTCCTCGGCGATCTCGACGGGGTTGTCGGCGGCGGTGTCCTCCAGCGTGTCCATGAGGCTGAGGCGTTCGCCGCCTTCGCCGCCGGCGTGCAGAAGTTCTTCGAGGGCGACGACGTTGGCCAGGGAGAGCTGGCTGAAGACGCCGTGGAGATCTTCGAGGGAGATGTCCATCTCGCGGGCGACCTCGGACTCCGAGGGGGTGCGGCGCAGCTGGGCTTCGAGGGTCGCGTAGGCGCGTTCGACGGCGCGGGCCTTCTGGCGTACGGAGCGGGGGATCCAGTCGAGCGCGCGGAGTTCGTCGATCATGGCGCCGCGGATGCGGGTGATCGCGTAGGTCTCAAATTTGATGGAGCGTTCGGGCTCGAACTTCTCGATGGCGTCGATGAGTCCGAAGACTCCGGAGGAGACGAAGTCGGCCTGTTCGACGTTGGAGGGCAGGCCGACGCTGACGCGCCCGGCGACGTATTTGACCAGTGGCGAGTAGTGCAGGATCAGCTGTTCCCGCAGGCGTTCGTCGCCGGTTCGCTTGTAGGAGCGCCACAGCTCGTCGAGCGCGCTGGGGGCGGCGGGGCGCACGCCGGCGCGCGCGGCAGGGGGTACTGCCGCGCGATCAGAACCGGAGGTGTGCTGGGGCATTCGTCGCCTTGAGCCGTTCTTGCCGGGACACGGGTGGATGGATGGGCGGGCTGGTCGGGTGTGAGCGTAGCGTGACTGAAGCGTCGCTGTGTGCGAGGGAGTGCGGTTCGGGTGTGCGCAGATACGTTCCGCTGCCCGCACCCCAGGGTTACGGCGTATGGCACACCGCGGCGTGCGTCCGGCGTTGCGCGCGGCGCGCCGGGGAGGCGGGGCACCGGCCGGGGAGGCGTGACCGACGGGGCTTCCGGTGTCCCGTGTGCCACATCAGCCTCTCCTTGCGATTCGGTTTGGCCTGCTGAACCACGCCAAATGGGGATTCGGCGTTCTTGTCCTCACCATTTCACCCGTTCGCGCCAGGTCAAGTACCGCCTCGCCGGGAACTGCCGGGATCGTCGCGCCGTACGAACTCCCAGTGCGCGCCGGATCTCCGGACGAATCCGAGCGTGCACAGTTCGTGGAGCTTGCTGTGGGTGACGTCCGGGGCGAGACCGGCTTCGCGGGCGACGTCGGCGAGGGCGGCGGCGCCGCGGGGCGGCAGGGCCTCCAGGACGCGTGCGGTGGCCGGTTCGAGGAGATCGCGGGCGAGGACCGGGCCGCGCGGTTCGGGTGCGAGGTCGCCGATGGCGCCGACCTGCTCGACGATTTCGTCGGCGCAGGTGACCACCGTGGCCTCGCCGCGCAGGAGTTGATGCACACCGGCCGAGAGTGCGCTGGTGACGGGGCCCGGTACGCCCATGGTGAGTCGCCCCAGGGACTGCGCGCGGCGGGCGGTGACGAGGGAGCCGCTGCGCAGCGCGGCTTCGACGACGACGGTGCCGCGGGTGAGGGCGGCGATCACGCGGTTGCGTTGGATGAACCGGCTACGGGTCGGATGGGCGCCGGGTGGTAACTCTCCGACGATCAGGCCCTGTTGGACGATGCGGTCGATGAGTTCGGTGTGGCCTGTTGGGTAGGCGCGGTCGATGCCGCAGGCGAGGACGGCGAGGGTGGCACCGCCTGCGGCGAGGGTGCCCCGGTGAGCGGCTCCGTCGATGCCGTAGGCGGCCCCGGAGACGACGGTCCAGCCGCGGTCGGCGAGCCCGGCGCCCAGGGTGGCGGCGAGGTGGGCGCCGTACTCGGTGCACGCCCGGGCGCCGACGAGGGCGACGGAACGCAGCGCCCACAGGCGGAGGTTCGCGTCGCCGCGTACCCAGAGGCCGGTGGGGCGGGTGTCGCCGAGGCCGTCGAGTTGGCCGGGCCATTCGTCGTCGCCGGGGCAGAGGAAACGGGCCCCGAGGGCGGCTGCCGTGGCGAGGTCGGCTGCGGGGTCGGTGCGGGCGGCGCGCAGGCGCAGACCGTCGAGTGCGGAGCGGCTCGCGTCCTTGGGTGGGGGTCCGTCGCCGGTGAGGGCGTGCCACAGGGCGACGGGCCCCAGTTCGCGCAGCCAGCGCCCGGCGCGGGGGTCGCCCGGTTCGACGATGCGGCTGAGGGCGGCGCGGGCGGTGCGCTCCGGAGTGGGGCGGTCCGAGGCCGGCGGTGCGGTGTCGGGGGCGCCGGTTCCGTGGATCCGAGGTTCGCCAGCGGTCGGGTGGTGCGGCTGGTGTGGCGGTTGAGGCGTGGTCATGACGTCACCTGGGCCGGGTCGGGGGTGGGACGCCGGAGGTGTTTCCCGTCCGGGCGGGGGCGGCGGCGGGCGGGTGGTGTGGGGATGCCGCGTTGGACGCCGGTGCGGAGTTCCAGGGCGGTGGCGACGTCTTCGGCTGTGGGACGGTCGCGTCCGGCGAGGTCGGCGGCGGTCCAGGCGACGCGGAGGACGCGGTCGAGGCCGCGGGCGGTGAGCAGGCCGCATTCCAGGTCGCGTTCGGCCTGGGCCAGTGCGCCCGGCTGGGCGTGCCAGCGGGTGCGCAGTTCATGGCCGGGCACCTCGCTGTTGGTGGTCCAGGGCGTCCCGGCGTAGCGGGCGGCGGCGCGGGTGCGGGCCTCGCGTACGCGGTCGGCGACGGTGGCGGTCGATTCGGTGCCGGCGCCAAGGGTGGCGAGGGCGGAGCGGGCGACCGGTTCGACGGTGACGCGCAGGTCGACGCGGTCCATGAGGGGGCCGGAGAGGCGGGCGCGGTAGCTGCGGACGGAGGACGGGCGGCATTCGCAGCCGCCTCCCGGGGTGCCGTGGCGGCCGCAGGGGCAGGGGTTCGCGGCGAGGGCGAGGAGGAATCGCGCGGGCATCCGCATCATGGCGGCGGCGCGGGCGACCACGACGTGCCCGGCCTCCAGGGGCTGGCGCAGGGCGTCGAGCACGCGGGCGCTGCATTCGGCGGCCTCGTCGAGGAAGAGCACCCCGCGGTGGGCGAGGGAGACGGCTCCGGGGCGGGGCAGTCCGGTGCCGCCGCCGACCAGGGACGCCATCGTGGCGGAGTGGTGGGGCGCGCAGTAGGGCGGCCGTTCGACGAGCGGCTGGCCGGGCGGGAGCGTGCCGGCGACGGAGTGCACGGCGGTGACTTCGAGGGATTCCTTGGGCGTCAGGGGCGGCAGCAGGCCCGGGAGGCGTTCGGCGAGCATGGTTTTCCCGGCGCCGGGCGGGCCCTTGAGGAAGAGATGGTGGCGTCCGGCCGCGGCGATCTCCAGGGCGCGGCGAGCAGTGTGCTGACCTGCGACGTCGGCGAGATCGGGGAGGTGGTCACCGGTGGGCAGGCCGGCGGCGAGGCCGGTGCCGGGGACGGCGAGCCCGGCCAGCAGCGGGTCGGGGCGGCCTGCCCGTGGCGTCTCCTCCTCGTCGGGGACCGGTTCGTCGGCGAGGAGGGCGATGAGTTGGCGCAGGCTGCGGACGCCGAGGACGGTGACGCCGGGGACGAGGGAGGCTTCGGCCGCGGTGCACTCGGGGACCACGACGGTGCGGTAGCCGGCTTCGGCGGCGGCGAGGACGGCGGGCAGCACGCCTCGGACGGGGCGGACCCGGCCGTCGAGCCCGAGTTCGCCGATCATCATCAGGTCGGTCAGCTCCCGCGGGTCGAGGCGTTCGGCGGCGCCCAGGACGGCGCAGGCGACGGCGAGGTCGAAGCCGCTGCCGCTCTTGGGGACCGACGCCGGGCTGAGGCCGACGGTGAGTTTCTTCTGCGGCCATTCGGCGCCGGAGTTCACGACGGCGGCGCGGACTCGGTCCTTGGCCTCGACGAGGCTTTTGTCGGGAAGCCCGACGAGGGTGAAGGCGGCGACGCCCGGTTCGAGGTCGGCCTGGACCTCGACGACGACGCCTTCGACGCCGACGAGCGCAACGGAGCAGGTACGGGCGAATCCCATCTCACGCCACCCCCCGGATGTGCTCGACGACCGGGGCGCCCCGGGCCGGCAGGAGGATGCCGATGACGTCGATGCGGACGCCTCCGGGCGGGGGCCCGCCGTGGCGTTCCATCCAGCGTTCGGCCAGGAGCCGCAGCCGGCGGGTCTTGTCGGGGCGCACGGCGGCCATCGGGTGTTCGTAGGCGCCGGCGCGGCGGGTTTTGACCTCGCAGATGACGAGGGCATCCGCGTCGGTGGCGACGATGTCGATCTCGCCGTCGCGGCAGCGCCAGTTGCGGTCGAGGATGCACATACCGCTCGCGGTGAGGCGGCGGACCGCCAGATCCTCGCCGTACCGGCCCAAGGCCTGCCGCGCTGTGGTGACCTGTGGGGCAGGAGTATGACGTGGCGCTTCGCGCCGGCCCCGAGCGCCCCCGGGAACGGCGCGGCTCCCCGGAGCGCGGGCGGCGCCGCGCCGTTTCCGGGGGCTCGTAGGCCCGGTCCGTGCGCCGTCGCCGCCCGGGCGGTTGGCGGACGCGGGGCCCACCGGCCCCGCGGCGTCCGCCGCGGCCGCGGAGCCGGTGGCCGGGGCCGGATCCGGGGAGACGGCAGGCGCGGAAACCGGTCCGTCGGCACCCGGGTGGTGCGGGGTGGCGCGAGTCGCCGGGCCGGGCGGCGCACCAGGGGCGGAGACGGGGCAGGCAACGCGCCCCGAGCCGGACCGCGCGGCCTCCGCGTGCCTTGACCACTCCTCAGCCACCGGACCGGGCGACGCACCGGATGCCGAACCGGCCCGGGCCACAAGTGCCGGCCCCGCACCCGGAGCAACCGGCTCGTCGCAGGGGAAACCCGCCGCTCCCGGCCCTCCCGGCCTCACCACCCCGGCAGCCCCAGGACACACCGGCCCAGCAGGCTCCGGCCCCATAGGCCCCAAAGGCACAGAGTTCCTAGCCCCGACCGGCGCAGCCCTCACAGGCTCAGCCGCCCAGGCCCAGGCCCAGGCCCAGGCCCCGGCCCCTCCGAGCCATCCGCCGCTCTCCGGCTCCGGCGCCGTCCGCCGGGCGTTCTTCGAACCGTGCTGCATGACGTTCATGCGGTACCACCTCCGGCACCGACAGTGACGTCTCAGGCCAGAAGTATTGGATCTTGGTGGATAACCGCCCGACTGTGGATAACCCGGCCACCCGAACGAGCGGAAACCACGTCCGACGCACACCGCCCCGGCGCCCCGACCACGTCTCCACACCACCGACCGCACGACCGGGGACCGCGCAACCCCGGCCGCTCAGCCACAGCTCACACACGCCCCGGCCCACACCCGCAGACCACCGAATCGCGACCAGGCCGCACACCCGCAGACCGCCGAACCGCGGCCGGTTCGCATATCAGCAGGCCACAGCGCCGCGACCGGCCCACACATCCGCAGGCCACACGACCGCGGCCGGGCCACCCAGCCGCAGTCACCGCGGCTGCGGCCCGGCCGCACACGTCTCCCCGGCGCTCCCGGCGCGCCGGCAGCCCCTCCGGGCCGTCCCGGCTCAGCTCCCCGGCAGGTCCAGATCGCTCTTGTTGAGCTCTTCGATGTTCACGTCCTTGAAGGTCAGGACGCGGACCTGCTTGACGAAGCGGGCCGGGCGGTACATGTCCCACACCCAGGCGTCGGCCATCGAGACCTCGAAGAAGACCTCGCCCTGGACCGAGTGCACCTGCATCTCGTAGTCGTTGGTGAGGTAGAAGCGTCGCTCGGTCTCGATCACGTATTTGAACAGCCCGACGACGTCGCGGTACTCCCGGTAGAGCTTCAGCTCCATCTCGGTCTCGTACTTTTCGAGGTCCTCGGCGCTCATGGCAGATCCCCTTCAGCCGTGCGTGCCCCTATTGTGCGTCAGGCCCGCTCGGTCTCCAGGGCCAGCGGCGCACTCGGGGGCCCTTCGTCGAGCAGCGTGCGCAGCAGCCCGGCAAGTCTGGTCGGGTACACCGTCTCATGGGTCGCCGACAGTTCCGCCACGGTCCACCACCTCAGCCCCGATACGCTGCGCCGCTCCAGGTCGGTCTGGCCCCGGGTGTCGGTCGCGGTGTGCTCGGTGCGGGCCAGGTAGTACCACTCGTCCTGCTCCCAGCGGCGGCCGTCGAACGGGAAGGAGCAGCGGCGCCGCCAGAGCACCGGTCCGAGGACCGCGCCGGTGACGCCGGTCTCCTCGGCCAGTTCCCGCAGGGCGGCCTCCTCATGGGTCTCGGTGCCCTCCAGACCGCCGCCGGGCGTGAACCACCAGGTCTGCTCCGGGTGCGCCGGTTCGAAGCCGTGCAGCAGGAGGATGCGGTCGTCCGGGTCGAGGAGGATGACGCGGGACACCTGCCGCGCCTCCACGGGCAGGCCGTTCTCCGTCGCCTCAGCCATGGGCCCGCTCCTCGTCGGCCGCGGGCACCGGTCGCGTACGCCTTTGAGCTGCTCGTTCGCGGCGTGCGGCGAGGGGTCCGTACGCGGCGCCGCCGAGGATGAGGGCGGCTCCGGTGACGGTGGCGGCGAGCAGCGGGCGCAGCGGGCCCGGTGCGGAGGTGCCGCCGGGCAGTGCGGCGAAACCGTCGGCGCGGTCGAGCATGCCGACGCCGCTCAGCGGCCAGGCCAGGGCGTCGACACGGCCCAGGACGGCGTCGCGCGGGACGGCGCCGTCGTCGCCGTCGGTGGCGTGGGAGCGGGAGTCGAGGGAGTCGCCGCGGTGGTCGCCGAGGAGGAAGAGGCGACCGTCGGGGACCTTGGCGCTGAAGCCGGTGGGCGAGGCGAGCTTCGGGTTCTGGAGGTACGGCTCGTCGACGGGGGTGCCGTTGACCGTCAGCTTCCCCTTGGTGCAGCAGGCGACGGTGTCACCGCCGACCCCGGCCACCCGCTTGACCATGGGGACGTCGCCCCAGACGGTGTCGCGGAAGACGACGACGTCGCCGCGGCGCACCTGCGTGCCGTCGACGTTCTCGGCCAGCACCCGGGCGCCGGGCGCGATCGTCGGGGACATGGAGTCGGTCGGCACCGTGTAGGGGCGGTACACCAGCGCCGCCCAGACGAAGCCGCCGAGGAAGAGGAGACAGCCGACGGCCACGGCCAGACCGGACAGTCTGCTGCCCGTGGTCCGGCCGTGGCCGTCGGTGTGTTCGGTGCTGCGGACCATCCCAGCGCTCCCACCCCGCGGGCGCGGGCCCGCGTCGAAGATCTGGGACGGCACCCTACCTGGGAGTACGTTCCGCGGTCAGCCTCTTGCGACGCCACAGGACGAGCGGGACGGCACCGGCCAGACCGAGGGCCGCGGGCGCGGCGGCCATGGCCTTGTCGATGCCCTGCTGCTTGAAGGTGTCCGGCACCGGCAGTGTCGACCAGCGGTTGATCGGCCAGGCGATGGTGAACGCACGGCCGACGACCTCGTCCACCGAGACCGTGCCGTCGCCCTTGAGGTTCTGGTGGTAGCGCGAGTCGAGGGAGTCGTCGCGGTGGTCGCCCATGACCCAGATGCGGTCCTTGGGGACGTGGATCGGGCCGAAGGCGCGGTCACCGCACGGCGTGTTGCCGGGGAAGATGAACGAGTCCTCCTTGAGGGCCTTGCCGTTGACCTTGACCGGGCCGGTGCCGTGGCACTCGACGGTGTCGCCGCCGACCGCGATGACCCGCTTGATCAGGTCCTTCTCCTCGGCGGACGGCATCAGGCCGATGAAGCTGAGGACCTTTTGGACAGGGTTGGGCTCGGGCGTCGGCGTCTCGTTGAGCCAGCCGCCCGGGTCGTGGAAGACGACGACCTCGCCGCGCTCCGGCTTGGAGCCGAACCACGGCGTGAGCTTGTCCACCAGCACCCGGTCGCCGCGCTGCAGGGTGTCCTGCATCGAGTCGGACGGGATGGAGAACGCCTGCACCAGGAAGGTCTTGATCAGCAGCGCGAGGATCAGCGCGATGCCGACAAGGATCGGCAGTTCCTTCCAGAAGGCGCGCTGTTTCTTGGCCTTCTTCACGCCGTCCTTCTCCTCGTCCTCGGCCGGCCGCCGGGCCGCCGGTGGTGCCTGACCTTCGTACGGTGACTGTGTCTGCGGCTTCGCCAGATGCACGGAACCCGCCGGCGCGGCCTCACCGCGCCCCGCCGGTTCTTCGGGCTCTCCGGCTCCGGACCGCGCGCCGACCGCCAAGTCCCCCACATCCACTCCTTACTCCGCGCTCTCGCCCGCCCGTCAACCGGTGCAGGCCCATCACTCCCATAACGAGCGGGAGTTCCGCAGGGGTCGGGAGTGGGGTCAAAGACTCGGGCAACACCCTATGCGGGCCCGCCGCGGCCGCCGCCTTCGCGCCCGGCGCGTCGTGCACGTTCGCGAAGGTGTCGGGCTCCCCCAGACGCCGCCAGTGGGCGAACGGCCACGCGATGACCACGGCCCGCCCGACGACGTTGTCCTCGGAAACCGTGCCACGGTACGCCTCGTCGAGATGGAAGCGCGAATCCGCGGAGTCCGAGCGGTGGTCGCCCATGACGAAAATCCGGCCGGTGGGCACGTTCACCGTGAACGACGTCTCGGACGGCGGGTTGCCGGGGTGCAGGTACGGCTCGGTCAGCGGGGTGCCGTTGACGGTGACGCGGTGCTGCGCGTCGCAGCACTTGACGGTGTCGCCGCCGACCGCGATGACCCGCTTGATCAGGTCTTTCTCGTCCGCCGAGGGCAGCAGGCCGATGAAGGTCATGGCCTCCTTGAACTGCTTCACCCCGGCCGGATCCGCGGCCTTCGCCGTCTGCTCGCCCTTGAGCCAGCCGCCGGGGTCCTTGAAGACGACGACGTCGCCGCGCTCCGGCTTGGAGCCGAACCACGGGGTGAGCTTGTCGACCAGCACCCGGTCCCCGATGCGGATCGTCTGCTCCATCGAGCCGGACGGAATCACGAACGCCTGGACCAGGAACGTCTTCAGGACCAGCGCGATGGCCAGCGCCACCACGATCAGGATGGGTATTTCCTTGAGGTACGAGCGCTGTCTGCGGCGTTTGATGCGGCGCGCCTGACGCCGCCGCTCGGCCCGGCCGCCGGTCGCCGGGCGGTCGTCCGCCCCGGTCGTACCGTCGCCGGCCGGCGGCTTGCCGTGCCGTGGACGCCCCCGGTTACCCATGGACGCCTGCCGGGGCGGGCACCCGGGAGAACGCCGGCGGCCGGTCCAGGCCCGTCCAGCGATCCACCGGCCAGCTGATCCAGTCGGCCCGGCCGATCACCTTGTCGAGCGGGACGGTGCCGCCGCCCGCCTCACCGAGATGGTCGCGGGAGTCCCGGGACCGCGACCGGTGATCCCCCATCACCCACAGCTTTCCCTCCGGTACCACGATGTCGAAGGGCACCGACGACGCGGTGTCCCCCGGATAGACATAGCCCTCGGTCACGGGCTCACCGTTCACCTTGATCCGCCCCCGTTTGTCGCAGCAGGTCACCCTGTCCCCTCCGATCCCGATCACGCGCTTGACGTAGTCGGTGTCGGCAGGACGGGCCAGGCCCACCGCCGCGCCGGCTCCGCGCAGCAGGCCCGTCACGGGATTCTCCTCCGTCTCCCTGTGAACGAAAGACCCTGTGCCGTCGAAGACGACGACGTCCCCGCGCCGGGGCTCACCGCCGAAGCGGTAGGCGAGCTTGTTGACCAGCACCCGGTCGCCGACCTGGAGGGTGTCCTCCATGGAGGTGCTCGGGATGAGGAACGGCTGGACGACGAAGGCGCTCAGCAGCAGCACGAACGCCACGCAACAGGCCAGCAGCGTCAGCGGCCGGAAGCGGAAGCGGGCGGCGGTGTCGGGAAAACGCGCGGAGCGCGACCGCTCCTCCGGTCCCTGGTCGGGGACGGGGGTGCGGTCGCGCTCCGGGAGCTGTGCGTCGGTGTCCATCGGAACGTGAGCCTATCCGGCCGGTTCCGGGCACCGTACGTGAGCCGGGTGCCGGGGCCCTCACCAGGGAGGACGGCCCGGCGTGCGGACTCAGTTGTCGCGCTTCTCCTTGATCTTCGCGGCCTTGCCGCGCAGCTCACGGAGGTAGTACAGCTTGGCGCGACGGACGTCACCGCGGGTCACCAGCTCGATCTTCTCGACGATCGGGGTGTGCACGGGGAAGGTGCGCTCGACGCCGACGGAGAAGCTGACCTTGCGGACCGTGAAGGTCTCGCGCACGCCGCTGCCCTGGCGGCGGATGACAACGCCCTTGAACTGCTGCACACGGGAGCGGTTGCCCTCGATGACGCGGACGTGGACGTTGACGGTGTCACCCGGGCGGAAGGCCGGGATGTCGCTGCGCAGCGACGCGGAGTCGACGGAGTCGAGAAGGTGCATGACCTACTGCTTTCTTCGCTGATGCCACAGGTCATCAGCGGGAATTCGAAGATGATGTTCGGATGCCGTTCCGTCGGACGGGCGTCGTTCCCCCTGTGGCAGGGGCGCGCGCCGGACGCACACAGCAGCGGCCTATTCTTCCACGGCCTGGTCGGTCCGCCCAAATCGGCCGTCCTCGCCCGGGGCCCACCCCAGGATGGACAGCAGCTCGCGGTCCTTCTTGTCGAACGCGGCGGGGTCGGCGCGCTCGATCAGGTCCGGGCGGTTGCGGGCGGTGCGGCGGAACGCCTCGTCCCGGCGCCAGCGGGCGATCTTGCCGTGGTGGCCGCTGAGCAGCACCTCGGGGATGCCGCGCCCGCGCCACTCGGGCGGCTTGGTGTAGACCGGCCCCTCCAGGAGGTCGGCCATCGCACCGGGCGCGAAGGAGTCGTCCTGGTGGGAGGCGGCGTTGCCCAGGACGCCGGGCAGCAGCCGGGCGACGGCCTCGACCATCACCAGGACCGGCGCCTCGCCGCCCGCCAGGACGTAGTCGCCGATGGAGACCTCGCGGACGTCGAGCCGGTCGCCGTACTCCTCGATGACGCGGCGGTCGATGCCCTCGTAGCGGGCCGGGGTGAAGACCAGCCAGGGCTTGGCGGAGAGTTCGACGGCGAGCTGCTGGGTGAACGGCTCGCCGCTGGGCGTCGGCACGACGACGACGGGCTCGCCCTCACCGGAGGCGAGGACCGCATCCAGCGCCTCGCCCCACGGCTCCGGTTTCATGACCATGCCGGGCCCGCCGCCGTAGGGGGTGTCGTCGACGGTGTTGTGCTTGTCGTGCGCCCAGTCCCGCAGGTCGTGGATGCGGACGTCGAGCTGACCGCGGGCGCGGGCCTTGCCGACGAGCGAGACGTTCAGCGGTTCGAGGTACTCGGGGAAGATCGTGACGACGTCGAGGCGCATCAGCTGTCCTCACGGCTGCTGGCGATCTCGGCCTGCGCCTCGTCGAGGAGGCCGGGCGGCGGGTCGATGACCGCGCGCTGCTCCGCCAGGTCGATCTCCGGGACGATCTCGCTGACGAACGGGATCAGCACCTCGCCGCCACCGGGCCGCCCGACGACGAGCAGGTCCTGGTAGGGCAGGTGGGAGACCTCGGTGATCCGGCCGACGACGGTGCCGTCACGGGTGACGACGTCGAGGTCGATCAGCTGGTGGTCGTAGAACTCCTCGGGGTCCTCGGGGACCTCCTCGGGGTCGACCTCCGCGATCAGCAGGGTGTTGCGCAGGGCCTCGGCGCCGGTCCGGTCGGTGACACCGGCGAAGCGCAGCAGCAGCCGGCCGCTGTGGACCCGGCCGGTCTCGATGGTGAGCGGTCCGGCCGTGGACGGGTCGGTGGCCAGGACCGCTCCGGGCGCGAGCCGCAGTTCGGGCTCGTCGGTACGCACCTCCACGGTGACCTCGCCCTTGATGCCGTGGGCGCGGCCGATCCGCGCGACTACCAGCTGCACGGTGTTGCCTCTCTGCGGCCGATCCGCCGCCGCTTGCGCGCGGCCACTGCGGCGGCGCGCGTGATGTTGCCGATTCCGGTGGCACCGGACGCCCGCGGGGTACGGGGCGGCGGCGCCGACGACAAAGGCCGGGGACGGCCCGAAAGCCGTCCCCGGCCCGAGCCGGTGTTCAACTGTTCAGTGGACCTGGTCCACGTCGACGAGGTCGACGCGGATGCCCCGTCCACCGAGAGCGCCCACGACGGTCCGCAGGGCGCGGGCGGTACGGCCGTTGCGGCCGATCACCTTGCCGAGATCGTCGGGGTGGACCCGGACCTCCAGCACACGCCCACGACGCAGGGTGCGCGAGGCTACCTGGACGTCGTCGGGATTGTCGACGATGCCCTTGACGAGGTGCTCAAGAGCCTCCTCGAGCACGCTCAGGCCTCGGTGGACTCAGAGGTGGACTCGGCCGCAGCCTCGTCCGCCTTCTTGTCGGCCTTCTTCGCCTTCGGGGTGATGGCCTCACCCTTCGGCTCGTCGCCGGTCGCCTTGGCGGCGGCCTCGAAGAGGGCGCGCTTGTCGGCCTTCGGCTCGGCGACCTTCATCGGCGCCGGGGCGGGCAGGCCCTTGAACTTCTGCCAGTCGCCGGTGACCTTCAGGATGGCCAGGACGGGCTCGGTCGGCTGCGCGCCGACACCCAGCCAGTACTGGACACGCTCGGAGTCGACCTCGATGCGGGAGGGGTTCTGCACCGGGTGGTACAGACCGATCTCCTCGATGGCCCGGCCGTCACGGCGGGTACGCGAGTCGGCGATGATGATGCGGTAGTGAGGCGCGCGGATCTTGCCCAGACGCTTCAGCTTGATCTTGACTGCCACGGGAGTGGTGTCTCCTGGTCTTGACGTGGTGGGGCACAACGGGATGCCACGTGGGGTTGCGGTACTCGGTATGCCCGATGGACGCGCCAGCCGGAGGAGAGAGGGGTCCTGTGCGACTGTCGAGTACAGCGGTCCATTGTGCCACACGCCCTGCGGTCAGCCGACCGCGGCCACCTCGGGGATCCGGAACGGCTTGCCGCAGCCGCCGCAGACGATCGGGGCCTGGGCCAGCACGGACGGGACGACCCGGACGTTGCGTCCGCAGTCGCAGACGGCCTTGACGCGGACGCCGCCGCCGGACGAGCCGTGGCGGGCGGCCGGGCCGCGGAAGCTGCGGGCGCTGTCGGTGGCGGTCGCGGCGGTGTGGGCCTTGAGGGCTCTGGCGAGCCGCTCGATGGTGGGGCGGTAGCGACGTCTGGCCTCGGGGCTGAGCGTGACCAGGGAGAAGCCGCTGCTGGGATGCGGCTCGTCGGCGTGGTCCAGGCCCAGCTCCTCGGCGACGGCGAGGAACCGGCGGTTGTGGTAGCGGCCCGCACGGGAGGTGTCGCGGATGCCGCGGGAGGCGGCGATGCCGTGGACAGCCTCGTGGAGCAGCCGTTCGAAGGAAAGCTCGGCGCCACAGGCGGACGACGACTCTCCGATCAGGGACTCGGGCGCGGCCAGATCCGGCAGCTCGGGGTGGTGCCGTTGAATATCGGCCCAGGCGAGCGCCAGTTCGGCGGCGAGAACAGGCGGTGTCGTGCTCACGTAATGACAACGAGCCGGGGTCGCCCGGTGTTCCGATTCCGGGCCATCCCAAATAATTTGCACGTACCAGTCAGTTTCGTGTCATGGGTGGCGCCCGGGGCGGGTAACCCGTTCCGCGCCCAAGGCACACAGGGGCCCGCAAGCCGGTGCGTACCCCCGCGTAATCCGTACGGCGTACGCCCTCGCACCGCGCGGGGCGGAGGACGCCGTACGGGGCCGGGAGTGCGCGGGCCCCCGCCGTGTGCGTACGGCGGGGGCCCGGGCGGGTGGACCTGGGGTCAGCCCATGAACTTCTTGAACTCCTCGGGGAGTTCGAAGTTCTGGGCGTCGGCGCCGCCGGGGGGCAGGCCGAGGGGGTTGCCGTTCTGGGCGGCCTCGCGGCGGGCCGCGGCCGCCGCCTCCTCGGCCTTGCGCTTCATCGGGTTACCGCTCTTGCGCTTGCCCTTGGCCTGCTTGGCCTGCTTCTTCTTCTTGGCGCCGCCGCCCGCGCCGGGCATCCCGGGCATGCCCGGCATCCCGGGGATGCCGCCGCCCTGAGCCATCTTCGACATCATCTTGCGCGCCTCGAAGAACCGCTCGATGAGGTTCTTGACCGCGCTGACCTCGACGCCGGAACCCCGGGCGATACGGGCGCGGCGCGAGCCGTTGATGATCGTCGGTTCCTGGCGCTCGGCCGGGGTCATCGACTTGATGATCGCGGCGGTGCGGTCGACCTCGCGCTCGTCGAGGTTGTTGATCTGCTCCTTCATCTGCCCCATGCCGGGCAGCATGCCGAGCAGCTTGGAGAGCGAGCCCATCTTGCGGACCTGCTCCATCTGGGCCAGGAAGTCGTCGAGCGTGAACTCCTTGGGGCCCTTCTGGAGCTTGGCCGCCATCTTCTCGGCCTCGGCCTGGCTGAAGGTCTGCTCGGCCTTCTCGATCAGGCTGAGCATGTCGCCCATGCCGAGGATGCGGGACGCCATGCGGTCCGGGTGGAACGCGTCGAAGTCGTCCAGCTTCTCGCCGTTGGAGGCGAACATGATCTGCTTGCCGGTGACGTGCGCGATGGAGAGCGCGGCACCACCGCGGGCGTCGCCGTCGAGCTTGGAGAGGACGACGCCGTCGAAGCCGACGCCGTCGCGGAACGCCTCGGCGGTGTTGACCGCGTCCTGACCGATCATCGCGTCGACGACGAAGAGGACCTCGTCGGGCTTGACGGCGTCGCGGATGTCCGCGGCCTGCTGCATCAGCTCCTGGTCGATGCCCAGGCGGCCGGCGGTGTCGACGATGACGACGTCGTGCTGCTTGGCGCGGGCGAACTCGATCGAGTCCTGGGCGACCTTGACCGGGTCGCCGACGCCGTTGCCGGGCTCGGGGGCGTAGACCGCCACCTCGGCGCGCTCGGCGACGACGGAGAGCTGGTTGACGGCGTTGGGGCGCTGGAGGTCGCAGGCGACGAGCAGCGGGGTGTGGCCCTGGGTCTTGAGCCAGCGGCCGAGCTTGCCGGCGAGGGTGGTCTTACCGGCGCCCTGGAGGCCGGCGAGCATGATGACGGTCGGCGCGGTCTTGGCGAAGCGCAGGCGGCGGGTCTCGCCGCCGAGGATGCCGATCAGCTCCTCGTTGACGATCTTGATGACCTGCTGGGCCGGGTTCAGCGCCTGGGAGACCTCGGAGCCGGCGGCGCGCTCCTTGACCTGCTTGATGAAGGCGCGGACGACGGGCAGTGCGACGTCAGCCTCGAGAAGGGCGATACGGATCTCGCGCGCCGTGGCGTCGATGTCGGCCTCGGAGAGGCGGCCCTTGCCCCGGAGGTTTTTGAAGGTACTCGCCAGGCGGTCGGAAAGCGTATCGAACACGGCGGTCGTCGTTCCTCGGGGTCGGGGGCGTAAGGCAGTCGACTCCTAGGGTATCCGGCCCGGCAACCGGGCCACTCCGGGCCGCCGGGTCCGGTGCCGGGCGCGTCAGTCCAGGGCGCGGCGCACGGCGCGGGCGGCGGCGCGGGCGTGTTCCGCGGTGAGCGGGGCGCCCGCTTCGTCGGTGAGGTAGAAGGCGTCGACGGCGCTGGTGCCGAGGGTGGCGGCGCGGGCGGCGCGGACGGTGGCGCCGGCGGTTTCGAGGGCGCGGCAGATGCGGTGCAGCAGGCCGTGGGCGTCGCGGGCGCGGACGTCGACGACGGTGGCGGTGCGGGAGGTGCCCGGGGCGACGGTGACGGTGGGCGGCGGGGCGGGCGGGGCGGCGGGCCGGGCGGCGCCGTCGCGTTCGCGGGCGGCGAGGCGGGCGGGGAGGTCGAGGGTGCCGTCGAGGGCGCGGATCAGGTCGGCGCGGAGCCGGGCCGCCGGGGGCAGGGCGCCGTAGTGGGCGGCGATCCGCCAGGTCAGCAGGGCGATCGGACGGGTGCCGTCGGGGTGGAGGGTGCGCAGGTCGGCGGCGCGGACGGTGATCCGGTGCAGGGCGAGGACCCCGGCCGCGGCGGCGAGGACGCCGGTGGCGGGCGCCGCGGAGGCGGGGTCGGGGCAGCGGTCGGCGGGGACGGCGAGGAGGAGCACGGCGCCGACCGGTTCGGGGGCGCCGCGCGCGGCGCCCGCTCCCGTGGGGCCGTGCGCGAGGTCATGCGTGGGGCCGTGCACGGGGCCGCGGGCAGCGCTGTGCGTGGGGCCGTGCACGGGGCTCTGCGCGCCGTGCGCCCCGTCCTCGGCGTGGAGGGTGAGGGCCGGGTCGCCGGTGCGGGCGGCCGCGGCGGCGAGGCGTTCCTCCTCCGCGGTGGGGGCGCGGGTGGCGGGGCCGTCCGGTGCGGGTGCGCCGGCGAGCCGCTCGGCGACGCGGGCGACGAGGCCGTCGACGAGCGCGGCGCGCCAGGCGCTCCAGGCGGCGGGCCCCGTGGCGCGGGCGTCGGCCTCGGTGAGGGCGTGCAGCAGCCCGAGGGTGCGGACGCTGCCGACGGCCTCGGCGACGGCGGTCACGGTCTCGGGGTCGTCGAGGTCGCGGCGGGTGGCGGTCTCGACGAGCAGCAGGTGGTGGCGGACGAGGCCGGCTAGGACGGCGGTGTCGTCGGCGCCGAAGCCGAGGCGGGCGGCGACGGCGCGGGCGGGCGGCACACCGGCCGCCGCGTGGTCGCCGGGCAGGCCCTTGCCGAGGTCGTGCAGGAGGGCCGCGACGAGCAGCAGGTCGGGCCGGTCGACGCGGCGGGTGAGGGCGGCGGCGCGGACCGCGGTCTCGACGAGGTGGCGGTCGACGGTCCAGGTGTGGACGGCGTTGCGCTGCGGCAGGCAGCGGACCCGTTCCCACTCCGGCAGCAGCCGGGTGAGCAACCCCTCGGCCTCCAGCGTCTCCCAGACGGGGACGGTGGCGGCGCCCGCGTCGAGGAGCGTGACGAACGCCTCGCGGGCCGCGGCCGGCCACGGGACGGGCAGCGGGTGGGCGCCGGACGCGGCGGCGCAGCGGCGGGCGGCGTGCCGGGAGAGCGGCAGTCCGGCCCGGGCGGCGGCGGCCGCGGCGCGCAGGCCGAGGACGGGATCGCGTTCGGGGCGGGCGGTGCGGGCGAGGGCGGCCTCGCCGTCGTGGACGACGACGCCGTCGGCGAGCGGGGCGCGCTCGCCCCCTCCGGCGGTACGGCCCCCGGCGAGCAGACCGCGCAGCACCGGTCGTACGGAGCGGGCGCGCAGGGTCCGGCCGGTCTCGCGCCAGGTGGTGTCGGCGGCGTACGCGAGGGTGCGGGCGGCCTCGTGGACGCGGCGGAGCAGGGCGTCCGCGTCCGGCAGGCCGAGGGCGGCGGCGACCTGGTCCTGTTCCTGGAGGGTGAGGCGGTCGGTGGCGCGGCCGGTGACGAGGTGGAGGGCGTCGCGGATGTCGAGGAGGCGGCCGCGGGCGGCTTCGAGGCCGTCGCGTGGGGCGTCGGCGATCCAGGAGGCGGCGACGGCGCGCAGGGCGGTGGCGTCGCGCAGCCCGCCGCGGGCCTCCTTGAGATCGGGTTCGAGGAGGTACCGGAGGTCGCCGTGGCGCTCGGCGCGGGCGCGTCCCAGGGCGTGGAGTTCCGGGAGGCGGGCGGGGGCGGCGGCGCGCCAGTCGGCGGCGGCGGTGGTGCGCAGCGCGTCGGTGAGGTCGCGGTCGCCGGCGAGGTGGCGGGCGTCGAGGAGGCCGAGCTGCACCTTGAGGTCGGCGCGGGCGGCGGCGCGGGCCCGGGCCGGGGTGCGGACGGAGTGGTCGAGGGCGAGGCCGTGGTCCCACACCGGGTACCAGAGCCGGTCGGCGAGTGCGGCGAGGTCGGGCGCGGCGGCCCGGCCGTCGTGGAGCAGCAGGAGGTCGAGGTCGCTGCGCGGCGAGAGTTCGCCCCGCCCGTAGCCGCCGACCGCGACGAGCGCCGCCCCGCTCACCCCGGTGCCGGCCACCGCGGCGGCGAACAGCCCGCCGAGCCAGCCGTCGGTGAGCCGGGCGAGGGCGGCCCGGCGCTCGGCCCCGCAGACGCCGGCGTCGCGGAGGAGGCGCAGCCGGGCGGCGGGGTATCCGCCGCCCGGAGCCGGGTCCGGGGCGTCCGGGGACGCGTCGCCGCCGTCGCGGGACGGGCCGGGGAACGGGGATGGAGTGGGGTGCGGGCCCGGGGCGGAATCGGGATCCGAGGCGGTGCGTGGGGCCGCGGTCGGGCGAGCGCCCACGGCGTACGGGGCGGCGCACGGGGCCGCAGCGGAGCCGGGGTCCGCGCCGTGGCATGAGGCCGCATCCGGGAGCGGGCCCGAGACGGGCAGGGCCGAAGCCGGGCCCACCCCTGAATCGGAACCGGGCCCCGAATCGGCGCACGCGGCCACAGCCGGGGGCGAACCCGAGGCAGGCGAAGCGGCACGCGAGCCCGAGGCGGAGCCGGGATCCGAAGCGGGCCGCGGAACCGCTGTCGAGGGCGAACCCGAGGCACACGGGCCGGCGCACGCGGCCGCAACAGCACCGGTCCCGGACCCCGCCCCCTCCCCATCCCCATCCCCATCCCCATCCCCCAAAGCCGGAGCATCCCCCATCCCCCGCCCCGCCGGCCGGTCTTCAGAGCGCATCGGCCCCCCGCTCCCCCGTCCGTACCCGTACCACCTCGTCCACGGGCACGCTCCACACCTTGCCGTCGCCGATCTTGCCGGTGCGGGCGGCGGTCACCAGGGCGTCGGTGAGGGCGGCGGCGTCCGCGTCCTCGGCGAGGACCTCGATGCGGATCTTCGGGACGAGGTCGACGGTGTACTCGGCGCCGCGGTAGACCTCGGTGTGGCCGCGCTGCCGGCCGTAGCCGCTGGCCTCGGTGACGGTCAGGCCGTGCACGCCGAACGCCTGCAGCGCCTCCTTCACCTCGTCGAGGCGGTGCGGCTTGACGACTGCCGTGATGAGCTTCATGCGTCCACCTTCTCCGTGTCCGTGCCGTGGCCCCGTTCCGTGCCGTGGCCCCGTTCCCGGTCGCCGGGGCCGCCCGGGGCGCCGAGGGCCGCGGCCGGTACGCGGTGGACGGCGCCGCCGCCCGCGCCGGTGAAGTCGTAGGCGGTCTCGGCGTGAGCGGTCCGGTCGACGCCGGCGATCTCCTCGTCCTCGGCGACCCGGAAGCCCATCAGCCGGTCGATGCCCTTGGCGAGGACGTAGCTGACGACGAAGGAGTAGAGGAGGACGGCGGCCACGCCGAGGGCCTGCTTGCCGAGTTGGCCGAGGCCGCCGCCGTAGAAGAGGCCGCGGGCGGTGGACTGCACGCCGCCGGTGGCGAAGAGGCCGACGAGGAGGGAGCCGGCGATGCCGCCGACGAGGTGGACGCCGATGACGTCGAGGGAGTCGTCGTAGCCGAACTTGTACTTGAGGCCGACGGCCAGGGCGCACAGGACGCCCGCGACGGCGCCGACGGCGAGGGCGCCGAGCGGGCTGACGGCGCCGCACGCCGGGGTGATGGCGACGAGTCCGGCGACCGCGCCGGAGGCGGCGCCCAGCGTGGTGAACGCCCCGTGGCGCAGCTTCTCGTACGCGAGCCAGCCGAGCATCGCGGCGGCGGTGGCGACCTGGGTGTTGACGAAGGCGACGGCGCCGACGCCGTCGCCGTTGCCCAGCCAGGAGCCGGAGTTGAAGCCGAACCAGCCGAACCACAGGAGTCCGGCGCCGAGCATCACCAGGGGCAGGTTGTGCGGGCGCATCGGGTCCTTGCGGAAACCGATGCGCCGTCCGACGACGAGGAGGACGCCGAGGGCGGCGGCGCCCGCGTTGATGTGGACGGCGGTGCCGCCGGCGAAGTCGATGACGCCGAGCCGGAAGAGCCAGCCGCCCTCGCCCCACACCCAGTGCGCCACGGGGAAGTAGACGACGGTGACCCACAGGGCGGTGAAGAGGGCCCAGGCGGTGAACTTGACGCGGTCGGCGAGGGCGCCGCTGATCAGCGCCGGTGTCAGCACGGCGAACATCAGCTGGAAGACGGCGAAGACGTATACCGGGATGCCGCTGGTGCCCCACAGTTCGGTCAGGCCGATGCCGCCGAGTCCGGCGAAGTCGCCGCGCCAGCCGACGATGCCGCCGCGGTCGGTGCCGAAGGCGAGCCCGAAGCCGTACAGGACCCACAGGACGGTGACGATGCCGAGGCCGACGAAGCTCATCATCAGCATGTTGAGGACGCTTTTGACGCGCACCATGCCGCCGTAGAAGAAGGCCAGGCCCGGCGTCATCACCATGACGAGGGCGGAGCAGAGGAGCATGAAGCCGGTGTCGGCCGGGCTCAGGGCGGCCGGGGCCGCGAGCCCGTCTGCGAGGGTCAAGATGCCCGGTGGCATCGGCGTCTCCCGTCGTCGATGCGGCCCGTGCGGATGGCGTGGAGGGGGTGGGCCGTCGTTCCCGACGAGGCTGGCGGAGCCCGGTTTCGGCCACGGCCCACGGGTGTTTCGCCGCCGTGACGAAGGCGTCGCCGGTGTTACGCGGCGGTGAACGGGCCGGGACGCGGACCGGCCGCGGCGCCGCCCGCAGACCTGGCGTGGGGAAGCCGGGTCGGGTGGTACGGGGTGGCGTCCGCGGCCGGTGTCGTGCGGCCCCGGCGTCGTCAGACGGCCTCGGCCTCGGGGAGGCGGCGGGCCAGCTCCTCGCCGAGGTGGATCACCTCCGCGACGGTGCCGAAGTCGCGGACGGCGGTGTCGACGGTCTTCCGCAGCCGGGTGTTGACCCGCTCGGAGCGGACCTGCTGGGCGAACGGTATGGCCTGCCCGGCCCGCACGGCGCACTGCTCCGGCTCGTGCTGCAGCAGATGGACGGTGGCCCTGCCGACGAGGTTGAGGGCGTACGAGCGCTGGTGCTCGCCGTCCTTGGCGGAGAGTTCGACGGCGCGCTCCATGATCGGCGCGGCGAGGGCGGCGTAGGTGGGGCTGCGCCCGGCGACGTAGGCGAGGTCGCGGTAGGAGTGGGCGTTCTCGGCGTTCAGCTCGGCCTCGGAGAAGAAGCGGATCCAGTCGGGCTCGGGCTCACCGGGCAGGGCGTCCTCGAACGTCTCCTCCGCCATGCGGACGGCGCGCTTGACCTTGCTGGGGCGCCCCATGCCGGCGTACGCGCGGGCCTCCACCGCGTACAGCATGGCCTGGGTGCGGGCGGTGGCCGTCTCGCGGCTGCCGTACTGGGCGAGGTGGATCAGCTCCAGCGCGTCGTCGGGGCGGCCGAGGTGGATCATCTGGCGGCTCATGCTGGAGAGGATGTACGCGCCCAGGGGGCGGTCGCCGGCCTCCTTGGCGGCGTGCAGCGCGAGGACGAAGTACTTCTGGGCGGTGGGCTGGAGGCCGATGTCGTAGCTCATCCAGCCCGCCAGCTGGGAGAGTTCGGCGGCGACCTTGAAGAGCCGGGTGGCGACGGGGGCGGGCTGCGGCTCCTGGAGGAGGTCGGTGACCTCGTGGAGCTGGCCGACGACGGCCTTGCGGCGCAGCCCCCCGCCGCACTGGGCGTCCCACTGCCGGAACATGGCGGTGGTCGCCTCCAGCAGGTCGAGTTCGGGGCCGGAGAGGCGGGCGCGGCGGGTGCGGTCGCGGAGGGGCTCGGGCTCCGGGGCGGCGCCCGGCGTCGGAGGGACCGGTACCAGCCAGCGCTGCATCGGCTCGATGAGGGAGGGTCCGGCGGCGAGGGAGAGGGAGGTGCCGAGGAAGCCGCGGCGCGCCAGCATCAGGTCGCTGCGGGAGAACTCGCCGAGGAGGGCGGTGGTCTGGGGGCCGGCCCAGGGCAGGTCGACGCCGGAGACGGACGGGGCGCGGTGCGCGGCGCGCAGCCCCAGCTCCTCGACGCCGACGACGCAGCCGAAGCGTTCGGAGAAGAGTTCGGACAGGATGCGCGGGATGGGCTCGCGCGGCTGTTCGCCGTCGAGCCAGCGGCGGACGCGGGAGGTGTCGGTGCTGATGTGGTGCGCGCCCATCTGACGGGCTCTGCGGTTGACCTGCCGGGCCAGCTCGCCCTTGGACCAGCCGCTGCGCACGAACCACGATCCCAACTGCGTGTTGGGACGCTTCTCGGCAGTTCCGCTGCCGTTGCCGCCCACTGGTAACGCCCCCAACCGTGTGTCGCCCGACGCGAATCCCGTGCAGGATCCGGCTTGTTGAGGCATCCTGCCCGCCCGGCCCCGGCAGGTCGCGTATTCCGGCCACCGCCCCGGCCGGTCCGGCCACCGCCGGGGCCGCCCCGGACGGCACCGCCGGCTTCGCGCACCGAAAGTAATCGTACGATCACGCCCTCGCGAGGCCGCTCACAGAAACGCCACCATTCGCCACCCCTTCGAATGAACTGCCGGTCCGCTCCGCGCGATTGACTTGACACAGGTCGGGCGCGACCCGACGGAGCGATGCGCGTAACGGCGCGCGCACCACGGCACACGCCCCGTGGCGCGCCCCCGCTCCGAGGGCGTGCCGCGGGGCGTTGGCGCCCCGTCGACGGAGCGTCACGGCGGCGCTCCGGCGCCCCGTGCGGTGGGGCGCCGCGGCCGCTCCGGGCCCCGGAGCGGCTCGTAACCACAGCGACACACCACCCGTTGGAGGGGGCATGGGTTTCACGATCGGCGGCATCCGGGACATCGGTGCCAGGCGCCGCGTGCGCGCGCCCGAGAGCACGACGGTGGCCGAATACACGGGGTTGTGGGGCTGGGACGTCGTGCCCGGCGCCCGGGCGGCGCGGACCGGCGGCGGGCGCGTGGAGTGTTCGTGCGGGGTGTCCGCGTGCCCGGCGCCCGGCGCGCATCCGCTGTCCTTCGGCGCGGAGATCACGGCGGGCGCCTCGCTGGAGACGGTCACGGCCGCCTGGTCGCGGACGCCGGGGGCGGCGGTGCTGCTGCCGGTGGGCCGGTCGTTCGACGTGCTCGACGTGCCGGAGGCGGCGGGCCGGTGCGGGCTGGCGCGGCTGGAGCGGATGGGGGTGCCGCTCGGGCCGGTGGCGCTCACACCCACGGGGCGCGCGCAGTTCTTCGTCGCGCCGGGGGCGGCCGCCGGGCTGCCGGGGCTGCTCTACCGGACGGGCTGGGACGACGCGGCGCTCGACCTGCGCCCCCTGGGGCGGGGCGATCACCTCACCGCTCCCCCGTCGGACCTCGGCGCGGACGGCCCCGTGCGCTGGCTCCGTCCGCCGTCCCTGGAGACGGCGGCCCACCCGCCGCAGGCCCGGCTGCTGCTGGGGATGCTCGCGTACGTCTGCCACCGCTCGGGCCGCCGGGCGGCTGCCGGATAGCGCCCGGCGCCCTCCGACGCGACGGCCCCCGGTGCCGCGCTCCGTACGGGAGCGGGCGCCGGGGGCCGTCTGTCGCCGGTGGCGGGTGGTCAGTCGCCGATCAGCGCGTCGACGAACGCCTCGGGCTCGAACGGCGCGAGGTCGTCGGCGCCCTCACCGAGGCCGACGAGCTTGACCGGGACGCCCAGCTCCCGCTGGACGGCGACGATGATGCCGCCCTTGGCGGTGCCGTCGAGCTTGGTGAGCACCACGCCGGTGATGTCCACGACCTCGGCGAAGACCCGCGCCTGGACCAGGCCGTTCTGGCCGGTGGTGGCGTCGAGGACGAGCAGCACCTCGCCGACCGGGCCGTGCTTCTCGACGACCCGCTTGACCTTGCCCAGCTCGTCCATGAGGCCGGTCTTGGTGTGCAGCCGGCCGGCGGTGTCGATGAGGACGACGTCGGCGGATTCGGCGATGCCCTCCTTGACGGCGTCGAAGGCGATGGAGGCGGGGTCGCCGCCCTCGGGGCCGCGCACGGTGCGGGCGCCGACCCGTTCGCCCCAGGTCTGGAGCTGGTCGGCGGCGGCGGCGCGGAAGGTGTCGGCGGCGCCGAGGACGACGGACTTGCCGTCGGCGACCAGCACACGGGCGAGCTTGCCGGTGGTGGTGGTCTTACCGGTGCCGTTGACGCCGACGACCATGACGACGCCGGGGATCTCGTCGCCGCCGTTGCCGATGCCGTTGGCGGTGTGCACGGAGCGGTCGGTGTCGGTGCCGATGAGGGCGAGCAGCTCCTCACGCAGCAGGGTGCGCAGCTCTTCGGGGGTGCGGGTGCCGAGGACCTTGACCCGCTCCCGCAGCCGCTCGACGAGTTCCTGGGTGGGGGCGACGCCGACGTCGGCGGTGAGGAGGGTCTCCTCGATCTCCTCCCAGGTGTCCTCGTCGAGGTGTTCACGGGACAGGAGGGTCAGCAGGCCCTTGCCGAGGGAGTTCTGCGACCGGGAGAGCCGGGCGCGCAGCCGCACCAGGCGGCCGGCGGTCGGCTCCGGGACCTCGATCTCCGGGGCGGGCGGGGCCTCCGGCTCGGCGGCCGGCGCCTCCGCCTCGGGGGCCTCGGCGACGGGCAGCGGGGTGTCTTCGATGGTGCGACGGGGTTCGTCGCGCGGGGCCTCGGCTTCCTCACCGACCTGCGGTTCTGCGGGCGGCGCGGTGACGGAGGGCGTGACGGGGGCGGCCGGCGGGGACGGCGGCAGCTGCTTCTTCTTGCGGCCGCTGACGACGAGCCCGCTGATCGCGCCGAGCACGACCACGGCGATGACTACAGCAAGGATGACGATTTCCATAACCCTCCCAGTATCAGCCACCTGCCGTCCGCGGGGGCCGCACGCGCCGATCCGGTGACCGCCGTGCGCCCCTCGCGCCCCCGCCTCGCCCCCCGGTGCGCGGGGCGCGCGTCCGACATGGGGAGGCTGGCCGGAAATCGCTGGTCAGCAGGGTGGCGGGAACGGGTTGGAGACTCCCTCGGACGACGTGGAGCTGCGGTTTCATGGAGGGGTCCAACAGGACGTTCGGCACGAACTTGGATCAAAGTACGATGGTGGACGGCTGCGCAACGCGCGTAGAGTCCTGGCGACCGAACCTGGCCGGGCACCACAGCCGCTGCCTCGTGTCTCCCGGCTGTCCGGGAGACGCTCCAGAACCGCGCACGGAGACACCTGCACCATGGGCACCACGTCCACCCCCGACGCCGAGGGCGCCGTCGAGACCCGGGGCATCGAGCCCGTACCCGACGGCGAACGCCACGGACGCGTCCGCGAACTCTTCCCCACCTGGGTCGCCGCCAACATCAGCGTGCTCCTGCTGACCATGGGCGCCGCGCTGGTGGTCAACAACGGACTGAACTTCTGGCAGGTGCTGCTGGTCGCCGCCATCGCCGCGACGGTGGCGTTCGGCATGGTCGGGGTGCTGTCGGTGTCCGGGAAGTGGGGCGGCGCGCCGGGCGCAATGCTCTCCCGGGCGGCGTTCGGCGTCCGCGGCAACTACTTCCCGGGCGCGATCCTGTGGGTGGCCCGCTTCGGCTGGGAGACGATCAACGCCGTCACCGGCGCGTACGCGGTGCTGACGGTGCTGCGGCTGCTGTTCGGCGTCCGCGCCAACAACCTGCTGATCGTCATCACGCTGCTCGCGTTCGTCGCCTGTACGTATCTGGTGAGCGGCATGGGGCGCAAGGCGCTCAATCTCTGCAACCGGTACTCCACCTACCTCTTCGGCGCGTTCACCGTGATGGTGCTGGTGTATCTGATCGCCACCATGGACTGGCAGGCGATCTTCGCGAAGAAGGCGGGCACCACCGCGATGGTGATCGCCGGCATCGGCACCATCGCCGCGGGCGGCATCAGCTGGGTGCCCACCGGTCCGGACTTCGCGCGCTACCTCCCGCACTCCGCATCAGGCCGCCGGATCGTCGGCGCCACGGTCTCCGGCGCCGCGCTGGTGCTGGTGCCGATGGTGCTGATGGGCGGCGTGATGGCGGTGTCCAACCCGAAGCTGGCCGGGCAGAACACCGACCCGATGTCGTTCCTCGGCACCATCCTGCCGACCTGGCTGGCGGTGCCGTACCTGATCACCGCGCTGGTCGGGATGGTGCTGATCAACAGCCTGTCGATGTACTCCGCCGGCTTCACCGCGCAGACCATGGGCGTCAAGCTGCCGCGCGCCCTGGCGGTGAGCATCAACGCCGTCATCAGCCTGGTGGGCGGGCTGTTCATGATGCTGGTGGCGAAGGACTTCATCGGGCAGTTCATCACCTTCCTGACGCTGCTGGCGGTCTCGTTCTCCGCCTGGATCGGCGTCTACGCGGTGGACATGGCGCGGCGCCGCACGCTGGCGGTCCGCTACGACGCCGACGGCCTGATGACCATCGGGCGCACCAGCCGCTACTGGTACGTGGGCGGCTTCTGCTGGCAGGCCATGACCGCCTGGGCCGTGGCGCTGGCGGCGGGGCTGTGCTTCACGAAGGTGCAGTGGTTCACCGGCCCGCTGGCCACCACCTGGATCGGCCGCAACGGCCTGGGCTGGGCGGCCACGATCCTCCTCGCCGCCGTCCTCTTCGCGGTGCTGCCCCGCCCGAAGGAGAACGCCCCGGCGGAGGAGCCGGCCGCCGACGGCCGGGCGCCGCTCAGGAAGAGCTGACCGAGGCGCGGTGCGTGGGGCATGGGGTGCGGGGCCGGGCGGTCGGCCCCGCACCCCATGCCCGTCCCATCGCGGCACCCCCGCCGCCCCGCGCCCGGCACCATGCCGGGCCCCGCCCCTCTGCGGCGCCACGCCGCGGCCCCGTGCGGCCCCGTGCCGGACATCCCTGGAATTCTGACACCCCGTCAGCTACCGTCCCCTTCGCCCGCCACCCGGCGAAGGGGACGCCGTCATGCCGCCCGTCACCGTTCTGCGCCTGAACCTCGTCGATCCCGACCCCTCGGCCGCTGCCGCCCGCTACCGCGCGGCGCTGGAGATGGCCGCGTACGCCGACGCGCGGGGCGTGACCTGCGTGCAGACCGAGGAGCACCACGCCACCGGCGACGGCTGGATGCCCGCCCCGCTGGCCTTCGCCGGGGCGCTGCTCGGCGCCACCCGGCGGATCGCGGTCACGCTCTCCGCGCTGCTCACGCCGTTGCACGACCCGCTCCGGCTGGCCGAGGACCTCGCCGTGCTCGACCTGCTCGGCGGCGGCCGGCTGATCACCGTCGCCGGGCTCGGCTACCGGCCCCGGGAGTACGCCGCGTTCGGCAAGGACTGGGCGGGGCGCGGCGCCCTCCAGGACGAGGTGCTGCAGACGCTGCTCACCGCATGGCGCGGCGAGCCGTTCCGGTACCGGGGCCGCACCGTGCACGTGACGCCGCGCCCGTACACCCGGCCGCATCCGCCGTTGCTGGTGGGCGGCGCATCGCGCGCCGCGGCCCGGCGCGCCGCCCGGCTGGAGCTGCCGTTCTTCCCCTCCGCCCGTCTGCCGGAGCTGCTGGCGTACCACCGTGAACGGTGCGCCGCGTACGGCACCGAGTGCCGGGTGCAGCAACCGGACGCCCGCACCTGTCTGCTGCACCTCTCCGAGGACCCGGCGCGGGCCTGGGAGCGCTACGGGCCGCATCTGCTGTACGAGGCCCGGACCTACGCGTCCTGGCAGCCCGCGGGCGCCCGCTCGGCGGTGCGCTCGGCCGCCCGCGACGTGGCGGAGCTGCGCGCGGAGGGCGTGTACCGCATCGTCACCCCGCAGGAGTGCCGGCAACTGGCCCAGGGGCCGGACGCGCCGGGCTCGTTGATCCTTCACCCGCTGTGCGGCGGCATGCCGGTCGACGAGGGCTGGCGCTCCCTCCGCCTCTTCACGGACGAGGTCCTGCCGGCGCTGGGGTGAGAGGGGCGTACGGGGCCGGGTGCCGCACGGGGCGGGGTCGGCGATCCGGCCCCATGCGGCAGCGCACGGGGCGGGCGGACCGGCCCCATGCGGCACGGGGCACGGGCGGTGCGGGCCGTCCCATGCGCCCCGCACCGCCCGTGCCCCGCCTCATCAGCCCTCCGGGTAGAAGACGAACAGCGTGCAGCCCTCCGCGGACTGCGGTACGTGCCAGGAGCCGGCGGGGGCGTGGAGGAAGGTCCCCGCGGGGTGGGCGCGGTCGCCGTCGTGGAAGGTTCCGGAGACCACGTAGACCTCCTCCGGGCCGGGCTCGTGGACGTCGATCCCGTCCCAGCAGCTGCCGGGGGCGAACTCCACGACCATCGCCTTCGCGCCGTTCTCCCCCTCCCACAGCGGCCGGGCGGTGATGCCGGAGGTGACTTCCTTGACGTCGGCGTCGGCCACCGTGCGGAAAAGGTAGCCGGGTGTGCCGCCCACGCCCCCGGGGTGCGCCCCCGCCACCGCTCCGGCGGCTATGCCCTCGGGCGCCGTGTGCTGTCCATCGTTGACCTGCGTGTTCACGTTCATGGGGACAGCTTGTCGGTCCGGTGCGGGCCGTTCCCAGTACCAGAAGCGACCCCACCGGGTACTTTCCTGCCATGATCGAATCGTCGTCCCGTACCGCCCCGCCACCGGGTGGGGACGGACGGCGCCATCAGGTCGTGGCGCTGGTGCACGCCCCGCAGCCGACGTTCGAACTGGGCTGTGCCGCGGAGGTCTTCGGCACCCGGCGGCCCGGCTTCCCCCCGTACTACGACTTCCGGATCTGCGCGCTGCGGCCCGGCCCCGTGGCGACGACGGCCGGGTACCCGCTGCACGCCGCGGCGGGGCTGTCCGCGCTGGCCGGGGCCGACACCGTCGTCGTCCCCGGCTGGGTGCCCGAGGCGCCGCTGCCCGAGGAGATACGCGGGGCGCTGCGCGGCGCCCACGCCCGCGGCGCCCGCATGGTGGGGCTCTGCTCGGGCGCGTACGCGCTGGCCGCCGCGGGGCTGCTCGACGGGCGGCGGGCGACGACCCACTGGCGGCGCGCGGCGCACTTCGCGGCCCGCTTCCCGCGTGTGCGGATGGACGCCACGGTGCTCTACATCGACCACGGCGACGTGGCGACGAGCGCCGGGGCGGCGGCCGGGATCGACCTCCTGCTGCATCTGGTCCGCGCCGACCACGGCGCCGGGTACGCGGCGCGCGTCGGCCGGGACATGGGGGTGCCGCCGCACCGCGAGGGCGGCCAGCCGCAGTTCACCGAGGACGCGCCGCCCCACCGGGCGGAGCCGTCGCTGGCGCCGCTGCTCGACTGGGTCTCCGGACGGCTGGGGACGCGGGTGTCGGTGGCGGAGATGGCGGCGCAGCTGCGGGTCTCGCCGCGGACGCTGGCGCGCCGCTTCACCGATCAGGTGGGCGTCAGCCCTGGGCAGTGGCTGCTGGCCCAGCGGATCTCCGCGGCGCGGACGCTGCTGGAGGAGACCGATCTGCCGGTCGAGGCGGTGGCCGTCCGCGTCGGCCTGTCGTCCGCGGCCAATCTGCGGCGGCGGTTCCACCACGCGCTGGGCACCACGCCCGCCGCCTACCGCAGCACCTTCCGCCACCGTCTCCCGGCGCCGCCCCAAAGCCCCGGCACCTGACCGGACGGGAGCCGGCACGGGCCCCGCGCCCCGCGGCCGCCCGCCCCGTGCGCCGCCCCGCCCCTCGCACACGGCACCGCCCCGGCTCTCCTTATGAGCCGGGGCGGTGTCCACTTCCGAGGGGACGGACTGGCGGGGTGGGTTAGCCCATCTCCTCCAACGCCTTGCCCTTGGTCTCCTTCACGAACTTCAGCACGAAGGGGATCGAGAGCAGGGCGAAGATCATGTAGATCACGTACGTACCGGAGAGGTTCCAGTCGGACAGGCTCGGGAAGCTCGCCGTGATGGCCCAGTTGGCGATCCACTGGGCGGAGGCGGCGACGCCGAGCGCCGCGGCGCGGATGCGGTTGGGGAACATCTCGCCGAGGAAGACCCAGACCACGACACCCCAGGAGAGGGCGAAGAAGAGCACGAAGCAGTGGGCCGCGATGAGGGCCACGGTGCCCTGCGTCGCCGGCAGCGTCCCGGCCGCGGTCTTGGCGGAGAAGGCCCATGCCTCCAGGGCGAGCGCCACGGCCATACCGGAAGAGCCGATGAGGGCCAGCGGGCGGCGGCCGATCCGGTCCACGAAGATCATGGCGATGACGGTGCCGATGATGTTGATGATCGACGTGGTGAAGCTGTAGAAGAACGAGCTCTCGGGGTTGATGCCCACGGACTGCCACAGCGTCGACGAGTAGTAGAAGGCGACGTTGATGCCGACCAGCTGCTGGAAGACCGACAGCCCGATGCCGACCCACACGATCGGCAGGAAGCCGCCCCGGCCGCCCAGCAGGTCCTTGAACGTCGACCGGTGCTCCCGGCGCATCGCCTCCTGGATCTCCTCGACCCGGACATCGAGATCGACGCCGTGCCCCTCGACCTCGGACAGCACCTGCTTCGCCTTGGTGGTTTTGCCGACGGAGATCAAGAAGCGCGGCGACTCCGGGATGGCGAACGACAGCAGGCCGTACAGGAGCGCCGGGATCACCATCACGCCGAGCATCCACTGCCACGCCTCGAACCCGGCGAGCCGGCCGCGCTGGTTGCCGTCGGCGAGGTTGAGGATGCCCCAGTTGACGAGCTGGGAGACGGCGATGCCGACGACGATCGCGGCCTGCTGGAACGAGCCGAGCCGTCCCCGGTACGCGGGCGGCGAGACCTCGGCGATGTACGCCGGGCCGATGACCGACGCCATGCCGATCGCGACACCGCCGAACACCCGCCACATGGCGAGGTCCCAGAGCGCGAACGGCAGCGCGGAGCCGACGGCGCTGACGGTGAAGAGCGCGGCGGAGATCTGCATCACGCGGATGCGGCCGATCCGGTCGGCGATCCGGCCCGCGGTGGCCGCGCCGATCGCACAGCCGATCAGCGCGATGGCGATGACCTGGGCCAGCACGGCGGAACCCACCTCGTACCGGCTGCGGATCGCCTCGACGGCGCCGTTGATGACGGAGCTGTCGTAGCCGAAGAGGAAGCCGCCCATCGCGGCAGCCGCGGTGATGAAGATGACATGGCCGAGATGGTCCGGCTGGGCCTTGCGGCCTTCCGGTACCGCCGGCTGCGCGGTGCTGGTCAACGTGTACTCCAGTGGCCCGGCTGCGCTGCCGGGCGTAGGGGGCTGGCACTTCCAGTGGCGCATACGACGGGGGCAGCCACCACGTGAAGATAAAAGCGACGTTGCAGAGACTATGCGTTCAAGTTTCTAAGTCAATAGACCGAGATGAAAATGTGCGGCCGCCCCGTTGGGTGATGTGAATTCAAGTTCTGAACGAAGCCGGAGGAGGCTCAGCGCAGCCGCTGACTGATGACCTTCGAGACGCCGTCGCCCTGCATCGAGACGCCGTAGAGCGCGTCGGCGACCTCCATCGTCCGCTTCTGGTGCGTGATCACGATCAGCTGGCTGCTCTCCTGCAGCTCCTCCATGATCCCGATCAGCCGCTGCAGGTTGGTGTCGTCCAGCGCCGCCTCGACCTCGTCCATCACGTAGAACGGGCTGGGGCGCGCCTTGAAGATCGAGACCAGCAGGGCCACCGCGGTCAGCGACCGTTCGCCGCCGGAGAGCAGCGAGAGCCGCTTGACCTTCTTGCCCGGCGGACGGGCCTCCACGTCCACGCCGGTGGTGAGCATGTGCTCCGGATCGGTCAGCACCAGCCGGCCCTCGCCGCCCGGGAAGAGCCGCCCGAAGACGCCCTCGAACTCCCGCGCCGTGTCGTGGAACGCCTCGGTGAAGACCTGCTCCACGCGCTTGTCGACGTCCTTGACCACCTGGAGCAGGTCGGACCGGGTCTTCTTCAAGTCTTCAAGCTGCTCGCTGAGGAACTGGTGCCGTTCCTCCAGTGCGGCGAACTCCTCCAGGGCGAGCGGGTTCACCTTCCCGAGCTGCTGATACGCCCGCTCGGCCGCCTTGAGTCGCTTCTCCTGCTCGCCGCGGACGTACGCCACCGGCTGGTTCCGCGGGTGCTCCGGATCGTCCGGCAACCGCTCGCCCTCGGCGGGCGGCGACGGCGGCACGGGCTGGTCCGGCCCGTACTCCGCGACCAGCGCGGCCGGCTCGACACCCAGCTCCTCCAGGGCACGCGACTCCAACTGCTCGATCCGCAGCCGCTTCTCGGCGCCCAGGACCTCGCCCCGGTGCACCGAGTCGGTCAACTTGTCCAGCTCCGCCGCGAGCTGCCGCCCCTGCTCCCGCGCGGCCGCCAGCGCCTCCTCACTCCCGGCGGTGGCCCGCTGCGCCACCGCCCGCTCCTCCTCGGCCCGGACGAGCGAGACCTCGACGTGTGCCAGCAGCTGCCGGGCGCCCGAGACGACCGCCGAGGCCACCGCCGCCTCGTGGCGCAGCCGGGCGCGCCGCCGCTCCGCGCGCGCCCGCGCCTCCCGCTCCGCGCGCGCCCCCCGGTCCAGCGCGTCGGCCCGCCCGGCGAGCGCCTTGACCCGCTCCTCGTGCGTACGCGTCTGGAGCCTGGCCTCCATCTCGGTCTGGCGGGCGTTGGCGCCGTCGGCGGCCAGCCGGTCGCGCACCGAGGTGTCCGGCTCCTCCTCGGCAGGCTCCTCCTCGGCGACCGCCAGCCGCTCGGCCAGCTCCTCGGCCTCCTCGGTGGCGCGGGCCAGGGCCTCCTCGGCCTTCGCCGTCGCGGCGGCGGCCCGTTCGGCCTCCCCCGCGGCCGCCCGCGCCTGCCCGGCCAGCCGCCCGAGGTCCCCGGCGACCTGCGACTGCTCGCGCTCCGCGGTGCGCCGCCGGGCGTCCACCTCCGCGACGTGGGCGGCGGCCGCGGCGCGCCGTTCGGCGGCCGTGTGCCGCTCCTCGGCGAGCGCCGTGCAGCGGTCGTCCAGCGCGGCGAGTTCGGCGGCCGCCTCGTCGACGGCGGCCTGCACCTCCAGCAGGCTCGGCGCACCGGCCGACCCGCCATGCGCGAAGTGCCCGCCGAGCACATCGCCCTCACCGGTGACGGCCGTCAGCTCGGGCCGCGCCGCGATCAGCTCCTCGGCGTCCTCCAGCGTCGCGACGACCACCACGTCGCGCAGCAGCCGCCGCACCGCCGCGGTCAACTCCGGCGGCCCGTCGACGAGTTCCGCGGCCCGCAGCCCGTGTTCCCGGGGGCCGGGCAGCAGCCCGGCGGCCTCCGGGGCGCCCGCCCCGTCCGGCTCCGTGCCCGCCTCCCGCGCGGGCGCCGGCACCCGGGCGCCGCACGGTGCCGCGGCGCCGCCGGGCGCCCCGGGCGCGGGCACGGCGGGACCGGCCGTCGCGGCCACCGTCTCCCCCGGCGCGGCCAGCAGCATCGCCGCGCGGCCCGCGTCCTGCTTGCGCAGCAACCGGATGGCGTCGGCGGCGGCCGCCGGGCCGCTCACCGCGAGCGCGTCGGCGGCGACACCGAGCGCGGCGGCCACCGGCACCTCGTGGCCGGGCGCGACGGTCAGCAGCTCAGCGGCCGGTCCGAGCAGCCCCGTCAGCTCCTCGGACGCGGCCAGGAGCGCACCGCTGCCGTCCTTGCGCCGCAGCCCCGAGGCGAGCGCATCGTGCCGCGCCGAGGTCGCGGCACGCTTGCGCTCCGCGACGGTCAGCGCCTCCCGTGCGGCCTCCAGCGCGGCGTCCGCGGCGGCGAGCTCCTGCCGGGCGGCCTCGTCCCGTTCGGCGTCCTCGGCGCGCGTCGCCTCCAGGACGCCGGCCTCCGCCGCACGCCGCTCGTACTCCTCCTGCGCCTCCTGCGCCCGCTCCCGGGCGCTGTCACGGGAGGCGGCGAGACGGCCGATCTCGGCCTGTGCGGAGGCGGCCCGGCCGCGGGCGCCGCTGACCTGCCCGCTGAGCCGCGCCAGGCCCTCGCGCCGGTCGGCGAGGGCCCGCGCCACGTCCCGCAGCCGCCGCTCCTCGTCGGCCAACTCCCGCTCCAGGGCGGCGCGGTGCTCGACGGTGTCCTCCAGCGCCCGGCTCGCCGCCTCGACCGCGGCGGTCAGCTCCGCCTCCTGCTCGCGGATGCGGGCGGCCTCGCGCTCCATGTCCTCCGGGTCGCGGCCGCGCCGCTCCTCGGGCGGGGCCTGCCGGGCGCTGCGGACCCGCGCCTCGGCGAGTGAGACGGTGCCGCGCACCCGCTCGGCGAAGCGCGACAGCTCGTACCAGTTCTGCTGGGCCCGCTGCACCCGCGGCGTCAGCGTCCGCAGCCGCTCCTCCAGCTCCGCCTCCTGCCGCCGGGCGTCCCGCAACCGGTGCTCGGCGGCCTCCTTGCGCTGCTTGAGCGCCGCCTCGTCGGCGATCTCGGCGTGCAGTGCGCGGCGCAGCGTGACGAGGTCGTCGGCGAGCAGCCGCAGCCGGGCGTCGCGCAGATCGGCCTGGATGACGGCGGCGCGCCGAGCGACCGCCGCCTGCCGGCCGAGCGGTTTGAGCTGGCGGCGCAGCTCGTCGGTGAGGTCCTGGACGCGGGCGAGGTTCGCCTGCATCGCGTCCAGCTTCCGGACCGCCTTCTCCTTGCGCTTGCGGTGCTTGAGGACGCCGGCGGCCTCCTCGATGAAGGCCCGGCGACCCATCGGATCGGCGTGCAGCACCCCGTCGAGCTGCCCCTGCCCGACGATGACGTGCATCTCCCGGCCGATGCCGGAGTCGCTGAGGAGTTCCTGTATGTCGAGCAGCCGGCAGGTGTCACCGTTGATCTGGTACTCGCTGCCGCCGTTGCGGAACATCGTCCGGGTGAGGGTGACCTCGGCGTACTCGATGGGGAGCGCGCCGTCGGAGTTGTCGATGGTCAGCGACACCTCGGCCCGGCCGAGCGGGGGCCGCCCGGTCGTCCCGGCGAAGATGACGTCCTCCATCTTGCCGCCGCGCAGCGACTTGGCACCCTGCTCACCCATCACCCAGGACAGCGCGTCCACGACGTTGGACTTGCCGGATCCGTTGGGCCCGACGACGCAGGTGATACCCGGTTCGAAGCGGAGCGTCGTGGCGGAGGCGAAGGACTTGAAGCCTCGCAGGGTCAGACTCTTGAGGTGCACGCCGTGCGACTTTACCGGCCGATTCCGGGCGCCCCGGACGACATCCCGGGGCCCGGCCGGGGCCGCGGCGCCGCCTCGTGTTCTCTTTCGGTTTCGTGCCGCGTGGCGCAGGGCACATCATGCGGTAAGCGCCGGACGCAGCCGGCACTCGGGGCGCGGGGAGGGCGGACATGACGAAGGGACGCCGAAGCGTCCCTTTTGCAGATCTCGCGTGGCGCGGATCGTGCTGATTGCAGTTCCTCAAGCAGGTGGCATACGCCTTACCGGCCCTTGAGGCGGGGGTCAGGTGAGCGCGGGCTCCGCCTGGGGTACGTCGAGCATCGAACCTTCGTGACGTGCGGCAGCGGACAGCATGTCGTTTTCGGCCTGCATCCGGATCAGTTCCGATTCCAGGTCCTGCACGCGCTGCTGAAGCCGTCGCATCTCGGAGAGGACTCGGGGGTCGGAGCCGCCGACGTAACCGAGAAGCGCCTTTGCCATGATGGATGGTCCTCCACAATGAGTGACCGACCGAAGCGGTGTGGGTCGTGAGGGATTCCGCACCCGCGGTGCTTGTCATTTGCGGGGTTCTCAATGCCAAACAACTAAGGTGCGCGGGGATTCCAGAGTCTCACCAAATGTTTTGACGGTCAACACGATCACGCCCCGTATCGCCGGGCACCCGAGACGGCGCGGTCGCATGAACCGGGCGCCGATTCTCCAGAAAGGTGCCGCGGGGGCGTGGAGATCATCCGTACAGCGGCAGCCTTGCACGGGACGGCCGAGTTGGCAACCACCAGGCCAAATCTCCCGGCGGCCGACTTCCGGAGCATGGTCTGAAGATCATTCCCGAGGCCGCCGCGGCGCGGCTTTCGGTCGTCGCTCAACGCGTCGCGAAGCCGTCGTAACCCCCGCGCGGGGTGTCCCATATCTCAGTCACACCGTCGACGCGCCCGGGCGTGTCCCCGGCGCGCAGCCACTCCAGCAATTCCTCGCAGCGGTCCTTCGGCCCTTCGGCGACGACCTGGACGCGTCCGTCGTCCAAATTGAGCGCGAATCCGACCAGCTCGCCGATGCGCAGGGCGTTGGCGCGGGTGAACCAGCGGAACCCGACGCCCTGGACCCGGCCGCGCACCCATGCCGTCAGGCGGATTTCTTCGTTCATGGCGTGCACGGTATCCGGCCGGTCGGCCGGTGAGCACATCGGTGGTCCGGCAGGTCATGTCGTACAGTCACCCGGCAATCCAACTCACCCTTTCGGGTGAATTTCTCGATGCTGTACGGAAGGACGCCAGCGGATGGGCCGCCACAGACGTTCTGTTCCCCCCACCACCGAACCGGTGGGCGCCCCTACCACCGACGCCACCACCACCGGCGAGAGCCCCCGACGGAGCCGCCGTGCCCGGCGCACGGTGCCGGTCCGCACGGGGCTGATCGGCGCGTCCGCCGCGGTGGCGATGGGCACCGTCGCGGTCGCCTCGGGGCTGATACCCGGCGGCGGCGACCGGTACGTCGTGGGCGAGGAGGCCGGGCAGCCGGTCCGCGCCAACACGCTGCCGGACGCCTCCCCGCAGGGCGGCGAATCGGCCGTCCCGACGGACCGGGCGGCGAGCGCGGTCGGCCGCGGCAGCACCCGCGGCACGGTCACCGGCACCCACCGGCCGACCTCCGCGGCGTCCCCGTCCACGTCGCCGTCCCCGAAGAAGGACCACAACAGGTCGGCGTCGCCCGAGGCCGGCTCCGGGCACGGCGGGAGCAGCGACGCCTCCCCCGCCTCGCCCTCCACGGCGCCGAAGCACTCCACGCGCCCGCAGCGCTCGGTGGACGCCGGCTCGTCGGCCGAGGCACAGGTGCTGTCGCTGGTCAATCAGGAGCGCGCCAAGGCCGGGTGCTCGCCGGTCCGGGCCGACACCCAACTCGCCTCGCTGGCCCGGGCGTTCAGCGGCGACATGGCCGCGCGCGGCTTCTTCGACCACACCGACCCGGACGGCAAGGGCCCCTGGGACCGCGCCCGCGCGGCGGGCGTCTCCGACCTCGGCGGCGAGAACATCGCCCGTGGTCAGGCGGACGCCGCGGCCGTCATGGAGGCGTGGATGAACAGCCCCGGCCACCGCGCCAACATCCTCAACTGCGACTACCGCACCCTCGGCGTCGGTGTCCACCGCGGACCGGGCGGCCCTTGGTGGACGCAGGACTTCGGTTTCTGACACCGGCAGCCCTGCGGCCCGTCCCCGTCAGTCCGCCACGCCCAGATCGCGCCGCATCACCGCGCTCAGCACGCTGAGCGCGGGCTGCGCCGCCTTCAGGTCCGTCAAGGCGCGGTCCGCGCTCTCGCCGTCGTCGGCGCGTCCCCGGTCGAGGCGCTTGACGACGGCGTCGGCGCGCGCCAGGACCCGGTTGACGTCACGCGAGGCGACCAGCACCGCCTCGGGGACGATCATCTGCGCCTCGGCGTAGCGGTCGCGGTACTCCAGCCGCGCCTCCTCCGTCTGCTCGCGTTCGTGCGCGCCGTAGACGTCGTCGCGCAGGCGGTGCAGCGCGTCCTTGAGGAGGGTGTGGAACTGCCGGGAGGCGCGGTTGAGCGCGGTGTACGCGGCGCGGCGCTCCTCCAGGGAGCGGCGCGCCGCCTCCTGCTCCGCCTCCTCGGTGCGCTGGCGCCGGGTGATGTGGTGGGTGAGCAGCGGGGCGAAGAGCGTGCCCAGGACACCCACCACGGCGGTGATCATGGCGGCGATGACGGCGCTCATCCCGGCGGCTCCCCTCGCGTACCGTCCACCGGCTGCGCGCATTCCTCCATGCCGGCTTCCGGACGTCGTTCCGCCCGCCGCAGCAGATACGTGTGCAGCGCCGCCGCGGCGGTCAGGCGGTGGCGGGACGCCTGGTGCAGGGCCGCGCGGCGGCGGGCCAGCTCGGTGCGGAGGCGGTCGGGGCTGCCGGTCGTCCGCAGTTCGCGCAGAACGGCGGCGATGGCGGCGAGCGGATGGCCGCCGCGCCGCAGCAGCGCGGTGACATGCGCGAGGTGCAGTTCGGCGGCCGGGTAGCGGCGGTATCCGGTGGCCGGCTCGCGCTCCGGGCGCAGCAGGCCGTGGCGCTCCCAGAGCCGCAGGACGGGCGGCCGGACGCCCACCGTGCGGGCGGCGTCCCCGATCCGCACGGAGCGCGGTGCGGGCGCGGGCGGTTCGGCGGCCAGCACCGTGCCGAGGGCGTCGTGCACCGCCGTCAGCTCACCGCGCTCCCGGTCCAGCCGGGCATGGCTCGCGTCGAGCGCGGCCAGCGCGGTCTCCTCGTCGCCGTCGTGGACAGCGCGCATCACGGTGCGGGCGGTGGCCCAGCCGTGTCCGGCGGCGAGCGCCCGGGCGGCGGTCAGCGCCTCGGCGTGCACGGTGGTGAACCGGCGGTGGCCGCCCGCGCTGCGCGGCGCCGGCGGCAGCACCCCGGTGTCCAGATAGCTGCGCAGCTGCTGTACGGACAGGCCCGCCGCCCGCGCGAGATCACCGGCCCGCAACCTGTCCGCCACGCCGCCCTCCCCCGCCGCCCGCATCCGTCCGACGCGGTCAGCCTACGGGCCGGACGACCGCTGCGGCAGGGTCTCGTCACCGGTTGAGATTTTCCCGCCCATTTCCCGTGCCGACCTGCGCAGATGCCGTCGAAATCCCTGTTCGCACTTGAATGGAAGACTTGAGACCGGGCGGGATCACGCCCCTGACACGAGGGAGGCCGCGGCATGAAGTTCGTGCTCGAAGTCGAGCTGGACGAGGGAAAGACCGCGCAGGACCCGGCGGGCGAACTGGGCCGGATCCTGCGCTACTGGGGCGGCAATCTCCACCACTACGCGATGGCGCCCGGCGACGGCTCGGCCGTGTACGACTCGGAGTACCGCGAGGTCGGCCGGTGGCAGCTCACCGAGGCGCCCGCCGGCTGACCGCGGCGCCCGGAGCCCGACGGCGGGCGCCGCGGCCGGTGGTCAGGGCCGCGGCGGTCGCTGGCAGCGCGGGCAGAAGTAGCTGGAGCGGTTCATCCAGGGACGGCGGCGGATCGGGGTGCCGCACCGGCGGCACGGCTCGTCCTCCCGTCCGTACGCGTCGAGGGACCGCTCGAAGTAGCCGGACTCGCCGTTGACGTTGACGTAGAGGCTGTCGAAGCTGGTGCCGCCGACGGCGAGGGCGGCGGACATCACCTCCCGTACGTGGCCGAGGAGTTCGGCGGTGCGCGGGCGGGTGAGGGTGGCGGTGGGGCGCTCGTAGTGCAGGCGGGCGCGCCACAGCGCCTCGTCGGCGTAGATGTTGCCGACGCCGCTGATCAGGGACTGATCGAGCAGGGCGCGCTTGACGGTGGTGCGGCGGCGGCGCAGCGCGTCGTGGAAGGCGGCGTCGTCGAAGGCCGCGTCGAGCGGGTCGCGGGCGATGTGCGCGATGGCGTCCGGCAGCTGGTCGGCGTCGCCGGGCACGGTGTCGTGCAGCGAGAGGCCGCCGAAGGTGCGCTGGTCGACGAAGCGCAGCTCGGTACCGGCGGCGCCCTCGGGCGGCGGGGCCGCGCTGTCGTCGAAGCGGACCCGGATGCGCAGATGCTTCTCGTCCGGCGCGTCCCGCGGCTGCACCAGCAGCTGACCGCTCATCCCGAGGTGGGCGAGGACCGCGAGGCCGTGGGTGACGTCCGTGGTGACCTGCGGCGCGAGGCCCTCGGCCGCGGTCTGCGCGGCGGGGCCGCCGCCGGAGACCGGCAGCCAGAGGTACTTGCCGCGGCGCCGCGCCGCCTCGATGCGCAGCCCCGTCAGCCGGGCGGCGAAGTCGGCGGCGCCCGCGGTGTGGCGGCGGATCGCCCGCGGGTGCAGCACCTCGACCGCGTCGATGGTCCGGCCGCTGACCCAGCGCTCCAGTCCTCGGCGTACGACCTCGACCTCGGGCAGTTCGGGCACCGCGGCTCTCCTCACGGGTTTCGGCAGGGCGGGGAAAAGACTTCTGACCCCGTCGGGCGGTGTCGCCCGGCGGGGTCAGAAGGGGTGGTTCAGCGGGCCGGCGTCGAGGAGTCGCCGGAAGCCGCGGCCGGGTCGGCGGCGGAGCCGTCGTGCCCGTCCTTGGCGCGCTCGTCCGCCGCGGCGCGGATGGCGCGCCACGCGGATTCCGCCGCCTGCTGCTCGGCTTCCTTCTTGCTGCGGCCGGTGCCGGTGCCGTACGAGACACCACCGACGCGGGCGGCAGCCGTGAACGTCTTCTCGTGATCCGGTCCGGCCTCGGTGACCAGGTACTCCGGAACGCCGAGACCTTCGGTCGCGGTGAGTTCCTGGAGGCTCGTCTTCCAGTCCAGGCCGGCGCCGAGGCTGGAGGACTTCTCGATGAGCGGGTCGAAGAGCCGGTGCACCAGCTCGCCGGCCGCGTCGAGGCCCTGGTCGAGATAGACCGCGCCGATCACCGCTTCAAGGGTGTCGGCGAGGATGGACGCCTTGTCCCGGCCGCCCGTGCCTTCTTCGCCCCGTCCGAGGCGGATGAAGGCGCCGAGGTCGAGGCCGCGGCCCACCTCGGCGAGCGCGCGCGAGTTGACCACCGCGGCCCGGAGCTTGGCCAGCTGGCCTTCCGGGAGATCGGGGTGGATGCGGTACAGCGTGTCCGTGACCACCAGGCCCAGCACGGAGTCCCCGAGGAACTCCAGCCGCTCGTTGGTGGGCAGACCGCCGTTCTCGTACGCGTAGGAACGGTGCGTCAGCGCACGTACCAGAAGGGCGGACTCAAGGTGGTACCCGAGCCGCCCTTCCAGAATCGTGTGGGACGAGGCCGTGTCCGCCGGTGCCTGCTCCTCGCCGCGGGTGCGGGCGGAGGGGCGGGCGTCTTGCGCCTTCTTGGGGCTAGACACAGTGCCTGTCACCAGCCGCTCAGACCTCGAGGACCTGGCGCTTGTTGTAGGTGCCGCAGCTCTGGCACGCGATGTGCTGCTGCTTCGGCTCGTGGCAGCGCTCGCACGCCACCAGGGTGGGGACCGCAGCCTTCCACTGCGACCGGCGGTGGCGCGTGTTGCTGCGCGACATCTTCCGCTTCGGAACAGCCACGGCTACTTCTCCTGCTTCTCGTCGACGTGCGCTGATCGAGGCGCGTCGCCGCTCAACTTGTCCTTCTCGTCGTCCTGGTTGGTCCCGACGAGTCCCTGCAGTGCCGCCCAACGGATGTCGACGGCGTCGTGGTGGTGGTCCGGGTCGTCCGCGAGCCGCGCTCCGCAATCGGAACACAGACCCGGGCAGTCTTCCCGGCACACCGGCTGCAGCGGCAGTGCGAGCACCACCGCGTCCCGCAGCACGGGTTCGAGGTCGAACAGGTCGTCCTCGACGAAGAGTGTGTCCTCCTCGTCCTCGGCGTCGTCGCCGGAGTCCGCGGTGCGGGTCCGGGCGTCGGCGTCGGGGTAGGCGAACAGCTCCTGGAAGTCCGCTGCGAGCTCGCGCTCCAGCGGCTCCAGACACCTTACGCACTCCCCCTTCACGGTTGCACGGGCGGTACCTGTGACAAGCACCCCGTCCATGACCGATTCCAGGCGGAGGTCGAGCGCGATCGGGGTGCCCTCGGGCACGCCGATCACCTCGTTGCCGAGGTCCCGGGGGGCCTCGACGGTGCGGGAGAGCCGCTGGAGCGCGCCGGGACGACGGCCCAGCTCGCGCGTGTCGAACACGAGCGGGGAACGGTGGTCGAGGCGGGCGTTGATGGCTTTCCTGCTTTCTGTACCGGGGGTCCGGTGCTCCGGCTTCCGGCCACCGGCTCGGGAGCGGGCGGATACGGAAACGGGCAGCCGGGATCGCGGACGTACACGCGACCGAACAGCCAGGATACTGGACAGGCCCGGATAGGCCCAATCCACTCCCTGCGGACGGGCCTGGCCTACGGGCGGCCCTCCTCGTACTGCCGGAGCTGGTCGAGGTTGATCATGCTGGTGTCGAAGAGGCTGGTCTCCTCCAGCGCGCCGGGCTGCGCGGGCGCCTGCGGGGGCTGCTGAGGAGCCTGCTGGGGTGCGTAGCCCGCCTGCGGGTCGTAGCCCTGCTGCGGGACCTGCCCGGCGGCCTGCTGCTGCCAGCCGTAGCCGTACGGGTCCTGCTGCTGGGCGTACTGCTGCTGTCCGTAGGCGTAGCCGTCCTGCCCCGCTGCGTAGCCCTGGTCCGGGTAGGGGCCGGGCTGGGCGTACTGCGGGCTCTGCGCGGTGGCGGCGAGCGGCTGCGGGGCCGGGGCGGCGGGCTGCTGCGGGGTGACGTCGGCGAGATGGGCGAGGAACTCCGCGTCGGCCTGGTGGCCGCCGGCCCGCTCGTCGGTCTGGGCGGCGAGGTGGGCGCCCAGCTCGTCGATGGCGCGGGCGCCCTGGAGCTTGTCGCGGCCGCGGCCGACCGCTTCGAGGGTCTTGGTCAGCACCGCCTGGAAGGCGCCGAACTTGGCGTCGACGTAGGCGTCGGCACGCTCGGTGAGCGTCGCCGGGTCGGCGCTGCGCTCGGGGGCGTCGGCGTCGGCGTAGCCCTGGTCGTCGAGGCCGGGGCCGCGGCCGAGCAGCTTCTCGCGGCCGCGGTCGACGGAGCCGATGGTCTTGGTGAGGACGACCTCGAAGTTGGCGAGCTTGCTGTCGACGTAGTCGTCGGCCTCGGCGCGGATCTCCTCGGCCTCGCGGCGGGCCTCGGCGAGGATGCGGTCCGCCTCGTCCTGCGACTGGCGGGCGACCTCGGTGTCGGAGATCAGCGACCCGCGGTGGGCGTGGGCGGACTCGATGATCCGCTCCGCCTCGGCGCGGGCCTCCTCGACCATCCGCTCGCGACCGCCGAGCAGCTCCTGCGCCTGCGCCAGCGAGCCGGGCAGCGCCGCGCGCACCTCCTCCAGCATGGCGAGCAGTTCGGCCCGGTTGACCACGCAGGACGCCGACATGGGCACGGAACGGGCGCTGCCGATGTTGTCGACGATCTCGTCGAGCTTCTTCTGCACGTCCACGTTGGACTCGCCACTCTCTGAAGGGATGGAACGAGGGAACGCCACGACTGTACGGCCACCGGGACCCGCCCCGACACCTGCTGACGGTCCGTCAGCAGGTGGTGACGCCCGGCGGGTGCGCCGGGGCGTGGCTCAGCGCTCCCGCAGCCGCTCGGTCAGCGCCTCCAGGACGAACGGCGGGACGAGATGGCCGACGTCGCCGCCCCATGCCGCCACTTCCTTGACGAGGCTGGAGGAGAGGAAGCTGTAGGTGGGGTTGGTGGGGACGAACAGCGTCTCCACTCCGGAGAGCCCGTTGTTCATCTGGGCCATCTGGAGTTCGTAGTCGAAGTCGCTGACGGCGCGCAGACCCTTGACGATCGCGGGGATGTCGCGCTGCTTGCAGAAGTCGACGAGCAGGCCGTGGAACGCCTCGACCTCGACGTTGCCGTACTCGGCGGTGGCGCGGCGGATCAGGTCGATGCGCTCGTCGACCGTGAAGAGCCCCTGCTTCGACTGGTTGATCATCACGGCGACGTGGACGACGTCGTACAGCTTGGAGGCACGGGCGATGATGTCCAGGTGCCCATTGGTGATGGGGTCGAAGGACCCCGGACAGACGGCGCGGCGCAACTCTGGTTCCTCGCTCTCCGATGCGTTCATGACACGCGCTCCGACGTCTCGTCGGGGGACGCGGAAGCGGCGCGACCGTACCAAAGCGTCCCCTCGCCGTAGCGGCGGGCCTTGATCGCCGCGAAACCGTCCGGCCAGGAGAACACGCCGCCTCGGGTGCTCCGCTCCACCGTGACGAGTGCGCCGGGCGCGCACCAGCCCGCACGGCGGAGTGTGAGCAGGATCTCCCGCAGGTCGTCGTCGGTGACGGCGTAGGGCGGGTCGAGGAAGAGGACGTCGTACGGGTCGCCGGGCGCGGCGCCGGCGGCGACCTGTTCGGCGCGGCCGGTGCGGACCTCGGCGCCGGGCAGGCCGACGGCCTTGACGTTCTCGCGGACGGTGCGGGCGGCGCGGGCGTCGGCCTCGACGAGCAGGACGTGGGCGGCGCCCCGGGAGAGCGCCTCCAGGCCGACCGCGCCGGAGCCCGCGTAGAGGTCGAGGACCCGCGCGCCGGCCATCGGGCCGTCCAGCGACTCCCAGGTGGAGAAGAGGCCCTCGCGCGCCCGGTCGGAGGTCGGGCGGGTGCCGTTGCCGGGGGGTACGGCCAGGCGGCGGCCGCCGGCCGTACCGGCGATCACGCGGGTCATGGGCCCGTCCTTACGTGGTGCGGGGTCGGTGGGGAGGCGGCGGCCGGGGTACGGCGCCGCGGCCTCCACGATATTCCGGCCGGGCACGGGGCGGCGCACGGTGACCGGCGGGGCGCCCGGGGAGGGTGAGGCTTCTCACGTGGGGCGGCGGGACGGTCGGGGGCCCGGGGCGGCGGCGGGCCCGGCGCCGCCGTCGGCTCTTGTCCAGGTACTCCTCAGCCCTTGTCCAGGTACTCCTCGCGCTCCTCGTCCAGCAGGGCGGCGAGCGCGGTGCGCAGTTCGGGGTAGGCGTCGAGGGCCGGGTCGGCGGCGACGACGGCGGTGGCCTCCTCGCGGGCGGCGGCGATGACCTCCTCGTCCTCGATGACGGCGAGCATCCGCAGCGAGGAGCGGACGCCGGACTGGGCCTGGCCGAGGACGTCGCCCTCGCGGCGCTGTTCGAGGTCGATACGGGAGAGTTCGAAGCCGTCGAGGGTGGCGGCGACGGCGGCGAGGCGGGCGCGGGCGGGGCTGGCCTCGGGCATCTCGCTGACCAGCAGGCAGAGCCCGGGGGCGGCGCCCCGGCCGACCCGGCCGCGCAGCTGGTGGAGCTGGGAGACGCCGAAGCGGTCGGCGTCCATGATCACCATGGCGGTGGCGTTGGGGACGTTGACGCCGACCTCGATGACGGTGGTGGCCACGAGAACGTCCAGCTCACCGGCGGCGAAGCGGCGCATGACGGCGTCCTTGTCCTCGGGCGCCATCCGGCCGTGCAGCGCGGCCACCCGCAGCCCGGCCAGCGGCCCGGCGGTCAGCTGCCGGACGAGGTCGAGCACGGCGAGCGGCGGCCGCTTCTCCTCGGCGTCCTCGGGGGACGGCCCGTCCTCGGCTGTGCCCTTGCGGCCCTTGGCCGTGCCGGGGGTGTCCTCCTCGTCGCCGATCCGGGGGCAGACGACGTAGCCCTGATGGCCCGCGGCGACCTCCTCGCGGACCCGCTCCCAGGCGCGGGCGAGGAAGTGCGGCTTGTCCTTGGCGGGCACGACGTGGGTGGCGATGGGCGAGCGCCCGGCGGGGAGCTGGTCGAGGACGGAGGTCTCCAGATCGCCGAAGACGGTCATGGCGACGGTGCGCGGGATGGGGGTGGCGGTCATCACCAGGAGGTGCGGGGTGCGCTTCTCGCCCCGGGAGTGGCCCTTGCCGCGCAGGGCGTCGCGCTGCTCGACGCCGAAGCGGTGCTGTTCGTCGACGACGACCAGCCCGAGGTCGTGGAACTGGACCTTGTCCTCGATCAGGGCGTGGGTGCCGATGACGATTCCGGCGTCGCCGCTGACGAGATCGAGGAGCGCCTGACGCCGGGCGGCCGCCCCCATGGAGCCGGTGAGCAGCACCACCTTGGTGCCGTGCTCGGCCCCACCCAACATGCCGCCCTCGGCCAGCTCCCCCATCATCTCCGTGATGGAGCGGTGGTGCTGCTGGGCGAGGACCTCGGTGGGGGCGAGCATCGCCGCCTGCCCCCCGCCGTCGACGACGGCGAGCATCGCGCGCAGCGCCACCATCGTCTTGCCGGAGCCGACCTCGCCCTGGAGGAGGCGGTGCATGGGGTGGTCGGTGGCGAGGTCGGTGAAGATCTCCTCGCTGACCTTGCGCTGGCCCTCGGTGAGGGTGAACGGCAGCCGGGCGTCGAACGCGTCGAGGATGCCGCCCTCGGTCAACGGGCGGGGTACGGCCGGGAGTTGGGTCTCGGCGAAGCGGCGGCGGGCCAGCGCGACCTGGAGGACGAACGCCTCGTCCCACTTCAGCCGGGCGCGGGCGTCTGCGATGTCGGCCTTGGTGCGCGGCCGGTGGATCTTCTCCAGCGCCTCGGGCAGCTCCACCAGCCCCCGGCCGGCGCGCAGCGCCTCGGGCAGCGGGTCGACGGCGTCCCGGGCGTGGGGCAGCACGGCGTCGACGGCCTTGGCGAGCTTCCAGGACGCCATCTGCTGGCAGGCCGGGTAGATCGGCATCAGCGCACCGGCGAAGGCGTCGACGGCCTCGCTGCCGGACTCCTGGTCGAGGAGGGCGTATTCGGGGTGGGCGAGCTGGAGCTTGCGGTTGAAGACGGAGACCTTGCCGGCGAACATCGCGCGGCGGCCGGGCACCAGGTCCTTGTGCGGCTTGTGGATGCCCTTGCCGAAGAAGACCAGCTGGAGGCGGCCGCCGCCGTCGGTGAGCGTGACCTCCAGGCGCTGGCCGCGGCCGCCGTTGAACCGCAGCACGCGGGCGTCGGCGACCTGGGCGACGACCGTGACGTGTTCGTCGAGCGGGAGGTCGGCGAGGCGGGTCAGCTCACCGCGCTCGGCGTACCGGCGCGGGTAGTGGTGCAGCAGATCTCCGACCGTGTGCAGGCCGAGGTGGTCGGCGAGCACCTTCGCGGTGGTGCCACCGAGGGTCTTCTTCAGAGGTTCGTCGAGCGCGGCCACGGAACCCATTGCACACCATGCCACCGACAACGGGGCCTCCCACGTGCCGCGGGGGCCGTCACGGAGAGGCGGGAGCGGGCGGCGTGGGGCGGGGGTTCGGAGCCGGTGCGCCGTGCGCGGCGCACCATGCGCGACGCCCCGTGCGTCCGGCCCCGTGCGCGGCGCACCGTGCGTCCGGCCCGTGCGCGGCGGGGCGGGCCCCGTGCGGCGCGCCCCGTGCCCGTCCCGGCGCCCCGCCGTCCGTCTCCTACTCCACCCCGATCAGCAGCGGTGCCGCGTGGCGGCCGCCCTCGTACACGACGGTGTCGACGGCGAGGAACCGTTCGCGGACGTGCGCCTCCAGCCGTTCGGCGAGGCCGTCGGGGGCGCAGGCGCCGCGGACCAGCGTGACGAGTTCGCCACCCGCCGAGAGCATCCGGTCGAGGACGGTGAGGGCGGTGTCCGTCAGATCACCGCCGATGACCACGACGTCGCCGTCGATCAGCCCGAGGACGTCGCCCTGCTGGCAGATGCCCGCCATCGTCCACGCCTGGCGCTCGGCGACGGCCAGTTCGGCGTAGCGGGTGGCCCCGGCGGCCGAGGTCATGGCGACGGCGTCCTCGTCGAAGCTGCGGTCGGGCTCGTGCACGGCGAGCGCCGCGAGGCCCTGCACGGCGGCGCGGGTGGGGATGAGCGCCACCCGGATGCCTTCGGCACGGGCCGCCTCGGCCGCCGCGGCGGCGGTGTGGCGCAGCTCGGGGTCGTTGGGCAGCAGCAGCACCTCACGGGCGCGGGCCTGCCGGATCGCCTGGACCAACTCCCCGGAGGCGGGCGGCTCCCCGGGGCGCACCCGCACCGTGGTCGCGCCGGCCGCCTCGCACAGCGCGGCCAGCCCCTCCCCGGGGACGACGGCGACGACGCCCCGGGCGGCCGGCTCCGGCACGGGGCGCGCGGCGTGCGCGGCGCCGTCGAAGTGCGTGATGCGGATGCGGTAAGGGCGGCCCGCCTCGATCCCGGCCTCGACGGCGGCGCCCGCGTCGTCGACGTGGACGTGGACGTGCCAGAGGCCGTCGCCGCCGACCACCACGAGGGAGTCGCCGAGCGCGTCGAGGCGGGTGCGCAGCCGGGCCACGGCGGCGTCGCCGGCCTCCAGCAGGTAGATCACCTCGAAGGCGGGGCCCGTCGTCTCCCCGGGCGGGCAGCTCTCCGGTGCGGCCCCGGTGACGGCCTCGGGGCCCGCCGCCTCCGGGAGCGGGGCGTCGGCCCGGACGGCGACGGGGACGGCGGTGACCTCGCCGGACAGCGCATCGGCCAGCGCCCCGAGCAGGGCGACCAGACCGCAGCCGCCGGCGTCCACGACCCCGGCCCGGCCCAGGGCGGCGAGCTGCCCCGGGGTGGCGCGGAGCGCGGTGCGGGCGCCGTCGTGGGCGGCGCGCGCCACCTCCGCGGCGTGCGGCGCGGAGGTCGCGGCCTCCGCCGCGGCGTCGGCGGCGCGGGCGGCGACCGTCAGCACGGTGCCCTCCACGGGGTGCGCGACGGCCTCCCGGGCGGCGGCCGCGGCGCGGTGCAGTGCCCGTCCCAGGGTGGCGGGCGGGCAGCCGCCGGGCAGTTCGCCGGTGGCGTCCGGCCCCGTGGCGGGCACCGGCGGGGCGGCCAGGATCTCGGTCATCCCGCGCAGCAGCTGGGCCAGGATGGTGCCGGAGTTGCCGCGCGCCCCTATGAGAGCGCCGTGCGCCATGGCTCCGGCGGCGTCGGCCAGGCACGGCGCGGTGCCCGCGGCGGCGTGGCCGTCGAAGGCCGCCTCGACGGCGCGGGCGGCGGATTCGAGGGTGAGGTAGAGGTTGGTGCCGGTGTCGCCGTCGGCCACGGGATAGACGTTGATCGCATCGATCCGGGCGCGCTCCCGGCCCAGCGCCTCCAGTGCCAGTCCGCACCAGGCGCGGATCGCGGCGGCGTCGAGCGGGTGCGGCACAGCGTCCTCCTGGATGCACGGGATGACGGCACAGTAGCCGCGGTCACACCGGGAGGCCGGGGCGGGGCCCGGAGCGCGCATGGTAGTTTCGTTCTACGGACGCGGCCGTTGTATGCTGCTCCGGTTGCCCGGTGCGAATCGGGCCTTTTCCTCTCCTGGCGATGCCGGTCGGTCAATGCACTCGGCCCGTCAGGATTCACCGTAAGTGCATCTGAAGTCTTTGGAGTGACCCGTGGCTGCCAACTGCGACGTCTGCGGCAAGGGGCCGGGCTTCGGCAAGAGTGTCTCTCACTCGCACCGCCGTACCAACCGTCGTTGGAACCCCAACATCCAGACGGTCCGTGCAGTGGTCGAGCGTACGCCGAAGCGGCTCAACGTCTGCACCTCGTGCATCAAGGCCGGCAAGGTCTCGCGCTGACGTCTTAGCCGTAGCGCAGCCAAGCCGGTTGCTTGACGAAAGCCGGTCCACCGAAAGGTGGGCCGGCTTTTCGTCGTTGCCGCACGGGGCCGGGGCGCCGTCGCGGGCGGGCGGCCTCTCCGTACGGCCGGGTCCGGGTGTCCCGTACGGCGGGTGCACGGGGCGGGTCCGAGGCCCTCGCACGGCGGGCCGCGCCCCGTTCCGCGCGCGGTGCGCACTGTTGCCGCGGATGGCCCCGTGTTGCCGTCCGTTACGGGCGGACGCCCCGCGTTGCGCCGGCATTGCGGTTTCGTGGCCGGGTGGCGGTACCGCTTCCGGGGCGTTCCTCGCCGCCCCTAGTGTCCGGGTCCCGGACGCGGCACTCCCCTGCCGGGTCCGTCCGTCACCCACCGTGCGAGGACCGTTCATGAGCCAGCCCGCCGACTCCGCCACCGCAGAGAACCCCACCGATGACCGCGCCGGGGCACCGGACCCGTCCGCCGCGTGGTCCTTCGAGACCCGGCAGATCCACGCGGGCGCGGCCCCCGATCCCGTCACCGGGGCCCGCGCGGTGCCGATCTACCAGACGACGTCCTTCGCCTTCCGGGACACGCAGCACGCCGCGGACCTCTTCTCGCTCGCCGAGCCCGGCAACATCTACACCCGGATCCACAACCCCACCCAGGACGCCCTGGAACAGCGGGTCGCCGCGCTGGAGGGCGGCGTGGCGGCCGTCGCGCTCGCCTCCGGGCAGGCCGCCGAGACGCTGGCGCTGCTGACGCTGGCGGGCGCCGGTGACCACATCGTGGCCTCGTCGTCGCTGTACGGCGGGACGTACAACCTCTTCCGGCACACCCTGCCGCGGCTGGGCGTGGAGGTGTCGTTCGTCGACGACCCGGACGACATCGCCGCCTGGCGGGCCGCCGTGCGCCCCACGACGAAGGCGTTCTTCGCGGAGACGCTGGGCAATCCGCGGGGCAACGTCCTCGACGTCCGGGCGGTCGCGGACGCGGCGCACGGCGCGGGCGTGCCGCTGATCGTGGACAACACGGTGCCCACGCCGTATCTGCTGCGGCCCATCGAGCACGGTGCGGACGTCGTGGTGCACTCGGCGACGAAGTTCCTCGGCGGGCACGGCACCACGCTGGGCGGTGTGGTGGTCGACGCGGGCACCTTCGACTTCGGGGCGCACGCCGAGCGGTTCGCCGCCTTCCACACCCCGGACCCGAGCTATCACGGGCTGCGCTACTGGCCGGACCTCGGCCCCGGTGCGTTCGCCGTGAAGCTGCGGGTGCAGCTGCTGCGCGACATCGGCCCGGCCATCGCGCCGCACTCCGCGTTCCTGCTGCTCCAGGGCATCGAGACGCTCAGCCTCCGCCTGGAGCGGCACACCGCGAACGCGCAGGCGCTCGCCGAGTGGCTGGAGCAGCGCGACGAGGTGGCGGCGGTGCACTACCCGGGACTGCCGTCCAACCGCTGGTACGGGGCGGGGCAGAAGTATCTGCCGCGGGGTGCGGGCGCGGTGCTCTCGTTCGAGCTGCACGACGGCATCGAGGCGGGCCGGGCGTTCGTCGACGTGGTGCGGCTCTTCAGCCACCTGGCGAACATCGGTGACGTACGGAGCCTGATCATCCACCCGGCGTCCACCACCCACAGTCAGCTCGACGAGGAGCAGCTGGCGGCGACCGGCGCGGCGCCCGGCCTGGTGCGGCTCTCCGTCGGGCTGGAGAGCCTGGAGGATCTGCGGGCCGATCTGGAGGCGGGGTTCCGGGCCGCGAAGGCGGCGTCCTGAGCACCGCCGTGCCGGGCCACGCCCTCCCGCCGGCCTCCGGGGCCTGGCGGGAGGGCGATCCGCCGGGGCGCCGCCGCTGGGTGACGCTGCCCGGCGCGCTGCCGCTGGAGGCCGGGGGCGCGCTGCCGGGCGTGCGGCTCGCGTACGAGACGTGGGGCACGCTCGCCCCGGACGCCTCGAACGCGGTCCTGGTGCTGCACGCGCTGACCGGCGACAGCCATGCGGCGGGCCCGGCGGGGCCCGGGCATCCCACGGCGGGCTGGTGGTCCGCGCTGATCGGACCGGGGGCGGCGCTGGACACCCGGCGGTGGTACGTGGTGGCGCCCAATGTGCTGGGCGGTTGCCAGGGCAGTACGGGTCCGGCGTCGCCCCGCCCGGGCGGCACGGGGCGGTGGGGGCCGGATTTCCCGCTGGTGACGCCGCGGGACCAGGTGGCGGCCGAGGCGCGGCTGGCCGATGCGCTGGGCATCGCGCGGTGGGCGGCGGTGATCGGCGGCTCCATGGGCGGCATGCGGGCCCTGGAGTGGGCGGCGGGGCTGCCGGAGCGGACCGGGGCGCTGCTGGTGCTGGCGTGCGGGGCGGCGGCGTCGGCGGAGCAGATCGCCTGGGGCGCGGTGCAGACGGCGGCGGTGCGCGCCGATCCGGGCTGGCGCGCGGGGCGGTACCACGACGCCCCGGACGGTGCGGGTCCGCACCAAGGGCTGGGCCTCGCCCGGCGGATCGCCCACCTCACCTACCGCAGCGAACCGGAGCTGGCGGACCGCTTCGGGCGGCGGGCGCAGCCCGGCGAGGACCCGTGGCGCGGCGGGCGGTACGCGGTGGAGTCGTACCTCGACCACCACGCGGGCAAGTTGGTGCGCCGGTTCGACGCGGGAAGCTACGTCACGCTCGTCGAGGCGATGAACGCGCACGACGTGGGGCGCGGACGGGGCGGCGCGGCGGCGGCGCTGGCGCGGGCGCGGATGCCCGCGGTGGTCGCCGGCATCGGCTCCGACCGGCTCTACCCGCCCGCCCAGCAGAAGGAGTTGGCCGCCCTGCTCCCGGGCGCCGGCCGGCCCCGCATCCTCGACTCCCCCGCCGGCCACGACGGCTTCCTCACCGAGACGGAACAGGTCGGGGCGGTGGTGCGGGAGGTGCTGGAGCGGGGGTGAGGGTGCCTGCGTGGGGCGGCGGGTGAGGGTGCCGGCCCGGTGCGTGCCGGCCCGAGGCCGGCGGCCGCCGCACACGGGGCGGGGCACGTCACCGCCGCGCGGGGCAGCGGCACGGGGCGGACACGCCACCGCCGCACGGGGCGAGCACAGACCGCGACGAGCCCCGGCGCGAGGCAGACGCAAAGCCCCGCACGAGGCAGGCCCAAACCCCGGCCCGAGGCAGACGCAAATCCCCGTACGAGGCAGACGCAAGACCCGCCCCGTTCCCTCGCTCCCCCTCACTCCCCTCCGCGCCACCGCCACCCGTGATCCACCGGGCCGATCCCGCTGCCCAGGCGGAAGCCGGCCGCGAGTGCCCCCGTGACGTACTCCTTCGCGGCGGTGACGGCCCGCGGGACGGTGTCGCCGTGGGCGAGGCGGGCGGCGACGGCGGAGGCGAGGGTGCAACCGGTGCCGTGGGTGTGGCGGTTGTCGTGCCGCGGGGCGCGCAGCCAGAGTTCCTCGGTGCCGTCGGTGAGCAGGTCGACCGCGTCCGCGGCGGCGGGCAGATGGCCGCCCTTGATGAGCGCCCAGCGCGGGCCGAAGGCGAGGATCGCATCGGCGGCGCGGCGCATCCCGGCCTCGTCCGTGGCGCGCACGCCGGTCAGCTGCGCCACCTCGTCGAGGTTGGGCGTGGCGACGGTGGCGGTCGGCAGCAGCTTGGTGCGGACCGCGTCGAGGGCGGTCGCGGCGAGCAGCGCGTCGCCGTGCTTGGAGACGCCGACGGGGTCGACGACGACCGGCACGGTCAGCTCCGCGAGGAGCGCGGCGACGGTCTCGACCAGCTCCGGCGAGGCGAGCATCCCGGTCTTCACGGCCTGCACGCCGATGTCGTCGACGACGCTGCGGAACTGCGCCCGCACCGCCTCGGCGGGCAGCTCCCAGGCGCCCTGGACGCCCCGGGAGTTCTGCGCGGTGACGGCGGTGAGCACGCTCATGCCGTGGGCGCCCAGCGCCAGCATCGTCTTGAGGTCGGCCTGGATGCCCGCGCCGCCGCCGGAGTCGGAGCCGGCGACGGTCAGGGCGCGTGGTGGGGTCTGCACCCCGCCGAATCTACCGGCCGCCGCCGGGCGCCACGGAGCCGCCCCGGGGCGGGGATCAGGCGTCGCCGTTGTCCCCGAAGTGGTCCCACCCGGCGCGCGCCCAGGGCGCCCCGTCGACCGTCACCTGCGGCAGCGCGGAGGGGTGCAGAACCTCGCCGATGACCTTCCAGCGGGCGGGCAGCTTCACGTCGGGCGGGAACGTCGCGACGATCGCGTGGTCCTCGCCGCCGTTGAGCACCCACTGCATGGGGTCGACGCCGACGGCGGTGCCGATGTCGGACATCTGCGTCGGGATGTCGATCTTGGTGGAGGCGAGGTCGATGCGGACGTTGCTGGCCTCCGCGATGTGCCCGAGGTCGGCGACGAGGCCGTCGCTGACGTCCGTCATGGCGGTGGCGCCCAGTCCGGCCGCCGCCGGGCCCGCGTGGTACGGCGGTTCGGGCCGCCGGTGCGCCTCGACGAAGGCGCGCGGCGAGCGGAACCCGCGGGTCAGCACGGCGTGCCCGGCGGCCGACCAGCCCAGCCAGCCGGTCACCGCGACGACGTCGCCGGGCTGCGCGCCGGCGCGGGTCACCGGCTCGGCGTTGCGCAGATCGCCGAGGGCGGTGATGGCGACGGTGATGGTGTCGCCGCGCACGACGTCCCCGCCGACCACCGCGGCGCCGGCCACCTGGCATTCGTCGCGCAACCCGTCCATCAGCTCGGTCGGCCAGGTGGCGGGGAGCTGCGCGGGCACGACGAGGCCGAGGAGGATGGCGGTGGGCACGGCGCCCATGGCGGCGATGTCGGCGAGGTTCTGGGCCGCGGCCTTCCGCCCCACGTCGTACGCGGTGGACCAGTCGCGGCGGAAGTGCCGGCCCTCCAGGAGGACGTCGGTGCTGGCGACGACCCTCCGGTCCGGCGCGGTGACCACCGCGGCGTCGTCACCCGGACCGATTCGTACCGCCGGGGTGGGGGTGATGCGGGAGGTCAGCTCCCGGATCAACCCGAATTCCCCCAGCTCGCCCACGGTGCCCTTCATGCTGTCGCCCTTCTCCTGCGTACGGCCGGTCCGTACTCCGCTGGCCTGGGCGCCGCACCGGCCGGCGTCACCGCGCGGATCTCCCCGCTCCGCTCGGTGACGCGGTACCGTGGCGTCCCTTCTTCCCCCATGATCCTCGAAGCCGCCCTGGAGGTCCCGTGGTACAGGCGTACATCCTGATCCAGACCGAGGTCGGCCGGGCCTCGGCGGTGGCGGAGGTGATCGCGCAGATCCCCGGCGTGGTGACGGCCGAGGACGTGACCGGCCCCTACGACGTCGTGGTGCGCGCGCAGGCGGACACCGTCGACGAGCTGGGCCGGCTGGTCGTCGCCAAAGTGCAGCGGGTGGAGGGGATCACCCGCACCCTGACCTGTCCGGTCGTCCATATCTAGCTCCCCGTATGCTCGGCCGGGTGATCTCGTCTCGTCGCTGGTTTACGGTCCTGCCGTCGCTCGCCGTGCTGTGCTGCACGGCGGGCTGTTCCGCCGCGGACGAGGTCACGCCACCCGCGCCCGAGGGCGCGTCGGCCCGGCACTGCCGGGCCCTCCACAAGGAGCTGCCGGACACCGTCGACGGGCTGGCGCGCAGGAGCACCGAGCCCGCATCGGATTTCACGGCCGCCTGGGGCGACCCCGCCGTGCAGCTGCGCTGCGGAGTACCCAAGCCGGGCGTGTTGACGTCCGGGAGTGAACATTACAACCCCGCCGCCGACGCGGTGGACGTCAACGGCGTCTCGTGGTTCCTGGAGAAGCACGACGACGGCTACCGCTTCACGACGGTGCTGCGCAAGACCTACGTGGAGGTGACGGTGCCGGCCAAGTACGCCCCCGAGGTCAATGCGCTCACAGATCTCGCCGCCGCGGTGAAGAAGACCGTGCCCGAGGGCGTCTGAGCCGGACCCGCGGCGGGCGGGCCCGGTCCCGGACGGGTCAGCGCAGACCGGTCGAGCGGGTCAGCGCCGCCTGCAGGAGCCGGTCGATCAGCTCCGGGTAGCTCACGCCGCTTTCCTGCCACATCCGCGGGTACATCGAGATGGGCGTGAAGCCGGGGAGCGTGTTGATCTCGTTGATCACGAACTCGCCGTTCTCCTGGAGGAAGAAGTCCGCCCGGACCAGCCCCTCGCAGGACGCCGCCTCGAACGCCGTGACGGCCAGTTCCTGGACGCGGACGGTCTCCTCGGCGGTGAGCGGCGCGGGCACCAGACCCGCCGCCGAGTCGATGTACTTCGCCTCGAAGTCGTAGAAGTCGTGGGCGGTGACCGGCGGGATCTCCGCCGGGACGCTGGCGCGCGGGCCGTCCTCGAACTCCAGGACGCCGCACTCGATCTCGCGGCCGCGCAGCAGCGACTCGACGATGACCTTCGGGTCGTGGCGCCGCGCCTCCTCGATCGCCTCGTCCAGCCCGTCGGCGGAGTCGACCTTGGTGATGCCCATGGACGAACCGGCGCGGGCGGGCTTCACGAAGAGCGGCCAGCCGTGCTCGGCGGCGAAGTCCACGATCTTCTTGCGGGCGGCCTCGGGGCTGCGCTCCCACTCCCTGGGCCGGATGACCTCGTACGGGCCGACGGGCAGCCCGAAGGAGGTGAACACCCGCTTCATGTAGTCCTTGTCCTGGCCGACGGCGGAGGCGAGGACGCCGCAGCCGACGTAGGGGACGCCGGAGAGTTCCAGCAGGCCCTGGAGGGTGCCGTCCTCGCCGTAGGGGCCGTGCAGCACGGGGAAGACGACGTCGACCTCGCCCAGCGCCTTGGGGACGGAGCCCGGTTCGCTGTAGACCACCTCGCGGTTGGTCGGGTCGACCGGCAGGACGACGGCGCCCTCGTCGGACTCGGCCAGCTCGGCGACGCTCGGCAGCTTGCGGTCGGCGATGGCCATCCGCTCCGGGGCGTCGGCGGTCAGGGCCCAGCGGCCGTCGGTGGTGATCCCGATCGGCAGCACGTCGTACTTCTCGCGGTCGATGGCGCGCAGGACGGCTCCCGCGGTGACCACGGAGATGGCGTGCTCGGAGCTGCGGCCACCGAACACGACGGCGACACGGGGCTTGTGGGGAGGGGTCTGGCTGCTCATATCGGCTTGAGGGTACCTGCTGGTGGATACGGACTCGGCGCGGCGGCGGCCGTGCGCGGCGCCGTGTCCGCGCGCCGCACGGGGCGGGCCGGGCGCCGCGCGCGGGCCGTCAGTGCCGTTCGGACTTGGCGCTGCGCGACATCAGGTCCTTGAGGGCGACCATCGGCTGCTTGCCCTCGTGGACGATCTCGAAGACCGTCTCGGTGATCGGCATGTCGACGCCGTGGCGGCGGGCCAGATCCCGTACGGATTCACAGGACTTGACGCCCTCGGCGGTCTGCTTGGTCACCGCGATGGTCTCGGCCAGGCTCATGCCGCGGCCGAGGTTGGTGCCGAAGGTGTTGTTGCGCGAGAGCGGCGAGGAGCAGGTGGCGACGAGGTCGCCCATGCCGGCCAGGCCCGCGAAGGTGTGCGCGTCGGCGCCCATGGCCAGGCCCAGCCGGGTGGTCTCGGCGAGGCCGCGGGTGATCAGCGACGCCTTGGCGTTGTCGCCCAGGCCCATGCCGCCCGCGATGCCGACGGCGAGCGCGATGACGTTCTTGACGGCGCCGCCCAGCTCGCAGCCGACGACGTCGGTGTTGGTGTACGGGCGGAAGTACGGGGTGTGGCAGGCGGTCTGCAGCCGGCGGGCGACGGACTCGTCAGCGCAGGCGACGACCGCGGCGGCGGGCTGCCGGGCGGCGATCTCCTTGGCGAGGTTGGGGCCGGTGAGGACCGCGACGCGCTCGGCGGGGACCTCGGCGACCTCCTCGATCACCTCGCTCATCCGCTTGGCCGTGCCCAGTTCGACGCCCTTCATCAAGGAGACCAGGACGGTGTCGGCGGGCAGCAGCGGCGCCCAGGCGGCGAGGTTGTCGCGCAGCGTCTGCGAGGGCACGGCGAGGACGGTGAAGTCGGCGCCCGCGGCGGCCTCGGCGGGGTCGGTGGTGGCCCGCACGGACGCGGGCAGTTCGGCCCCCGGCAGGTATTCGGGGTTGGCCCGCTCCTTGTTGATCACGTCGGTGACCTCGGCCCGGCGGCCCCAGAGGGTCACCTCGCAGCCCGCGTCGCCGAGGATCATCGCGAATGCGGTGCCCCAGGACCCCGTGCCGTAGACGGCGCAGCGCGTCACTTGCCTTCATCCTCCTGTGCCTGCTGGGTGCTTCCGACCGGCTCGGCGGCGGCCGCCGCCCGGGCCGCCTCGCGGGCCGCGCGCCGCTCGCGGGCGAGCGCCCGCCGCGGGTCGAACGGCTCGGCGGGCGGGGTCTCGCCCCGAACGTCCGCCAGCTGCGCGGTGATCGCGGCCATGATCGTCTCGGTGACCTCGCGCAGCACCTCGGCGGTGGGCTCCTTGCCGTAGTAGGCGCTGAGGTCGACCGGCGGGCCGGCCTGCACCCGCAGTGTCTTGCGCGGCAGCAGCCGGACCTTCTTCTCCTTGGCGTACGGCGGCATCGCCTCGTTGGCGCCCCACTGCGCGACGGGGATGACCGGCGCCTTGGTGAGCAGGGCGACCCGCGCGGCGCCGGTCTTGCCCTGCATCGGCCACATCTCGGGGTCGCGGGTGAGCGTCGCCTCGGGATAGAAGGCGACGCATTCGCCCTTCTCGATGGCGTTGACGGCGGCGCGGAAGGCGTTGGCGGCGTCGGTGGTTTCCCGGTAGACGGGGATCTGGCCCGTACCGCGCATCATCACGCCGACAAAGCCGCTGCGAAAGAGCCCGGACTTGGCGAGGAATCGGGGAACCCGTCCGGTGTTGTACTGATAGTGCGCGTACGACAGCGGATCGAGATACGAGTTGTGGTTGACGGCGGTGATAAATCCGCCGTCGGCCGGAATGTGTTCCATTCCTCGCCAGTCCCGCTTGAACAGAACCAGGAGCGGCGGTTTGCAGATGACCGCGGCCAGGCGGTACCAGAAGCCGATTCTGCGGCGGGACACGTGGACACCCTCCTTGTGGGGACCTGCTGAGCTGCTGCGAGCCGGCAGCCGCACAAGTGTCGCCCCAGGTACCCGCTATGTCGAGAACACCGTAACCCCGCGGTCCCCGGCCAGCTGCGGCAGCAGGGAAAATCGAATCCTATGCGAGGAGACGGAGTGGATGTGGGCTGGAGCCTGGTCGTACCGCTGAAGCCGCTGGTGCGGGCCAAGAGCAGGCTTTCCCCGGCGGTCGGTGAGGAGTTCCGTCCGCGGCTGGCACTCGCTTTCGCCCTGGACACCGTCGGCGCCGCACTGGCCTGCGGTGATGTCGCGGATGTGGCGGTTGTCACGGACGATCCGGCAGCCGCTGGGCCGCTTTCGGCGCTCGGCGCGCGGATTGTCCCCGACACCCCGGGGCGCGGTCTCAACGCGGCGCTGGCCCACGGCGCGGCGCTCGTCCGGGCGCGTCGCCCGGGCGCGTCGGTCGCCGCGCTCAACGCCGATCTGCCGGCCCTGCGCCCCGCCGAACTGGAAGCCGTACTGCAAAGCGCCGCACAATTTCCGCGGGCTTTTCTCGCCGACGCGGCGGATATCGGAACAACCCTTCTCACCGCGCGTTCCGGTACGGAATTGGCACCGGCATTCGGCGGCCCTTCCCGGGAGCGGCACCGCGCATCGGGGGCGCGGGAGATCACCGTACGGGCGGATTCGGTGCGCCGGGACGTGGACACCGGTGAGGATCTGCGCCGGGCGCTGGCGCTCGGGGTGGGCGCGCACACGGCGCGGGTGGCCGCGGCGGCCCGGGCGGCGGGCGCCGCGGGCGTTTGCGGAGGTCAGGGCGGCTCGTCAGGCCCGGACGGCTCAGAGGGTCTGGAGCGTGACGAGCGTGATGCGGCGGGCGTCTCCCTCGCCGGTGGTCTCGATCCGCACCCGCTGGCCGGGGCGCAGCAGGCGCAGGCCCCCCGCGTCGAAGGCGGCGGCGTCGAAGGGCACGGGGGTGCCGTCGTCCAGCAGCACGCTGCCGGAGCGGGTGTCCGAGTCGTAGGTGTACGCGGTGGCCTGCATGGTGCAGAGCCTAAAGGAGCCGGTCGGCCCCGGTGAACGCGCGGTCGCCACGCACCGCGGGCCGGGCTCCCCGGAGGGAGACCGGCCCGGCGCGAAGCGTCACCGCCTGGGGAATTGTTCCCCCGGTCGTTACCGCTTGCGGGCGGTGGTCTTCTTCGCGGCGGTCTTGCGTGCCGTGGTCTTCTTCGCGGGAGCCTTCTTCGCGGTGGCCTTCTTCGCGGGCGCCGTCTTCTTCGCCGTGGTCTTCTTGGCGGCGGTGGCGGTCTTCTTCGCCGGGGCGGCCTTCTTCGCGGTGGTCTTCTTCGCCGCCGTGGTCTTCTTGGCGGCGGCCGTGGTCTTCTTCGCCGGCGTCGCCTTCTTGGCGGTGGTCTTCTTCGCGGCGGTCGTCTTCTTCGCCGCTGCGGTGGTCTTCTTCGCCGTGGCCTTCTTGGCGGTGGTGGCCTTCTTGGCGGCCGCCTTCTTCACGGTCGTACGCGTGGAAGCGCCGCCCGAGAGGCTGCCCTTGGGGGCCTTCTTGACGGCCACGTCGTTCTTGGGGAGCTTCTTGGAACCGCTCACCAGGTCCTTGAATCCCTGACCCGCGCGGAAACGCGGCACCGAGGTCTTCTTGACCCGCACGCGCTCGCCGGTCTGCGGGTTCCGCGCGTAGCGGGCCGGGCGGTCGACCTTCTCGAACGACCCGAATCCGGTGACCGAAACGCGGTCGCCGGCGACAACTGCACGGACGATTGCGTCCAGTACGGCGTCCACCGCGTCCGCGGCGTTCTGACGGCCGCCGAGCTTGTCGGCAATGGCTTCTACGAGCTGCGCCTTGTTCACGTCTTCCCCTTCGGAGACATTGCTGGAACGATAGATTCCAAGCTTTTTCGCACGTTAGGCAGATATATACCGCAAATCAAACACGAAACGGGCTAATCACCCTTGTGCCGCAACGCACTCGACCTCACGCACTTCCGTCGGTGTGCACGTCTTCGGGATAACGACCTTCGTCGAGGTCGGCCATGAACCACTCCAGACGCCTTGCCGCGTTCGCAAGATCGTGTTGTGCCGCGGCCGTGATGACGAGCAGCTTCCGGGTCAGCGCCATCCGTACGCCCTCCGGGACTTGCAGTGTCCGCACCCTTGCGTGTGCGTCCTTGAGTTGGTCGGCGACGTAACCGTAGAGCTGGAGTTGGCCGTCGCGTTCCATGCGCTAATTGTGCCATCTGCGGCGAGTTGTCGCTTCACGGGGCCTCAACAGGCGTCTGAACACGCCGATGCGCCCCCTGCCAACTGCACAGGGGGCGCATCGTACGCAATATGTCTTTGAGCCAAAAGCCCGAGGTCAGGCCACCAAGGTCCGCGGCTTGAACGAGGGCCTGTTCGCCTCGTACGCGGCGATGGCCGGCTCCTCCCGGAGAGTGAGGCTGATGTCGTCCAGCCCCTCCAGCAGCCGCCACCGCGCATTCTCGTCCAGCACGAAGTCGGCCTCCACGCCCGGGGCGAGCACCTTGCGCGCGACCAGGTCGACGGTCACCTCGGCGGCGGGGTCCTCCTCGGCCAGCTGCTGCAGCCGCTCGACGGTCTCCTGCGGCAGGACCACCGTCAGCAGGCCGTTCTTGAGGGAGTTGCCACGGAAGATGTCCGCGAAGCGCGAGGAGATGACGGCCTTGAAGCCGTAGTTCTGCAGCGCCCAGACGGCGTGCTCACGGGAGGAGCCGGTGCCGAAGTCCGGGCCCGCGACCAGCACCGTGGCGCCCCGGTGCGCCTCCTGGTTGAGGACGAACCGCGGGTCCTTGCGCCAAGCCTCGAAGAGCCCGTCCTCGAAGCCGTCGCGGGTGACCTTCTTCAGCCAGTGGGCCGGGATGATCTGGTCGGTGTCCACGTTGCTGCGGCGCAGCGGCACGGCCCGGCCGGTGTGGGTGGTGAAAGCTTCCATGGTTCCTCAGACTCCCGCGGGCGTACGAACGTCGGACAGGTCGGCGGGCGAGGCCAGGTGCCCGAGCACCGCGGTGGCGGCGGCGACCTGCGGCGAGACCAGGTGGGTGCGGCCGCCCTTGCCCTGCCGCCCCTCGAAGTTGCGGTTGGAGGTGGACGCGGAGCGCTCGCCCGGCGCCAGCTGGTCGGGGTTCATGCCCAGGCACATCGAGCAACCGGCGTGCCGCCATTCGGCCCCCGCCGCGGTGAAGACCTTGTCCAGGCCCTCCTCGACCGCCTGGAGGGCGACCCGCACCGAGCCGGGCACGACCAGCATCCGCACGCCGTCGGCGACCGAACGCCCCTCCAGAACGGCGGCGGCGGAGCGCAGGTCCTCGATCCGGCCGTTGGTGCAGGAACCTACGAAGACGGTGTCCACACCGATCTCGCGCAGCGGCTGACCGGCCGTCAACCCCATGTATTCCAGGGCCTTTTCGGCGGCGAGCCGCTCCGAGGCGTCCTCGTACGAAGCGGGGTCGGGGACGCTCGCGGTCAGCGGCGCGCCCTGGCCCGGGTTGGTGCCCCAGGTGACGAACGGCGCCAGCTCGGCGGCGTCGATGACGACCTCCGCGTCGAAGACCGCGTCGTCGTCGGTGCGCAGCGTGCGCCAGTAGGCGACGGCGTCGTCCCAGTCGGCGCCCTCGGGGGCGTGGGCCCGCCCGCGCAGGTAGGCGAAGGTGGTGTCGTCCGGGGCGATCATCCCGGCCCGGGCGCCCGCCTCGATCGACATGTTGCAGACGGTCATCCGGGCTTCCATCGACAGCTTCTCGATGGCGGAGCCGCGGTACTCCAGGACGTAGCCCTGGCCGCCGCCGGTGCCGATCTTCGCGATGATCGCCAGGATCAGATCCTTGGCGGTGACGCCCTCGGGCAGCTCGCCCTCGACGGTGATCGCCATGGTCTTGAAGGGGGCCAGCGGCAGCGTCTGGGTGGCGAGGACGTGCTCGACCTGGCTGGTGCCGATGCCGAACGCCAGCGCGCCGAACGCGCCGTGCGTGGAGGTGTGGCTGTCACCGCAGACCACGGTGGTGCCGGGCTGCGTCAGTCCCAACTGCGGTCCCACCACGTGGACAACGCCCTGCTCGACGTCGCCCAGCGGGTGCAGCCGCACACCGAACTCCGCGCAGTTCTTGCGCAGCGTCTCCAGCTGGGTGCGCGAGACCGGGTCGGCGATCGGCTTGTCGATGTCGAGGGTGGGGGTGTTGTGGTCCTCGGTGGCGATGGTCAGGTCCGTACGGCGCACCTGCCGTCCGGCCTTGCGGAGGCCGTCGAACGCCTGCGGGCTGGTGACCTCGTGCAGCAGGTGGAGATCGATGAAGAGGAGGTCGGGCTCGCCTTCCGCGCGCCGGACGACGTGGTCGTCCCAGACCTTCTCCGCGAGTGTCCGTCCCATCGCTTTCCCTCCGGCCGGCCGCATCGCCGGCCCAACTCGTACTGTGCGCACGGTCCCCGCATCCCCGTGCCGGGCCTTGCACCGGGCCCTGGTCGAGGGCCGTGGCTACAGAGTGACGACTTCCACGGAAAATTGAACTTGCGTTTCACACTGTGAGACGCAAGTATCGTTGCATGGACAACTCTAGCGGCGTCGGCGTTCTCGACAAGGCGGCTCTCGTATTGAGCGCTCTGGAGTCCGGTCCGGCCACCCTCGCCGGGCTGGTCGCGGCGACCGGGCTCGCACGGCCCACGGCCCATCGGCTGGCCGTGGCCCTGGAACACCACCGGATGGTGGCGAGGGACATGCAGGGCCGGTTCATCCTCGGCCCCCGGCTCTCCGAGCTGGCCGCCGCGGCCGGCGAGGACCGCCTGCTGGCGACGGCCGGACCGGTGCTCACGCATCTGCGCGACGTGACGGGCGAGAGCGCCCAGCTCTACCGTCGCCAGGGCGACATGCGGATCTGTGTGGCGGCGGCGGAACGCCTGTCCGGACTGCGGGACACCGTCCCGGTCGGCTCCACGCTCCCGATGAAGGCCGGTTCCGCGGCGCAGATCCTCATGGCCTGGGAGGAGCCCGAGCGGCTCCACCGCGGTCTGCAGGGCGCCCGCTTCACCGCCACCGCCCTCTCCGGTGTCCGCCGCCGCGGCTGGGCCCAGTCGATCGGCGAGCGGGAGCCGGGCGTGGCCTCCGTCTCGGCGCCGGTCCGCGGCCCCTCGAACCGCGTGGTCGCCGCCGTCTCCGTCTCCGGCCCGATCGAGCGGCTGACCCGCCACCCGGGCCGGATGCACGCCCAGGCCGTCATCGACGCCGCCGCCCGCCTCTCCGAGGGCCTGCGCCGCACCGGCTGAGAGATCTCCCACTCCTCACGGGCCGTGGCCCGGGGATCCGCCCCACACCGGGGCACCCCGGACCACGGCCCGCCTGCTGCCCGCGACGCGCCGGGCCGGACGCCCGACCGCTCCGGGGCCCGCACCCCACCGCGCGGCAACCGCACGCCGCACGCCGCACCGAGGCGGTACGTCGGCACGTCCCCGCAGATCGCCTCGTAGCCCCGGCCGGCAGCACGCAGGCCGATGAGAAAGATCACGACGTCCCCGCCCGCCGGAGCCGGACCGGCCGGCGTCCGTCGCCGAACTCATGCCGTACGCACGGCAGATGGCGCGCGGCCGGCCCCCGCTCCGACGTCCCGGAGACGCCGCCGGACGACACGGAGCGGGCGGAGGCAGAGGCGGCCTCCTCGATCCCGCAGGCACCGGCGAAGCGCCGGTTGGCCCAGGAGGAGGAGTCGGCCCGCTCCTGAGGCCCGTAAGGGGGAATCCGTACGGGCCACCCGCAGGGATTGCGCTCCGGAGTTCCGGAATTCCGGACACGACAAAGGCCCCTGCCGAAGCAAGGGCCTTTATCTCTTTGCGTACCCCCGACCGGATTCGAACCGGCGCTACCGCCTTGAGAGGGCGGCGTGCTAGGCCGCTACACAACGGGGGCTTGCTTTTTGCAGTGGAATCGCATTTCGCGAATTCTCTGCGCTGGGCTACCAGGACTCGAACCTAGACTAAATGAACCAGAATCACTCGTGCTGCCAATTACACCATAGCCCATGGTGGTTTAGACCAGTACCCCCGACCGGATTCGAACCGGCGCTACCGCCTTGAGAGGGCGGCGTGCTAGGCCGCTACACAACGGGGGCCCTAGCGATCCTCACATCGGCACATCCGGGAGCGACCCGAAGGTGACGGAAAGAAAGGATCTGTACCCCCGACCGGATTCGAACCGGCGCTACCGCCTTGAGAGGGCGGCGTGCTAGGCCGCTACACAACGGGGGCCTGATACTGCACTCAAGAGACCATGGAATTCTCGAAGAGAAAGATCTCTTGCTGGGCTACCAGGACTCGAACCTAGACTAACTGAACCAGAATCAGTCGTGCTGCCAATTACACCATAGCCCACCAAAACGCAACCCCCAGAGGGGATTTTGTTCGGTTTGCGCTTTCCGGCCGGGCCTCTCGGCCCTCCCGGGCGGCGCAGAAAGAACATTACCCGAAGGTGGACGGGGCTCCAAAACCGATAGGCCGCGGAGCAGGGCGGGAGGCGCCGTACGGCCCGGTCGGGCGCCGCACGGCGGTGGTCACGGCCGCCGTGCGGCGCGTTCGTACGGGCGGCCCCGACCGCCGCGGGAGGACGGCACCGGAGCCGCTTCCCCGCCCTGTCAAGACCCGCAGGGCAGGGACGGGCGGGATTCGGGCCGTACGCGGCTCAGAGCCCCGCTGAGCGCCTTCCCGGCCGCCCGCACGCGGGGAGAGCGCCCCGCATACGCGAAGGGCCCGGAAGCCGTGCCGGCTTCCGGGCCCTTCGGGGCTCGTACGGGGTCAGGCGGCGAGCTTGGCCAGGGCCGCGTCGATGCGGGCCAGGGTGCGCTCCTTGCCCAGGATCTCCAGGGACTCGAAGAGCGGCAGGCCGACGGTGCGGCCGGTGACCGCGACGCGGACCGGCGCCTGGGCCTTGCCGAGCTTGAGGCCGTGCTCCTCACCGGCGGCGAGGACCGCGTTCTTCAGCGACTCGGGGCTGGACCAGTCGGCGTCCAGCAGCTTGGCGCGGGCCGTGGTGAGCAGCGCGACCGGGTCGCCCTTCATCGCCTTCGTCCAGGACGCCTCGTCCTCGACCGGCTCCTTGCGGAACAGGAAGTCGACGTTGGCGGTGATGTCCGACAGGACCGTCAACCGGGTCTGGGCGTGCGGGGCGATGGCCTCCCAGGCCGCCCGGTCGAAGTCCTCGGGCGCCCAGGTGGCGTGCGGGGCCGTCAGCCAGGGCTCACAGGCGGCGATGAAGGACGGGAGGTCCAGCTGCCGGATGTGGTCGGCGTTGATCGCCTCGGCCTTCTTGAGGTCGAAGCGGGCCGGGTTGGCGTTGACGTCCGCGATGTCGAACTTCTCGACCAGCTCGGCGACGGAGAAGATGTCGCGGTCGGCCGAGAACGACCAGCCGAGCAGCGCGAGGTAGTTGAGCAGGCCCTCGGGGAGGAAGCCGCGCTCGCGGTAGAGGTTGAGGGACGCCTGCGGGTCGCGCTTGGAGAGCTTCTTGTTGCCCTCGCCCATGACGTACGGCAGGTGGCCGAAGGCCGGGATGTACTTGGCGTAGCCCAGCTCGATGAGCGCCTTGTAGAGGGCGATCTGGCGGGGGGTGGAGGAGAGCAGGTCCTCGCCGCGCAGGACGTGGGTGATGTCCATCAGCGCGTCGTCGACGGGGTTGACGAGCGTGTAGAGGGGCGCGCCGTTGGCCCGGACGATGCCGTAGTCCGGGACGTTGTCCGGGGTGAAGGTCAGCTCGCCGCGGACCAGGTCGGTGAAGGTGATCGGCTCGTCGGGCATCCGGAAGCGGATGATCGACGAACGGCCCTCGGCCTCGTAGGCGGCCTTCTGCTCCTCGGTCAGCGAGCGGCAGGTGCCGTCGTAGCCGGAGGGCTTGCCGGCCTTGCGGGCGGCCTCGCGGCGGGCGTCCAGCTCCTCGGTGGTGCAGTAGCAGGGGTAGGCGTAGCCGCCGGCGAGCAGCTTGTCGGCGACCTCCTTGTAGAGGTCCATGCGCTGCGACTGGCGGTAGGGCGCGTGCGGGCCGCCGATCTCGGGGCCCTCGTCCCAGTCGAAGCCCAGCCACTTCATGGAGTCCAGCAGCTGGTTGTAGGACTCCTCGGAGTCGCGGGCCGCGTCGGTGTCCTCGATGCGGAAGACCAGGGTGCCCTGGTGGTGGCGCGCGAACGCCCAGTTGAACAGGGCGGTGCGGACCAGACCCACGTGGGGGTTGCCGGTCGGGGAGGGACAGAAACGGACGCGGACGGGGGTCGCGTTAGCCACGCTTGATCACCTTGTTGGTGAGAGTGCCGATGCCTTCGATGGTGACGGCGACCTCGTCGCCGACGGTGAGCGGGCCGACCCCGGCCGGGGTGCCCGTGAGGACGACGTCGCCGGGGAGCAGCGTCATCGCCTCGGTGATGTGGACGATCAGGTCCTCGACGGAGCGGACCATCTCGCTCGTCCGGCCCAGCTGACGCTGTTCGCCGTTGACGGTGCACTGGATGGTCAGATCGGAGGGGTCCAGCTCGGTCTCGACCCAGGGGCCGAGCGGGCAGGAGGTGTCGAAGCCCTTGGCGCGCGCCCACTGCTTCTCGCGGCGCTGGACGTCACGCGCGGTGACGTCGTTGGCGCAGGTGTAGCCGAGGATGACGTCCTTGACCCGCTCGCGGGGCACCTCGCGGCACATCCGGCCGATGACGACGGCCAGCTCCGCTTCGTGGTGCACCTCCTCGGAGAAGGAGGGGTACGCGATGGGGTCACCGGGGCCGACCACGGAGGTGGAGGGCTTGAAGAAGGTGAACGGGGCGTCGGGGACGTCGTGACCCAGCTCGGCGGCGTGGGCGGCGTAGTTGCGGCCGACCGCGACCACCTTGTTGGGCAGCACCGGCGGCAGCAGACGGACCTTGTCCAGGGGGACCTTCTGGCCGGAGCGCTCGAACTCCGCGAAGGGGTGTCCCTTGATGACGTCGATCTCGTCGCCCTCTAGGACGCCGAAGCCGACGTTGCCGTCGATGGAGAATCTGGCGATGCGCACGGGTGCCGCTGCCCCTCATTGATCACTGGCCGGAGTGGACACTCCAGGCTAACGCGGGGGCGCGGCTCACCCGCTGCGGAATTACGCCGCGGTGTCCTGGCCGGGGGCGTCCATCAGGACGGTACGGCGCGGGTTGGCGGTCTGCGTGGGCAGCTCGACGGCGTGCTCCGGGGCCGGGGTGGCGGTCAGTTCGTCGGCGTCCTTGAGGTGCGCCAGCGTGGTGCGCCGCGGGTTGGCTATGTTGCGGAACATCATCGTGGTCTTCACTGCTTCACGCCTCGCGTAGATCGGGATGCATCGGAAGGGACGGCCGGCCCGGAGGGCGGTGCGGACCGGCCCGTGGTGTCCGCGGAGCGGGGAACGGGGAGGTCGCGCCGGGTGTCCTTGTCGCGCCGGCTGCCTGTGTAAAGCATCAGACTAAGCGGGCCATTCCCTGCGATGCGGGGGGAAAGTCGCCGGCCTACCTGTGAGTTTCCTCACTGAGTACGTGACAAATGCCGCAATTCCCATGATCAACATCGAGGGATGAACGGGACATCGATCATCAGAAGGCTCCATTTCGCCGCCGATCACCGCACCTGGGACAACGGAACGGGCGGAGCGATTCGAGGCCAAAAGTCCGTTATCGACCATGGATCCCTCTACGTGTCGTGACACGGTCCGCACCGTGTGTCACCCATGTCGCACCGTGCGGTTCCGCTCTTGTTGGAGATCCGGCACTGTGCTGGAATTCCACGGACCGCCGCATGTATCAACCGGCGCGCAGGGCGCGATGTGGCGCAGCGCGGTGGAGTTGCTCTCTCGGCCAGAGGGGGAAGCCCGCCGGTCAATTCACGACCGCACGGGGGACTTGCGGTCCCCCACGACTCGACACCGTCCCGCCGCTCGCGCGGGGGGACGCCTGGTCCAGAGGTTGCGACGCTAGTGCAGGGACGTTTCAAGAGGGATGGCACGGAGCCTTCCCAGGCCCGCCAGGGCCGGGAAGCTGCGGCGGAGCCGGAGCCGCGCGGCGGGACCGACCGCGCCTCCTCTCCCCAGCGTGCCCAGGGGGGCGGTCCGGCGAACACCCCGGCACCGTCCGACCGGAGCGACCGGAGCGGCGGCGACGCCGACCGGGGAACGGCCAAGGAGTCGGGTCCGGGCGGTCCCGGCCCCCGGGTCGCCTTGCGCAACTGGCGCATCAGCACCCGCCTGATCTCCCTGCTCGCGCTGCCCGTGGTCGCCGCGACCTCGCTGGGCGCCATCCGTATCCAGGACTCGATGGAGAACATCGAGCAGCTGGACAAGATGAAGATGCTCACCGACATGACGCGGCAGGCCACCGAGCTGGCCGACGCGCTCCAGGTCGAGCGGGACAAGTCGGCGGGGCCGCTGGCCGGTTCGGGCAACGTCAAGGACGACGCCAACGTCGTCGCGCCGCGGGAGGCCACCGACCGCGCCCGGATCGCGTTCAACCAGGGCACCGGCGACATCCAGGGCGTCGACACCACGATGACCGGTGTGCGGGCGACCGTCCTGGAGATCGGCCGCCAGCTCAACACCCTCAACGAGATCCGCAGCAACGCGTACAAGGACGACGGCAACGCCGCGCGCACCATCAGCAACTACAACCAGCTGATCGACTCGCTGCTCTCCCTCTCCCAGGACATGGCGCAGGCCACCAGCAACCCGGAGATGATCCGGGCCACCCGTGCGCTGGCGGCGTTCTCCTCGGCCAAGGAGTACGCGTCGATGCAGCGTGCCCTGGTCAGCGCCGGTCTCGCCCAGAAGAGCGGCCCCCAGCTCTCCGCCAACGACCGGCTCGCCGGACGTACCGCCGAGGACGACGAGAAGGCGGCCCGCGACCGCTTCTCCCAGATCTACGCGGGCAGCGCCGGCACCCTCACCCGCGGTCTGGACGGCAACAACGACGAGATCAAGGCGGCGGTCGCCTTCGCGCACCGCGCCTTCGCCAGCAGCAGCGGCATCCGCAGCCAGGAGTACAAGTACCTCGACTGGTACGACTCCGACACCGTCAAGATCGAAGAGATGTCTCGCATCGAGACCTCGCTGCTGACGGAGATGGAGCAGAAGTCCCGCGAGCTGCGCAACGCGGCGACGCAGGAAGCGATCATCAACGGTGCGCTGATCTTCCTCGTCCTCGGTGTCTCGCTGGTCGGCGCGTTCGTCGTGGCGCGGTCCATGGTCCGCTCGCTGCGCCGGCTCCAGGACACCGCGCAGAAGGTGGCCCAGGAGCGGCTGCCGGAGCTGGTCAAGCAGCTGTCCGACACCGACCCGCAGGACGTCGACACCTCCGTCGAGTCGGTCGGTGTGCACAGCCGGGACGAGATCGGCCGGGTGGCCGCGGCCTTCGACGACGTGCACCGCGAGGCGGTCCGGCTGGCGTCCGAGCAGGCGCTGCTGCGGGGCAACGTCAACGCGATGTTCACCAACCTCTCGCGCCGCTCCCAGGGTCTGATCCAGCGTCAGCTCTCGCTCATCTCCGAGCTGGAGTCCCGCGAGGCCGACCCGGACCAGCTGTCCTCGCTCTTCAAGCTCGACCACCTCGCGACGCGTATGCGCCGTAACGGTGAGAACCTCCTCGTCCTCGCCGGTGAGGAGCCGGGCCGCCGCTGGACGCGGCCGGTCCCGCTGGTCGACGTGCTCCGCGCCGCCGCCTCCGAGGTGGAGCAGTACGAGCGCATCGAGCTGAGCTCCGTGCCGCAGACCGAGGTCGCCGGGCGCGTCGTCAACGACCTCGTCCACCTGCTCGCGGAGCTGCTGGAGAACGCCACGTCGTTCTCCTCGCCGCAGACCAAGGTGAAGGTGACCGGTCACGCGCTGCCCGACGGGCGGGTGCTGGTCGAGATCCACGACACCGGTATCGGCCTCTCCCCCGAGGACCTCTCGTCCATCAACGAGCGGCTGGCCAGCCCGCCGACCGTGGACGTCTCGGTCTCCCGCCGGATGGGTCTGTTCGTGGTCGGCCGCCTCTCGCTGCGCCACGGCATCCGCATCCAGCTGCGGCCCTCCGACTCCGGTGGCACGACCGCGCTGGTCATGCTGCCCGTCGATGTCGCGCAGGGCGGCAAGAAGCCGGCGCCGTCCACCGCGAAGGGCCATGCGCCCGAGGGCGGTACGGGGTCCGGCCACGGCTCCGGCTCCGGCGGGACGAGCCGTCTCGCGGGGCTGCAGCCGCGCGGTCAGGTCGGTTCGGGCCCCGGCGGCACCGGGCGGCCCGCGCTGCCGGGCCGCGGCGGTCCCGGCGGTCCCGGGCGCACGGCTCCCGGTGGCCCCGGCGGCTTCGGCGGTCCGGTGCCCTCCGGCGGCCCCACGGCGCAGGCGCCCGCCCCGGACGCCTCCCCTCGCGGCACCACGCGCCCGGCGAACGCCCCGGCCGACGGCGGCCGTCCCGCGCTGCCCACCCGCAACGTCCACCGCGGTGAGGCGCCCGCCGAGGCCTCCGGTGCGACGCCGGCGGTGGCGCCGCCCACCGGCGCGCCGGGCCGTGACGAGCGCCCCGAGCTGCCGACCCGCGGTCCGGCCGCGGAGCTGACCGGCTCCCCCGCCGCGGAGGCCGCACCGGCCGCCGACGCCCCGCAGCCGGGCACCAGTTGGGGTGTCCGCCGCGACCGCGGCGCCACCGACGACTGGCCGCTGGCGCCCCGCGAGCCCCAGGACACCCCGCGCGGCCACGAGGAGCCGGAGACCACCGGCACCTTCGAGCGCCCGGCACCGCCCGAGACCACGGGCACGTTCGAGCGCCCCGTGGCGCCCGGGACCACGGGCGCCTTCGAGCGTCCGACGCCGCCCGGGACGACCGGTTCGTTCGAGCGCCCGGCGCCCCCGGAGACCACGGGTTCCTTCGAGCGCCCCGTGGCGCCCGAGGCGACCGGCGGCCCCGGTGACACCACCGCCTTCGCCCGGCCCGACTTCAACGGACCGCCGCCCGGCACCCCCCGGGCCGACGCGGAGACGTCCGGCGGGACCGGTCAGTTCCCGCTGCCCGGCGGCCCCGCCGCCCCGGCTCCGGAGCACTTCGGGCAGACCGCCTCCGGGCTCCCGCTGCGGGAGGCCGGCCGGGCCGACGCCACGCGTCCGGCGCCGCAGGAGAGCGGCTCCGGGGCGGGCAGCCTCTTCGGGGCCGCCCCCGAGACGCCGCACCCCACAGGCCAGGTCCCGGCGCAGCCGTCGCCGGACGCCGCGCCCGAGCCCGCCCCGTCGTCGGACTGGCTCGGCGACCCGTCGGCCGGCGCCGGTGACGGCCGGACACCGATCTTCGACACCATCGAGTCGAGCTGGTTCCACACGCCGGAGGCGGCCGCCGCCGGTGTGGAGCCGCAGCCGCAGTCCTCCGTCACCGCCGAGGTGCCGCAGCCGCAGCAGGACCCGCGGCCCGCGGACGCCCCGGACGACACCCCTGCCGGAGGCTTCGACACCACCGGCTGGCGCAGTTCGCCGAACGACGAGACGTGGCGGCAGGCGGAGCAGATCCGTCAGCCGGCCGCGGGCGGGGTGACCACGTCGGGGCTGCCCCGCCGGGTGCCGCGCGCCAACCTCGTCGCCGGTACGGCACAGCAGCAGCCCGCCCAGAGCGGTCCGCAGGTCTCGCGCGCGCCCAGCGACGTGCGCGGCCGGCTGACCAGTCTTCGCCGGGGTATCCAGCAGGGCCGGCAGGCCGGTGGCGACACCGGGCAGCACGGCGTGGTGGACCCCACTCACCAGCAGGAGCGTTAGTTGAGTCCGATGAGCCAGGCGGCGCAGAACCTGAACTGGTTGATCACCAACTTCGTGGACAACACCCCCGGTGTGTCCCACACGGTCGTGGTCTCCGCGGA
>NZ_JBEPDN010000017.1:0-206535 GCF_040300365.1 Streptomyces sp. NPDC000404 | reverse complement strand
CAGCGCCGATGGTACTGCAGAGGGGACTCTGTGGGAGAGTAGGACGCCGCCGAACAATTCTTCAGCTCCGGTCTCCGGGAATCAGTGATGGTTCCCGGGGGCCGGAGCTTTTTTGCGTTCAGCGACAAGTGGCCGTGTGGGCGTAACGCCGTGTTCACCTTGCGTCGCCAGGATCCGCGGCATGGGGACAGTGGAGACGCTCAAGTCGGCCGGGGTGCGTGCCGGTGACGAGGTCGTGGTGCCGGCGTACGGCAACGCCGAAGTGGCCGAGGCGGTGGTGGAGTTGGGGGCGCTGCCCGTCTTCGCCGACGTCGACGGGGAGAGTTACTGCCTCGATCCCGCCGCCGTGTCCGATGTGGTGACGAGTCGTACCGCCGCCGTTGTCGCGATACACCGCTTCGGGCGGCGGGCCGACGACGGCTGGATTCGGGAACTGGGGCGACGGCACGGGCTGTTGGTGCTGGTCGCGGACGAGCCGGGCGCCGTGTCCGAGGGAGCCGAGCGGCGTAGGGCGCATGCGGCGTACCTCGACGGGCGGCTCAAGGGCGTGAAGACGCCGGCGCCTGCCGCAGGGCACACCTATGCACAGTACGTGGTGCGGGTCCCCGGTAACGGGCGGCCGGACCGGGACGCGTTCGCGCGGGCGTTGCGGGCCAAGGGCGTTGCCTGCCGGATACCCGTACAGGCGCCCGTGTACCGGATGCCGGGGCTGCGGCGGGACGTCTTTCTGCCGCAGACCGAACGCGCCGTAGAGGAGACGCTGGCGTTGCCGCTGCGGGCGGCAATGGAACGGCGGGAGTTGCAGCGGATGGTGGGCGCCTGCAATGCGCTCGGAGGGCTGCTGCAGCCCGCGTTGTGACGGGCCGGCGGGTGGTCCTCGGGAGTGGTCCGTGCGCGATTCGGAGCTTCGGCGCAGGTCATGTATGATCTATTCCGCTGGCTCGCCCCAATAGCTCAGTCGGCAGAGCGTCTCCATGGTAAGGAGAAGGTCTACGGTTCGATTCCGTATTGGGGCTCAGAAGGAAAAGGCCCCCGCTGATATGGCGGGGGCCTTTTTCATGTGCGGGAAGGAGCGCCCTGTCTTTCCCGCCCGGTGGGCACCGGACGGGAAAGACAGGGGCGTTCTACTGCTGTGCGGTGGGGATTCCGGGGACGCGCATCGCGAGGATTGCCATGTCGTCCGAGGCCGGTTCCGCGGCGAAACGCTCTACGGCGCGCAGTACCCGGGCGGCGACCGCGCCCGCGGTCAGGCCCGTGCATGTCGTCAGGACATCGGTGAGGCCGTCGTCGCCGAGCATGCGGGTGCCCTCGCGGCGCTCGGTCACACCGTCGGTGACGCAGAGAAGGACGTCGCCGGGGTCGAGGGTGACGGTCTGCTCGTACAGCTCCAGGTCGTCCATGACCCCGAGGAGGGGCTGGGGTTCGGCGGCCGGTTCGACCGAGCCGTCCTGGCGGAGGCGGAGCGGCAGCGGATGGCCGGCGCAGACCACCTTCAGCAGGGCGCTGCCGTCCTCCTGTGGCCACAGCTCGCCGTAGAGGAGCGTGAGGAAGCGGCTGCGGGCGCCCTCGTCGAGGATGGCGGCGTTGAGGCGTTCCAGGACGGCGGGGCCGCCGAAGCCCTCGCGGGCGAGGAGGCGCAGGGCGTGCCGGGCCAGGCCCGTGACCGCGGCGGCCTCGGGGCCCGTGCCGCAGACGTCGCCGATGGCGAAGCCGTACGCGCCGTCGCGGATCGGGAAGAGGTCGTAGAAGTCGCCGCCGACCTCGTTGCCCTCGCCGGCGGCGCGGTAGATGACCTCGACCTCGACGCCCGGGACGTCCGGCAGCTCCGGCGGCAGGAGGCTGCGCTGGAGGGACTGGCTGATGGCGGTGCGCTCGGAGTAGAGGCGGGCGTTGTCGAGGGCGAGCGCGGCGCGGCGGGAGAGGTCCTCGGCCAGCTCCAGGATCTCCTGGCGGAAGTGTTCCTCGGTGGGCTTGCCCAGGGTGAGCATGCCGATGACGCGGTTGCGGGCGACCAGCGGCAGCACGACGGTTTCGCCGCCGACCGCCGAGGCGGTGGCGAGGGAGGCACCCGGGCCCGTGGAGGGCCGCGCGGAGTCGCCGAGGCCCAGGCTGCGCAGGGAGGTGCGCAGGGCGGCGTCGTGTGCGGCGGCGGTGGGGGCGGTCCACACGCGGGCGCCCGGGGTGGGCACCGGCTCCGGCGGATCGACCTTCAGCAGCAGGGTCTTGAGGCCGTCGATGCGGTCCTCGTCCTCGTGCAGGACGTAGGACAGTTCGGGCTCGGAGGCCTGGTCGGCGACGGTGTAGACGGCGCACCAGGTGGCGAGGGTGGGGACCGTCATCTGCGCCATCAGCGCCAGTGTCTGGTCCCGGTCGAGGGTGCCGGCGAGCAGGTCGGACGCCTCGACGAGGAAGGAGAGGGAGCCGCGGCGGAGCTTTTCCAGCTCGGTCAGGCGGGCTCGTTCGACGGCGAGGGCGATGCGGTCGGCGGCGAACTGCAGGTGCAGCGCCTCTTCGTTGGTGTAGCGGCCGGCGCCCTCCGCGGCGACGCCGAGCGAGCCGGTGAGGCGGCCCTCGACCTTCAGCGGGACGGTGACGACGGAGCGCATGCCCGTGCCGTTGAGCAGGGGGACGGCGCCGGGAACGGCGGTGAGGTCCTCGTGGACGGACGGCATACGGGCGGAGCCGTAGCGGCCGGAGCCGGTCTCGACGGGGACGCGGGCGAAGCGCTGGCGGGCGGAGGGCAGGCCGGTGGAGGCGCGGACCTCCAGCTCCGTCTCGTCGTCGGTGGCGAGCAGCAGATAGGCGGCGTCGCCGTCGAGCATGTCGCGGGCCCGCTCGACGGTGCGCTGGAGCAGGCCGTCGAGGTCGTCGGGGGCGGGGGAGCCGATGAAGACCTCGAACGGGTCGGACGGGCGGCCGTCGGCGCGGGCGGTCTGCGAGGCGGCGTCCGGGGCGGGGGTGCGCGTCGGGCTCTGCAGGACGGCGCGTTCGTGGTCGCGGACGAGGAGGCAGACCGTGGAGGCCTCGCCGTCGGCGTCGCGGACCCGCAGGTGGGAGGCGTAGACGGGCAGCACCCGGCCGTCGGCGCCGCGGACGCCGTAGGAGCCCTCCCAGCGGGAGAGGCGCAGGGCCTCGGCGATGCCGGTGCCGGTGCCGGGGGTGTGCGGCCAGGCGGCGATGTCGGTGAGGGGCTTGCCGACGACCTGCTCGGCGTCGTAGCCGAAGAGGCCGGTGGCGTCGTCGTTCCAGGCGCTGATGCAGCCGCCGCGGTCGATCTGGACGACGGCGACGCGGACGCGGTGGTCGGCGACCGGGAGCGCGTCGACGGGGAGCGCGGGACCGGCGGCGCGGGTGCCCGCCGGGCGCTCGGGCAGGTCGAGGCGGAACCAGACGTATTTGCGGTCGGGGGAGTACTCGACGCCCCAGCGGGCGGCGAGCGCCCCGCACAGGAGCAGTCCGCGGCCGCCCTCGCGGTCGGGGTGGACCAGGACGCGGCCGGTGTTCTGGAGCGGGATCTCGCGCTCGGGGTAGCGGTCGGCGACGGAGATGCGGACGCCGCTCTCCTCGCGCAGGCACAGGACGTCGGCGGCGGTGCCGGCGTGCACGACGGCGTTGGTGACCAGTTCACTGGTAAGGACGACGGCGTCGTCGACGATGTCGCCGTATCCCCAGCCCTGAAGGGTGTCACGGACGAACGCACGGGCCTGGGCGACCGAGCGCCCGACCGGCTCGAAGGTGGCGGCGGCCCGCGCGGTGATCACTGGTCTCCTCATGCGTGTGTCGGTGATCTGGTCCCCCATACCTGCGGCGCCCCTCCGATTACCTGTCGTGCGTGTGCCACCGTCTTTGGCGGGAAGCCGTGCGGGTGGACAGCCCGGTGCCAGGTTACTTACCTTCGCCGCGGCTGCGGATGCCGGTCACGGGTGATTCCGCCCCGATCGCGCCCAGGGACGGTATGCGATGCTGCCGAACTGTTATGGCCTGGTTGGGCCATGGTGAAACACTGGGCAGGCATCAGGAGAAAGCCCGGGAACGGTCGACCCTTGCGGGAGGGACACGGTGGAGTCTGGCGCAGCGGCGCGGGGCGCAGGCACGCGCGCGAAAGGCGGACGATCCCGGAGCGGCGGGACGACCGAGGTGGACACGGCGGCCCTGAACCGGCTGCTGGTCGCCCTGGCCGCCATGCGGGACGGCAACTTCCGCAAGCGGCTCACGGTCTCCGGCGACGGGGTCATGGCCGAGATCGCGGCGGTGTTCAACGAGGCCGCGGACCGCAATCTGCATCTGACGGGCGAGCTGGCGCGGGTGCGCCGCGTCGTCGGACGTGAGGGAAAGCTCACGGAGCGGCTGGAGGTCGGGGCCTGCGAGGGGTCCTGGGCGGCGGCGATCGATGCGTCCAACGCGCTCGTCGACGATCTGGTCCGGCCCGTCTCCGAGGTGGGCCGGGTGCTGTCGGCGGTGTCCGAGGGCGATCTGGAGCAGCGGATGGATCTGCGCTCGCGCAGTTCGGACAGCTCCTCGGAGCATCCGCTGCGCGGCGAGTTCCTGAAGGTCGGGCGGACGGTCAACGGTCTGGTCGACCAGTTGTCGGCCTTCACCGACGAGGTCACGCGGGTGGCCAGCGAGGTCGGTACGGAGGGCAAGCTCGGCGGCCAGGCGCGGGTGCGCGGGATGTCGGGCTCCTGGAAGGACCTCACCGAGTCCGTCAACACGATGGCCGCGCGGCTGACCGCGCAGGTACGTGACATTGCTCTCGTCACCACGGCGGTGGCCAAGGGTGACCTCTCGCGGAAGGTCACCGTCCACGTCGAGGGCGAGATGCTGGAGCTGAAGAACACCGTCAACACGATGGTGGACCAGCTCTCGTCGTTCGCCTCCGAGGTGACGCGCGTCGCGCGGGAGGTCGGCACCGAGGGTGAGCTGGGCGGCCAGGCGCGGGTGCCGGGGGTCGCCGGAGTGTGGAAGGACCTCACCGACTCCGTCAACCTGATGGCGGGCAACCTCACGGCGCAGGTGCGGGGGATCGCGCAGGTCACCACCGCGGTCGCCAACGGTGATCTGTCGCAGCGGGTCACGGTGAGCGCCCGCGGTGAGGTGGCGCAGCTCGCCGACACGATGAACACCATGACGGAGACGCTGCGGACCTTCGCGGACGAAGTGACGCGGGTGGCGAACGAGGTCGGGGCCGAGGGGCAGCTCGGCGGGCAGGCGCAGGTGCCGGGCGCCGCCGGCACCTGGAAGGACCTGACGGACTCGGTCAACACGGCGTTCCGCAACCTCACCGCGCAGGTGCGGGACATCGCGCAGGTGACGACGGCGGTGGCCAACGGCGATCTGTCGCAGACGGTCACGGTCGATGTCGCCGGTGAGATGCTGGAGTTGAAGAACACCGTCAACACGATGGTGGGTCAGCTCTCGGCGTTCGGTGCGGAAGTCACGCGGGTGGCGCGGGAGATCGGGGTCGAGGGTGAGCTGGGCGGCCAGGCGGCGGTGCCCGGCGCGGCGGGCACCTGGAAGGACCTCACCGACTCGGTGAACACCGCGTTCCGCAACCTCACCGGTCAGGTCCGCAACATCGCGCAGGTGACGACCGCCGTCGCCAACGGCGACCTCTCGCAGAAGGTGACGGTCGACGTCTCCGGCGAGATGCTTCAGCTGAAGAACACCGTGAACACCATGGTGGATCAGCTGTCGTCCTTCGCCGACCAGGTCACGCGGATGGCCCGGGACGTGGGTACGGAGGGCCGGCTGGGCGGTCAGGCGCGGGTGGACGGCGTCAGCGGCACCTGGAAGGAGCTGACCGACTCGGTCAACTTCATGGCGGGCAACCTCACCTCGCAGGTGCGGCAGATCGCCCAGGTGACGACGGCGGTGGCGCGCGGCGACCTGTCGCAGAAGATCGATGTGGACGCGCGCGGCGAGATCCTGGAGTTGAAGAACACCATCAACACGATGGTCGACCAGCTCTCCGCCTTCGCCGAGCAGGTCACCCGCGTCGCCCGGGAGGTCGGTACCGACGGGCGGCTGGGCGGTCAGGCGCAGGTGCCGGGCGTCGCCGGGGTGTGGCGGGACCTGACGGACTCGGTGAACGGCATGGCCGGGAACCTCACCGCGCAGGTGCGCAACATCGCGCAGGTCGCGACGGCGGTCGCCCGCGGTGACCTGTCGCAGAAGATCGATGCGGATGCCCGGGGCGAGATCCTGGAGCTGAAGAACACGCTGAACACGATGGTCGACCAGCTGTCGTCGTTCGCGGACCAGGTGACCCGGGTGGCCCGGGAGGTCGGCACCGAGGGCATCCTCGGCGGGCAGGCCGAGGTGCAGGGCGTCAGCGGTACGTGGAAGGACCTCACCCAGTCCGTCAACGGCATGGCGAACAACCTGACCTCGCAGGTGCGCAACATCGCCGAGGTGACGACGGCGGTGGCCGACGGCGACCTGTCGAAGAAGATCACCGTCGATGCCAAGGGCGAGATCCTCGAACTGGTCACCACCGTCAACACGATGGTCGATCAGCTCTCGTCCTTCGCCGAGCAGGTCACGCGGGTCGCCCGTGAGGTGGGCACCGAGGGGCAGCTCGGCGGGCAGGCGCGGGTGCCGGGCGCCACCGGCATCTGGCTGGACCTCACCGACAACGTCAACCTGATGGCCAACAACCTGACGATCCAGGTGCGGAACATCTCGCAGGTCGCGGCGGCGGTCGCCAACGGTGATCTGACGAAGAAGGTCACGGTCGAGGCGCGCGGTGAGGTCGCGCAGCTCGCCGACACCGTCAACACCATGGTCACCACCCTCTCGTCGTTCGCCGACGAGGTGACGCGGGTGGCGCGCGAGGTGGGCACCGACGGCATCCTGGGCGGCCAGGCGCGGGTGCCCGGTGTCGCGGGGACGTGGAAGGACCTCACGGAGTCGGTGAACTCCATGGCCAACAACCTCACCGGCCAGGTCCGCAACATCGCGATGGTCACCACCGCCATCGCCAAGGGCGATCTGACCAAGAAGATCGACATCGACGCGCGGGGCGAGATCCTGGCGCTGAAGACCACCATCAACACCATGGTCGACCAGCTGTCGTCCTTCGCCGAGCAGGTCACCAGGGTGGCCCGTGAGGTGGGTACGGAGGGGCAGCTGGGCGGGCAGGCGCAGGTGCGGGGCGTGGCCGGCACCTGGAAGGACCTGACCGAGTCGGTGAACGAGATGGCGGGCAACCTCACCCGTCAGGTGCGGGCCATCGCCGCGGTCGCCGCGGCGGTCACCCTCGGCGACCACAACGTCCGGATCGACGTCGACGCGGCGGGCGAGATCCTGGAGCTCCAGGACAACGTCAACACCATGATCGCCACGCTCCGCGAGACCACGCTCGCCAACGAGGAGCAGGACTGGCTCAAGGGCAACCTCGCCCGGATCTCCGGCCTGATGCAGGGCAGGCGGGACCTCAAGGACGTCGCCACGCTCATCATGAGCGAGCTGTCGCCCGCGGTCTCCGCCCAGCACGGCGCGTTCTTCCTCGCCGCCCGCCCCGACGGTCAGGAGCTGGGCGCCGACGGCGGTGAGCGCGGCGCGTACGAGCTGCGGCTGATGGGGTCGTACGGCTACGCGATGGGCGCGATGCCGACGACGTTCAAGCCGGGCGAGACGCTGATCGGGACGGCTGCCGAGGAAGGCCGCACGATCCTGGTGGAGAACGTGCCCTCCGGCTATCTGAAGATCGCGTCCGGGCTGGGGGAGGCGCCGCCGGCGAATGTGATCGTGCTGCCGGTGCTCTTCGAGGACAAGGTCCTGGGCGTGATCGAGCTGGCGTCGTTCCAGCCGTTCACCCAGATCCAGAAGGACTTCCTCAGCCAGATCGCCGAGATGATCGCGACCAGCGTCAACACCATCTCGGTCAACACCAAGACGGAGGTGCTGCTCCAGCAGTCGCAGGAGCTGACCGAGCAGCTGAAGGAGCGTTCCGCCGAGCTGGAGAGCCGGCAGAAGGCGCTGGAGCTGTCCAACTCCGAGCTGGAGGAGAAGGCCGAGCAGCTGCGGGCGCAGAACCGCGACATCGAGGTGAAGAACACCGAGATCGAGGAGGCGCGGCAGGTCCTGGAGGAGCGCGCCGAGCAGCTCGCGGTCTCGATGCGGTACAAGTCGGAGTTCCTGGCGAACATGTCGCACGAGCTGCGTACGCCGCTCAACTCCCTGCTGATTCTGGCCAAGTTGCTGGCCGACAACGCCGAGGGGAACCTCTCCCCGAAGCAGGTGGAGTTCGCCGAGACGATCCACGGGGCGGGCAGCGATCTGCTCCAGCTGATCAACGACATCCTCGATCTGTCGAAGGTCGAGGCGGGCAAGATGGACGTCTCGCCGACGCGGATCGCGCTGGTCCAGCTCGTCGACTACGTCGAGGCGACCTTCCGCCCGCTGACCGCGGAGAAGGGCCTGGAGTTCGCGGTCCGGGTCTCGCCGGACCTGCCGTCCACGCTGCACACCGACGAGCAGCGGCTGCTGCAGGTGCTGCGCAACCTCCTGTCGAACGCGGTGAAGTTCACCGACAGCGGCAACGTCGAACTGGTCATCCGGCCGGCCGGTGCGGATGTGCCGGTGGCCATCCGCGAACAGCTCCTGGAGCACGGTTCGCTGCGGGACCCGGACGCCGAGATGATCGCCTTCTCGGTGACCGACACCGGTATCGGCATCGCGTCCAGCAAGATGCGGGTGATCTTCGAGGCGTTCAAGCAGGCGGACGGCACGACCAGCCGCAAGTACGGCGGTACGGGCCTGGGCCTGTCGATCAGCCGGGAGATCGCGCGGCTGCTGGGCGGCGAGATCCACGCCGCGAGCGAACCGGGCCGCGGCTCGACGTTCACGCTGTACCTTCCGCAGAACCCGGGCGGGCTGCCGCCGCAGGGCTACCCGGCGCTGGTGGCCGGGGGCCTGGCGATGGACGCCGAGGCGCGCGAGACGGAGGTCGGGCGGCAGGCGGCCGAGGAGGCGGCGCGGGTGGCCGAGGAGCAGGCGTCGGTGGGCGCGCTGAGCCGCCGGCGCCGGCGCGGGCTGACCGGCGGCGCCCGCCGGGCCGCGCTGCCCGCACCGCAGCGGTCCGAGGGCGCCGTGCCCGAGCCGCCGGCCCCGGCGGCGCAGCCGGCGGAGCCCTGGCTCGGCAACGGCCAGGACCTGGTGGAACCGGCCGCGAGCGGCGGTTTCCACGGCGAGAAGGTGCTGATCGTCGACGACGACATCCGGAACGTCTTCGCGCTGACCAGCGTGCTGGAGCAGCACGGTCTGTCGGTGCTGTACGCGGAGAACGGCCGGGAGGGCATCGAGGTACTGGAGCAGCACGACGACGTCGTCCTGGTGCTGATGGACATCATGATGCCGGAGATGGACGGCTATGCGACGACGGCGGCGATCCGCAGGATGCCGCAGTTCGCGGGGTTGCCGATCATCGCGCTGACCGCCAAGGCGATGAAGGGCGACCGGGAGAAGAGCATCGAGTCCGGTGCCTCGGACTACGTCACCAAGCCGGTCGACACCGACCATCTGTTGTCGGTCATGGAGCAATGGATGCGCACGAGGTGACGGAACGTCCAGTATGGAAGCGGAAGAGGATCACCGGGTGCTGAGGCACGGTGGCCGCGGGCGTGGCGCGACGCACGGCGGGGGAACCTTCCGGCCCCCTCCGGCGTTTCCGCTACGTACACGGTGACATCGCGGTGACAGGGTGTGGCGACGAGCGGGGTGCAGCTACGATGACCGGCACAAGGACGGGCGGCATGACGGAGTCGCCCCTTGGGGCGGCGTCCGGTTCTTCCCCAAGTCCTTCGGACAGGGGAGGCCCCATGCCGGGGCGAGGAGGTCGGGCCATGGTGCAGAAGGCCAAGATCCTCCTGGTCGATGACCGGCCGGAGAATCTGCTGGCGCTGGAGGCGATCCTCTCCGCGCTCGATCAGACGCTGGTGCGGGCATCGTCCGGGGAGGAAGCGCTCAAGGCGCTGCTCACGGATGATTTCGCGGTGATCCTGCTCGATGTGCAGATGCCGGGGATGGACGGTTTCGAGACCGCGGCGCACATCAAGCGCCGCGAGCGCACCCGCGACATCCCGATCATCTTCCTGACCGCGATCAACCACGGCCCGCACCACACCTTCCGGGGCTACGCCGCCGGTGCGGTGGACTACATCTCCAAGCCGTTCGACCCGTGGGTGCTGCGGGCGAAGGTCTCGGTCTTCGTCGAGCTGTACATGAAGAACTGCCAACTGCGGGAGCAGGCGTCGCTGTTGCGGCTGCAGTTGGAGGGCGGCCGGGTCGACGAGGCGAAGGAGTCGGCCGGGCTGCTCGCGGAGCTGTCGGCGCGGCTCGCGGCGGTCGAGGAGCAGGCGGAGGCGCTGTCCAAGCAGCTGGACGAGTCGGCGGACGCGGCGGCGGTGGCGACCGCCGCCCATCTGGAGCGGAAGCTGACCGGGCTGCGGCGGGCGCTGGATGCGCTGGAGCCCGGCACGGGCGGCGGAGCGGGCTGACCGCCGGGCCGCCGCCGTTCGACTGACGGCCGCTCACCGGCCCCGACGGGCAGGCACCCTGACATTCCGGTACGACACGTTCGGGTGAAGTGCCGTGCGCTCGTGTCCGCTCCGGTGGCGCCTGTAATCTCGTCACCATGGCCTCACGTACGTCCGGCAAGGGAACCCAGCGCACGACGGGCCCCTCGAAACAGCGCGCCGGAGCGTCCGGGGGCGCCGCCAAGAAGCCTGCCGCGAAGAAGGCGGCTGCGCGCAAGCCGCCGGCGAAGAAGACCGCGGCGAAGGCGCCGCCCCGCAAGGCGCCCGCCAAGAGGGCCCCGGCGAAGAAGGCGCCGCCGAAACCGGCGCCGTCGCCGACCGGCGGCGTCGTCCGCCTCCTGCGGGGCTGCGGCCGGGCGTGCGGTGTGGTCTTCCGCGGCATGGGCCGCGGCGCGAAGAACCTCGACCCGGCGCACCGCAAGGACGGCCTCGGGCTGCTGCTGCTGGGCATCGCGCTGGTCGTCGCGGCCGGTACCTGGTCCAACCTCAGCGGTCCGGTCGGCGATCTCGTCGAGCTGCTGGTGACCGGCGCGTTCGGGCGGCTCGATCTGGTGGTGCCGATCCTGCTGGCCGGGATCGCCATCCGGCTGATCCGCCACCCCGAGCAGCCCGAGGCCAACGGCCGGATCGTGATCGGGCTCTCCGCACTGGTCATCGGCGTCCTCGGGCAGGTCGCGATCGCCTGCGGATCGCCGGGGCGGGACGACGCCGCGGGGGTGCGGGACGCCGGCGGCTATGTCGGCTGGGCGTTCTCCAAGCCCCTGATCTTCACCCTCGGGCAGATGCTGGCGGTGGCGCTGCTGGTGCTGCTGACGGTGTTCGGCCTGCTGGTCGTCACGGCCACCCCGGTCAACGCGATCCCGCAGCGGCTGCGGGCGCTCGGTGCCCGGCTCGGCGTGCTGGAGACCGAGCCGGAGGCGGAGTGGACGGACTGGGCGGACGACGAGGAGGAGTGGGAGGAGCGCCCGGCGCGCCGCTCGCGCCGGGCCGTCGCCGCGGAGGCGGGCGACCCGGACGCGCTGGAGGCGGAGGCGCTGGCCGAGCGGCGCCGCCCCCGCAAGGAGCCGGCACCGCCCGCCGTGGCGCGGCCCAAGGACGCGGTGGACGTCGCGGCGGAGGCCGCGGCGGCGCTGGACGGCGCGGTGCTGCACGGCGTCCAGCCCTCCCCGGTCGTCGCCGGACTCAGCAGCGGCGTCTCCGGCGAGCGGCGGGGCGGCGCCGAGGCGGGCACGCCGTCCGGAGCGGTGCCCGCCGCGCGTGCGGCGCAGCCGCCGGCGGACGGCCCGCCGTCCGTGCCGGACTTCACCAAGACGCCGAAGGAGCCGGACGGTGCGCTGCCCGCCCGCGCCGAGCAGCTGCAGCTCGCGGGCGACATCACCTACTCCCTGCCCGCGCTGGACCTGCTCTCCCGGGGCGGCCCCGGAAAGACCCGCAGCGCCGCCAACGACGCGATAGTGGCCGCGCTGACCAACGTCTTCCAGGAGTTCAAGGTCGACGCGGCGGTCACCGGTTTCACCCGCGGGCCGACGGTCACCCGGTACGAGGTCGAGCTGGGCCCGGCGGTCAAGGTCGAGAAGATCACCGCGCTGGCGAAGAACATCGCGTACGCGGTGGCCAGCCCGGACGTGCGGATCATCAGCCCGATCCCCGGCAAGTCCGCGGTCGGCATCGAGATCCCCAACACCGACCGGGAGATGGTCAACCTCGGCGATGTGCTGCGGCTGGCCGACGCGGCGGGTGACGAGCATCCGATGCTGGTGGCGCTCGGCAAGGACGTCGAGGGCGGCTACGTCATGGCCAACATGGCGAAGATGCCGCACATCCTCGTGGCCGGTGCCACCGGTTCCGGCAAGTCCTCGTGCATCAACTGTCTGATCACCTCGGTGATGGTCCGGGCCACCCCGGAGGACGTGCGGATGGTGCTGGTCGACCCCAAGCGCGTCGAGCTGACCGCGTACGAGGGCATCCCGCACCTGATCACGCCGATCATCACCAACCCGAAGCGGGCGGCCGAGGCGTTGCAGTGGGTCGTGCGCGAGATGGATCTGCGCTACGACGACCTCGCGGCGTACGGCTACCGCCACATCGACGACTTCAACGAGGCGGTCCGCAGCGGCAAGGTCAAGCCGCCCGAGGGCAGTGAGCGGGAGCTGGCGCCGTATCCGTATCTGCTGGTGATCGTGGACGAGCTGGCGGACCTGATGATGGTCGCGCCGCGGGACGTCGAGGACGCGATCGTCCGCATCACGCAGCTGGCGCGGGCGGCCGGTATCCATCTGGTGCTCGCCACCCAGCGGCCGTCGGTCGACGTCGTCACGGGTCTGATCAAGGCGAACGTCCCCTCCCGGCTCGCCTTCGCGACGTCCTCGCTCGCCGACAGCCGGGTCATCCTCGACCAGCCGGGCGCCGAGAAGCTGATCGGCAAGGGCGACGGCCTCTTCCTGCCGATGGGCGCCAACAAACCGGTCCGGATGCAGGGCGCGTTCGTCACCGAGGCCGAGGTGGCCGCGGTGGTGCAGCACTGCAAGGACCAGATGGCGCCGGTCTTCCGCGACGACGTGACGGTCGGCGGCAAGCAGAAGAAGGAGATCGACGAGGACATCGGCGACGACCTCGACCTGCTGTGCCAGGCCGCGGAGCTGGTGGTCTCGACGCAGTTCGGCTCCACCTCCATGCTCCAGCGCAAGCTGCGCGTGGGCTTCGCCAAGGCGGGGCGGCTGATGGACCTGATGGAGTCGCGCAACATCGTCGGGCCGAGCGAGGGCTCCAAGGCCCGCGACGTCCTCGTGAAGCCGGACGAGCTGGACGGAGTGCTCGGAGTGATCCGGGGGGAGGCTTCCGGGTAGAAAAACCCGAGCGATTAACCCGTACGGGTCATGCGTGCGGGCGCCAAAGCAACCGTTTCTCCTGCCGATACGTCAAGTTGAGGGAGGTGAGGGAACGATGCTTCACCAGCGGAGCCGGAGGCGTCGCCGCCGGCGTACCGATGGCGTACGGACTCCGTCCGCCCGCTTGCCCGTCCCTTTCGGTCCACCCCTAGACTGAACGTCCAGCAGGTGGCTACACGCTCGAAAGGCGCCCCCGTGTCCATCGGCAACTCCCCAACTGACGACCGGCCTTCCGTCGGTCGAGCCATCCAGCAGGCCCGTATCGCGGCGCGGCTGACCGTCGAAGAGGTCAGCGCGTCGACACGGGTGCGTATCCCCCTTGTCCACGCGATCGAACAGGACGACTTCTCACGCTGCGGCGGCGACGTCTACGCCCGGGGCCACCTGCGTACGCTCGCCCGCGCCGTCCGTCTCGATCCCGGTCCGCTGATCGAGCAGTTCGACGCCGAGCACGGTGGCCGTCCCGAGCCGACGCCCGCCGCGCCGCTCTTCGAGGCCGAGCGGCTCCGGCCCGAGCGGCGCCGCCCCAACTGGACGGCCGCGATGGTCGCCGCGATCGTCGCGGTGGTCGGCTTCGTCGGCTTCACGCTGTTCAGCGACGGCGGGCAGGGCGGCGGGATCTCCGTCGCCGGGGGCGACACCAACCCCGACAAGCCCACCCCGCACCCCCGCACCACCCCCGCCAAGCACCCCCAGCCGGACCCGGAGCCCTCCGACAGCGCCATCGCCGGGCTGCCGAAGGACAAGGTGACGATCAAGGTCGTCGGCCGCGACGGACAGAGCTGGATCTCCGCGAAGGACGCCAACGGCAAGCTGCTGGAGGACGGGCTGCTGCGGGAGGGCGAGTCCAAGACCTTCACCGACAAGGAACGCATCGACCTCGTCCTCGGCAACGCCGGTGCCGTGCAGCTGTACGTCAACGGCAAGGAGGTCAAGGAGGTCGGCGACCAGGGCTCCGTGGAGCGGCTGAGCTACACCCCGGGCGACCCGCAGGCCGGCTGAGCAGGCCGGGCATCCTCCGCCGCCGTGCGCTGCCGGGACACCGGAAAGCGCACGGCGGCGGACCTGCGCGCGAGGGGCGCGTCCGGGACGAAGTAGGCTGAGCCCCATGCCCGAACGCCGTACCGTCGCCCTTGTCACTCTTGGCTGCGCCCGTAACGAGGTGGACTCGGAGGAGCTCGCAGGCCGCCTGGCAGCGGACGGCTGGGACCTCGTCGAGGACGCCGCCGATGCCGATGTCGCCGTCGTCAACACCTGCGGCTTCGTCGAAGCCGCCAAGAAGGACTCCGTCGACGCCCTGCTGGAAGCCAACGATCTGAAGGATCACGGCCGCACCCAGGCCGTCGTCGCCGTCGGCTGCATGGCCGAGCGCTACGGCAAGGAGCTCGCCTCGGCGCTGCCCGAGGCCGACGGCGTGCTCGGCTTCGACGACTACACCGACATCTCCGACCGCCTGCAGACCATCCTCAGCGGCGGCAACGTCGAGGCGCACGCGCCGCGCGACCGCCGCACCCTGCTCCCGATCAGCCCCGCCGAGCGACAGGACGCCGACGCGGTCGCGCTGCCCGGCCACGCGCAGGACACCCCGCCCGCCGATCTGCCCGAGGGCGTGGCGCCGGCCTCCGGGCCGCGGGCGCCGCTGCGCCGCAGACTCGGCAGCAGTCCGGTGGCGTCGGTCAAGCTCGCCTCCGGGTGCGACCGGCGCTGTTCGTTCTGCGCCATCCCCTCGTTCCGCGGCTCGTTCATCTCGCGGCGCCCCTCCGACGTCCTCGGCGAGACCCGCTGGCTGGCGGAGCAGGGCGTCAAGGAGATCATGCTGGTCTCCGAGAACAACACCTCCTACGGCAAGGACCTCGGCGACATCCGCCTGCTGGAGACGCTGCTGCCGGAGCTGGCCGCCGTCGACGGCATCGAGCGGATCCGGGTCAGCTACCTCCAGCCCGCCGAGATGCGGCCCGGGCTGATCGACGTGCTCACCTCCACCGACAAGGTGGCGCCCTACTTCGACCTCTCCTTCCAGCACGCGGCGCCCGGGGTGCTGCGCCGGATGCGGCGCTTCGGCGACACCGACCGCTTCTGGGAACTGCTGGAGCAGATCCGCACCAAGGCGCCCGAGGCCGGTGCCCGCTCCAACTTCATCGTCGGCTTCCCCGGCGAGAGCGAGGAGGACGTCGCCGAGCTGGAGCGCTTCCTCACCGGCGCCCGGCTGGACGCGATCGGCGTCTTCGGCTACTCCGACGAGGACGGCACCGAGGCCGCCTCGTACGCGGACAAGACCGATCCGGACGTCGTCGCCGAGCGGCTGGCGCGGGTGTCGCGGCTGGCCGAGGAGCTGACCGCGCAGCGCGCCGAGGAGCGCATCGGCGACACGGTGCGGGTGCTGGTCGACCGGATCGACGACGAGGAGGGCGTGGTCGGCCGGGGCGCCCACCAGGCGCCCGAGACCGACGGCGTCACGCTGCTGCGCGGCGCGGACGGCCTGGTGCCCGGCCGGATGGCCGAGGCGAAGGTCGTCGCGAGCGAGGGCGTGGACCTGATCGCCGAGGTGTGCACCTCCGAGGGGGCGGGCAGATGACGCCGCTGCCGGCTTCCGCCACCGGCGGGCCGCGCCCGGCGACGGTCCGGCAGGCCGGGCTGTGGAACATCGCCAACGTCCTGACGATGCTGCGGCTGGTCCTGGTGCCGGCCTTCGTGCTGCTGCTGATGCACGGCGACGGACGGGACCCGGCGTGGCGTTCGTTCGCCTGGGCCGCGTTCGCCGTCGCCATGATCACCGATGTCTTCGACGGGCACCTGGCACGGTCGTACAACCTCGTCACCGACTTCGGGAAGATCGCCGACCCGATCGCCGACAAGGCGATCATGGGCGCGGCGCTGATCTGCCTGTCACTGCTGGGCGATCTGCCGTGGTGGGTGACGGGCGTGATCCTCTTCCGGGAGCTGGGCGTCACGCTGCTGCGGTTCTGGGTGATCAAGCACGGCGTGATTCCGGCCAGTCGTGGCGGCAAGATCAAGACATTGGCGCAGGGCACCGCGGCCGGGATGTACGTCCTGGTGCTCACCGGCCCGCTGGCCACGTTCCGCTGGTGGGTGATGGCGCTCGCCGTGGCGCTGACCGTCGTGACCGGGCTCGACTACGTGCGTCAGGCCGTCACGCTGCGCCGGGCCGGACTGGCCCGCGAGCGCGCCGAGCGGGACGCCGTACGGTGACCGGGCCGGCGGCGCGGGCGCTGGAGCTGCTCGCCGCGCGGGGCGAGACCCTCGCGGCGGCCGAGTCGCTGACCGGCGGTCTGGTCGCCGCCGGGCTGACCGCCGTGCCCGGCGCCTCGCGCGTGGTGCGCGGCGCGGTGACCGCGTACGCCACCGACGTCAAGCGCTCCGTCCTGGGCGTCGACGGGGATCTGCTCGCGGCGCGCGGCGCGGTGGACGGCGAGGTCGCGCGGCAGATGGCGTGCGGGGTGCGGCGGCTGCTGGACGCCGACTGGGGCGTCGCCACCACCGGGGTGGCCGGTCCGGACCCGCAGGACGGGCAGCCGGTGGGCACCGTCTACGTCGCGGTCTGCGGTCCCGGTCGGGCGGCCGCGGTGCGGCGGCTGGCCCTGGAGGGGGACCGCGAGGCGATCCGCGCGGGCAGCGTCGCGGCCGTGATCGGGCTGCTGCTCGGCGAACTGACAGAAAATACCGGGGCACAGGATACGGAACAACACGGGGGGAAGGGATGTTTGCAGCCCTGAGTGAACACGTACCGGCGCCCGGCACGGCTACGGCCGGAGGCGGTACGGTGGGGCGAGAAGGATCCGGATCCGAGGTCCGAGGAGGGAGCCAGCGATGATTCTGCTTCGTCGCCTGCTGGGTGACGTGCTGCGCCGACAGCGTCAGCGCCAAGGCCGCACCCTGCGCGAGGTCTCTTCCTCCGCCCGGGTGTCGCTCGGCTATTTGTCCGAGGTCGAACGAGGACAGAAGGAAGCATCGTCCGAACTGCTCTCGTCGATCTGTGACGCGCTGGATGTGCGCATGTCCGAGCTGATGCGTGAGGTCAGCGACGAGCTGGCGCTCGCCGAACTGGCACAGTCCGCGGCCGCGACCGACCCGGTGCCCGCACCGGTGCGGCCCACGTTCAACGCCGTGTCCGTCGCCTCCCTGACGGGTGTGGCGGAGGACCGCGTGACGATCAAGTCGCCGGCCGATGTGGTGGCCGGCGTCGCCGCCTGACGCACTGCACAGACCATCCGCGGAGCCCCGCCCGGCATCAGCCGGGCGGGGCTCCGCGCCGTTCGGGCCCGGGTGCGACCGGTGGCATACGCACGGACCCTTGGGCGCCGCGGGCGCGGTGCCCGGCGCGGCCGCTCGACTGCTCGCCGTCGGCCGATCGTTTATACGATGACCTAACCCGTACATTCCCGAGCGTTTCGGGCCTCTGGTGCCGGGGCGTTCGTCCCCTGGAGGAGGAGCTGGATGTCTGTGGTCACGAGCACGCTGTCCGACGCCGACCGCGCCGTCGTGGGGAAGGCCCTGCAGGGCGCCCTGGTCGATCTGGTGGATCTCTCCCTCGTCGCCAAGCAGGTGCACTGGAACGTCGTCGGCCCGCGGTTCCGCTCCGTCCATCTCCAGCTCGACGAGGTGGTCGCCTCGGCGCGGACGCATGCGGACGAGGTCGCCGAGCGGGCGTCCGCGGTGGGGGTGTCGCCGGACGGCCGGGCGGCGACGGTCGCGAAGACCACCGGCATCGCGGAGATCGCGGACGGCTGGATCAAGGACGAGGCCGGCGTCGCGGCGCTGGTCACCGCGTTGGGCGTGGTCATCGGGCGGATGCGGCAGCGGATCGACGCGACCGGGACGCCCGATCCCGTCACCCAGGACCTGCTGATCGGCCTCACCGGCGACCTGGAGAAACACCACTGGATGTTCCAGGCCGAGGCGCACTGACGCCCGCCGGAAACCCGCCGCGCGGCCGCGCCATCGGTGCGGCCGCACGGGGGCGTGCGCGGGACCGCGGGCGGCGTGCGGACGCGCCGAGGACGCGCGCCGGGGGAGCGCCGATGCGCCCTGCCGGACCGCTTCGGGGCGCCACTAGCGTCGTACGGGGCGGCGGCCGGAGCCCGGACGGCGGCCGGGTGGAGGAGGCGGCGATGAGCGGACACGGAGCAGGGGGGCGCGCATCGGCAGGCCGGGGGGCCAGGGGGTGGCCGCAGAGTCCCGCCTGGCGCGCGACGCCCGGCACGCCCCGTCGCGGCGTTGTCGGGGGCGCCCCGATATCGGGTGTACCGGGGCGCCCCTCCGCCCTGCGAGGGCACGCACCGGACGCCGTGCGCCCCGCCCTCCGGGCGAACGGCGGGACTTCGCGCACACACCCTGGGCGGCCGGGGCCGCGGGCCGGCTCCCGGTGGCGGATCGTGATCGCGGTGCTGGCCGGGGCGGTGTGGTGGTGGGCGACGGCCCGGCTGCTGTGGTGGCCGGCCACCACGGGACCGGTCGAATCGGCGGTGGCCGCGGGGGGCTGGGGGCTGAGCCTGCTGCCGGTGCACTGCGTGCCGTGGGCGGGCCGGCGACGGCCTCGGGGCGGCGGGGCGCGGGGACCGGGGCTCCTGTCGTACGACGAGGTGCGGGCGGCGGGCGCGGACGCGGTGCGTGGGGTGCTGTGGGGGCGGCTGCGGAAGGGACCGGGGAGCGGGGGCGAGGGGGGACGGGGGTGAGGCCGGGGTCGGGTGTGGGTTTGGCGGGCGGTAGGGCGCCTGCGTGGGGTGCGGGGTGTTCGGGCGGGGTGGGTTCGGGGTCGGTCGGGGCGGGTGGTGAGGCGGGGCGTCGGGTTCGGCGTGCGGTGCGTGGGGTGTGGGGCGTGGGGGCGTTCGGGCAGGCAGGGGGCCGGGCACGGTGCGCCGGGGTGAGACGGTCGGGCGAACCAGGACCAGGACGAAGGCCAGGATCAAGGTCTGGGCCAGGGCCAGGGCCAGGGCCAGGGCCGGGATCGGGACCGAGGCCAAAGCCGGGACCGGATCGAAACCAACACCAGGATCAGGGCCAGGACCGGGACCGGGCCGACCGGGTGGGACCGGGGCGGGGCCTTCAGGGTTCGGGGGTGGGGCCCGGCTGGCAGGTGGGGCACCAGTAGGTGACGCGTGCGTCGGGGGCGGGGCCCGGTGCGCTGCGGCGGACAAGGGTGCCGCAGCGGTGGCAGGGGCGGCCGGCGCGGTCGTGGACCCACAGGCGGCGGTCGGGGCGGGCGCCGGGGACGGTGCGGCGGGCGGGGCGGTTCTTGTTGACGTCCAGCAGCTTCCGGGCGAGGGCCGGTGCGCGGGCGGGGTCGGGGAGCTGCCCGATCGGCAGCCAGGGGGAGGCGCCGAGGAGGAAGCACAGCTCGCACCTGTAGACGTTGCCGAGCCCGGCGAGCAGGCGCTGGTCGAGCAGGGCGTCGCCGAGCGGGCGGTCCGCGGCGGTGAGCAGACGGCGCAGCGCCTCCTCGGGATCCCAGTCCGGGCCCAGCGGGTCGGGGCCGAGATGTCCCACGACGCGGTGCTCGTCGGCGGTCCGCACCAGCTCCAGCACGGGCAGCCGGTAGCCGACGGCGGTGCGGTGCGCGGTGCCGAGGACGGCCCGGATCTGGTGCGCGGGGCCGCCGCGCCACCGTTCGCCGGGCGCGTGGATCCGCCAGGCGCCGTCCATCCGCAGATGGGAGTGGAGGGTCAGCCCGCCCTCGACGCGGAGCAGCAGATGCTTGCCGCGGGAGACCGCTTCCCGGACCGTCCGGCCCGACAGATCGGCCGTCGCCAGCCGCGGCACCCGCAGCTCGCACCGGACCAGCACCTCTCCGGCCAGCGCCTCGTGCAACTGCCGGGCGATCCGCCAGACCGTGTCACCTTCGGGCATGGACCCATGATGCCCACGGTGGGGGCCGTCCCGGGCGTTCGGAGCTGCGGCCTTTGGCCCGGGGCGAGGTGCGGGCCGCCCGGTGGTGGGTGCCCCGGGCGGCCCGCACCCCGGACCGGCGCCCGGGACATCCGGAGCCGTGGGCCCGCCCCGCCCGCCGCGCCGCTTCCTTCAGGCCCGCAGCCGCAGCCCCCGCGGCGTGGGGTGGAACCCCGCCTCTTCCAGGAGGGCGGCGAACGGGGAGGTCAGGGCGGATATGCCGTTGATCCGCTCGGTGGTGACCGCGCCCAGGGCGCCCGCGCGGGCGAGGGCGGCCAGCGCCTCGACCGCCTGGCACAGCCGGGCGTCGGGCCGGGGCCCGTCCGCGTCCGTGCCGAGCGGCCACAGCAGCAGGGTCTTGCCGCCGCGCTCCATGTAGAGCGTCAGCTCGCCGTCGACCAGGACGACCAGGGAACCGGCCTTGCGGCCCGGTTTGTGGGTGCAGCCCGCGGGCGGCTCGGGCCACGGCAGGGCCGCGCCGTAGGCGTTGGCCGGATCGGCCGCCGCGAGCACCACCGCCCGCTGCGGGCCGTCGCCGCCCCGCTCCGACGCCGGGGCGAAGTCGTCCGCGGCGTCACGCTCGCGGCGGTTGTGCACCGCGCGGAGCCGGTCGACCGCGCCGTCCATCGCGAACTGGGCCGCGCCCAGCCCCTCGACGACATAGCCCCGGCGTGCCTGCCCGCTCTCCTCGAACGCGGCCAGCACGCGGTACGCCGCCGAGAAGCCGCCCTCGACGCCCTCCGCCGCGACCGCGCCGCGGGTGACGATGCCGTGGCGGTCCAGGAGCGTACGGGCCAGGGCATGCGCGCGATGCGTCGGATCGGGCTCCGGGGCGGGCAGCAGCGACCAGCGGCCCCCCACGGTCGGCGGACCGGAGCGCGAGGCCGTCGGCCGGCCGGTGCGCATCGTCACGGCGGTGCCGTAGCGGCCGCGGGGCACCGAGCGGCGGGCGCGGTGCGCGGTGGAGCCGGCCGTGCGGCCCGAGCCGAGCAGGGCGCGCAGCGGCGCCAGGGTGTCGTTGGTGAGCCGGCCCGACCAGGTCAGCTCCCAGAGCGCGTCGGCGAGTTGCGGATCGGTGACCTCGGGGTGGGTGGTGGCGCGGACCCGGTCGGCGAGCTGACGGAAGAACAGGCCGTACCCGGGCGCGAGGGCGTCCAGGACGGAGGCGTGCAGCGCCGAGATCTCCAGGGGCAGCGGCGACGCCAGCGACAGCGGGGCGGTGTCGGCGAGATGGAGGGTGAGCCAGCCGTCCTTGCCGGGCAGCGCGCCCGCGCCCGCCCACACCACCTCGCCGGTGGCGGTGAGTTCGTCGAGCAGCGCGGGGGAGTAGTCCGCCACCCGGGACGGCAGGACGAGCTTCTCCAGCGCGGAGGCGGGCACCGGCGCGCCCTGCAACTGCTCGACGGCGCGCACCAGTCCGTCGATCCCACGCAGCCCGGGGGCGGCGCCCTGCGGCGGACGGGCGGCGCCCGGGGTGAGCCGCGGCGTGCCGACCTGCTGCCACCGGGGCAGGAACGCGGCCAGCGCGGCGGGCGGCACCGGCTCCAGCTCCTCGCGCAGCGCCGCCAGCGAACGGCGCCGCAGCCGCCGCAGCACCTGCGCATCGCACCACTCCTGGCCGAGGCCGTGGAGGGGGGTGGCGCTCGGCGCTTCCGGGGAAGGATGGGCGGCGGGCGGGCGGAACTCGCCCTGCACCAGGCGGCCGGCCGCCGCCAGCCGCTGCAGGGCGCCGTCGGTGACCGCCGGGCCCAGGCCGAAGCGGGCCGCGGCCTGCTCGGAGGTGAACGGGCCGTGGGTGCGGGCGTACCGGGACAGCAGATCGCCCAGCGGATCGGCCACCGGCTCGGTGAACGCCTCCGGGACGCCCACCGGCAGCGCCGTGCCCAGGGCGTCGCGGAGGCGTCCGGCGTCCTCGATCGCGGCCCAGTGCGCGGTGCCCGCCAGCCGCACCGGGATCGCGCGGCGCGCCGCGGCCAGCTCCTCGGCCCAGGCCGGGTCGGCGCCCCGCTCGGCCAGCTCCGCGTCGGTCAGCGGCCCCAGCACCCGCAGCAGGTCGGCGACGCCCTCGGCGTCCTTGACCCGGCGGTCGTCGGTGCGCCACTGCAACTCCCGCTCCAGCTCCGCCAGCACCTGCGGGTCCAGCAGCTCGCGCAGCTCCGCCCGGCCCAGCAGCTCCGCCAGGATCCGGGAGTCCAGCGACAGCGCGGCGGCCCGGCGCTCGGCGAGCGGGGAGTCGCCCTCGTACAGGAACTGCGCGACGTAGCCGAAGAGGAGGGAGCGGGCGAACGGGGACGGCTCCGGGGTGGTGACCTCCACCAGGCGGACCCGGCGGGCCTCGATGTCGCCCATCAGCTCCGTCAGCCCGGGGACGTCGAACACGTCCTGGAGGCATTCGCGGACCGCCTCCAGGACGATCGGGAACGAGCCGAACTCGCTCGCCACCTGCAGGAGTTGGGCCGCACGCTGGCGCTGCTGCCACAGCGGGGTGCGCCGGCCGGGGCTGCGCCGCGGCAGCAGCAGGGCGCGCGCCGCGCACTCCCGGAAGCGGGAGGCGAACAGCGCCGAGCCGCCCACCTGGTCGGTGACCAGCTGATCGACGTCGCCCGGATCGAGGACGACATCGGCGGCGCCGACCGGCGACTGCTCCGGGTCGAACTCCGCGCCCGCCGCGGGCCCCGCGCCGCCGCCCGGCCCGTCGAGGAGGTCGAGGCCCAGCAGATCCGCGTCGGGTAGCCGCAGCACGATGCCGTCGTCGGCGTGCATCACCTGGGCGTCGATGCCGTGCCGCTCGGCCAGCCGCGCGCCGAGGGCGAGCGCCCACGGGGCGTGCACCTGCGCACCGAAAGGGGAGTGCACCACGACGCGCCAGTCGCCCAGCTCGTCCCGGAACCGCTCCACGACGACGGTGCGGTCGTCCGGCACATGGCCGCACGCCTGGCGCTGCTCGGTGAGATAGCCGAGGACGTTGTCGCAGGCCCAGTCGTCGAGACCGGCGGCGGCGAGCCGGGCCCGCGCCTCCTCGGGCCGCAGTGCCCCGATCTCGCGGAGGAAGGCACCGAGCGCCCGGCCCAGCTCCAGGGGGCGGCCGAGCTGATCGCCCTTCCAGAAGGGCAGCCGGCCCGGCACCCCGGGGGCGGGGGTCACCAGGACGCGGTCGCGGGTGATGTCCTCGATGCGCCAGGAGGTCGTGCCGAGGGTGAAGACGTCGCCGACGCGGGACTCGTAGACCATCTCCTCGTCCAGCTCGCCGACCCGCCGGCCGCCGCCCTTGCCGTCGCCGCCGGCCAGGAAGACGCCGAACAGCCCGCGGTCGGGAATCGTGCCGCCGGAGGTGACGGCGAGCCGCTGGGCGCCGGGGCGGCCGGTCACCGTCTGCGCGACGCGGTCCCACACCAGGCGCGGCCGCAGCTCGGCGAAGGCGTCGGACGGATAGCGGCCGGCCAGCATGTCCAGGACGGAGGTGAACGCCGACTCCGGGAGGGAGGCGAACGGCGCCGCGCGGCGCACCAGGGCGAGCAGCTCCCCGACGTCCCAGGTGTCCAGCGCCGTCATCGCCACGAGCTGCTGCGCCAGGACGTCGAGCGGATTGGCGGGCACCCGCAGCGCCTCGATGGCGCCCGTCCGCATCCGCTCGGTGACCACGGCCGACTGCACCAGGTCACCGCGGTACTTCGGGAAGACGATGCCCTTCGACACCGCGCCCACCTGGTGCCCGGCCCGGCCCACCCGCTGCAGCCCGGACGCCACCGACGGCGGCGACTCGACCTGGATCACCAGATCGACCGCGCCCATGTCGATGCCCAGCTCCAGGCTGGAGGTGGCGACGACGGCCGGCAGCCGGCCCGCCTTGAGATCCTCCTCCACCAGGGCCCGCTGCTCCTTGGAGACCGAACCGTGGTGGGCGCGGGCCAGCACCGGGGGCGCGCCCCCGGCCGCGCCGGCCTGGCCCATCAGCTCGGCCGGGGAGTGGTCCTCCGGGAGCGGCTCGCCGGTGGCCCGCTCGTGGGCGATCTCGTTGAGGCGGTTGCAGAGCCGCTCCGCGAGGCGGCGGGAGTTGGCGAAGACGATCGTCGAGCGGTGGGACTGCACCAGATCGGCGATCCGCTCCTCGACCTGCGGCCAGATCGACGGCTTCTCCCCGGCCACGCCCTCCCGTACGGGCGAGCCGCCCAGCTCGCCCATGTCCTCCACCGGGACGACCACCGACAGGTCGAACCGCTTCCCGGACGGCGGCTGCACGATCTCCACCCGGCGCCGCGGCGACAGATAGCGGGCCACCTCCTCCACCGGGCGGACCGTCGCCGACAGCCCGATACGGCGGGCCGGGCGCGGCAGCAGCGCGTCGAGCCGCTCCAGGGAGAGCGCCAGATGCGCGCCGCGCTTCGTCCCGGCGACGGCGTGCACCTCGTCGAGGATCACCGTCTCGACGCCCTCCAGCGCCTCCCGCGCGGACGACGTGAGCATGAGGAACAGCGACTCGGGGGTGGTGATCAGGATGTCGGGCGGGCGGGTGGCGAGCGCGCGGCGCTCGGCGGCCGGGGTGTCGCCGGAGCGGATGCCGACGGTGATGTCCGGCTCGGGCAGTCCGAGGCGGACCGACTCCTGCCGGATGCCGGTCAGCGGGCTGCGCAGATTGCGCTCGACGTCGACGGCGAGGGCCTTCAGCGGCGAGACGTACAGCACCCGGCAGCGCTTCTTCGGCTGGGCCGGGGGCGGGGCGCTCGCCAGCGCGTCCAGCGAGGCGAGGAAGGCGGCCAGCGTCTTGCCGGAGCCCGTCGGCGCCACCACCAGGACGTCCGAGCCCTCGCGCAGCGCGCTCCAGGCGCCCTCCTGCGCCGCCGTCGGCGCGTGGAAGGCGCCGGTGAACCAGCCGCGCGTCGCGGCGGAGAAGGAATCGAGCGCTGTCCCGTCCATGCCCCCCATCGTGCACCGGCCCACTGACAACGCCGCCGGCACGCGGCATCCGCGCAGCTCACGGCGGGTGCGGCGGATCGCCCGCGGCAGAGCGGAACGGCCGCGCGCCGTGCATGCCGCCCCGCCGCGGCCCGTGCCTTCCGCGTCCGCCGTCCCCGCTCAGCCCGGCGGCCGCCCGTGCGCCCGCAGCGTCAGCAGGGCCCGCAGCGTGACGACCGGGCGGCTCTCCGCCGCGGTGCCCGGCGGCCGGACGTACGCGTCGGCGGGCCAGCCGCCGTCGCCCTGCTGCAGCGAGGCGAGATGGTCCAGCGACCGCGCCAGCTCCGCGTCCGTGAACCAGCCGCGGGCGAGCGATCCGGGCGTCGCCGCGTAGTCGTACGCGAAGTGGTGCTCCCCGGGCACGTACCCCGGGGCGAGCGGGGCGTCCGCGGCCCGCGCCGGATCGAGGACGACCAGGCCCCGCTCCCGTACGAGGGTGCCCAGGCGGTGTGCGGCGGCCGCGGCGCGGGGGCGGTCCGGGACGCCCTCCAGGAAGGCGAGCGCCGCCCGGACCTCGTAGGGATGGGTGTCCGTCAGGGCGTCCACGGCGGCCCAGCAGTACTCCGTGGCCCGGAACAGCCACGCGTGCCAGGCGTCGTTGCGGTGCAGCACGCCCACCACGGGCCCGGTGGCCAGCAGGGAACTGGGCGGATCGCCGGTGGCCGGCAGCCACGGCGCCACCGGGTACCCGTGCGCCGGCGGACGCAGCGCGGGCAGCGCCCCGTCCCGGGTCGAGATCCGCGTCAGATAGCGGCAGACGTGCTCGATGTGACGGCTGTCGCAGCGCCCGATGCGGTCCAGCACCCCCAGGGCGTGCGCGGTGTGCAGCGGCTGGCTGGCCGGACCGCGCAGCTCCGGCTCCAGGGCGTGGCCGTACCCGCCGTCGTCGTTGCGGTACGCGGCGAGCGCCCGCTCCACCGGGGTGTCACCGCCGCCCAGGAAGTGGAACGCGAAGAGCCGCTGTTCGAGCACCCGGGCGGTGAGCCACACGAAGCGCTCGGCACGGGCCAGCGGGGACGGCGACGGGCTTGCGGTTTCGGCCATGCCCCGCACCGTAGGGCCGGATCACGCCCCGGCGCACCGCACCGGGGCCCACGCCCTCCCAGGGCGGGACACCAAGGGCGCCGGATTGACGGCGACGCGCCCCGCCGGGGAGGGCATACGCTGCGGGGAGCACGGTGCCGCTCCGGCCGCGGACCTGCGGACGGACGGGGCCGGGGCCATGAGGAGACGGGATTCATGAGGCTGACGGATTTCTGGCAGCGGATGGCGGACCACTTCGGACCGGCGTACGCCGACTCCTTCGCCCGCGATCACGTGATGTCCGGCCTCGGGGGCCGCACCGTCCACGAGGCGCTGGCGGCGGGCTGGAGCGCCAAGGAGGTGTGGCGGGTGGTCTGCGTCACCATGGACGTACCGGACGAGCGCCGCTGACCGCCCCGCCGCGGGTGGACCGTGGCCGAACCCCGGGGGACGGCCGGGAACGCCGTACGGGTGAGCGACACTGGGCCGGTGCCCGCGAATGAAGACACGCTCAGCGACGACCGACGACCTTCCCAGCCGCCGGACGCGCGGATGCCGCGCTGGCTGCCGCGCGCCATGGTGCTGGCGCTCGCGCTGGTGGCCTGTTTCCAGCTCGCCAGCTGGGGATTCCACCAGCTCGTCGGCCTGCTGCTGAACATCCTGATCGCCTTCTTCCTCGCGCTGGCCGTCGAGCCCGCGGTGGACTGGATGGCGGCCCGGGGCGTCCGGCGCGGCCTCGCCACCGGCGCGGTCTTCCTCGGCATCCTCGTCGCCGCGGCGGGCTTCTTCGCGCTCCTGGGTTCGATGGTCGCGGGCCAGATCGCGACCATGGTCGAGGAGTTCCCGCAGTACCTGGACTCCGTGATCAGCTGGGCGAACAGCACCTTCCACACCCATCTGTCGCGGCTGGAGGTGCAGAACAACCTCCTCAACTCCGACTGGCTGCAGAAGTACGTCCAGGACAGCGCCAACAACGTCCTCGCCGTCTCCGCGACGGTGCTGGGCAGCCTGTTCAACCTGCTGACGGTGGCGCTGTTCTCGTTCTACTTCGCGGCCGACGGCCCCCGGTTGCGCCGCGCGCTGTGCTCCGTGCTGCCGCCGAGCCGCCAGGCGGAGGTGCTGCGCGCCTGGGAGATCGCGGTCGCCAAGACGGGCGGCTACCTCTACTCGCGCGGCCTGATGGCGCTGATCTCCGGGTTCGCCCACTACGTCCTGCTGGAGATCCTCGGGGTGCCCTACGCGCCGGCGCTGGGCGTCTGGGTCGGCCTGGTCTCGCAGTTCATCCCGACCATCGGCACGTATCTCGCAGGGGCCCTGCCCATTCTGATCGCCTTCACCGTCGACCCCTGGTACGCGCTGTGGGTCTTCGCGTTCGTCGTGGTCTACCAGCAGTTCGAGAACTACCTGCTGCAACCGCGGATCACCGCGCGCACGGTCGACATCCACCCCGCCGTCGCCTTCGGCTCCGTCATCGCGGGAACGGCGCTGATGGGCGCCGTCGGCGCGCTGATCGCGATCCCCGCGACGGCGACCCTGCAGGCGTTCTTGAGCGCGTACGTCAAGCGGTACGAGGTGACCGACCCGAGGGCCCACGGCGGCCACCGTTCCCGCCGCGCCGCCCAGGCGCTGGCCCGGGTCCGGCGGGGACTGCACCGCGACGGCCCCGAGGGGCCGAAGGCACCGGGGGACGAGTCGGCGGGAGAGGACGAGCAGACCGGGCGCTCCTAGGCGCACGGGGCGCCGGGTCACTCCTCCAGGGCCGCCGCGATGAGGTCGAGGTCGGTCAGGAGCGCGGTGACGCGCCGGGGCGGCAGCGCGTCGGTCATGCGCTGTTCGACGGCGTGGACGGCGGCCTGCACCGTGGCCAGCCGGGCCCGCCCCTCGTCGGTGAGGCGGGCGGGCCGGGCCCGCCCGTGATCGGCGGTGGCGGGGCGGGTGATCAGCCCGGCGTCCTGGAGCCCCCGCAGGACGACGTTGCCGGACTGCCGGGTGACGAAGGTCGCGCGGGCGAGGTCGGCGTTGGACATCCCGGGGTGCAGCGCCAGCAGCTCCAGCGTGGAGTACTGCGGCACGGTCAACCCGTGCTCGCGCAGCACCTTGTCCATGGCGCCGCGCAGGGCCGCCTGGGCGCGTTTGAGCAGATAACCCAGGTGGTGGGTGATGTCGTCCGCGGGGTGGGACGGCTCCGGTGGCACACTCTCTTTCATGTCAGCATTTTGACATGCCTGTCGGGCGGGCCCTAGCCTCCCCCATGTCAAAATCCTGACATGAAAGCGAGTTGAGGAAAAACCATGTCTGTTGCCGTCGACGGCCCCGGCTTCGTCGCCCTGCAGGTCCGTGACGTGGAGGCCGCAGCCGCCTTCTGCGAGCGCCACCTGGGATGGCGCCGCTCCCCGTCCTCGCCGTCCCATGCGGTCGTCTTCGACACCGCACCGATCCCGTTCGCGGTCCGCGAGGTGTTCCCGGATGTCGACCTCACCGACGCCGCACGGCCGGGCCTCGGCGTGGTGCTCTGGTTCCGCACCCCGGACGCCCAGCAGCTCCACGACCGCCTCGCCGCCGCCGGCGTCACGATCCTGACGCCGATGGCGGACAGCCCCTTCGGGCCGATGTTCTCCTTCGAGGGTCCGGAGGGGTACCGGCTCACGGCGCACGGAGGGTGAGTGAGGGCCGGGCGGCCGGCGGGCGGTTCGCCGCGTGGGGAGGTGGGCGGACGTGCTGCGCCAGGCGCGGGGCGCGATCCTGCGCCGTCGGGCCCGGGGCGGTGCGAACTGGCGGAGATCAGCGGCGCCGGGCCAGGAAGACGAACTCCCTCCCCGGGCGGTCGGGGGCGCCGCGCACGTCCTCGACCACGTAGCCGTGCGTGACCAGATCCCTCTCGACCTCGTCCCGCTCCCGGAAGCGCAGCGTCGAATCCGAGGTCAGCACCTGCCCGTCCGCGGCGAACACATAGGTCCAGCGGAACGTCACCAGAGGGCGGCGCACCTCGACCAGCTGGACCCAGCTCTCGACGGAGCCGACGCCCGGTACCTCCGTCACGCGGTGGGAGTTCTCGCGGGTCCACCCTTCCCAGGCGCGTTCGGCCGGATCGCGGGTCTCGAAGACCAGGTGCCCGCCGGGCCGCAGCGCGTCGTGGGCTCCTCGCAGCGTCTGCCGCCATGCCCGCGGATCGGCGATGGCCTGGGCGACGTTCGCCGTCATCGTCGCCAGGTCGACCCGCAGCGGCGGGAGGTCTGCGGCATCGCCGCAGATCCAGCGCAGGCGCCCGCTGCCCGGTTTGGCCCGGGCGACGTCGAGGGACGCCCGGGCGGGATCGACGCCGACGACCTCGATCCCGCGGTCGGCCAGGAGGAGGGCGAAGGTGCCTGTGCCGCAGCCGATGTCCAGCACCCGGCGTGCCCCGAGGTCCTCCGCGATCCGGAGGTAGGCGTCGAGATCGCTGCGGTCGGGGTCGAGCGGATCGTGGAGCGCGGCGAGCCGTGGATGCGCGAAGCAGTCGTCAGCCATGCGGCCGAACGTAGGCAGGGCCGGGTCCGGACGGCCACCGGGTTTCGCCGGTGGCCGGCACTCCGCCGGGCGCCGGTGCTCCGGGCCGGTCTGCCTTCGGCGGCGCAGGGCAGGGCGTACGGGACGACGGCGGACCGGCCGCATGATCCGCTTGACAGCAAAATCGAACATCTATTCTCATGAGGGTCCGACCTGTACGCCGGAGCGAAAGTCCCGGGGCTTCATCGCCGAGTTGTCCACAGGCCGGAGCCGGGTCCGGGCGCATTGTCAGTGGCAGGCGTTAGCGTCGTGGACGTGAAGCGATCGACTCAAGCAAATCGGGTGGAACCCATGGCAGGCACTGACCGCGAGAAGGCGCTCGACGCCGCGCTCGCACAGATTGAACGGCAATTCGGCAAGGGCGCCGTGATGCGCATGGGGGAGCGGCCGAACGAACCCATCGAGGTCATCCCCACCGGGTCGACCGCGCTCGACGTGGCGCTGGGTGTCGGCGGTATCCCTCGCGGCCGCGTGGTGGAGGTCTACGGACCGGAGTCCTCCGGTAAGACGACCCTGACCCTGCACGCGGTGGCCAACGCCCAGAAGGCCGGCGGCTCCGTGGCGTTCATCGACGCCGAGCACGCGCTCGACCCCGAGTACGCCAAGAAGCTCGGCGTGGACACGGACGCACTGATCCTGTCCCAGCCGGACAACGGTGAGCAGGCCCTGGAGATCACGGACATGCTGGTCCGCTCCGGCGCCCTCGACCTCATCGTCATCGACTCCGTCGCGGCCCTGGTGCCGAAGGCGGAGATCGAGGGTGAGATGGGTGACTCGCACGTCGGTCTCCAGGCCCGGCTGATGAGCCAGGCGCTGCGCAAGATCACCAGCGCGCTCAACCAGTCCAAGACCACCGCGATCTTCATCAACCAGCTCCGCGAGAAGATCGGCGTGATGTTCGGCTCGCCGGAGACCACGACCGGTGGCCGCGCCCTGAAGTTCTACGCCTCGGTGCGCATCGACATCCGCCGTATCGAGACCCTCAAGGACGGCACGGAGGCGGTCGGTAACCGCACCCGCTGCAAGGTGGTCAAGAACAAGGTGGCCCCGCCCTTCAAGCAGGCCGAGTTCGACATCCTCTACGGCCAGGGCATCAGCCGTGAGGGCGGCCTGATCGACATGGGCGTGGAGCACGGGTTCATCCGCAAGTCGGGTGCCTGGTACACGTACGAGGGCGATCAGCTCGGCCAGGGCAAGGAGAACGCCCGCAACTTCCTCAAGGACAACCCGGACCTCGCCAACGAGGTCGAGAAGAAGATCAAGGAGAAGCTGGGCATCGGCGTCAAGCCGCAGGACCCGGCGGCGGAGCCGGGCCCGGACGCCGCGGGGCCGGCCGAGCCCGCGAAGTCGGTTCCGGCGCCCGCGGCCAAGGGCGCCAAGGGTGCCAAGGCCGCCGCGGCCAAGAGCTAGTCCGCCATGACGCGGCGAACGGAATGGCCCGACGGCGGCGGTCACGCCACGGGCGGTGCCGGACACCGTAAGGGCCGTGGTGGCCGTGACGACAGCGGTGACCCCTCCCCGTCGAGGGCCGGGCAGGGGTCTCCGCGGACGCCCGAGGAGCAGGCACGGGCGATATGCCTGCGCCTGCTCACCGGGTCACCGCGCACCCGCAGCCAGCTCGCGGACGCCCTGCGCAAGCGGGACATCCCCGAGGAGGCTGCGGAGGAGGTGCTCTCCCGCTTCGTGGAGGTCGGGCTCATCGACGACACGGCGTTCGCCGATGCGTGGGTGGAGTCCCGGCACCACGGGCGGGGCCTGGCCCGGCGGGCGCTCGCCCGCGAGCTGCGGACCAAGGGCGTGGAGTCCGAGGTCATCGACCAGGCGATCGGCCGCCTCGATCCCGAGCAGGAGGAGGCCACCGCCCGGGAGCTGGTCGAGCGCAAGCTCCGCAGCACCCGGGGCCTGGACCGCGACAAGCGGCTGCGCCGGCTCGCCGGAATGCTGGCCCGCAAGGGCTACTCCGAGGGCCTGGCCCTGCGGGTGGTCCGCCAGGCACTGGAGGAGGAAGGGGAGGACTCCGCACTGCTGGAGCAGTGGGCACAGGAGTAGCGGTGCGGTGATGGGGCGGAGACCGCGCCGCGCCGCGCACGGACGGCCGCCCCGGCCCGCACCGGCCGCCCCGGCCCGCCGCTCCCCGGCGTGCCCCGCACCGGCCGCCTCGGCGCGCCCCGCTCCCCGGCGTGCCCCCGCGCCGGGGCCTGTCACATCTCCGGCTCCCGGCCGTCCGGTGCCGGATTCAGGGCCACAGCGAGCACGGGTAGACCCGCGCGGTCCGGGCCGGCCCCGCGTGCGACCAGCGAATGCCGGGGCATGGCGTCGGCGCGGGCTGGAGTAGGCCGGAGCAGATCCGTGTCCGACCAAGAAAAGCCGAGGCGCGGCCGGAGCACCGCCGGCGCAGGCCCGGCCAGTCCTGATCAGCACAGTCCTGACCGGCACAGCCCGGGCCCGAGCCGGCGGCACAGCCCGGGCCCGAGCCGGCGGCACAGCCCGGGCCCGAGCCGGCGGCACAGCCCGGGCCCGAGCCGCCGTCACAGCCCGGGCCGCCCGACCGGTGGCGCGGCCGGGCGCTTTCCCATCAGCCGGTGGCGGGTGGCGCCGTGCCGGGGGTGACGGGGAGGCCCGCGGCGCGCCAGGCCTGGAAGCCGCCGATCAGATCGGTGGCACGGTGCAGCCCCAGCTGATGGAGGGAGGCGGCGGCGAGGCTCGACGCGTACCCCTCGTTGCACACGACGACGGTGTGCAGATCGTGGCCGGTCGCCTCCGGGGCGCGGTGGTCACCCGTCGGGTCGAGGCGCCACTCCAGCTCGTTGCGTTCCACGATCAGTGCGCCGGGGATGGTGCCGTCGCGGGCGCGCAGCGCCGCGTAGCGGATGTCGACGAGGAGGCCGCCCGCCCGCTGTACCGCCGCCGCCTGAGCGGGGTCCAGCCGCTGCAGCCGGGACCGGGCCTGCGCCAGCAGGGTGTCGATGGCGCTCAACTGCCCACCTCCGCCTTCCCGTGGTGAATCCGCGGTCGCCGCGATGCCTCCGTGGCTCCGCCCGATCCGTCGCGTACCCCGGTCCGGGGCCCGGCACCGCCCCCGGACCGCGGGCCGGCCCGGTGCCCGTCCCGCGGGGCGGGACGGCTCGACGCCCCGCAGCCAGCCGGGCGTTCGGTCCGCAGCCCGGTCCGGCACGCGGCCCGCCGGGCCGTACGGCTCGACGCTCCCCACCCGGCCCGGCCCCCGGACCGATCCCCGGACCGCGCCCCGTACGCCCCCGCGCTCATCCCCAGTCCTCCGGACGTTCGACCGTTTCGAGGCGGAGGAGGGGACCGGTGCGGCTGTAGCGCCGCATCAGGGGGAGGGGCGGGTGGTACGCGTGCACCGAGATGGCGTGGGTGGCGGGCGAGGCGTTCCGTACCTGGTGGACGTGGTGCGGGCCGAAGGCGCGGCCCCGGCCGTCGGTCAGGACGTGGGTGCGGTCGACGCCGTCGGCCAGATGCAGCACCGTCCAGCCCTCGGTGGGGAGCTGGACGGTGAGGGAGTCCTCCGTCAGTGCGCCGGTGGCCGCGGCGAAGGCGCCGCGGGAGCCGCCGTGGTCGTGCCAGCCGGTGCCGGTGCCGGGCGGCCAGCCGATCAGCCAGGCCTCGCTGCCGTCCGGGCCGTCCAGCCGCAGCCAGGTGCGGCCCTCGGGATCGAGCGGGAGGGAGGCGATGAGGGCGGGGTCCGCGGCGGTGCGGCGGACGAAGTCGAGGAGTTCACCGGCGCTCGGACCGCCCGTGGGCGGGGCGGTCCGAGGGCGGGCAGAAGTGGGGAGAGCGGGCACGGGAGACCGTCCTGAGTGATCGCGAAGAGACGCGCTCGCCACGGCCGGACGGCCGGGAGCGCGCGGGGGAGGAACTGCGGATCAGCAGGACGGACGACAGGTGCAGCCCGCGTAGCGGAGCAGGTCGAGATGGACCCTCCGCCAAAAACGCGCGCCGTGATCAGTCACGTTCGGAGTGAAACACGGACGTTCCCACAGGGTCAACAGGGTCAACCACGGGTTCCGCGCCCGGAGAACCGCCGTCCGCCCCGTCGCCGGCGGGCGCGTCCCCGCCCCCGTCCGGCGGCTGGTGTGCCGCCCCGCCGGAGGCGCCGCCGCGTACCGCGTCCGCGCAGGCGTACAGCTCGGCCGGGCGGACGCCGGACATCGCGGTGACCAGATGGCCGTCCGGGCGCACCAGCAGCACGGTGTGCGCGGCCGCCCCCGGGTACTCCTCGGCGACCAGGACCTCGGTGGCGAGCGGCAGCCCCTCGGCGGCGCCGGTCAGCCGCGGCATCAGCCCGGCGGTCCGCCAGTGCCGCGGCTCCCACACCCCCGTACCGGGCGCGACGAGCACCAACAGCAGCCCCCGGCCCAGCCGTTCGCGCAGCGTGACCACCGCGCCGTCGACGCCGGTCACCGGGACGTCGGCGACCGGCGCGCCGGGCAGCGTGCCCACCGGCGTCGCCGCGGTGTGCGCCGGGGCCGGGGCGAGCGGCGAACGGGTGTGGGCCGGCGGCGCCCCCAGCGGACCCCGCCCCAGATGACCGTCGGTCAAGAGCACGGAGCCGCCGCGTGCCGCGCCCGGCAGCGCGCGCCGCAGCCGGCCCGCACCGCCGTCCCGCAGCAGCGGAAGTGCCTGGTCGGCGGCGCGCAGCCGGGCGGCCACCGCGCCGCGCCGCTCGGCCTGGTAGCTGTCCAGCAGCGTCTCGGACGCCCCGTGGTGCCAGGCGAGCGCCAGCTTCCAGGCGAGGTTCTCGGCGTCCCGCAGCCCCTCGTCGAGGCCCTGCGTCCCGAGCGCGCCGAGCAGATGGGCCGCATCCCCGGCGAGGAAGGCACGCCCGTGCCGCCAGCGCCGCGCGAGCCGGTGGTGGACGGTGTGGACGCCGGTGTCGAGGAGTTCGTACGGCGGTACGGGGCGGGCCTGACCGCGGCCGCGGGGCGGTCGCGGAACGGCCTCGGCGCCGGCCGACGGGGCCGGTTCGGCGGCCCAGCCCGCCAGCGAATCGCGGATCCGGGCCACCAGCGCGTCCGGGGTGACCAGATCGCGGCCCGGCGGCAGCAGCCAGTCCAGCCGCCACACCCCGTCCGGCAGCGGCCGGGCGCAGAACTCCGTGGCGCCGTGCCGCCCGGGGGCGCGGTGCAGCAGCGCCTCGCCGGGCCAGGGCAGTTCCGCGCGCACGGCGGCGACCGCGTGCCGCTCGACGGAGGTGCGGCCCGGGAAGCGGATCTCCAGCAGCTTGCGGACGGTGGAGCGCGGACCGTCGCAGCCGATCAGAAAACTCCCGCGCCACCAGGTGCCGCCGGGGCCGCGGGTGTGGGCGCTGACGCCGCCGGCGTCCTGCTCCAGCTCCACCAGGCGGCTGCCGCCGACGATCCGGGCCAGCTCCTCGCCCTCCAGCGCGGTGCGGAGCGCGCCGGTCAGCGCGTGCTGCGGGAGGTGGACGGGCGAGGCGGGCGCGTCGCCGGCGCCGGAGGCCTCGGTGCCGCCGGGGCCGAACTCCACGCGCTCCATCAGGCGCCGCCGGCGCACCGTACGCCAGGCGGCCCAGCGGGTGCCGGCCGAGGCGAGCGCGGGGGCGCAGCCCAGCCGCGCCACGTACCCGGCGGTGTCCTCGCGCAGCACCGCGGTGCGGGCCGGGCGGACGGGCTCCGGGCCGGTGGCGTCGTCGAGGACGACGGACGGGACGCCCAGGCGGGCGAGCGAGAGGGAGAGGGCGAGGCCGACCGGGCCCGCCCCCACGACGATCACCGGGTCCACGAGGTGGCTCCCCGGCCCCGCAGGGGCGAAGCGGCGGTTCGGGAACTGGCAGTTGAAGCCCGGTGCGTGATCACACAGCGTATGCAACCCACTGCGGCCGCCCGCGTCAAGTGACCGGGGCGGCGCCCCGCCCCGCCGCCACCCCCGCGCACCTCGTCCTCTCCGTCGCCGAGCGGCCGGTCACGGCATGGCGGCCGGGTCCTTGCCGGTGTCGGCCGCGGCGGCCGGATCACCTGCGGGAGCGGCGGTGGCCGGGGCCACACCGGTCTTCGCGCGGCGGCCGCGCCGCTCGATCCAGGTGGCCAGACCGGACAGCGCCAGGCACATCGCGACGTAGATGACGCCCGTCACGATGATGACCGGAACGTAGGTGTCCGAGCCGTTCACGATGATGTTGGTGCTCATCTGGCGGGCGGTGTAGAGGAGTTCCTCGAACGTGATGATGTACCCGAGGGAGGTGTCCTTCAGCGTCACCACCAGCTGGCTGATGATCGTCGGCAGCATGGCCCGCACCGCCTGCGGGATCAGCACCGTCGTCATGACCTGAGTCTTGCGCATGCCCAGCGCGTACGCCGCCTCGCTCTGCCCGCGCGGCACCGCCACGATGCCCGCGCGCAGCACCTCGGCCTGCACCGAGCCGTTGTACGCGGTCAGGCCCACCACCAGCGCCCAGAACTGCGGTCCGTTGCCGGACAGGCCGAGCAGGTCGCGGTTGGCGAGGAGGATCACCCACAGCACGTAGATGGTGATCAGCAGCGGGATGGCGCGGAAGAGTTCGACGAAACCGGTCGCCAGCCAGCGCACCGGCTTGTGGTCGGAGAGCCGTGCCACGGCCAGCAGCACGCCCAGTGCCAGCGAGAGGACCGCGGCGACCGCGAAGACCTCCAGCGTGGTCAGCACGCCGTCGCGCAGATTGGTCCGCACGTCCGCGTAGTTGAAGATGTTCCACATCTCGGGCTTGAACTGGCCCTTGGCGTTGAGCCGTTCGATGACGAAGGCGATCAGGGCGACCACCGCCACCGCGCCGGCGATGCTGTACAGGCGGTTGCGCGCCTTCGTCTTCGGACCCGGTGCGTCGTAGAGAACGCTGGCGCCGCTCATGCCGATACCTCGCTTCGATCCGCCCCGCCTGCGCGCGGCACCCACGTCGTACTGATCCGCCGTCCGGCCCCGCTCACCGGGCCACCCCCATCCGCCGCTCCAGCACCCGGAAGAGGCCGCTGATCGCGAAGGTGATGACGAGGTAGGCCAGGGCGATCCACAGGAAGATCCAGCCGATGGCGAAGCCCTTGTCGCTCAGCAGCTTCGAGACGTTGAACAGCTCGGTCACGCTGAAGGCGCCCGCGATGGCGGAGTTCTTCGTCAGCGCGATGAAGATGGAGCTGAGCGGCGGCAGCACCGTGCGGGTGGCCTGCGGCAGCACGATCATCCGCAGCGTCTGGGAGAACGTCATGCCCAGCGAGCGGGCAGCCTCCGCCTGCCCGATCGGCACCGTCGAGATGCCCGAGCGCACCGCCTCGCACACGAACGACGAGGTGTAGAAGCCCAGCGCCAGCGTCGCCAGCACGAACGGGCTGGTGCCGGGGAAGAGGATCTGCGGCACGACGAAGAAGGCGACGAGGAAGAGCAGGGTGAGCGGGGTGTTCCGCAACACCGTGACCCAGGCCGTCCCGAACGCCCGCAGCGGCGGGATCGGGGAGACCCGGAAGCCGGCTATGAGGAGGCCGAGCACCAGCGCCAGCAGCGCGCTGGCCGCGGTGATCGCCAGGGTTCCGAGGAAGCCGTCACGGAACTCGGGAAGATGATCGAGGAGTACGTTCATGGGGTCTCCGCGGTTGCGGTCGGGTCGGCGGCGGGAAGGGGGCGGGGCCCGCGCGGCGGACGGCAGCGCGCCCCGCACACCCGGCGCGGCGGGCGTACGGGGCGCAGCCCTGGCAGTGCGGTGGAGGGCGCGTCCGCCCGCCCCGGTGGACGGGCGGACGCGGATCACCTCCGAAGCGGGGCGCGAGCGCGTCAGCCTCGCGGAAGCGGCAGCTCCGGCGCGGTGTCGCCGGTGAACGGCGAACCGGACTTGCCCAGCGTGCCCTCGTACGCCTTCTTGTAGTCGCCGTTCTTGATGTGCTTCTCCAGCGCATCGGTGATCGCGCCCTGCAGCGCCTTGTCGCCCTTCTTCAGGCCGACGCCGTACGGCTCCTTGGTGAACGGCTTGTCGACGACCCGCAGCTTGTCCTTGCGCTGCGCGGCGTAGCCCTTGAGGATCGCGTCGTCGGTGGTGACGGCCGAGACCTGGCCGTCGAGCAGCGACTTGACGCAGTCCGAGTACTTCGACAGCTCGATGGTCTCGGCGCCGTACTTCGGCTTCTTGATCTCCTGCAGCGGCGTGGAGCCGACGATCGAGCAGACCTTCTTGCCGCGCAGCGACATCGGACCGGTGATCGACTTGTCGTCGCGGGCCACCAGCAGGTCGGCACCCGCGGTGTAGTACGGCCCGGCGAAGTCGACCTGCTGCTTGCGCTCCTCGTTGATCGTGTACGTACCGACGTAGAAGTCGACCTGGCCCTTGGAGATGGTGGTCTCACGGACGTTGGAGTCGATCGTCTTGAAGACGATCTCCTTGTCGGAGAACCCGAGGTCGGCGGCGACCATCTTCGCGATCTCGATGTCGAAGCCGGTGTACTTGCCCGACGTGTCCTTGAAACCGAGGAACGGCTGGTCGGCCTTGACGCCGATGGTGATCTGGTGCGCCTTCTGGGCCTTCTGCAGCACGGGGGAGTCGACCTTGACGCCGGACGCGGGCTTGTAGGTGCCGCTGTAGACATCGCCGCCGGCCGGCTTGTCGCCCGCCGTGCCCGACTCGCCGCCGCACGCCGTCGCCGTCGCCGAAAGCGCGAGCACCGCCGCGCACGCCGTGGCCGTCTTACGCATCCTCATGGTGAAAGTCCTTTGTCTGCAACAGGTGTTGACGGTCATCGTGGCCCGACCGCGGATTCAGTGGTGCAGGATCTTCGAAAGGAAGTCCTTCGCGCGGTCGCTGCGCGGATTGTTGAAGAACTGGTTCGGCTCCGCTTCCTCGATGATCCGGCCGTCGGCCATGAACACCACGCGGTTGGCGGCGGAGCGGGCGAAGCCCATCTCGTGGGTGACGACGACCATCGTCATGCCGTCCCGGGCGAGCTGCTGCATGACCTCAAGGACCTCGTTGATCATCTCCGGGTCCAGCGCCGACGTCGGCTCGTCGAACAGCATGACCTTGGGGTCCATGGCCAGCGCGCGGGCGATGGCCACCCGCTGCTGCTGACCGCCCGACAGCTGCGCGGGGTACTTGTCCGCCTGGGTGCCCACGCCCACCCGGTCCAGCAGGGCGCGCGCCTTCTTCTCGGCGGCCGCCTTGTCCGTGCGGCGGACCTTGGTCTGGCCCAGGACCACGTTCTCCAGCACCGTCTTGTGCGCGAAGAGGTTGAAGGACTGGAAGACCATGCCGACATCGGCACGGAGCCTGGCCAGTTCCCGGCCCTCCTGCGGCAGCGGCTTGCCGTCGATGGTGATGGCGCCGCTGTCGATCGTCTCCAGGCGGTTGATCGTGCGGCACAGCGTCGACTTGCCGGACCCGGAGGGCCCGATCACCACGACGACCTCACCGCGGTGGATCGTCAGATCGATGTCCTGGAGCACGTGCAACGCGCCGAAGTGCTTGTTGACGTTGTCCAGCACGACCAACTGGTCCCCGGCCGGTGCGGGGGCCTCGGTGCTCCCGGTCCCCGATACTTCGCTCATCGGCGTGTAGCTCCGTCCTCCTCGGTTGCCAGGACATTAGGACGGCCTGCGACCTGCGTCATTACATCTGAGGGGAACTTGAGCATCACGATCCGGCCGCGACGGCCGGAACCCGCTGTCCCGCTTCGGGGACACGGGCGCACGGGGCGCCCGCACGGTGCGCCGCTCCGTCCCCCGCGCCCCGGAGCCGTCCCGGTGTCCCCGGGCGTACCGGCTGCGTAACGGATGGCCTCCGGGACATTGCAGGCTCTTGACGTGCACACCGTTCATCGCCGTAGATGCCGTGTGGTTCCCGCACACCGTCCCCGCATGCCGTCACCGAGGAGGAGGCCGCGCCGATGAGACTGCTGCTCGTCGAGGACGACGACCATGTCGCCGCCGCCCTGTCCGCGGTGCTCGGCCGGCACGGCTTCGCCGTCGTGCACGCCCGCAACGGCGAGGAGGCCCTCCAGGCGCTCCTGCCCGACCACGACGAACCGTTCGCGGTGGTCCTGCTCGATCTCGGCCTGCCCGACCAGGACGGCTTCGAGGTCTGCGGCCGCATCCGCCGGATCCGCGCCGTGCCCGTCATCATGGTCACCGCGCGCGCCGACGTCCGCTCCCGCATCCACGGCCTCAACCTCGGCGCCGACGACTACGTCGTCAAGCCCTACGACACCGGCGAACTCCTCGCCCGCATCCACGCCGTCAGCCGCCGCGGCGTGCCCGGCCCCGCCGAGGCGCGCACCGAGGAGAGCGGCCCCGACGACGCGCTGCGGCTGGGCGCCGTCACCGTGGAACTCCCCACCCGCCAGGTCTCGGTGGACGGCACGGCCGTCCCGCTGACCCGTAAGGAGTTCGACCTCCTCGCCCTGCTCGCCCAGCGCCCCGGGGTGGTCTTCCGGCGGGAGCAGATCATCAGCGAGGTGTGGCGCACCAGCTGGGAGGGGACCGGCCGGACGCTGGAGGTGCACATCGCCTCGCTCCGCGCCAAGCTGCGGATGCCCGCGCTCATCGAGACCGTCCGCGGCGTCGGCTACCGCCTCGTCGCCCCCGCCGCGCCGGTGCGCCCGCCCGTCTCCCCGGCCGGCTGAGGGACCCGGCAGGTCCGTGCGTACCCGACTCCTCCCCCTCCTCATCGTCCTGCTCGCCGGGGTGCTGCTCGCCCTCGGCATCCCGCTCGCGGTGATCACCGCCGGTGTCGAGCAGCAGAAGGTGGTCATCGACCGCATCGACGACGCGGCGCGGTTCGCCTCCCTCGCGCAGTTCGTCACCGACCGCTCCGCCAGCCGGGCGCCCGGCGGCGAGGGCGAACGCCGCGCCACCCTCGCCGCGGAACTCGCCCGCTACCACGACCTCTACGGCATCCGGGCCGGCGTCTTCCACCGCGACCGCACCCCGATGGCCGTCGCCCCGGACGACTGGCGCGTGGCGTGGGACGGCACGGGCGCCCAGGCGTTCAAGGAGGCGCTGGCCGGGTACCGCAGCCACGACCCCGACCAGATCTGGCCCTGGGACGACACCGGCCGCATCCCGGTCGCCTCGCCCGTCATCCGCGACGGCGACGTGGTCGCGGTCGTCGTCACCGACTCGCCCACCGGGCAGCTGCGCCACCGCATCCTGCGCGGCTGGCTGCTGATCGCCGCCGGGGAGTGCGCGGCGATGCTCGCCGCCGTCGCCGCCGCGTTCCGCCTCACCGGCTGGGTGCTGCGGCCGGTGCGGGTGCTCGACGCGGCCAGCCACGACATCGCCACCGGCCGGATGAAGTCCCGGGTCGCCCCCACCGCCGGACCGCCCGAACTGCGGCGCCTGGCCCGCTCGTTCAACGAGATGGCCGACCATGTCGAGGACGTCCTCGAACAGCAGCGCGCCTTTGTCGCGGACGCCTCCCACCAGCTGCGCAACCCGCTCTCCGCACTGCTGCTCCGCATCGAACTGCTCGCCCTGGAACTCCCCGAGGGCAACGCGGAGATCGCCTCCGTACGCACCGAGGGCAAGCGGCTCGCCCGCGTCCTGGACGACCTCCTCGACCTCGCGCTCGCCGAGCACGCCGCGGCCGACCTCCAGCTCACCGACATCGCCGCGCTCGCCGCCGAGCGGGTCGGCTCCTGGCGCCCGCTCGCCGACGACAAGGGCGTGCGCCTGACGTACGAGGGGCATGCCGCCGTCACCGGCTGGGCCGACCCGGTCGCCCTCTCCAGCGCCCTCGACGCGATCGTCGACAACGCCCTGAAGTTCACCCCGCCCGGCGGCCCCGTCACCGTCTCCGTCACCCCGCGCGGCAACGGCGTACGGATCACCGTCGCCGACGGCGGACCCGGTCTCGCCGCCGACGAGCTGGCCCGGATCGGCGACCGGTTCTGGCGCAGCGGCCGCCACCAGAACGTCTCCGGCTCGGGGCTGGGCCTGTCGATCAGCCGCGCCCTGCTCGCCGCGGGCGGCGCCACCCTGCGCTTCGCCCCGCAGGTGCCGCACGGCCTCCAGGTGCGGGTGACGGTGCCGCGGGACGCACCGCACGAGGGGTGAGCGGGGCGCCACGGGGCGGGGCCTTCCGCGCCGCACGGGGGGCGGTCCCGGTCTGTGCTACTGTGAACGACGTTGCAGTTGTGGTACCCATGAACGTCGTGTGCGCCCGGAGGCTGGTAGCCCCGGGCGTTCCGTGTTTTTACCGGAATCCTCCGGTGTCGGGCACTCATCTCGGCGACAGGGAGTCCGCGCAGTGCGGGCTCCGTGCCCCATGAAGGAGAAAATTATGGCTTCCGGCACCGTGAAGTGGTTCAACTCGGAAAAGGGCTTCGGCTTCATCGAGCAGGACGGCGGCGGCCCCGACGTCTTCGCCCACTACTCGAACATCCAGGCCCAGGGCTTCCGTGAGCTCCTCGAGGGTCAGAAGGTCTCCTTCGACGTGACCCAGGGCCCGAAGGGCCCGCAGGCGGAGAACATCATCCCCGCCTGACGCTCACGCGTCTCGCGGACGGGGCCCGCACCGGCCAGCCGGTGCGGGCCCCGTCCCGTCTTGGCGGGGCACCGGGCGCCGTCGCCCCGCCCGCCGCACCGGCGGACGGCGCGGCTGCCGCGACCGCACCGGCCCCGCCCCACCGCGCACCCGTACGCCTCGTGTCCCGAGTGCCGTCCCACGGGGGAGTGCGCGGTCACCACGACCACGCCTCACCCGACCCGAAGGGCCTTCAGTGACACGAGCGACCGCACCGCGACGCAGCGCCGCCCCCCGCACGTCCCCCCGGACGCCCGCCCCCGCCCGGACGCCCGCCCCCGCGCCGGTGGCCTCCTTCGAGGAGCTGCCGCTGGCCCCGGAGCTTCTGACCGCGCTGGGCGCGCAGGGAGTCACCGAACCGTTCCCCATCCAGGCGGCGACCCTGCCCGCGACGCTCGCCGGGCGCGACGTCCTCGGCCGGGGCCGCACCGGCTCGGGCAAGACCCTCGCCTTCGGCCTCGCGCTGCTCAGCCGCACCGCCGGCCGCCGCGCGGAGAGCAAGCGGCCGCTGGCGCTGGTGCTCGTTCCCACCCGCGAACTCGCCGGACAGGTCGCCGACGCACTCGGCCCGTACGCCAAGGCGGTCGGGCTGCGCACCACCACCGTCGTCGGCGGGACCTCGATCAACCGGCAGACCGACGCGCTGCGCCGCGGCGCCGAGGTGCTGGTCGCCACCCCCGGACGCCTCGCCGACCTTCTCGACCGCGGCGCCTGCGCCCTCGACCAGGTCGCCGTCACCGTCCTCGACGAGGCCGACCAGATGACCGACATGGGCTTCCTGCCGCAGGTCACCCGCCTCATGGAGAAGGTCGACCCGAACGGTCAGCGGATGCTGTTCTCCGCGACGCTCGACCGCAATGTCGACAAACTGGTCCGCCGCTTCCTCACCGACCCGGTCACCCACTCCGTGGACCCGTCGGCCGCCACCGTCACGACCATGGACCACCACGTCCTCTACGTCGCCGACACCGACAAGCGCGCCACCGCCACCGAGATCGCCGCCCGCGAGGGCCGCGTGATCATGTTCGTGGACACCAAGCGCGGCGCCGACCGGCTCACCAAGCACCTGCTCGGCCAGGGCGTCCGCGCCGCCGCGCTGCACGGCGGCAAGTCGCAGCCGCAGCGCAACCGCACCCTGGAGCAGTTCCGCACCGGCCACGCCACCGCGCTGATCGCCACCAACGTCGCGGCCCGCGGCATCCACATCGACGGCCTCGACCTCGTCGTCAACGTCGACCCGCCCACCGAGGCCAAGGACTACCTGCACCGCGGCGGCCGCACCGCGCGGGCCGGCGAGTCCGGCACCGTCGTCACGCTCGTCACCCCCGGCCAGCGCCGCGACATGACCCGGCTGATGCGCCAGGCGAAGATCGACCCGGACACCGCCACCGTCCGCCCCGGCGACGCCGAGCTGATACGGATCACCGGCGCCCGCACCCCCTCGGGCGAGCCGGTCCAGCTCGCGGCCCCCGCCCCGCAGCAGCCCGCCCGGCGGCGCCCCGCGGGCGGCGGACGGCGCAACCCCGCAGGCAGCGGCGGTGCGGGCGGCGGCGCGACGGGCAGCCGCCGCCGGCCGCGCCGCAGCCGCTCGGGCCGCCGCCCCGGCGGTACGCCCGCGGCCTGAGCCGATGCGCGGCCCGGCCCCCGGACTCCTCGGAGCCGGGCGCCGGGCCGCGCCGCTCAGGGCTTCTCGGACACGTAGTACCGCCGCGCGCCCCGGTGCAGCTCCAACGGATCGGTGAAGACCGCCGTCCGCAGGTCCACCTTCTGCGCGGCGTGCACCTCCTCGCCGATCGCGTCCCGGCTGCGTATCACCGTCCGGGTCATCGCCTCCGTCAGCACCGCGTCCTCCCGGTCGGTGGTGACCAGCAGATTGGCCACCGCGATCGTCTTCACGCCCTGGCCGTGCTGCGCCCGCGGATAGGCGTCGGCCGGCATCACGGCCTCCCGGTAGTAACGCGACTGCCCGCCCTGGCGGTGCAACGCGGCCGCCAGGTCGCCGAGTTGGACCAGGCGGACCGGGAACCGGGCTTCCAGGTGCTGCACCGCGCCGGTCGGCAGCCCGCCCGACCAGAAGAACGCGTCCAGCTTCCCGTGGCGCAGCAGCTCCGGCATGGTGTCGATGCCGACCCGCACCGCACGGATGTCGCGGTCGAAGTCCAGGCCCGCCGCCGCCATCAGCCGCCGGGTGATCAGCTGTACGCCCGAACCGTCGGCGCCCACGCCCACCCGCAGCCCGCGCAGATCCTTCGCGGAGCGCACCGGCGATCCCTCCGGCACGACCAGCTGCATGTAGTCGTCGTAGAGCCGGGCGCAGGCCCGCAGCGAGCGTGCGCCCGCCTCGCCGCGCTCCCGGTACGCGGCGACCGCATCGGCCGTGGCGATGGTGAAACCGGCGCGCCCGGAGGTGAGTTGGCGCAGGTTGTCCAGGGATCCCTCGCTGCGCGTCAGCCGGACGTCCAGCTGCGGCATGTCGCGGGCGAGGTCCTGTCGCAGCAGCTCGCCGTAGCGCGCGTACACGCCGGTGGGGACGCCCGTCGCCAGCGTCACGGTGCCGCGCGGGGACGGGGCGCCGCCCAGCGGCAGCAGCCACCACGCGAGCAGCGCGAGCGCCGCCGTGGCGCAGACCACGGCGGGCAGCGGGCGGCGCAGCGCCCCGGTCAGGCGGCGGGGGAGCGCGGAGAGCGACGGGATCGCCGGAAACATGACCGGAATCCTGCCAGGGCGTGTCCGGAAGGGGGAGGGGTGTGGAAAACCCGCGGCGCCGCCGCCGGCCCGCCCGCCGTACGGCCCGGGGCACCGCATTCCTCAACGCCCGTACGACAAAGGGCAATCACAAGGCAATCACAGAGCAATCACGAGGCAACGGGAATGCAACCGGCAGGGGTCCTTCCGCAGTCCCCGTAGGTGACCTCCCGCCGCCCCGGGGTGCGCCACCGGCCACGGAGCGCGGGACGGCATCCCCCTCGAAGGGGGACGGGGGCGGTGTCCGGCGGGCCCGGACACCGTACGAAGGCAGGCGTAGGGAATACGCGAACCACTGATCTCCAGGAGGCCGAGTGCGCAAGCGCACCAGGGGAGCGATAGCCGCAGGCGTGGGAGTCGTCGTCGTGGGGGCGCTCGCCGTCACCGCGGGCGCCGTCACGTCCGGCGGCAGCGATCCCGGCAGCACCCCCCGGGCAGCCGCCAAGAAGACCGCGTTGAAGGAGGACTTCAACGGCGACGGCTACAACGACCTCGTCATCGCCGCCCCCACGACGGGCGGTGACAACCCCGGGTACCTCACCGTGGTCTACGGCTCCGCACACGGGCTGGACCCGGCGACCCGCACCGTCATCAGCGCCAAGACGCCCGGCATCCCGTCCGTCCAGGGCGTCTTCGGCAGCGAACTCGTCGCCCGCGACCTGGACGGCGACGGGGTCACCGACCTCGCCGTCGTCGTGAAGTCCGGGACACAGGACACCGTGCTCGCCCTGTGGGGCACCAAGGGCAAGGGCCTGAGCGGCGAGGGCGCCGTCACGTTGGACCACGCCCGCAACATCGCGGGCGGCGACTTCAACGGCGACGGCCACCAGGACCTCTTCACCACCGCGTACATGGACGAGAAGCAGGCCAAGCTGCTCCAGGGTCCGTTCACCCGGGACGGCAAGCCCGCGCACGAGCAGACCGTGTCGGTGGCCGACGGCGACTCGGAGGTGCTGTCCGTGACCGCGGGCGACCTCAACGGTGACGGTGCCGACGACGTGTTCGTCGCCCGCTCCATGGAGGAGTCGTCCCGCCCCGGCGCCATCCTCCTCGGCGGCCCGAAGGGGCTGACCAAGCAGTCCGACAAGGGCCCGGAGGCGCTGCCCGCCACCATGGGCGACTTCAACGGCGACGGCCGCGCGGACCTCGCCTGGCGCGAGGCGCCGGGCGGCGTCATCGAGGGTCCCTGGGGCGACTCCGGCACCGTCAAGGTCCGCTACGGCACCGACTCCGGCCTCGGCAGCCGCACCGACACGTTCACCCAGGCCACGCCCGGCGTGCCCGGGGCGAACGAGGAGGGCGACGTCTTCGGCGCCTCCCTCACCGCCGGTGACACCGACGGCGACGGCCGCGACGAGCTGGCCGTCGGCGTGCCCGGCGAGGCCGTCGGCACCAAGAAGCAGGCCGGTTCGGTGGTGCTGCTCAAGGGCTCCGACAAGGGGCTGACCGGCACCGGCGCGGTCGCCTTCAGCCAGGACAGCCCCGGCGTGCCCGGTGTCGCCGAGGCGGGCGACATGTTCGGCGCCGGCGTGCGGCTGCTGGACGCCAACGGCGACGGCCACGCCGATCTGGCGGTCTCCGCGCCCGGTGAGAACGACCGGCACGGCGCCGTCTGGTCCGTGCCGTCCGGCGACCCGGCCCGCGGCGGCGTGACGTCCTTCGCCCCCGCCGACGTCGGCGCCCCGTCCTACCCCGCCCTCTTCGGCGACGTCTTCAGCGGCTCCACGCCGTCGCCCTGGTGGGGCCTCGACGAGAGCTGACACCCCCCCGTGCGCAGCGGCCCCCGCCCCGGACCAGGGCGGGGGCCGCTGCGCTCCGGGCCCCGGGGCGTCCCGGGTACCCGCACGGGGCGGGCCGCACGGGCCCCACCCCGTCGCCGTGGGAGAGCCGCCTCCCGCACCCCCTTACCCTTGTGGGGTGACCAGCAGCAGTGACCGGAGTAATGACGTGGGCGTTGAGCGAAGCTACGAGATCCGCACCTACGGGTGCCAGATGAACGTCCACGACTCCGAACGGCTCTCGGGCCTGCTGGAGGACGCCGGATACGTCCGCGCCCCCAAGGACGCCGACGGCGCCGACGTCGTCGTCTTCAACACCTGCGCGGTCCGCGAGAACGCCGACAACCGCCTCTACGGCAACCTCGGCCAGCTCGCTCCCAAGAAGGCCGGCCGCCCGGGCATGCAGATCGCCGTCGGCGGCTGCCTGGCCCAGAAGGACCGCGACACCATCGTCAAGAAGGCCCCCTGGGTCGACGTGGTCTTCGGCACGCACAACATCGGCAAGCTGCCGGTCCTTCTGGAGCGCGCCCGCGTCCAGGAGGAGGCGCAGGTCGAGATCGCCGAGTCGCTGGAGGCGTTCCCCTCGACGCTGCCGACCCGCCGCGAGAGCGCGTACGCCGCGTGGGTCTCCATCTCCGTCGGCTGCAACAACACCTGTACGTTCTGCATCGTCCCGGCGCTGCGCGGCAAGGAGAAGGACCGCCGTCCCGGCGACATCCTCGCCGAGATCGAGGCGCTGGTCTCCGAGGGCGTCTCCGAGATCACCCTCCTCGGCCAGAACGTCAACGCCTACGGCTCCGACATCGGCGACCGCGAGGCGTTCAGCAAGCTGCTGCGCGCCTGCGGGAAGATCGAGGGCCTGGAGCGGGTCCGCTTCACCTCCCCGCACCCGCGCGACTTCACCGACGACGTCATCGCCGCCATGGCCGAGACGCCGAACGTCATGCCGCAGCTGCACATGCCGCTCCAGTCCGGCTCCGACCGTGTCCTGAAGGCGATGCGCCGCTCCTACCGCCAGGAGCGCTTCCTCGGCATCATCGAGAAGGTCCGCGCCGCCATGCCGGACGCCGCGCTCTCCACCGACATCATCGTCGGCTTCCCCGGGGAGACCGAGGAGGACTTCGAGCAGACCCTGTACACGGTCCGCGAGTCCCGCTTCGCCCAGGCGTTCACCTTCCAGTACTCCAAGCGCCCCGGCACCCCCGCCGCCGAGATGGACGACCAGATCCCCAAGGAGGTCGTCCAGGAGCGGTACGAGCGTCTCGTCGCCCTCCAGGAGGAGATCTCCTGGGAGGAGAACAAGAAGCAGGTCGGCCGCACCCTGGAGGTCATGGTCGCCGAGGGCGAGGGCCGCAAGGACGACGCCACCCGCCGCCTCTCCGGCCGCGCCCCCGACAACCGCCTCGTCCACTTCACCCGCCCCGAGGAGCCGGTCCGCCCCGGCGACATGGTGACCGTCGACATCACCTACGCCGCCCCGCACCACCTGCTGGCCGAGGGCCCCGTCTCCGCGGTGCGCCGCACCGCCGCCGGCGATGCCTGGGAACGCCGCAACGCCGCCCCCGCCGCCAAGCCCGCCGGCGTCATGCTGGGCCTGCCCACCATCGGCGCCCCGGCCGCCGCCCCGGCCCCGACGGGCGGCTGCGGCTGCGACTGAGCGGACGCCCCCGGGGGCGTCCGGGCGGCTCCCCGGGCGGGCCGCCGTACTTCGTCGCCATCAGGCCGGAGCGGGTCACGAGGCGGACCGCCGTCCTTCGTCCCCGCCGGGCCGGAGCGGGTCACGAGGCGGGCTGCGCACTTCGCCCCGTCGAGCCGGAGCGGACACCGAGGCGGCCCGCCGTACCTCGTCGCCATCGGCCCGGAGCGGGCGGTGGCCCTCGGCCGTCGCCGGGCGCGGGCTACGCTGCCTGGCATGCTCGTAGCCGCCGCCCTGTGCCCGTGCCCGCCACTGCTCGTCCCCGAGGTCGCCGCCGGTGCCGCGGCCGAACTGGACCCGCTCCGCGCCGCCTGCCGGAAGGCCGTCGGCGCGCTCGCCGCCGCCCGACCCGACCGGCTGGTCGTCGTCGGCCCCTCGGACCGGGCCGGACAGGGGACGTACCCGCAGGGCGCCACCGGCTCGTTCCGCGGCTTCGGCGTGGACCGCGAGGTCAGCCTGGGCACCGCGCCGCACCCGCCCGAGCGCCCGCTGCCGCCGTCCCTGTCCGTCGGCGCCTGGCTGCTCGCCGACGCCACCCCCGTCGACGCCCCGGTGGAGGGCCTGGGCGTCGACGAGACCCTCGCCCCGGAACGCTGCCTGGAGGCGGGCCGCGAGATCGCCGCGTCCGCCTCCCGGGTCGCGCTCCTGGTGATGGGCGACGGCAGCGCCTGCCGCACGGTCAAGGCTCCCGGCTACTTCGACCCCCGCGCCGCGGACTACGACGCCGCCCTCGCCCGCGCCCTGGCCACCGCCGACACCGACACCCTCGCCGCCCTCGACCCCGAGGAGGCCGCCTCCCTCAAGGCCACCGGCCGCGCCCCCTGGCAACTCCTCACCGGCGCCGCCCGCGCGAGCACCCCCCTCCACGGGGCGCTCCACTACGACGAGGCACCGTACGGGGTCGGGTACTTCGTGGCGGGGTGGTCCTGACCCCGGGCGCGCCGCCGCCCCGTGCGTCCCGTCCCACGCGCCCCCGCCACCCGGCCCCCGCACCGCGTCACCCGCGAGGTTTGGGAGACTGGGCGCTGTGAACACCGCAGTCCCCGCTCCGCGGGTCATCGCCGTTGTCGGGCCCACCGCGGCCGGGAAGTCCGATCTGGGGGTCGCGCTCGCCGCTCACCTGGGCGGTGAGGTGATCAACGCCGACTCCATGCAGCTCTACCGCGGCATGGACATCGGCACCGCCAAGCTCACCGAGGAGGAGCGGCGGGGCGTGCCCCACCGACTCCTCGACATCTGGGACGTCACCCGCGCCGCCAACGTCGCCGAGTACCAGCGCCTGGCCCGCGCCGAGATCGACCGGCTGCTCGCCGAGGGCCGCACCCCCGTCCTCGTCGGCGGCTCCGGGCTCTACGTACGCGGCGCCCTCGACGCCCTGGAGTTCCCCGGCACCGACCCGGAGGTCCGCGCCCGCCTGGAGGCCGAGCTGGCCGAGAGCGGCAGCGGCGTCCTGCACGCCCGGCTCGCCGCCGCCGACCCGGAGGCCGCCCGCGCGATCCTGCCCGGCAACGGCCGCCGCATCGTGCGCGCCCTGGAGGTCATCGAGATCACCGGCCGCCCCTTCACCGCCAACCTCCCCGGCCACGAAGCCGTCTACGACACCCTCCAGATCGGCGTCGGCGTCGAGCGACCGGAGCTGCACGACCGCATCGCCCGCCGCGTCGACCGCATGTGGGAGGACGGCCTCGTCGACGAGGTGCGCGCCCTGGAGGCCGTCGGGCTGCGCGAGGGCCGCACCGCCTCCCGCGCTCTGGGCTACCAGCAGGTCCTCGCCCACCTGGCGGGGGAGTGCACCGAAGCGGAGGCGCGGGAGGAGACCGTACGGGCCACGAAGCGGTTCGCCCGGCGGCAGGACGCGTGGTTCCGGCGCGACCCCCGCGTCCACTGGCTCAGCGGCGCCGACGCCGACCGCGCGGAACTGCCCCGGCACGCCCTTGCCCTCCTCGAACGACCGGTCACAGCCTGATCACGTCATGGCATCGGGACGCTCCGCCCGTCATCGGGGCCCCTGAGCCCGTGTCATCATCAACCGTCGATCGAGCGTGCAGTCTGTAGTGGGGAGGGCGCGTGGCAATGGAGGCCGGCCCTCGTAACGGAGCGCAGCACCCGGACCGGCACGGCACCGGCACGGCGCCGCGCGACTCCGGCGCCGCGACCCCGCACCCCGCACACCCGGGGGACGCCGACGCCGCCCCGTACGCCGTCCCCGGCGACCGCGACGCGCACCCCGACGACCTGCCGGAGCCGGACGGCGCCGGTCTCCAGGCCCCGTACAGCCCCGCTCTGGACGGCTCCGACGGGCCCGACGCCGAGGAGCCGGCCGCCGAGGGCGGTGAGTCGTTCCGGGAGCTGCGCCCGCCGCGCCGGCTGCGGCTGTGGCAGCTGGCGCCGGTCGTGGTGCTCGCCGCCGTCGGCTCCCTGATGTTCGCCTTCCCGCTCGCCTTCGAGTTCGGCGGCGACGGCGGCGCGCCCATCGCCATGCTCGGTCTGCTGCTGTGCTGCTGCGCCGCGGGCTGGGGCATGATGGCGGCCCGCCGCGTCGGCCACACCTGGCCCGGGCTGCCCACCCGCGGCTCCGGGCGCCGCGCGAGCTGGCGCGTGGTGCTCGCCTACACCGCCGTGGTGGTCGTCCCCGCGGCCCTCGCCATCTGGCGCGTCACCCGCCTGCGCTGACCCCGGCCGAGCGGCCCGCACCGCGCCGCCCGCCCCGTGCGCCGCGCCCCGTGCGCGCCCCGTGCCGCCCCGCCCCGCGCGCCGGACCGCCCCCGTGGCCCGTACGATTCAGGGGTGAGCACCGCAGCGCGTATCGACTTCCTCAAGGGCCACGGCACCGAGAACGACTTCGTGATCGTTCCGGACCCGGACGGCCGTCTCGACCTGACCGCCGCCGAGGTCGCCCGGATCTGCGACCGGCGCGCCGGGATCGGCGCCGACGGCGTGCTGCGCGTCGTCCGTACCGCCGCGCACCCGGAGGCGCGGGCGATGGCCGACGAGGCCGAGTGGTTCATGGACTACCGCAACGGCGACGGCTCGGTCGCCGAGATGTGCGGCAACGGCGTCCGGGTCTTCGCCCGCTACCTCCTCCACGCAGGGCTGGCCGAGGCCGGCGATCTCGCCGTCGCCACCCGCGCCGGGATCCGCCGGGTGCACGTCGCCAAGACCGGTGACGTCACCGTCGGCATGGGCCGCGCCGAGCTGCCCGAGGGCAGCGCCGACATCACCGTGGGTGAGCGCAGCTGGCCGTCCCGGAACGTCAACATGGGCAACCCGCACGCGGTCGCGTTCGTCGAGGACCTGGCGTACGCCGGGAACCTGCTCGACGCCCCGGGCGTCGCGCCCGCCGCGGTCTACCCGGAGGGCGTCAACGTCGAATTCGTCGTCGACCGCGGGCCGCGCCACGTCGCGATGCGGGTGCACGAGCGCGGCTCCGGCGAGACCCGCTCCTGCGGCACCGGCGCCTGCGCCGTCGCCGTCGCCACCGCCCGCCGGGACGGCACCGACCCGGCGCTGACCGGCACCCTCGTCACGTACACCGTCGACGTCCTCGGCGGCACCCTGGAGATCACCGAACTGCCGGACGGCACGGTGGAGATGACCGGGCCCGCCGTGATCGTCGCCGAGGGAAGCCTCGACCCCGCGTGGCTCGCCGGGGAGAGCGCCTGACGGTACGCTTCCGCACCACCGCCCTCCCCGGACACGGCTGTTACCGGGAAGTTCGCTCGAACGGGTGATCCGTTTCTTAGGGGGAGGGGGCGGGCGAACGGCGCGTGGTGGGCTCGGTAGCATCAACCACCGGCCCGGCCGCTCAACCGACGGCGCCTGACCGCCGGTCGACTCGCTGCCGGAGGTGCCCATGAGCGCAGAGGCCACGAACCCTGGAAACCCGGACACGGCCCGGAGCCGCCGTGGTCTGCCCCGCCCCGCACTGCGCGGCCTGCGCCGCATCGGCCGGGCCGCGCTGCTCGGCCCGGCGCCGCGCGGCGGCCTCCCCGACGCGCTGGAACACGTCGCCAAGGTCCACCGCGGTCACCATCCGCACGCCGACCTCGCGATCCTCGCCAAGGCGTACACGCTCGCGGAGTCCTCGCACCGCGGCCAGATGCGGAAAAGCGGCGAACCATACATCACCCACCCGCTCGCGGTGACCCTCATTCTCGCCGAACTCGGCGCCGAGACCACGACGTTGACCGCCTCGCTGCTCCACGACACCGTCGAGGACACCGAGGTGACCCTCGACCAGGTACGGGCGGAGTTCGGCGCCGAGGTCCGCTATCTCGTCGACGGCGTCACCAAGCTGGAGAAGGTCGACTACGGCGCGGCGGCCGAGCCCGAGACGTTCCGCAAGATGCTCGTCGCCACCGGCCACGACGTGCGGGTGATGTCCATCAAACTCGCCGACCGGCTGCACAACATGCGCACCCTCGGCGTGATGCGCCCGGAGAAACAGGTCCGGATCGCCAAGGTCACCCGCGACGTCCTCATCCCGCTCGCCGAACGCCTCGGCGTCCAGGCCCTCAAGAGCGAGCTGGAGGACCTGGTCTTCGCGATCCTGCACCCGGAGGAGTACGCCGCCATCCGCCGCCTGCTGCGCGAGCACGCCGGCCGCCCCGATCCGCTCGCCGCGCTCGCCGCCCGGATGCGCACGGTCCTGACCGAAGCCGGGATCGACGCGGAGGTCCGGCTGCGGCCCCGGCACCTGGTCTCGCTGCACCGGGTACGCAGGGCCCGGGGCGAGCTGACCGGGGCCGATCTGGGGCGGATCCTGGTGCTGGTCCCCGAGGACGCCGACTGCTACGCGGTCCTGGGCGAGCTGCACACCTGCTTCACGCCCGTCGTCGCGGAGTTCAAGGACTTCATCGCGGCCCCCAAGTTCAACCTCTACCAGTCGCTGCACACCGCCGTGGCGGGCGAGGCCGGGGAGATCGCGGAAACGTTGATCCGCACCCACCAGATGCACCGCGTCGCGGAGGCCGGGGTGATCGCCCTGGGCAATCCGTACGCCCCGGCGGCCGGCGGGGACACCACGGACGGCGAGCGGGCCGACCCGACGCGCCCCGGGTGGCTCTCCCGTCTCCTGGAGTGGCAGAGCGCCACCCCCGATTCGGAGACCTTCTGGGCCTCGCTCCGCGACGATCTCGCCCAGGACCGCGAGATCACCGTCTTCTGCCCCGGGGACGCCGCCCCGGGCGGCCGGACGGCGGGCGCCCGGCCCATCGGGCTGCCCGCCGGGTCGAGCTGCGTGGACGGCGCGTACGCCCTGCACGGCGAGGACGCGCACCGTTGCATCGGCGCCCGGGTGAACGGCCGGCTGGCGACCCTCTCCACCGTGCTGCACGACGGCGACAGCCTCCAGCTGCTGCTGGGCCCCGACGCGGCCGCCGGCCCGTCCCCGGAGTGGCTCGATCACACCCGCACCCCCGCCGCCCGCCTCGCCATCGGCCGCTGGCTGGCGGCGCGCGGCGGCCGGAGCGGCACGGGGCAGACGCCGGCGGAGGGTGCCCCGTCCGCCGCCGTGGCGCCGGGCGGCGAGCCCACCGACGGGGCGCCTTCCGCCGTGGACGCGCCGGCCCCGCCCGCCCCGGAGACGGGCACGGAAGGGGCGCGCGAGGCCGTGCCGGGCGCCCCCGGCGACCGCTCCGCCGCCGAGGCCCCGTCCGCCCGCCCGGCCACCGGCCCCACGCCCTCGGACGCACCGGCCGGGGGCTCCGCCCCGGGCGACCTTGAAGCGGGCGTCCCCGGGAGCGCCGGCCCCGGCCGGGAGCCCGAGGCGCTCGCCGTCGACGGGCTGCCCGGCGCCGCCGTCCGGCTGGCCGGCTGCTGTACGCCCGTGCCGCCCGATCCGGTCACCGGCTTCGCCGTACGGGGCGGCGGCGTCACCGTGCACCGCGCCCTGTGCCCCGTGGGGGCCCGGATGGCCGCCACCGGGCGGAAGCCCGTCGGGGTGCGCTGGCACGGCCCCGGACCGGCCGGGCACGGCTGCCGGGTCACGCTCCGCGCCGAGGCGTTCAGCCGCCCCCGCCTCCTCGCCGATCTCACCGAGGCCATCGCCGTCCAGGGCGCATCCGTCGTCTCCGCCGCCGTCGAACCCCCCTACGAGCAGCGCGTCCGCCACACCTACACGCTCCGTCTGCCCGACGCCGCCGCGCTGCCCGCCCTGCTGCGCGCCATGCGCCAGGTGCCCGGTGTCTACGACGTCACCCGGGAAGGGAAGCCCCGCCGGGCCCGGGCGCCGCGCTCCTGACGGGCCCGCGTCCGCCGTTGCGCAGGGGCGCGCCCGCCCGGGGACGCGCCCCTCGCGCACACCGAACAGACCCCCGCCCCGCGCCCGCGCATACGGGCCACGGCGCGCCGCCCGCCGCCCGTTCGGGTGCCAAGGGCGAGTGCCGCCACCGGGGGCGGGGGCGGCGCTGGTAGCCGTAGCCCATGCTGCTTCCCCCTCGCCTCCGGCGTCTTCCGCACCCCGCCCGCCCCGGGCCGCTGCCCCGCCTTCGGGCGGCCGGGCCGCGCCCCGCGCCCCGTGGCCGCCGCGCCGCCCGCCGTGCCACCGCCCTCCTCCTGGCCGCCGTCGCCGCCCTCGGCGCCGCCGCGCCCCCGGCGCCCGGCCCGGTGGGCATCGGCGACCGGCTCTTCCCCCACCTCGGCAACCCCGGCTACGACGTCCTCGCATACGACATCGCGCTCGACTACAGCGGCCACAACGACCGGCCGCTGCCCGCCGTCACCACCCTCACCGCCCGCGCCACCACGGCGCTCGACCACTTCAACCTCGACTTCGCCCGCGGCACCGTCTCCTCCGTCACCGTCGGCGGGCTCCCCGCCCGCTTCGTGCGCCGCGGTGAGGACCTCGTGGTCACCCCCGCCGTTCCGGTGCCCGACGGGGCGCCGCTGCGGATCGTGGTCCGCCACACCAGCGACCCCCGGGGCGCCGCCGACGGCGGCTGGATCCGCACCCCCGACGGCCTCGCCATGGCCAACCAGGCCGACGCCGCCCACCGGGTGTTCCCCTGCAACGACCACCCCTCCGACAAGGCGTACGTCACCTTCCGCCTCACCGCGCCCCGCGGCGTCACGGCGGTCGCCGGCGGCGTACCCGTCCCGGGCGCCGACGACGGGCCCCGCCCCACCCGCACCTTCCGCTCCGTCCACCCCGTGGCCACCGAGCTGGCCCAGGTCTCGTTCGGGAAGTCCGCCGTCCTCACCCGCCGGGGACCGCACGGCCTGCCGGTGCGCGACGTGGTGCCCGCCGCCGCCCGCACCGCCATGGAGCCCTGGCTCGCCCGCACCCCGGCCCAGATCGACTGGATGGAGCGCCGGGTCGGCCGTTTCCCCTTCCCGCTCTACGGGCTGCTCGTCGCCGACACCCGTACCGGCTTCGAGCTGGAGACCCAGACCCTTTCCCTCTTCGAGAAGGGCCTGTTCACCGAGGACCGCCTGCCCTCCTGGTACGTCGAGTCGGTGATGGTCCACGAACTGGCCCACCAGTGGTTCGGCGACAGCGTCAGCCCCCGCAGCTGGTCCGACCTCTGGCTCAACGAGGCCCACGCCACCTGGTACGAGGCGCTCTACGCCGAGGAGAAGGGCGGCCGCAAACACGCCGCCCTCGAAGACCGGATGCGCCACGCCTACACCGAGTCGGACAGCTGGCGGGCCGACGGCGGGCCGCCCGCCGCACCGAAGCCGCCCGCCGCCGGACAGAAGATCAGCATCTTCCGCCCGGTCGTCTACGACGGCAGCGCGCTCGTCCTGTACGCGCTCCGCCAGAAGATCGGCCCGGCCGCCTTCGACCGCCTGGAGCGCGCCTGGGTCGCCCGGTACCGCGACGGCAACGCCTCCACCGCCGACTTCACCGCCCTCGCCTCCGAGATTTCCGGCCACGACCTCTCCGGCTTCCTGCACGCCTGGCTGTACGACCCGAAGACCCCGCCGATGCCCGGCCACCCGCGGTGGACCTCCCGCCACGCCAAGTGATCTCCCCGGCCCGCCCCGTGCCCGGCGCACGGGGCGGGCACGGAGGTACGGCCGACCGTCACCGGATCCGCCCGGCCGCCCCGGTGTGCGCCCGTCCGCCGGGAATCGCCGGAAACACCGGGAAACTCGCGTGACGGCCCCCACCGCCCGTGCGACCATCGACGGGTCGACTCCGGCGGCCGGGAATCTCCGGCGCGGCCCGGACGTTGTCACCACCGACAGTCCCAGCGCGGCCGCCCGGCCTCCCGAGGACTTCCCGACGACACAAAGGATCAAATGACCTCCTCCTCTTCCCTTCCTGCGGACCGCCAGCGCCTCCCCGAGAGCCTTCGGGCCGACGCCCTGATGGAAGAGGACGTCGCCTGGAGCCACACGATCGACGAGGAACGTGACGGCGAGCAGTACGACAGGTCCGAGCGCGCCGCCCTGCGCCGCGTCGCCGGACTGTCCACCGAGCTCGAAGACGTCACCGAGGTCGAGTACCGTCAGCTCCGCCTGGAGCGTGTGGTGCTCATCGGCGTCTGGACCTCGGGTACCGCGAGCGACGCGGAGAACTCCCTCGCCGAGCTGGCCGCACTCGCCGAAACGGCCGGTGCGCTCGTGCTCGACGGCGTCATCCAGCGCCGCGACAAGCCCGACCCGGCCACCTACATCGGCTCCGGCAAGGCCCTGGAGCTGCGCGACATCGTCCTCGAATCCGGCGCCGACACCGTGGTCTGCGACGGTGAGCTCTCCCCGGGCCAGCTGATCCATCTCGAGGACGTCGTCAAGGTCAAGGTGGTCGACCGCACCGCGCTGATCCTCGACATCTTCGCCCAGCACGCCAAGTCCCGGGAGGGCAAGGCGCAGGTCTCGCTGGCGCAGATGCAGTACATGCTGCCCCGGCTGCGCGGTTGGGGTCAGTCGCTGTCCCGGCAGATGGGTGGCGGTGGCTCCGGTTCGGCGGGCGGCGGTATGGCCACCCGTGGTCCCGGTGAGACCAAGATCGAGACCGACCGGCGCCGGATCCGCGAGAAGATGGCGAAGATGCGCCGGGAGCTCGCGGAGATGAAGACCGGCCGGGACATCAAGCGCCAGGAACGCCGGCGCAACAAGATCCCCTCGGTCGCCATCGCCGGTTACACCAACGCCGGCAAGTCCTCGCTGCTCAACCGCCTCACCGGCGCCGGTGTCCTGGTGGAGAACGCCCTGTTCGCCACCCTGGACCCGACCGTCCGGCGCGCCGAGACCCCCGGCGGGCGGCTCTACACCCTCGCCGACACCGTCGGCTTCGTCCGGCACCTGCCGCACCACCTCGTCGAGGCGTTCCGCTCCACGATGGAGGAGGTCGGCGACTCCGACCTGATCCTCCACGTCGTCGACGGCTCGCACCCGGCGCCCGAGGAGCAGCTCGCCGCCGTCCGCGCGGTGTTCCGCGACGTCGGCGCGGGCGACGTCCCCGAGATCGTCGTCATCAACAAGGCGGACGCCGCCGATCCGCTGGTCCTCCAGCGGCTGCTGCGTCAGGAGAAGCACGCCCTCGTGGTCTCCGCCCGTACGGGCCAGGGCATGGCCGAGCTGCTGGAGCTGCTCGACGAGGAGATCCCGCGCCCCGAGGTCGAGATCGAGGCGCTCGTCCCCTACACCCAGGGGGCGCTGATCTCCCGGGCGCACGCCGAGGGCGAGGTCATCTCCGAGGAGCACACCGCGGACGGCACGGTCCTCAAGGCGCGCGTCCACCAGGAACTCGCCGCCGAACTCCAGCCGTTCGTCCCCGCCGCCTGACCGGCGCCGGTACGCACGCCGAAGGGCCGCTCCCCCGCGGGGGAGCGGCCCTTCGGCGCTGTCGGGACGTCAGGGGCGGATCAGCCCTTGGCCGCCCAGCGCTTGCTCATCGCGTTGAACATGTTCCGGGCCTCGGGGCCCAGGTGCGGACCGGCCGCCCACTTGGCCGGACGCGGACCCATCGACATGTTGGAGATCAGCTCCGGCTCGCCGTCGGCGCCCTTCGCGAACCAGGGACCACCGGAGGAACCGCCGGTCATGGTGCAGCCGATGCGGTACATGGTGGGCTTGACCGCGTCCATCGACAGCCGGGTCGGCCGGTCGGTGCACTGCTGCTGGAGCGCACCGTCGAACGGGGCCTCCGCCGGGTAGCCCTGCGCCGTCAGGCTGGGGATCTTGCTCATCGCGGGCGCGTTGAAGTTCACGGTGTACGCGCCACCGGCCATCTCCTCCAGCGACTTGCCGCCGCTGCCCTCCTCCGCCTTGACGTGCATCAGCGCGAAGTCGTACGGCGCCATCGGCACGCCGGGCACCGCGCCGCCGTCCTTGATCCACTCGCTGGAGGTGGCCATGTCGTCGGCCCACCACTTGCCCGCCGGGACGCGGTCCTCGAACGGCGCGGTCTTCATCCCGGCGGCGGACACGCCGTTCCGGTTGAAGTTCGGCACGAACATCATGTTGCGGTACCAACCGCCGTTCTTGCCGGCGTGCACGCAGTGCGCGGCCGTCCACACCAGGTTGGACTTACCGGGGTGCGCCGGGTCCTTGACGACGGTGGCCGAGCACCGCGACTCGCCCTCGGGGGTGCTGAAGAGCAGCAGACCCACGCCGGGCGCGGTGGAGGTGTACGGCGTCCGCACCGCCTGCGCCGGCACCGCGGCGGGCTCCGGGTCGGTCTTGCCCTGGTCCTCGGAGATGTCCTCGGGCTTGCTCGGGTCCTGCGGCGGCTTGACCTTCTCGATCTTGTCCGGGTTCCAGAAGTCCTTGATGATCGGGTTGATGAACTCGCCGGCCTGCCGGAGCCACTTGTCGCGGTCCCAGTTCTTCCACTCGCCGTTCTTCCACTTGTCCAGGTCGATGCCGTGCTTGCGCAGCTTCTCCTGGAGGTCCTGCGGAATCTTGATCTCGGTGCCGCCCGGGGCGTCCTGCGCCGCGGAGGCACTGGCCTTGGCGTCCGCGTCACCGCCGTCGGGCCCGCAGGCGGTCGCGGTCAGCGCCACGACGACGGTCAGCGCGGCGGCCAGAGCCGGGGAACGGCGCGCGCGCGACGCGGTGCGGCGGGCGGGCGGACGTATGGAACGCATGGGTGAACTCCCCCTGAGACATCGTTTCTGAGCTGCTGTGGCACGTCCGGTGCGGCTCTTGTCATGAACCCCAAGCCGCCGGACGCAAGCCCCCACTATGCCGGTGCCGAGGGGGACGACGTTAGCCGGGCCCCCGGTTCCGGCTGGTAAGGATCTTTCCCACGACCGTGATCCCGCGCCGTGCGCGTCGTTGGTACGTACGGGGGAACGCCGGGCTGCCCGCCGGGCCCCGTGCGCCGTAGCTCTGCATCCGGAGGACACGACCGACGTGGCGTTGACCGAATCCGTACCGACGGCCCCGTCGCCGGGGCACGAGGGGATCCTGCGACGGCAGGCCCAGCGGGAGTCCGCGGCCCGCACCTATGCCCGCTCGCTGCCGATCGTGCCGGTGCGCGCCCGCGGGCTGACCATCGAAGGGGCCGACGGCCGCCGCTACCTCGACTGCCTCTCGGGCGCCGGAACCCTCGCCCTGGGGCACAACCACCCGGTCGTCCTGGAAGCCGTCCGCGCCGTCCTGGACTCCGGCGCCCCGCTGCACGTCCTCGATCTCGCCACCCCGGTCAAGGACGCCTTCGTCACCGAGCTGTTCGCCTCGCTGCCCGCCGGGTTGGCCGAAAATGCACGGATCCAGTTCTGCGGGCCGGCCGGGACCGACGCCGTCGAGGCCGCCCTCACCCTCGTCCGCACGGCCACCGGCCGGGACGGGCTGATGGCCTTCTCCGGCGCCTACCACGGCATGACGACCGGCGCCCTCGCCGCGTCCGGCGGCGCCCGGCACACCGCCGTGACCCGCCTGCCGTACCCGTACGACTACCGCTGCCCGTTCGGCACCGGCGGCGCCCGCGGCGCCGAACTCGCCGCCCGCTGGACGGAGTCCCTCCTCGACGACCCCAAGAGCGGGGTGCCCGACCCGGCGGGCCTGATCGTCGAGCCGGTCCAGGGCGAGGGCGGCGTGATCCCCGCCCCGGACGCCTGGCTGCGGCGGATGCGGGAGATCACCGCCGCCCGCTCCATCCCCCTGATCGTCGACGAGGTGCAGACCGGCGTCGGCCGCACCGGCGCCTTCTGGGCCGTCGAACACAGCGGCATCGTCCCCGACGTCCTCGTCCTGTCGAAGGCGATCGGCGGCAGCCTGCCGCTCGCCGTGATCGTCTACCGCGAGGAGCTGGACACCTGGCCGCCCGGCGCGCACGCCGGGACGTTCCGCGGCAACCAACTCGCGATGGCCGCCGGACGCGCCACCCTCGCCCACGTCCGCGAGGCCGGACTCGACCGGCACGCCGCCGCGCTCGGCGCCCGGATGCTCGCCCGGCTCCAGGCGCTCGCCGCCGTCCACCCCTGCATCGGCGACGTCCGCGGCCGCGGCCTGATGCTCGGCGTCGAACTGGTCGACCCGGAGGCCGAGGCGGGCCCGGCCGGCGATCTGCCCGCCGATCCCGGCCTCGCGGCGGCCGTCCAGCGCGCCTGCCTGGACCGCGGCCTCATCGTCGAACTGGGCGGCCGCCACCAGTCCGTCGTCCGGCTGCTGCCGCCCCTGACCCTCACCGACGAACAGGCCGAAGCGATCCTCGACCGCCTCGCCGACGCCCTGGAGGGTGTCCGCGAGGCCCCGCCCGGCTCCGGGCGCGGCGCCACCGGCACCCCCTAGCCGCAGCGGTCGGCCCTGCCCCGGCCCGACCGGCACCCTCCCCACCACACAGTGAGGCACCTCCCCATGAACGAACGCCCCGCAACCGACGGGACACAGGCCCCCGAGCGCCCCGCCCACCACCCGGACACCTTCGCCCCGGCCGTACCGCGCCAGCAGCAGCGGCACGCCGCCGACCCCGCCCCGCCCCCGGACGCCACACCGCACCCCCTCCCCACGGAGCCCGACCCCCTCGACCACCCCGACCCCGCCCGCGCCGCCGACGCCGCCGCCGTCGAGAACCTGCTGCGCTGCTGGATCCGCGAGAGCGGCGGCCACCGCCCGGCCGGCGGCCGGCTGCGCATCCCGCTGCACGCCAGCGCCACCGCCCTGCACGTCCCCGTCCGCTACTGGTCGCCCACCGGCCTGCACCGCCTCGACGCCCCCACCCTGGAGGGCACCCCGGCCGACGCCGCCCCGCTCGACGCCGTCACCCTCGCCGCACTGCTGCGCCGCGAGGCCGCCCACGGCGCGGCCCGGCCCGCCGCCGACACCGCCTGTGGCGACGGCGCCGACCTCGTCGGCCGGGTCGCCTCCTCCGTCCGCACCACCGCCGTCTTCCTCGCCGACCGCCGCGCCCGCCCCGCCGACGCCGGACACTCCCGCTTCCTCGACGGCGAACAGTCCCTCCTCCTCGGCCACCCGCTGCACCCCATGCCCAAGAGCCGCGAGGGCCTCACCGACGCCGAACACCACGCCTACGCACCCGAGTTGCGCGGCGGCTTCGCCCTGCACTGGATGGCCGCCGACCCCGCGGTCCTCGCCGCCGACTCCGCCTGGACCGAACGCGGCCGGACCGTCCCCGCCGACCGGCTCGCCCACACCCTCGCCAGCGGCGCCCCGACCCCGCCCGACGGCACCGTCCCGCTGCCGCTCCACCCCTGGCAGGCCCGCGACCTCACCTCCCGGCCCGAGGTCGCCGCCCTCCTCGACTCCGGCGCGCTGACCGACCTCGGACCGGGCGGGCCGGTCTGGTACCCGACCTCCTCGGTCCGCACCGTCTGCCGCCCCGGCTCCGACGCGATGCTCAAGCTCTCCCTCGGGCTGCGGATCACCAACTCCCGCCGGGAGAACCTCCGCAAGGAACTGCTCCGCGGCGTCGAGATGCACCGGCTGCTGCGCACCGGCCTCGCCGCCGACTGGCAGGCCGTCCACCCCGGATTCGACATCATCCGCGACCCGGCCTACCTCGCCGTCGACGGCCCCGATGGCACCCCCGTCCAGGGCCTGGACGCCGTCGTCCGCCACCACCCCTTCCGCCCCGGCGACGACGCGGTCTGCCTGGCCGGACTCACCTCGCCGCGGCCCTGGCCCGGCCGCCCGGCGATGCGCTCCCGCCTCGCCGTCCTCGTCACCGCCCTCGGCGCGCGGACCGGCCGGCCCCTCGCCGCCGTCGCCACCGAATGGTTCCTGCGCTACCTCGAAGCCGTCGTCCGGCCCGTCCTGTGGCTCGACGGCACCGCTGGTGTCGCGCTGGAGGCCCACCAGCAGAACACCCTGGTCCTCCTCGACGCCGACGGCTGGCCCGCGGGCGGCCGCTACCGCGACAACCAGGGCTACTACTTCCGCACCTCGCGGCGGGACGAACTCACCGCCCGGCTGCCCGGTCTCGGCGAGGCCAGCGACACCTTCGTCCCCGACGACGTCACCGACGAACGCTTCGCCTACTACCTCGCCATCAACAACGTCCTCGGCCTCATCGGGGCCTTCGGCGCCGAACACCTGGTCCGCGAGGAGGTCCTGCTCGCCGCCTTCCGCCACTTCCTCGCCGACGCCGCCACGGCGCCCGCGGCCCACCGCTCCCGCCTGCCGGAGCTGCTGCTGACCACGCGCACCCTGCGCTGCAAGGCCAATCTGGCGACCCGGCTGCACGGCCTCGACGAACTCGTCGGGCCCGTCGACACCCAGTCCGTCTACCTCGCCCTGCCCAACCCACTCGTCCCCTGACCCGCGCCGCACCGTCGCGCGCACCGCCCACCGGGCGCACGGCGCGACGGCGCGGACACCTCACCGCCCGTTCCACCCGACACCACCGCCACACCCCGGGGCGCGGCGCACCCGCCACCCGCCCCGGCCCGCCCCGGGGACGCGCCGATCCGCGGCCCCGGGGCCACGAAAGGAGAGCGCCGCCGTGCCACCCACCGAATCCGGCTCCGGCACCAGCCCCGTCCGGCAGCCACCACCCGCCGTGCGCCCCCCGGCCCACGCCGGGCCCGCCGGACCGCTCCTCGACGGGCTCGCCGGATGGCCGCCCGCCGAGACCGCCGACGGGCCGTTCGCCCTCGTCCCGGTGGACCCCGTCGCCGACCTCGCCCGCATCGCGGCGTGGATGAACGATCCGGCGGTCGCGGCCTACTGGGAACTGGCCGGCCCCGCCGAGGTCACCGCGGCGCATCTGCACCCCCAGCTCACCGGCGACGGCCGCAGCGTCCCCTGCCTCGGCGTCCTGGCGGGCGTCCCGATGAGCTACTGGGAGGTCTACCGCGCCGACCTCGATCCGCTCGCCCGCCACTACCCGGCCCGCCCGCACGACACCGGTCTGCACCTCCTCCTCGGCGCGGACCACCGGGGCCGCGGCCTCGGCACGGCCCTGCTGCGGGCCGCCGCCGACCTCGTCCTCACCCACCGCCCGCGCTGCACCCGCGTCGTCGCCGAACCGGACGTCCGCAACGCCCCCTCCGTCGCCGCCTTTCTCGCCGCCGGATTCCGCCACGACGGCGAGATCGAACTGCCGGACAAACGCGCGGCGTTGATGATCCGCGACCGCGACCTGCTCGACCCGCTCTGACCCGGGGCCGTCCACCGACGGCCCCGCACCGCTGTCCGGACCGCCCCCCTTCCCGCGCCACCGCCCCGCCGAAGGAAACGCGCCGCCCCTGACCGACCCCCAACCACCCGGTGACCGCCGGCTGTCCCCGCCGTGCCGGTGCGGTCCCACAACGAGGAGTCCCGCCGTGACCGCTGAACACCGGCCCGCCGCATCCCATGCCGCCGACGAGGCCCGGCCCGCCCCGCACCTCTGGCAGCGCGCCGCCCGCCGCCTGCTCGCCAAGACGCTGGCGGAGTTCGCCTACGAGGAGATCATCCGCCCGGAACCCGTACCCGAGCCGGAGCCCGCACCGGGGCGGAGGCCGCAGCAGGCGGCCGATCCGGCCGTGGCAGGGCCGGCGCCCGCCGTGCCCGCGCCCGCCGCGCCCGCCGCCCCCGACCCGGCCGGGCCCGCCGTGCCGGATGCCGCGGCCGCCTCCGCCGCATCCCTCGCCGACGGCCGCCCCACCCGCTACCGGCTGCCCGTCGCCGACGACCTCGTCTACCGCTTCACCGCCCGCCGCGGCGCCTACGGACACTGGCGCGTCGACCCCGACTCGCTCACCCCGGACCCCGACCCGCTGCGCTTCCTCGCCCGCGCCCACGACACCGTCCTGGGACTGTCCGGCGACACCACCGGGCACCTGCTGCGGGAGCTGACCGCCACCCTCGCCGCCGACGCCCGGCTGGACGCCACCGCGCTCGACGTGGAAGCCCTCGCCGACCTGGACTACGCCTCCCTCGAAGGGCACCAGACCGGCCACCCCTGGCTCGTCGCCAACAAGGGCCGGCTCGGCTTCTCCGCCCGGGACACCGCGGAGTGGGCCCCCGAATCCCGCACCCCGCACCGCCTGCCCTGGCTCGCCGCCCACCGCGACCTCGCCCACTACCGCGGCATCCCCGCACTGGCCACCCCCGACCGTCTCTACGGCGAGGAGCTGCCCCCCGCCGTCCGCGACCGCTTCGCCGCCGCCGTCGCCGCCGAGGGCCGCGACCCCGCCGACTACCTCTACCTCCCCGTCCACCCCTGGCAGTGGGACGAGACCGTCGCACCGCTCTTCGCCCCGCAACTCGCCGACAGATCCATCATCGCGCTCCCCACTGACAACGACCTCCGCCTGCCGCAGCAGTCGATCCGCACCTTCCTCAACATCAGCCGCCCGCACGCCCGCACCGTCAAGCTCCCGCTGTCGGTCCTCAACACCCTCGTCTGGCGCGGTCTGCCCACCGAACGCACCGCCGCCGCCCCCGCCGTCACCGGCTGGGTCCACGCCCTGCGCGACCACGACCCGTATCTGCGCGAGGAGACGCGGGTGATCCTCCTCGGCGAAACCGCCTCCGTCACCGTCCACCACCCGCTCTACGACCGGTTGCCCGGTGTCCCCTACCAGTACAAGGAGCTGCTCGGCTGCATCTGGCGCGAGCCGCTCACCGGCCATCTCGACCCCGGGGAGCGCGCCCGCACCCTCGCCTCGCTGCTCCAGACCGACCCGCACGGCCGCGCCCTCACCGCCGAGCTGGTCCGCCGCTCGGGCCTGCCGCCCCGGGTCTGGCTGCGCCGCCTCTTCGCCGCACTGCTGCCGCCGCTGCTGCACTTCCTCTACCGCTACGGCACGGTCTTCTCCCCGCACGGCGAGAACGCCATCGTCGTCTTCGACGACCGGGACGTGCCCGTACGGCTGGCGGTCAAGGACTTCGTCGACGACGTCAACATCAGCGCCACGCCGCTGCCCGAGCACGAGGCGATGCCGGACGAGGTCCGCGCGGTGCTGCTGACCGAGCCCCCGGCGTTCCTCACGCAGTTCATCCACTCCGGGCTGTTCATCGGCGTCTTCCGCTATCTCGCGCCGCTCTGCGAGGAACAACTGGACGTTCCCGAAAGGGAATTCTGGTCCCTCGTCCGGGCGGAGATCCTGCGCCACCACGAACGCTTCCCCACCCTCAAGGAGCGCTTCGCCCTCTTCGATCTGCTCACCCCGCGGATCGAGCGGCTGTGCCTGAACCGCAACCGCCTGCACACCGACGGCTACCGCGACCGCGCCGAACGCCCGCACGCGACGGTCCACGGCACCGTCCCCAACCCGCTGCACGCGCCGTGACGGGGCGGGCTGTCAGTGGTCCCGCGTAGGCTGGCCACGCTATGACGAAGCCCTCCCTCAACGATCTGCTGCACGCCGCCGTCGCCGCCGTCGGCGGCACCGAGCGGCCCGGCCAGGTGGCGATGGCCGAGGCCGTCGCCGAGGCCGTGCACGACCAGTCGCATCTGCTGGTGCAGGCCGGCACCGGCACCGGAAAGTCCCTCGGCTATCTGGTGCCGGCGCTGGCCCACGGCGACCGCGTGGTCGTCGCCACGGCCACCCTCGCGCTCCAGCGCCAGCTCGTCGAGCGTGATCTGCCGCGCACCGTCGACGCCCTCCATCCGCAGCTGCGCCGCCGCCCCGACTTCGCCATGCTCAAGGGCCGCTCCAACTACCTCTGCCTGCACCGCCTGCACGAGGGCGTGCCGCAGGAAGAGGAGGAGGGGCTCTTCGACCCGTTCGAGGCGGCGACGCCCACCAGCAAGCTCGGCAAGGATCTGCTGCGGCTGCGCGACTGGGCGGACGAGACGGAGACCGGCGATCGTGACGACCTGACGCCCGGCGTCTCCGATCGCGCCTGGGGCCAGGTCTCGGTCGCCTCCCGGGAGTGCCTGGGCGCCTCGAAGTGCGCGTACGGCGCGGGGTGCTTCGCGGAGGCGGCCCGGGAGCGCGCCAAGACCGCCGATGTGGTGATCACCAACCACGCCCTGCTGGCGATCGACGCGATCGAGGGCGCGCCGGTCCTGCCGGAGCACGATGTGCTGATCATCGACGAAGCCCATGAGCTGGTCTCCCGGGTCACCGGCGTCGCCACCGGCGAGCTGACCCCCGGGCAGGTCAACCGCGCGGTCCGCCGCGCCGCCAAGCTCGTCAACGAAAAGGCCGCCGATCAGCTGCAGACCGCGGCCGAGACGTTCGAGCGGCTGATGGAGCTGGCACTGCCCGGCCGTCTGGAGGAGGTCCCGGAGGATCTCGGCTACTGCCTGATGGCGCTGCGGGACGCCGCCCGTACGGTGATCTCCGCGCTCGGCGCCACGCGCGACAAGAACGTCCAGGACGAGGACGCGGTCCGCAAGCAGGCCCTCGCCTCGGTGGAGAACGTCCACGCGGTCGCCGAGCGCATCGCGAACGGCTCCGAGTACGACGTCGTCTGGTACGAACGCCACGACCGCTTCGGCGCGTCGTTGCGGGTGGCGCCGCTGTCGGTCTCCGGGCTGCTGCGCGAGAAGCTGTTCGCGGACCGCTCGGTGGTGCTGACGTCCGCCACCTTGAAGCTGGGCGGCGACTTCAACGGCGTCGGCGCGTCCCTGGGGCTCTCCCCGGAGGGCGTGCGGGAGGACGACGCCCCGGTCTGGAAGGGCCTGGACGTCGGCTCGCCCTTCGACTACGGCAAGCAGGGCATCCTCTACGTCGCCAAGCACCTCGCGCAGCCCGGCCGGGAGGGCAGCCGGGACGACATGCTCGACGAGCTGGCGGAGCTGATCGAGGCGGCCGGCGGGCGGACGCTGGGCCTGTTCTCGTCGATGCGCGGGGCGCAGGCGGCGGCTGAGGCGATGCGCGGCCGCCTCGACATGCCGGTGCTGCTCCAGGGCGAGGAGACCCTGGGCGAGCTGATCCGCACATTCGCGGCGGACGCCCGGACCTGCCTGTTCGGCACGTTGTCGCTGTGGCAGGGCGTGGATGTGCCGGGCCCGAACTGCCAGCTCGTGGTGATGGACCGGGTGCCGTTCCCGCGCCCGGACGATCCGCTGATGAGCGCCCGCCAGAAGGCGGTGGAGGAGGCCGGGGGCAACGGCTTCATGGCGGTGGCCGCCACGCACGCCGCGCTGCTGATGGCGCAGGGCGCCGGCCGGCTGGTCCGGGCGACGGGGGACCGCGGCGTCGTCGCCGTCCTCGACCCCCGGCTGGAGCGGGCCCGGTACGGCTCGTTCCTGCGGAAGTCGATGCCGGACTTCTGGTACACCACCGACCGCAATCAGGTCCGCCGCTCGCTCGCGGCCATCGACGCGGCGGCCCGGGAGGCGGAGAGCGGCGCGTGACGACGCCGCCCGGCGAGCCGTCCGCAGGGCAGGGCAGAGCCCCGGAACCGGCGCAGTGGTCCCGGGGCTCGCTCGTGGGGCGAGGTCAGACCCGCCGCAGGACGGCCACGACCTTGCCGAGGATGGTGGCCTCGTCGCCGGGGATCGGCTGGTAGGCGGCGTTGTGCGGCAGCAGCCACACATGGCCGTCCTCGCGCTTGAAGCGCTTGACGGTGGCCTCGCCGTCCAGCATCGCGGCGACGATGTCGCCGTTCTCCGCGACGGGCTGGCGGCGGACGGTGACCCAGTCGCCGTCGCAGATCGCGGCTTCGATCATGGAGTCGCCGACGACCTTGAGGACGAACAGCTCGCCGTCGCCGACCAGCTGGCGGGGGAGGGGGAAGACATCCTCGACGGACTCCTCGGCGAGGATCGGGCCACCGGCGGCGATCCGCCCGACGAGCGGGACGTAGGACGCCGCGGGCTTGCCCGCCGTCTCCGTGGCCGCGCTGCTGGCCTGGTCGGAGCCGCGGACCTCGTACGCCCGCGGGCGGTGCGGGTCGCGCCGCAGGAAGCCCTTGCGCTCCAGGGCCATGAGCTGATGGGCGACGGACGAGGTGCTGGAGAGCCCGACGGCCTGGCCGATCTCCCGCATCGACGGCGGGTACCCGCGGCGCTGCACGGAGTCGCGGATGACCTCGATCACGCGGCGCTGGCGATCGGTCAGCCCCGAGCTGTCGGCCCGGATCCCAGGCGGCCGTCCCGGCAGCGCACGGGTGGGCTTCTGCTCCGCAGCATCCGGCGCGGCGTCGTCCATCGGTGTGCTCCGTGCCACTTGAGGGTGTTCGAACCGGCTCTGGGAGTGGCTCTGTGCGGTGATGGTCGCGCTGTCTGCGGTGGTGGTCACGTCGGCCCCTCTCGGAATGTGCTCCCTAGTTAGCCAACGGTAGTTGCTTTCGAAAGGTTGCGCCAAACACACGTTCGAGTGAAAATCAGCGAATCTGCTGACTCGCTCGCGTGTCTGGTGTATAGGGCGGAAGCCCGAACGGCGATTCGGTCCGGCCGGATGCCGCTCCGCCTCCCCGTGTGCTCCGTCGCACTCGGAAAGACCGGCAAAGCATCCGCGAATTCCCGACGGGAAAACCCGCGAGAGGCCGATGAGGCTCCGGTGGGAGCGGTGGTGCCTCCCGGCGCCGCTCGCGGCACGGGTCCCGAAGGCCGCTTCGCTCCGTATTATCCCCTTCGGTCCCGGGCCGCCCGTAGCGGGGTGGCGGAGGGTGGGGAAGGGTCTTCCGGTCGCACCCCCAGGGGCGCGTCACCGCCTGCGGATTCCGTCATTCCGGCCCCTGCGGACCGCCTCGCGACGGGCTTCCCGTAGGCTCGTGGACAACCCCGACGGCCTGCCTCCACCGCGACACGCGGTAGGCGGCTATGTGCGTCCCGACACCACATCTAGTGCTTGTATGGCGCCGACCACCTACAAGTTGTGGTGTCTGGTCCGGCGGGCCCCGGCGGATCGCCTATGCTGGTGACTGCTCCGAGGGCCTGGAAGGGCCGTCGTGAGGCCGATCAGTCGTACGCGGATTTCCGGCGACGTACGTCCGCGCAGTTCCGAGGTGAGGAGGGTGGAGCCATGCACTGCCCCTTCTGCAGGCACCCGGACAGCAGGGTCGTCGACAGTCGCACCACCGACGACGGCACATCGATCCGCCGCCGTCGCCAGTGCCCCGACTGCTCCCGCCGTTTCACCACCATCGAGACGGCGTCCCTGACGGTGATCAAGCGGAGCGGGGTCACCGAGCCCTTCAGCCGTACCAAGGTCATCGCGGGCGTGCGCAAGGCATGCCAGGGGCGGCCGGTCTCCGAGGACGCCCTCGCCAAGCTCGGCCAGCGGGTCGAGGAGGCGGTGCGCGCCACCGGCAGCGCCGAGCTGTCCACCCATGACGTCGGGCTCGCCATACTGGGACCGCTGCGGGAACTCGACCTCGTCGCGTACCTGCGTTTCGCGTCCGTGTACCGGGCCTTCGACTCGCTGGAAGACTTCGAGGCGGCCATCGCCGAGCTGCGTGAGCAGCGCGAGCAGGGTCCGCCCGAGCGGGAGTGCGGGACGGACGGCGGCGATGCCGCCTCCGTTCCCGAGCCCGCCACCGCCGCCGACTGAGCGCGGCGCGATCACACCTGACCGGGGCGCGTGCAGGCGCTCCGGCCGCAGAACGACAGACACTGTGCCACGGGAAGAAGTGTGCACATATGGGCGTTTTCGCCCGTATAGGGAGGCGGAATGACAGAGACGACGAGCGGCCCGGCACGCGGCTCCCGCGCCAAGGGCAGCAAGGCGAGCAAGGGGCTGCGTATCGAGCGCATCCACACCACCCCCGGCGTGCACCCGTACGACGAGGTGGAGTGGGCGCGTCGTGACGTCGTCATGACCAACTGGCGCGACGGCTCGGTCAACTTCGAGCAGCGTGGCGTCGAGTTCCCCGACTTCTGGTCGGTGAACGCGGTCAACATCGTCACCAGCAAGTACTTCCGTGGAGCGGTGGGCTCGCCGACCCGCGAGTCGAGCCTGCGGCAGCTGATCGACCGCGTGGTCACGACGTACCGCAAGTCCGGTGAGGAGAACGGTTACTTCGCCTCCCCGGCGGACGCCGAGATCTTCGAGCACGAGCTCGCGTACGCCCTGCTCCACCAGGTCTTCAGCTTCAACTCGCCGGTCTGGTTCAACGTCGGCACCCAGCAGCCGCAGCAGGTCAGCGCCTGCTTCATCCTCTCCGTCGACGACTCCATGGAGTCGATCCTCGACTGGTACAAGGAAGAGGGGATGATCTTCAAGGGCGGTTCCGGCGCCGGTCTGAACCTCTCCCGCATCCGCTCCTCCAAGGAGCTGCTCTCCTCCGGCGGCAACGCCTCCGGCCCGGTCTCCTTCATGCGCGGCGCCGACGCGTCCGCCGGAACCATCAAGTCGGGCGGCGCCACCCGCCGCGCCGCCAAGATGGTCGTGCTCGACGTCGACCACCCCGACGTCGAGGCCTTCATCGAGACCAAGGTGAAGGAGGAGGAGAAGGTCCGCGCGCTGCGCGACGCCGGCTTCGACATGGACCTGGGCGGCGACGACATCACGTCCGTCCAGTACCAGAACGCCAACAACTCCGTCCGCGTCAACGACGAGTTCATGAAGGCCGTCGAGACCGGCTCGAAGTTCGGCCTGCGCGGCCGGATGAACGGCGAGGTCATCGAGGAGATCGACGCCAAGGGCCTCTTCCGCAAGATGGCCGAGGCCGCCTGGGCCTGCGCCGACCCCGGCATCCAGTACGACGACACGATCAACCACTGGCACACCTCGCCGGAGTCGGGCCGGATCACCGCCTCGAACCCGTGCAGCGAGTACATGCACCTGGACAACTCCTCGTGCAACCTCGCCTCGCTCAACCTCATGAAGTTCCTGCGCGACGACGACAAGGGCAACCAGTCGTTCGACGCCGAGCGCTTCGCCAAGGTCGTCGAGCTGGTCATCACGGCGATGGACATCTCCATCTGCTTCGCCGACTTCCCGACCGAGAAGATCGGCGAGACCACCCGCGCCTTCCGCCAGCTGGGCATCGGCTACGCCAACCTCGGCGCCCTGCTGATGGCCACCGGCCACGCCTACGACTCCGACGGCGGCCGCGCGCTCGCCGGTGCCATCACCTCCCTGATGACCGGCACCTCCTACAAGCGCTCCGCCGAGCTGGCCGCGGTCGTCGGCCCGTACGACGGCTACGCCCGCAACGCCGACGCCCACAAGCGCGTCATGCAGCAGCACTCCGACGCCAACGGTGCCGCCAAGCGCATGGACGACCTGGACACCCCGGTCTGGGCCGCGGCGACCGAGGCGTGGCAGGACGTGCTGCGCCTGGGCGGGAAGAACGGTTTCCGTAACGCGCAGGCCTCGGTCCTCGCGCCGACCGGCACCATCGGCCTGATGATGGACTGCGACACCACGGGCGTCGAGCCGGACCTCGCCCTGGTCAAGTTCAAGAAGCTGGTCGGCGGCGGCTCCATGCAGATCGTGAACAACACGGTCCCCAAGGCGCTCAAGCGGCTCGGCTACCAGCCCGAGCAGGTCGAGGCGATCGTCGCCCACATCTCCGAGCACGGCAACGTCATCGACGCCCCCGGCCTGAAGCCGGAGCACTACGAGGTCTTCGACTGCGCCATGGGCGCCCGCTCGATCTCGGCCATGGGCCACGTCCGGATGATGGCCGCGGCGCAGCCTTTCCTGTCGGGCGCGATCTCCAAGACCGTGAACCTGCCCGAGACGGCCACCGTCGAGGAGGTCGAGGAGGTCTACTACGAGGGCTGGAAGCTCGGCCTGAAGGCGCTCGCGATCTACCGCGACAACTGCAAGGTCGGCCAGCCGCTCTCCGCCAAGAAGAAGGAGGAGGAGAAGAAGGCCGAGCCGGTCGCCGAGCAGAAGGTCGTCGAGTACCGCCCGGTCCGCAAGCGTCTCCCGAAGGGCCGTCCCGGCATCACCACCTCCTTCACCGTCGGCGGCGCCGAGGGTTACATGACCGCCAACTCCTACCCGGACGACGGTCTCGGTGAGGTCTTCCTGAAGATGTCCAAGCAGGGTTCGACCCTCGCGGGCATGATGGACGCCTTCTCCATCGCGGTGTCGGTCGGCCTCCAGTACGGCGTGCCGCTGGAGACCTACGTCTCGAAGTTCACCAACATGCGCTTCGAGCCGGCCGGTATGACGGACGACCCGGACGTGCGGATGGCGCAGTCGATCGTCGACTACATCTTCCGCCGCCTGGCGCTGGACTTCCTGCCCTTCGAGACCCGCTCCGCGCTCGGCATCCACTCCGTCGAGGAGCGCCAGCGTCACCTGGACACCGGCTCGTACGAGCCGTCCGAGGACGTCGACGTCGAGGGCCTGGCGCAGTCCGCGCCGCGCCAGACCGAGGCACCCGCCCCGGCGGCCCCGGCCGCGGAGGCCGAGGCCCCGGCCCCGAAGAAGCAGGCGCACACCAACGCCGAACTGGTCGAGATGCAGCTCGGCATCAACGCCGACGCCCCGCTCTGCTTCTCCTGCGGGACGAAGATGCAGCGCGCGGGCAGCTGCTACCTCTGCGAGGGCTGCGGCTCGACCAGCGGTTGCAGCTGATCACGGGCGGATGGCCGCCGATGCCTCACTGAGCATCCGGTGCCGAGGCCGTTGATCCGCAGGTGAGAGAGGGAGCCGACCCCCGGGTCGGCTCCCTCTTCGTTGTTCCCGCCCGCTGCGCGGTGCCCGGGGCGTCGGCCGTTCGGGTATGCGGGCGTCGCGACGAGGGAGCCGGCGCGGTGCGAGCCCGGCCACCGGCCGACCCGGTCGCCCAGGACGTTCCGCGGAGACCGGCCGGTACGCCGCCGGGCGCGAGGGCCGGCCGCGGCGGTGCTCCGGCCGGCCCGGGCAGCTCCCCGTACGGGGCTGCGGTCAGCTGCCCATCAGGGCGGTGAAGGCGTTCGGGTCGGCGTCGAAGCCGCGCAGGCCCTTTCGCAGCCGCCATTCGCCGTCGGTGTCGCGGGTGAAGACGGCGACGACCGAGGCGGTCGACGGAGCGACCGAGGCGAAGTCGTCCTGGACGAGTTCGGTGTAGCCCTCGCGGATCTGGACCTCGGTGTTGGGCACCTCGCCGAAGGTCTTGCGGCCGCCGCCCTGCTGGATGGCGACGCCGACCACGACCTTGGTGTAGCGCTCGGCCAGGCGCTCCAGCTCCAGCGTCATGACCTCGTCGGACCCGAAGCCCTGGCCGGTGCGGCTGTCGCGGTTGAGGGTGATGGTGCCGTCGGGGGAGCGGCTGTCGAAGTGGACGAGGTAGACGGGCTTGTCCGTGGGGGTGTCCGCCTCATAGGTGGCGGCGATGAGGTCGAGGTCGTTGTCCGGCTCGCCAGCGGGGCTCGGGTCCCACTTGAGCGTGACCTCGGCCTTCTCGATGCCTTTGTTGAGCGTGCTCACCGGGCTTGTCCTTCCGTCGCTTTCCGTCTCACCGGACGCGCGGAACGGCTCCGCGCGCGGCCGGCTGCCCTTCCCGGCCCTGGAGGTGAGGCGTACGGCCGGTGGCGGGCAGCCGCGGAGCGCCGGGCGGTCTGCCCGTGGTCGTGCGGGCAGCGCGCCGTAACACCCCGTTGGATGTCCATGGTGCCATGACGGCGCGGCTTGGCGGCCGGGCGAACTGTGCCTGTGGACAACTGCGTTGATCGGGAATCTGGCCGGATCCGTTGCCCCGTGAGGGTGTTGGGGGAGCGCCCCTGGGTTACCGGGGCCGCGGCGGGCGGACGGGGCGCCACGGGACGGCCGGTGTCACTGCTGGGGTTCGCCCCACAGGCGGCACAGGTGGTGGTCGAGGGCGTCCAGCGCGGCGGCGGGCGAGATGTGGTCGATCAGCACATGGGTGGTGAGCCCGTCGACGAGGGAGAGGAGGGTGCGGGCCTCCAGGGAGGCGTCGGCCTCCGGCGCCGCCTGGGCGAGGAGCGCGGTGAACGCCTCCTGGAGCGCGGTGTAGTTGGCGCGCAGGATCTCCGCCAGCGGACGGCTGACGGTGGCCTGGGCGAGGAACGCGAGCCAGACGCGGGCCTCGGCCCGGTGTTCCTGCCGCAGCAGGGAGAGTTCGGTCGCGGCGTGCCCCAGGGTGGTGCGGGCGGACTGCGCGGGGGACCGGGAGATGCGGGTGGCGACCCGGGTGGTGACGCGTTCGCCGATGTAGGTGAGGGCGAAGGTGAGCATCTCGTCCTTGGTGCGGAAGCAGCGCTGGACCGCCCCCATGGAGACGTCCGCGCGGGCCGCGACGTCCCGGAGGGTGACCCCTTCCAGGCCGCGCTCCTCGGCGAGTCGGCAGACCGCGTCGGCGATCTGCCGGCGTCGGCCCTCGTGGTCCACCAGCTTCGGCATGGCACCCCGCTTATTCGATGCGTACGTATCGCTGATCAGGGTACGGTGTTTTTTCGATGCGACTGCATCAGTACGACTGGTGGGGGTCGGAATGCGACAGGACCGGCCCCGGGCATCCGCCTCGCCCCGGCGCGAGGCGGCGGGAGGGAGCAGGCCATGCGGGACGCGCTGTGGCGGAAGACGGCTGGCGCGCAGGCGGCGGCCGTACGCGCGGGGGCGGTGACGGCCGCCGAGCTGCTGGAGGCGCATCTGGCGCGGATCGCCGAGGTCAACCCGGCGATCAACGCGGTGACCCAGCTGACCGCCGACCGGGCGCGCGCCGCCGCGGACGCCGTCGACCGCCGCCGGGCGGCCGGTGCGGACCCGGGGCCGCTGGCCGGGGTGCCGTTCACGGTCAAGGAGACCACCGCCGTCGAGGGCGTCCCGACGACCTTCGGCGCGACCGCCTTCCGGCACGCCACGGCGCGCGCCGATGCGCCCCCGGTCGCGCGGCTGCGTGCCGCCGGTGCCGTCCCGGTGGGGCACACCAACATGCCCACCCTCGTCCTCGCCGGGATGCACACCCGCAGCGAGCTGTTCGGCGACACCGTCAACCCCTGGAGCCGCGCGGTCACGCCGGGCGGCTCCAGCGGCGGCGACGGGGCGGCCGTGGCGAGCGGCATGGTGCCCCTCGGGCTCGGCAACGACGCCGGGGGATCGGTCCGCATCCCCGCCGCCTTCTGCGGCATCGCCGGGCTGAAGCCGACCACGGGCCGCTACCCCGCCGACCACCGCATCGGCCCCGACGATCCCGCCCTGGCGGCCCAGGAGTTGGTGGTCGACGGGCCGCTCGCCCGGACCGTCGCCGACCTGCGGCTGGTCCACGGCGTGCTGGCCGGGGCCGCCCCGTGCGACCCGAGGGCCGTACCCGTACCGCCCTTCGGCGCACCGCTCCAGGGCCCCCTCAAGGTGGCGAAGGTGGCCGACCCCGGGGGCGAAGGGGTGCACCCGTCGGTCCGCGAGGCCGTCGACGCCGCGGCGGACGCCCTGAGCGACGCCGGCTACGAGGTGTGCGAGGTCCCCGACGTCCCGTGCCTGGAGGAGACGCTGGAGGCCTACGCCCGGATGACGCTCACCGAGTTCGCCGTCGCATGGCCGCAGGTCAAACCGCTCCTGGGGGAGGGCGGCCACCGCTACATCGAGTGGTCCACGGCGCGGACCCGCCCCGTGGACCTCGCGGAGTACCTGCGGCTGACCGGGGTGCGCCTGGGTATCCGCCGGGACTGGGCGGCGTTCCTGGCGGAGTACCCGTTGGTCCTCGGGCCGGTGTTCACCCTGCCCCCGTTCGCCCCGGGGGAGGAGCTGCGCGACCCGGAGAGCTCGCTGCGCCTCCAGCGCGCCATGCGGCTGTGCACCGCCACCAGCTTCGCCGGGCTGCCCGCCGTCGCGGTGCCCGCGGGGACGGCCGACGGGCTGCCCCGCGGCGTCCAGCTCATCGGCCGCCCCTACCGGGAGGACCTGTGCCTGGACGCCGCCGAGGAGGTGGAGCGGCGGCTCGCCGTCCCGGTGCCCATCGATCCCCGCCCGTAAGGCGGTTCGCCCGCGACGGGCCCGGGCGCCCGGCGCCCCGTTCGTCGCGGGCGGATCCGCGGATGTTCGCCCGGCGACGGCGGTGATTTGGCCGGTCCCGGGCCGTACGATGGCGCGGTGCTTGTCAAGTGGATTCGCCTCACCGTCGTGGACCGCCGAGGGTTCGAACGGGGGCAGCGGAAATGGGCGGGACTGCTGGGGGAGCCGGGATTCCGGGGGCAGGGCGGCGGCTGGAGCAGGAGCCGCCCCGGTGTCGCGCACCTCGTGGCCTTCTGGGAGAGCCGGGCGTTCTACGACTCGTTCATGGCGCGCTCCCACGACCGGCTCGCCGCCGCCCAGGTGGGCACCTTCAAGGACAGCCAAGTCCGCCTCTTCGAGCACGAATTCGATGTGAAGGTGGGCTTCGAGCCGGTCTTCGCCGACGTCGACGTCCTGCGGCTGGCCCACTCCCAGGTGCGCGAGGACAGGGTGGAGCACTTCACGCTGATGCAGGAGAAGGTCTGGAACCCGGCGATGGCCGGATCGCCGGGCATGGTGCGCGGGATGCTGGGGCGGGCGCCGGGGGAGGAGTTCCTGGTGCTGTCGATGTGGCAGTCGGCCGCCGAACGCGGCAAGTACCGCCCGGAGCGGGTGGAGCGGCTGGCCCTGCGCGCCCAGATAGCGGCCGATGTGGAGGCCCTCGCGGGCGACGTCGTCCAGCTCGAACCGGCGTGGACGGTCTGAGCGCACGCCCCCGCACGTCCCGGCGCACGCCGGACGGGTCCGCGGCTCTCCGCATGACGCACGCCCCGTACCGCCTTCCCCACGGGGGCCGGCCACCACGCCGTGGGCGCGCGGCTCCGCACCGTGTCCGGCGGTCGCGACGCGCGCGGCGGGCGTTCTAGGGTGGCCGCATGGCACGGCCGCGACGCATCGTCCTCATCCGCCACGGAGAGTCGGAGGGGAATGTCGACGACACCGTCTACGAACGCGAGCCGGACCACGCGCTCAGCCTGACGGACAAGGGCCGCCACCAGGCCCGCGAGGCCGGTGGCCCGCTCCGCGACATCTTCGGCGACGAACGCGTCTCCGCCTACGTCTCCCCGTACCGCCGCACCCACCAGACCTTCCGGGCCCTCGGCCTCGACCTGGACCGCGTCCGCGTCCGCGAGGAGCCGCGCCTGCGCGAGCAGGACTGGGGAAACTGGCAGGACCGCGACGACGTACGCCTCCAGAAGGCGTACCGCGACGCCTACGGGCACTTCTTCTACCGCTTCGCCCAGGGGGAGTCCGGCGCCGATGTCTACGACCGGGTCGGCGCCTTCCTGGAGAGCCTGTGGCGCAGTTTCGAGGCCCCCGACCACCCGCCGAACGTCCTCATCGTCACGCACGGCCTGACCATGCGGCTGTTCTGCATGCGGTGGTTCCACTGGTCGGTGGCGGAGTTCGAATCGCTCGCCAACCCCGGCAACGCCGAGCGGCGCATCCTCCTCCTCGGCGACGACGGCCGCTACACCCTGGACCGGCCGTTCGAGCGCTGGCGGGAACCGGAGCCGTACGGCATCTCCGGTTAGAGTGCGAGCGATGACCGCCGACGACCGTGACGCAGACCGCCGCGCGCGGGCCCTCGCCAGCCTGCGCGGACTCGCCGTGGGCGACGCCCTCGGCGCCCGCTTCGCCACCCCCGCCCACCTCCCCGCCCTCCGCCGCCGGGCCCTGCCGCCCGGCCCCTGGCGGTGGACCGACGACACCGAGATGGCCTGCTCCGTCCTGGCCGTCCTGAGCGCCCACGGCCGCATCGACCAGGACGCGCTCGCCCGGTCCTTCGCCGATCACCACCACGCCGACCGCGACTACGGCCCGGCCGTCGACCGCCTGCTGCGGCAGTTCCGCGACGGCGCCGACTGGCACGACCTCGCCGCCGCCCTCTTCAACGGCCACGGCTCCTGGGGCAACGGCGCCGCCATGCGCATCGCCCCGCTGGGCGCCTGGTACGCCGGTGACGCCGAGCAGGCCACCCACCAGGCGGAGATCTCCGCCTACCCCACCCACCAGCACCGCGAGGCCGTGGTGGGCGCCATGGCGGTCGCCGCTGCCGCCGCCCTCGTCGCCGACCCGGACCGCTCCACCGGCCCCGCGCAGCTGATCGACGACGTCCTGGCGCTGATCCCGCGCAGCGCCGTCCAGGCCGGACTCCGCCGCGCCCGGGACATGCTCGACTACGGCGACCCCGGCACCGTCGCCGCCGTCCTCGGCTGCGGCCGCCGCACCAGCGCCCACGACACCGTCCCCTTCACCCTCTGGGCCGCCGCCCGGCACCTCGGCGACTACCCGGCGGCGTTCTGGGCCACCGCCCGGGCCGGCGGCGACGTCGACACCACCTGCGCCATCGTCGGCGGCATCGTCGCCGCGGCCCCCGCGGGCGCCCCGCCGTCCGACTGGCTCGCCGCCACGGAGCCGCTCCCGGACTGGGTGCCCGCCTGACCCGCCGGGCCGTCCGGCCTGCCGCACCAACAGGCGACCCGGACCTGCGACTTCGCCCCTGGTGAGCGCCGTCCGGCACCCCGTGCCACCTGCCCCGCGCGCCCGTGCGAGCGGCCCTGGTGGCGGTACTCGCACCCTCATCCGGATCCGGTGACGACGCGCGCCCCGAATAGGCGTACGCTTGCTGGCGCCATGCCGTACGAGCCTCCCACCCATACCGTCGAGCGATCACTGCGCGCCACGACGGGCGCCAAGATCGTCGCCGGTGTCGACGAGGTCGGGCGAGGAGCCTGGGCCGGTCCCGTGAGCGTCTGCGCGGCCGTCACCGGCCTGCGCCGCCCGCCCGCCGGACTCACCGATTCCAAGCTGCTCACCCCCAAGCGCCGCACCGACCTCGCCGAGGTCCTCGGCGACTGGGTCACCGCGTACGCCCTGGGGCACTCCTCCCCGGAGGAGATCGACGCCCTGGGCATGACCGCGGCGCTCCGGCTCGCGGCCGTCCGCGCCCTGGAGGCGCTGCCGGTCCGCCCGGACGCGGTCATCCTCGACGGCAAGCACGACTACCTCGGCGCGCCGTGGCGGGTCCGCACGGTCATCAAGGGCGACCAGTCCTGTATCGCGGTCGCCGCCGCATCGGTGCTCGCCAAGGTGCGACGCGACGCGATGATGGCCGAACTGGGCGTGGACCACGCCGAGTTCGACTTCGCCGGTAACGCCGGTTACCCCTCCCCGACCCACCGCACCGCCCTGGAGGAGTACGGTCCCACGCCGTACCACCGGGTCTCGTGGTCCTACATGGACGCGTTGCCCCGGTGGCGGCATCTGAAGAAGGTGCGCGTCACCCCCGAAGCAGCCGCTCTGAAGGCCGGTGGCCAACTCGGCTTCGACTTCTGAGCGGTGCGGGCGTCGAGGCGGACCCGCCGACACGACCCGCACCCACGTTTGATAGACATCCCTTCATGCCTCTCATCCCCGAGGAGCCTCAGATTCACGAGAGTGTCCCGGGTCCCCGCGCAACTCCGGCCGCCGGCCGCACCGCGCCGACCCCCCGACCCGTTCCTGGCCCCCGCCCCGCACCCGCGCGCGGACCGCACGCGGCCGGAGTCCGTCCGGGCAAGCCCGGTCCGCCCGCCCCGCCGCGGGGGCCCGTCACGGCCCCGCCCGCACAGCGCACCGGCCCCCGCCCCGCGGCGGCCGGCGACGCACAGCTCCAGCTGATCCCGGCCCCCGCCGACGGCGCCCTGGACGCCGCCGACGAGGCCGTCGACCTGCTGCTGGACTCCGGCCGCGCACCGAGCGAGATCCTGGTGCTCACGACCGGTGACCCGCACCCCTGGGCCGCCCACGAGCTGTCCTTCGGCGAGGCGTCCTACTGGGCGCAGTACGACGCCGCGGACGACGTGTTCTACGCGGACGCCGCCGCCACCCGGCCCGCCGGACGGCCCGTCGTGGTCGTCGCGGTCAACGGCGGCACCGACGAGACCACGGCACGGGCCCTGCCCGCCGCCCTGGCGCGCGCCGGCGCACTGCTGATCGTCTGCGGCGACCCGCAGCGGATCAACGCCGTGCTCGGCACGTCCGCCTGATCGGTCCCGCACGTAGCGGCCCGCCGGCCACCAGGCCGGTCGGGCCCGCACGTGTGCCCGGGGGCGACCGGCCGCCGGACCGCCCCACGGGACGGCACACGGCAGCGGAGCACGGGGATCGCGGCCGCGCACCGTGCGCGGCTGCTCACCGCGCTTCTCCGGCGCACCGAAAACGGCCGCTCCGCTTCCGTGGCGATCCGGTCCGCCGCCTCAACTCCCGCTCGCGGCAACGCTCCTGGAACCCCGGCCGCCCGCCGGATCCTCGGATTCCGGCAGGCGCCGGGGCCGCTCCCTGCCCTCGGCGGGCCGCCGTGCCACGCCCGGCCGCCGCACCGTCTGCGCGCGGGGCCGCTCACCGTTCGCCGTGACCGCGGTGCGTCCGCTCGTCCGCGGGCGTCCGCCGGGCCGCCGCCCGCCGCGCTCCTCGCCCAGCACCTGCCAGCGCTCGCCGTTCATCATGAGGTACGCGCCGCACCGCAGCCCGTGCAGCGTGCACGCGTCCCGCAGCCCCCACATCCAGGCACCGTCCGTCGCCGTCCACCGCAGCTCCCCCGCGCGGCAGTACAGGAGCACCGCCGTCCGCACCGGAATCCGCAACCGCAGATCGTGCGGCACGATCCGCCGCAGATGCACCAGCAGGGCGTGCCGGAACCGCCAGCCGTCGGGGTCGGCGGTGCCGAGCGTGAACGACGCGCTCGCCCGCACCCGCTGATCCGGATCGAGCACCGCCACCACCGCGGTGGCGAACGCCGGACCGTGCCGCTCGTGCAACCCGCCGACCAGCTCACGGGGGTTGCGCAGCAGCGGAATCCCGGCCGTTGCCCACTCGGCCGGCTCCAGTACACGGCTGCGCCGCGCGGCCGGGTCGGCGGACACCCGCCGGGGCACGGGGGTGTGCGAGGCATCGGCGAAATCCACGGTCCTCCCTTCGGTCGCGCGTCCCGTCGGCGAACGGCGCCAGGCGCGCGGCTCCACGGCGCCCTGGCGGACCCGGCCGGTACGCGGAAGCGGCACCGGTCTCCGCGCTCGCACGGGCCCGCGGACGTACCCCACACGCGCGCACTCCCGCCTCACCGAGGGCGCTGCCTCCATCCTTCCCGCCACCGCCCCGCCCGACGCCCTGCCGCTCCCTCCACATCCGGACCGTGCGGGTCTCTTCCGGGCACGGGCGTGCAGGACGTTCCGCGCGGGCGGGTGGGGCGCCGGCCGCGTACCGGCGCCGCCCGACCGGGCCGTGGAACGGCGTGACGCGGCCGTGAAACGCGCCTCGGGCTCCGCGAACCGGCCCTCCTACGGGTGCGCACCCCCAATTCGGCACGCGTGCCCAGCGCCGCAGCACGACCGCGGCACCTCCGCGACCGCCCGGACGTCACGTCTCTGACCTGCATAAATGGCTTCGTGCGGGGAGTTCGGACGCGTCCGGCGACGCTCTTCTCCGACAGCGGCGGAGCCCTCGGTCGGCCGCCGCGGCGGTGGGCAGGTGGCTGTTTGTCAGTGCCGTGCGGTTGCATGGAGGACATGAACGAACAGGAGCTGCGTGCCGAAGCCGACGCCATCCTCGCCGAGCTGGTCGGCGACCCCAAAGGCCCGGCGACGCTTCGGGAGGACCAATGGCAGGCAGTGGCCGCCCTGGTGGTCGAGCGCCGCCGCGCGCTGGTCGTGCAGCGCACCGGCTGGGGCAAGTCGGCGGTGTACTTCGTCGCCACCGCGCTGCTGCGCCGCCGCGGCTCCGGCCCGACGGTGATCATCTCGCCGCTGCTGGCACTGATGCGTAACCAGGTCGAGTCCGCCGCCCGCGCCGGAATCCAGGCGCGGACGATCAACTCCGCCAACCCGGAGGAGTGGGACGCCATCCACGAGGAGGTCGAGCGCGGCGACGTCGACGTCCTCCTGGTCAGCCCGGAACGCCTCAACTCCGTCGACTTCCGCGAACGGATGCTGCCCAAGCTCGCGGCCACCACCGGCCTGCTCGTGGTGGACGAGGCACACTGCATCTCCGACTGGGGCCACGACTTCCGCCCCGACTACCGCAGGCTGCGCACCATGCTCGCGGAACTCTCCCCGGGCGTCCCCGTCCTCGCCACGACCGCCACCGCCAACGCCCGGGTCACGGCGGACGTCGCCGACCAGCTCGGCACGGGCGCGGGGGAGGCGCTGGTGCTGCGCGGCACCCTGGAGCGGGAGAGCCTGCGGCTCGGCGTGGTCCGGCTGCCGGACGCCGCACACCGCCTGGCCTGGCTCGCCGACCACCTGGGCGACCTCCCGGGCTCCGGAATCATCTACACCCTCACCGTCTCGGCAGCCGAGGAGGTCACCGCATATCTGCAGGGCCGCGGCTTCCGCGTCGCCTCCTACACCGGCCGCACCGAGAACGCCGACCGCCAGCAGGCCGAGGCCGACCTGATCGACAACCGCGTCAAGGCGCTCGTCGCGACGTCCGCGCTCGGCATGGGGTTCGACAAGCCCGACCTCGGCTTCGTGATCCATCTCGGCTCGCCGTCCTCGCCCATCTCCTACTACCAGCAGGTGGGCCGCGCGGGCCGCGGCGTGGCACACGCCGATGTACTGCTGCTGCCCGGCAAGGAGGACGAGGCCATCTGGCGGTACTTCGCCGAGGTCGCCTTCCCGCCCGAGTCCCAGGTCCGCCAGACCCTCGCCGCCCTCGCCGACGCCGGCCGCCCGCTGTCTGTACCGGCCCTGGAGGCCCAGGTCGACCTGCGGCGCAACAGGCTGGAGATGATGCTGAAGGTGCTGGACGTGGACGGCGCGGTCCGGCGCGTGAAGGGCGGCTGGACGGCGACCGGCGCCGAGTGGGTGTACGACGCCGAGCGGTACGCCTGGGTGGCCCGGCAGCGCGCCGCCGAACAGCAGGCCATGCGCGATTACGTCGGCACCACCCGGTGCCGGATGGAGTTCCTGCGCCGCCAGCTGGACGACGAGGGCGCGGCCCCCTGCGGCCGCTGCGACAACTGCGCGGGGGAGTGGGCCGCGGCCACGGTCTCCCCGGCGGCGCTGGCGGGCGCCACGGGCGAACTGGACCGCCCCGGCGTGGCGGTCGAGCCCCGCCGGATGTGGCCGACGGGCATGCCCGCCCTGGGCATCGACCTCAAGGGCCGCATCCCGGCGCAGGAACAGTGCGCTCCCGGGCGCGCCCTGGGCCGCCTCTCGGACATCGGCTGGGGAAACCGCCTGCGCCCGCTGCTGGCCGAGCAGGCCCCCGACGGCCCCGTTCCGGACGATGTCCTCCAGGCCGCGGTGGCGGTCCTCGGCGACTGGGCCCGCTCCCCGGAAGGCTGGGCCTCCAAGGCCCCGGACGCCGCCGCCCGCCCGGTGGGCGTCGTCGCCGTCCCGTCCACCAGCCGCCCCCGGCTCGTCCACTCCCTCGCCGAGGGCATCGCCCGCATCGGACGCCTCCCCTTCCTCGGCTCCCTCGCCCACACCGAACAGAGCGCCGCCCACCGGGCCCACCGCAGCAACTCCGCACAGCGCCTCCAGACCCTCTCCGCCGCCTTCACCGTCCCCGGCGAACTCGCCGAAGGCCTCGCCCGCACACCGGGCCCGGTCCTGCTCGTGGACGACTACACCGACTCCGGCTGGACCCTCGCCGTCGCCGCCCGCCTCCTGCAGCGAGCAGGCACGGAACGGGTGCTGCCGCTGGTCCTCGCGGCGGCGGGGTGAGGGCTGCCACCCAGGGAGAGCTGGGTGCGTGGGGTGTCCCTTGTGTTCCGGCTCAGTGGTAGGTGTACTGCGGCTGACCGGCTGACCGGCTGACCGGCTGACCGGCTGACCGGCTGACCGGCTGACCGGCTGACCGGCTGACCGGCTGACCGGCTGACCGGCTGACCGGCCGACCGGAGGCTTCGGGCTTTGTCGAGGCCTGGGGTATCGGCGCGTTCCGGAGGACGAGGGCGGGCCGGGGCGACGCATCCGTCATTGTCGTGCCGGGAGCAAGGCACCCCCAAGGGGAGGCTGCCCCGGCGCGTCCACGTCCGCGTCACCCGCACCGGACGATCGCCGGACGCCAGCGGCTGGCCCTTGCCCACGGGCACGCGATGCCGGGACCCTGGCTGCCGTCCGCTAGCACGGCAACCAGGGCGCCCCTCCGAACCGTGCCCGCGCCCGGCCCCAGGCGCGGGCACGAGGTAACAGAGACCCGCCGAAGCTGCCCGGTCCGTGCCCGCACTGCCCGTGCCCGCGCACGGGAAATCACCGTGCGCCAAGGACTCGCGCCACAGGTCCCGCCCCGCTCGCGCCTGTGGAAATCTCCGTCACCCGGGGGTTGTCCACAGGGGTCGCGGCGCAGCGGACCGGCGCGGGATCTTCGAGCCATGAACCAGCACAGCGAACGGCCCCACGCCCCGAACTCCACCAGCAAGCCGCGCCCCTGCCCGGGTACGCCCTCCGCCTCGGGACGCCCGGAGGATCCGCCTGCATCCACCGCTCAGGCCCCCGTGAGTCCACCGGCTCCCACGGTCCCCGCGCCCCGCTCGCCCTTGTCCGACCCATCCCGGAAATCCACGGCCTCCCTGCGGAAGCCCGTCCGCCCCGATGCCGGCACCATCCGTGCCACAGGACCGCGACACCTCGCCGCCACCGAGCGGCCCGAGGCGCCCCGGCCCGGCGAACCCGGCCACACCGACCTCTCCCTGCCCGCGAACCTCTTCCTCCCGACCGGCCCGGTTCCGGAGGGCCCGGACCCGGACGCCTCCGGCCCGGCAGCCGCCATCGCACCCGATGCCCCCACATCCGGGGGAAGCCACAGCGCCGACCCCGGGTCCGAGACCGAACAGCAGGTCACCCTGCGCGACGCCGCCGACCTCGCCGACGCCCTGCCCTACCTCATGGGCTTCTACCCTGACGACAGCATCGTTCTGGTGGGACTCCACGGCCCTCGCGGACGCTTCGGCGCCCGGGTCAGGCTCGGCATCCCCGCCGACCCGGAGCAGTGGCCCGACGTCGCCGACCAACTCGCCTCCTGCCTCATCTCCGCCGCCGACGACCGCGGCGACCGCCCCGCCGGCATGCTCGTCTTCCTCTGTCAGGAACCGGCGAAGGGCGAGCGCGGCCAGGACGTCACCCAGCGACTGCGGCCCCTCGCCCAACGCCTGCGGACCGCCTGCGGCGCCCTGGACGTCCCCGTCCTCGAAGCGCTCTGCCTCTCCAACAACCGCTACTGGTCGTACTGCTGCCCCGGCTACCGCTGCTGCCCCGCCGACGGGAAACCCATGGTCATGCCCGGTACCTCGGTCATGGCGGCCGCTGCCGCGTACGCGGGCATGCAGGTACGCGGTTCCCTCAAGGAGATGGAGGCCCGTCTCACCCCACGCACCGGCCCCCGCGCCGCCGAACAGGTCAAGGCGCTCGACTCGGCGGTGGGCCGGTTCCTGCCCCGGATGCTCCACGCCAACGGCGCCCACGCCGTCCGCCAGGAGACCCTCGACCGGGCCGCCGCCATGATCCACCGCTTCCGGCAGGACACCCCCACCGGAAGCAATCGGGCCCGGGACGCCTGCGACGACGCCCTCCTCACCGACGCCGAAGCCGCCGAACTCATCCTCGGCCTCCAGGACCGCCTGACCCGCGATCGGGCCGCCGAATGGATGGAAGGCCCCTCCGCCGCAGCCGCCCTCCGGGTCTGGCGCGCCCTCGCCCGCCGCTGCGCGGGCGCCTACCTCGAACACTCCGTCGCCCCACTGACCCTCGCCGGATGGGTCGCCTGGTCCACGGACGACCAACCCTCCGCCCGAGTCGCCCTCAGCCGCGCCCTGGGTATCGACTCCGACTACGTCTTCGCCCAACTCCTGCACCGCGGCATCAACGAGGGCCTCGACCCCGAACCGCTGCGCCGCTGCCTGAGGAGCGAACGGGAGGAGCGCGAAGCACAGGCGGCGGTCCGCGCGACGAGCGGCAGCCGCGACGCGGCGGCAGCCACCCGCACCGCACCGGCCCCCGGCCCCGAACGAACCCCTCGCTCCCACCACGCGCCGACCAGCCGCCCCACCGAACCCCGGGGCAACTCCGGCCCGCCCGGCACCCGTCCCGCTGCCCGCCGTACCCGACGCGGTGGTGACCGGATCCGAAGGTGATCCAGGAACACGGTGCGGCCGGCGTGACCTGCACGCCGGCCGCACCGTTCAGGTGAGTGGCGTCAACCGCCGTCCGCGCCGGTACCACCTAGGAGCACCGCTCGTGCCAGGCATCGACCACCCCACCCCACCGACCCCACGCGCCCCGGGAACCCCTCGACCGATCCCGCCCCGCGTCCCACGGCCTCAGCCCCTCCACGCTGCGCTGATCTCCGTGGCGCTGCCCCACCTCACCATCTCCCCGCCCGACGGCCAGCTCAGAGGCGAGAACGCCGACGGCTGCTACCACGACGGCCGCCGCATACTCTCCCGCTGCGAACTGCGCGCCGGAGCGGGCGAGCCCGTCATCCTCCAGAGCAGCCAGACCGCAGCGGATCACACCCGCTTCCTAGGCACCGTGCGTCTGACCGGCGACCGCAGCCCCGACCCCGACATCCGACTCGAACGACTGCGCCGCGCCGACGGCAGCGAACGCCTCACCTTCCGCAGCAGCGCCTCGCGCCCCGTCCGCCTCCCCGTCGACCTGCGGCTCGGCACCGACCTCGCCGAACTCGGCGCCGCCGCCACCGGCATGCCCGGACCGGATCTGCGCCCCGCCGTCCACGGAGCGGGCCTGCGCTGGTCCGGCCCCGGGGCGCACGCCGCGGTCACCACGTCCCCCGCCCCCGACGACGCCCTCGCCTCCGCCGGTCTCCTGCGCTGGGAGCTCGAACTCCCACCCGGCGGCGCCCGCACCATCGACCTCCGCCTCACCTTGGAACTCACTCCACCCGGCCGCCCGGACACCCGCGCCACATCCGACGGCCCTCACCCCGGCCCGGAGCCCGGAGGCCCGTACGCCGCGCCTCGTCCCGCCGCCCCGCGGCTGCGCACCGCACGGCCGCAACGCCTGTGGACGGCACACCTGGAATGCGACGACCCCCGCGCCGACGCCCTCCTCGCCACCTCCCTCGACGACCTCCACGGTCTCCTGACCCGCGACACCGGCACCCCCACCGACCTCTACACCGCAGGCGGCATCCCCTGGCGCCCCGGCCTCTCCCCGGCCGAAGCCCTGTGGTCCGCCCGCATGCTCCTCCCTCTCGGCACCCACCTCGCCGCCGGTACGCTCCGCCTTCTCGCCCGCACCCAGCACACCGCCCCGGGACCGGACTCCGGCCGCCTACCCGGCCCGCTCCGCGACGCCGGACCACACGCCCCGCCGAGCTGCGCCGGTACCGAAGCCACCCTGCTCTTCCCCACCGTCCTCGCCGAGGCGCGCCGCTGGGGCCTGCCCGACCACGAGACCGAGCACCTGCTGCCCACCGCCGAACGCTGCCTGGACTGGCTGCTCCGCACCTCCGCCACCGGCGGCCCGCCCTACATCCCCGACCCCGCCCCATCCGGCCCGTACCGCTGTGAAACCCAGGCGCACGCCCACCGCGCCGCCCTCCTCGGCGCCGACCTCCTCGACGCGTACGGCAAACCCCGCGCAGACGACCTGCGGGAATGGGCGGCCAGTCTCCGTACCCGCTTCCGCACCGACTTCTGGCACGAGGACCGCTACGGCGGCCGTCCCGCCGCCCTGATCACCCCTCAGGGGCGCCCCTTGGCGCACATCGGCGCCACCACCGCGCACCTCCTCGACACCGGACTGCTCGGCGGCGGCCGGTACGCCCCGGGCCTCCTCGACCCCGTCCGCACGGCGCAGTTCGCCGCACTTCTGGCCGGTCCCGCCATGGACACCGGCTGGGGCCTGCGGAGCCTGAGCGCCAAGGAGAAGGGACACAATCCGTTCGGACACCGCAGCGGAGCGGTACGGCCTCACGAAACCGCCGTCGCCGCCGTCGGACTGGCCGTCGCAGGTCACGAACCCGCCGCGAACGCCCTGCTCAAGGGCGTCCTCGACGCCTCGGAGAGCTTCGGCCACCGTCTCCCCGAGATGTACGCGGGGGAGCAGCGCACCGCGGGAGCCACGCCCGTGCCCCACCCCGCGGCCTGCCGGCCCGCCGCCGTCGCGGCCGCCGGAGCCGTCCACCTCCTGCTGGCCCTCGCGGGCCTGCGCCCCGACGTCCCCGGAGGCACCCTCACTCTCCGGCCCGTGGGCAGCGCTCCGCTCGGCGCGCTCCAGTTCACCGGCCTTCGCGCGGCCGGACGCCCTCTCGCCGTACGGATCAGCCGCCTCGGCATGGGCATGGTGGAGGAGGCTGCCGATGGCTTGCAGCTGAAGTCCTGATCTGGCGCGACGGCCTGTTTATCGTCAGGCGGACGACTATGATCACGACATGCCTCCCTACGACCCGTCGGCCTTCCCGCCCTTTGCCGTCACCGTCGATCTGGTCGTGCTCACCGTGCGCCGCCACTCCCTCTGCGCCCTGGCCGTCCGTCGTGGTGAGCCGCCGTTCCAGGGGCGATGGGCGTTGCCCGGCGGCTTCGTCCGCGCAGACGAAGACCTGGCGGGCGCCGCGGCCAGGGAGCTTGCCGAGGAGACGGGCCTGCACGCCCACGACCCGGCCGACCCGGCCGCCCCGTACGGCGCGCACCTCGAACAGCTCGCCACCTACGGCGACCCGAAGCGCGACCCCCGTATGCGGGTGGTGAGCGTCGCCCACCTGGTGCTCGCCCCCGACCTGCCCGCCCCGCGGGCCGGCGGCGACGCCCACAGCGCCCGCTGGGCACCGGTCGAAACCTTCCTCGACCAGGAGCCCACGAGCGCACCCGACGAGGAGCCCCCGGCCCCGCTCGCCTTCGACCACGCCCAGATCCTCGAAGACGGCGTGGAACGCGCCCGATCCAAGATCGAATACTCCTCGCTCGCCACCGCGTTCTGCCCTCAGGAGTTCACGGTCGGCGAGCTGCGCCGCGTCTACGAAGCGGTCTGGGGCGTCGCCCTGGACCCCCGCAACTTCCACCGAAAGGTCACCGGAACGCCTGGCTTCCTCGTTCCGACCGGCGGTACGACGACCCGTCAGGGCGGCCGCCCTGCGCAGCTCTTCCGCGCGGGCGGCGCCACCCTGCTCAACCCGCCGATGCTGCGCCCCGAGGCGTGATACTTGGCGGACATGCTCACGTCCCACCGTGACACGGCACGGCGCCCTACTCAGTAATTACGAGTAAATAAGACATATAGGGCTATCTTGGCGGGGTGAGCCCCTTCGTGCCCTCCGCTTCGTCCGACCGGTCTCACGCCCCGCGAGGGACGCGATGATCCAGGCCATCGGGCTGACCAGCGAACCCCGCGGTGAACTCCCGCCTGCCGTCGACGACCTCACCTTCGACGCCCGGCCGGGAGGCGTCACCGTGTTGCTCGGTCCCGCTGCGTCAGGAAAGACCACGGCGCTGAGGCTGATGCTTCAGCTGCAGGGCGGCCGCGGCGTCGCGCTCTTCCGCGGACGCCCGCTGCATCGTGTGCCCAATCCTCCACGCGAAATCGGCGTCGTCCTCGGTGACGTTCCCGGCGACCCGTCCCGCACCGCCATCGGTCACCTGCGCCTCCTCAGCGCCGCGGTCGGCGTTCCCGTCGGTCACGCCGACGACGTCCTGGACCTCGTCGGCCTCACCGGCCTCGCCGACAAGCAACTCGGCAACCTCTCCCGCGGCATGGACCGACGCCTCGCTATGGCTGCCGCCCTCCTGGGGGACCCCCACACCCTCGTCCTCGACGAACCCGCCGACGGGCTTCAACCACGCGACACCGCCTGGCTCCACGGGCTGCTCCGCGGCTACGCGGCACAAGGCGGCACCGTCGTCATCACCTCGCGCCACTCCCGCGAAGCCACCCGCATCGCCGACCGCGTCATCACCCTCGACGACGGTCATCTCGCCGCCGACCAGGACGCAGCAACCTTCGCCCGCACCCGCATGCGTCCCCGTGTCATCGTCCGCACCCCGCACGCCGATCGCCTTGCGGCGTTGCTCATCGATGAGTCGCAACGCGCGCACCGCGCCTCGGATCCCGCCATCGGTCGCGGCATCGAAGTTGTCCGCGAGAGCGGTAGCCGTATCGCGGTGTACGGCAGTGACTGCGCCGCAGTCGGCGAAACGGCCTTCCGTCACCGGGTGCTGGTGCACCAACTCGCGGATGAGGCAGGCGACAGCGGCCCCGTCGAACCGCTCCACCGTGCAGATGGTCGACAATCACGCGCAGCGACTGTGCCTCCCGGTGCAGCCGACGCCCCTGATCGTGTCACTGTCACGGAACCCGCACCTACAGCAGCTTTCCGGGATATCGACATGCCGACATCCCGTGTTGGCGATATGGCGACACTCACCGATGGCGACCGCCACCACACACCCCCCTCCCCCCACCCCGTGCCCCCCGACGACCTCACCGACACCCTCACCCTCCCCGTCATCACCGCACCCGCACCCGCGCCCGCAGCTGCACCCGTCCCCCGCCCCGCACGCCCCCCTGGGGCTGCCCCGCACCTGCGCATCCCGCGCCTTCCGGCTGCCGGCCCCGCATGGCCGTTGCGCTACGAAGCGCGCCGCACGGTGAGCGACCGCACCGTCGCCCTCGTCGCCGTCGTCTCGCTCCTGGTATCGCTGGTTCCGGCGCTCCTGCTGGCGCGCCACGGTGCTGCTCCCTTGTCGCGAGTCCTGAGCGGCTGGCCACGCCAACTCCCCTTCCCGCCCGCCGCACTCGGCGCGGGGATGGTCGGTTCGCTGGCGTTCGGGCAGGAGTTCCGGTTCCCCGCGCTGGCTCACGAAAGCGGCGCCGTTCCCCGCCGGCTGGGGCTGCTGGTAGCGAAGCTGGCGGTCAGCGGAGTCTGCGCGCTGGTGCTCGGCGCTGCCGTTCTCCTCGCCGATGAGGCTGCCGTACAGCTGGTGTTCGGGGTCGATGCGCTGGACGGGCTACCCGACACCCCCGTATTCGTAGTCGGTTGGGCAGGTCTGCTGGTCGGCTGCGCCTGGGCGGGAGTGCTGGCCGCCGGGCTGTTCCGTTCCACGGCAATGGGATTGGCGGCGGTACTCGCCGTCCCGGTACTCGTCGTGCCGGCCCTGCGGTGCGTACTGGCCGAGCAGGCGGGGCGCTCCCTGGCGGGGCTCACCGCGAGGCTGCGGGCGTCAGCTCCCGTTCGCTGGCCGTCCGGAATCGATCACGGCGCCTCCGTTGTCGTGCGCTGGGTGACCCAACCCGTAGGCGGAGCACTGGCGTTGTCCGTCGCCGCGCTGGTCTGCGCTTACGGCCTGACGGTCCTCCGAAGCCGGGTGCGCTGACCGTCGCGTACGGATGTGGTGAGTGCCCTTGGGGCACTCGCTGTCCACAACTCGCCCTGGAGCGCGCGTTTCCTTCCGATAAAGCGTCAATTATGAGGTACCGGGCGATCACCCTTTCGTGTGCTTTTCACCAAAGACCTCAAGGGTGTTCGGGACGCCGCCGACAAAGGATGCGTGAGTACCCTTGCGCACACCATGATGACCGCGGCTCGCCCTGCCGACGCCGGCCACGCAGGCCCGGGCGAGCTCGACCGCTACCCCTACGGCACCGCCGTCAACAGCACCCCGGACCGCGTCGCACCGGCGTGGGACGGCGCCGAGGCCGACATCGCCCGCGCCGGCCGGCGCACCGCCAGCAGCCGTGGCCGCGGCCTGCACGGCCAACTCGTCCAGCAGCTCGGCCAGATGATCGTTTCCGGCGACCTCGGCGCCGACCGGCCACTTGTCCCCGAGGAGATCGGCCAGCGATTCGAGGTCTCCCGCACCGTCGTCCGCGAGTCGCTGCGGGTGCTGGAGGCCAAGGGCCTCGTCAGCGCACGACCCAACGTGGGCACCCGGGTGCGCCCCGTGAGCGACTGGAACCTCCTCGACCCCGACATCATCGAATGGCGCGCCTACGGGCCGCAGCGCGACGCCCAGCGCCGTGAGCTGTGCGAGCTGCGCTGGACCATCGAACCGCTCGCCGCCCGCCTCGCCGCAGGGCAGGGGCGCGAGGACGTCCAGCAGCGGCTCGCCGACATGGTCGACGTCATGGGGCACGCCGCGGCCCAGGGCGACACCATGAACTTCGCCCGCGCCGACACCGAATTCCACGCCCTGCTGCTCCAGCTCGCCGGCAACCGCATGCTCGACCACCTCTCCGGCATCGTCTCCTCCGCCCTCCACGTCTCCGGCGGCACGTCGGGCGGCTGTGAGCGGCCGGCCGAGACGTCCGTAGGCCAGCACATGCGGATCGTCGACGCCATCGTCGCCGGGGACGCAGCGGCCGCCGAGGGCGCCATGCGTCAGCTCCTCGCCGCCCATGGCGAGAGTGGCGGGCAGGCCCCCGGGGCATCCGCGGACCACGTGGTGCCCGCCCCCCGCGAGCACTGACGGCACCACCCTCCGCGCACCCGCCACGGACCCAGAGGCGGTCGGTCCGGCGGCGCGCACCCCGAAGGCCGGGGCGCCGCACGGCAGCGCGACCGCAGCCCGCCGGATCCGGGCGTCATCCGGATCCGGCGGCGGGCTTCGGCAGGGTTGCATGTCATATGACGGGGAATGTGTCGTTATGAGGTGTGACTCGGGCCACGCGGATTGGGCGTAACGCTCGTCGGGGGAGCGCGATGACTTAAGAGGTGATAGCCGAGGAGGGAATACGAGCGGCGTCGACGACGCTGTTCCACTCCCCGGTTACCCCTGCGCCGCCGGCCATCCCCTCCGGCGGTCGTCGGCTCCGATCCACACAGGACGGGGTCGGAAGCCGTTTCCATCGTTCCGAGAGGTTGTTCGTGTCGGCCAGCACATCCCGTACGCTCCCGCCGGAGATCGCCGAGTCCGAGTCTGTGATGGCGCTCATCGAGCGGGGAAAGGCTGATGGGCAGATCGCCGGCGATGACGTGCGTCGGGCCTTCGAGGCTGACCAGATTCCGCCAACCCAGTGGAAGAACGTTCTGCGCAGCCTCAACCAGATCCTCGACGAGGAGGGTGTGACGCTGATGGTCAGTGCCGCAGAGGCGCCCAAGCGCACCCGCAAGAGCGTCGCAGCGAAGAGTCCGGCGAAGCGCACCGCCACCAAGACCGTCGCGGCCAAGACCGCAGCGGTGAAGAAGACCACCGCGGCGGGCGCCTCCCTGGGTGACGCCTCGTCCGCCGAGGCGGAGTCCGCGCCTGCCAAGAAGGCCGCGGCCAAGAAGACCACGGCCAAGAAGACGGTCGCCAAGAAGGCCACGGCCAAGAAGACGACCGCCAAGAAGACGGCGGCCAAGAAGGACGTCGACGAGCTGCTCGACGACGAGGTGACCGAGGAGACCCCGGCGCCCGGCAAGGGCGACGCGCCCGAGGCCGCTGAAGGTGCCGAGGCCGCCGGTTTCGTCCTGTCCGACGACGACGAGGACGACGCGCCCGCGCAGCAGGTCGCCGCGGCCGGTGCCACCGCCGACCCCGTCAAGGACTACCTCAAGCAGATCGGCAAGGTCCCGCTGCTCAACGCCGAGCAGGAGGTCGAGCTCGCCAAGCGCATCGAGGCCGGCCTGTTCGCCGAGGACAAGCTGGCCACCGAGGAGAAGATCGCTCCCAAGCTCAAGCGCGAGCTGGAGATCATCGCCCAGGACGGCCGCCGCGCCAAGAACCACCTGCTGGAGGCCAACCTCCGTCTGGTGGTCTCCCTCGCCAAGCGGTACACCGGCCGCGGAATGCTCTTCCTGGACCTCATCCAGGAAGGCAACCTCGGTCTGATCCGTGCGGTCGAGAAGTTCGACTACACCAAGGGCTACAAGTTCTCGACCTACGCGACGTGGTGGATCCGCCAGGCCATCACCCGCGCCATGGCCGACCAGGCCCGGACGATCCGTATCCCCGTCCACATGGTCGAGGTCATCAACAAGCTCGCGCGCGTCCAGCGTCAGATGCTCCAGGACCTGGGCCGTGAGCCCACCCCGGAGGAGCTGGCCAAGGAACTCGACATGACCCCCGAGAAGGTCATCGAGGTCCAGAAGTACGGCCGCGAGCCGATCTCGCTGCACACCCCGCTGGGCGAGGACGGCGACAGCGAGTTCGGTGACCTGATCGAGGACTCCGAGGCGGTCGTCCCGGCCGACGCGGTCAGCTTCACGCTCCTGCAGGAGCAGCTGCACTCGGTGCTGGACACCCTCTCCGAGCGCGAGGCCGGTGTCGTCTCGATGCGCTTCGGTCTCACCGACGGCCAGCCGAAGACGCTGGACGAGATCGGCAAGGTCTACGGCGTCACGCGTGAGCGGATCCGCCAGATCGAGTCCAAGACCATGTCGAAGCTGCGTCACCCGTCGCGCTCCCAGGTGCTGCGCGACTACCTCGACTAGCGGACACGGCAACACGGTTTCTGCGGGCCCGGCCCCCTTCGAGGGGCCGGGCCCGCGGCCGTCCGGGTGCGGGACGCAGCCGTTTGGGTCACGCTGGGTGGGCGATCACTGCCTCGGAGTCAGGAGTCCGTATGCGCCCGATCTTCCGCGCCGTACCCGGAGCCCTCGCCATGGTCCTCGCCGCACCGTCCTTGGCCGTGGCTGACGCATCGGTGGTCGGGGGACAGCCCGTACAGGTCGTGGAGAGTCCCTGGGTGGTGGCTCTCGCCTCCCAGAACCGCTTCGGCAGGCAACGGTCCGGTCAGTTCTGCGGCGGCGTCCTGGTCGGCCGCAGAACGGTGGTGACCGCCGCGCACTGCCTGAGCACCGAGGTGCTGGGGGTGCCCTGGCAGCAGGTCCGCGATCTGCGCGTGCTCGTGGGGCGCGAGGATCTCGCCGGTACCGGGGGGCAGGCGCTGAAACCGGCCAGAGTATGGGTCAATCCGCGCTACGACAGCCGGACGAACGCGGGGGACATGGCGGTCCTCACCCTGCCGGCGCCCGTCACCAACCGGTCCATCCCGATCGCCCCGGAAGGCTCCAGGGCCTACAGCGAGGGCACCTCCGCGGCCGTGTACGGCTGGGGCGACACCACGGGCCGGGGCGCCTACGCGACGCGCCTGCGGTCGGCGGAGGTGAAGATCCTTTCCGACGCCGCGTGCGCCCGCGCGTACCCGGGCAGCGCCGACGGGGCGTACCAGCCCGCCAACATGCTCTGTGCGGGTGAACCGCAGGGGGGACGGGACGCCTGCCAGGGGGACTCCGGCGGCCCGCTGGTCGTCGAGGGACGTCTCGTGGGGCTGGTGTCGTGGGGAGCCGGCTGCGGGGAGCCCGGAAGCCCCGGGGTCTACACGCGGGCGTCCGCCCTGATCCCGGCCGTCGCGCTGCACGGCGGGGGCTGAGCGCCGGCTTCCTGGGACGGCAGGGACGGGAAAACACGAGTGCGGGCGGTCTCCCCGGTGGTACCCGGGGTGACCGCCCGCCGCACGGCCTGGGCCGCTACTCGCTCGTCGTCGTGGATGCGATGTGTCAGCGTTCCTCATCGGGCGCAGACGCCGGAGAGGCGGTCAGCCGCTCCGTCTCGTCCTGTATTTCCGCGGCGATCTTCTTGAGTTCTGGCTCGAACTTGCGACCGTGGTGGGCGCAGAAGAGCAGTTCTCCGCCGGACATCAGGACGACGCGCAGGTATGCCTGGGCGCCGCAGCGGTCGCAGCGGTCAGCGGCCGTCAGCGGGCTCGCGGGTGTCAGAACAGTAGTCACGTCGCCTCTTCTCTAGCTCGACGAGCTGTCGTACCAGGGTCAACATCCAACCAGGCCGAAAACGTTCCCGCTCGTGCCTTTTCCTCGAAAAAAATCTTCGAGAGGTTGGCCGGGTGCTGCCGGGTGGCGGCGAATGAGCCGTATTGCTTGGTGGTTCGATTCACGGTTACTGGGTGTGTCCTCCCGGCTGGCTTGCCGGTCGTTGATGAGGACGTGCCCGGAGCCTAAATGGTTCATGCCTCGAAAGGAACGTGATGTTCGCGTCACGTCCGCCTCACTCCATCGAGGGATCGAACTGGCGATCGAAATTCTACTACCATGAGCTTGCTGACGGGTGGCGTCACATCGGCTCTACCTGGCCTCGGTACGCTCTTGACCGGCGTTACCGCCACAACCGAGTCCGCGGAATGCGGACTGCCAGAAATTCAGCGAGGAGCGAACCGCGTGACCGCCGAGATGTCCGTGCCGTCCACCGCAGTGCTGACCGGGGCTGACCGGGACGGTTCCAACTACACCGCGCGGCACCTGCTCGTCCTGGAGGGGCTGGAGGCTGTCCGTAAACGCCCCGGTATGTACATCGGCTCCACGGACAGCCGCGGCCTGATGCACTGCCTGTGGGAGATCATCGACAACTCCGTCGACGAGGCGCTCGGCGGCTACTGCGACCGCATCGAGGTGCTCCTCCACGCCGACGGCTCCGTCGAGGTCCGTGACAACGGCCGCGGCATCCCCGTCGACGTCGAGCCCAAGACGGGTCTCAGCGGCGTCGAGGTCGTCATGACCAAGCTGCACGCCGGCGGAAAGTTCGGCGGCGGCTCCTACGCGGCCTCCGGCGGTCTGCACGGCGTCGGCGCCTCCGTCGTCAACGCCCTCTCCGCCCGCCTCGACGTCGAGGTCGACCGCAACAGCAAGACGCACTCGATCAGCTTCCGCCGCGGCGTCCCCGGGGCCTTCACCGCTTCCGGCCCGGACGCCTCCTTCGAGCCGGGCAACGGCCTGGTCAAGGGCAAGCGCGTCGCCAAGACGAAGACCGGCACCCGGGTCCGGTACTGGGCCGACCGCCAGATCTTCCTCAAGGACGCCCGGCTCTCCCTGGAGACGCTGTACGCCCGGGCCCGCCAGACCGCCTTCCTGGTCCCCGGGCTCACCCTCGTCGTCCGTGACGAACGCGGCACCGACGGCGCCGCCAGCACGGAGGAGACCTTCCACTACGACGGCGGGATCAGCGAATTCTGCGAGTACCTCGCCCAGGACAAGGCGGTCTGTGACGTCCTGCGCCTGAGTGGACAGGGCACCTTCAAGGAGACCGTCCCCGTCCTGGACGACCGCGGTCACATGACCCCCACCGAGGTCACCCGCGAGCTGGGCGTCGACATCGCCCTCCGCTGGGGCACCGGGTACGACTCGACGGTCAGGTCCTTCGTCAACATCATCGCGACTCCCAAGGGCGGCACCCACGTCGCCGGGTTCGAGCGGTCGGTCGCCAAGACCGTCAACGAGGTCCTGCGGTCGAGCAAGCTCCTCCGCGTCGCCGAGGACGACGTCGTCAAGGACGACGCCATGGAGGGGCTCACCGCCGTCGTCACCGTGCGGCTCGCGGAGCCCCAGTTCGAGGGGCAGACCAAGGAGGTGCTCGGCACCTCCGCCGCCTCCCGCATCGTCGCCCAGGTGGTCGGCCGGGAGCTCAAGGCGTTCCTGACGTCCACCAAGCGCGACGCGAAGCAGCAGGCCCGCGCCGTTCTGGAGAAGGTCGTCGCCGCGGCCCGTACCCGTATCGCCGCACGTCAGCACAAGGAGGCGCAGCGCCGGAAGACGGCCCTGGAGTCCTCCTCGCTGCCGGCCAAGCTCGCCGACTGCCGCAGCGACGACGTCGAGCGCAGCGAACTCTTCATCGTCGAGGGGGACTCGGCGCTCGGCACCGCCAAGCTCGCCCGGAACTCCGAGTTCCAGGCGCTGCTGCCGATCCGCGGCAAGATCCTCAACGTGCAGAAGTCGTCCGTCTCGGACATGCTCAAGAACGCCGAGTGCGGCGCCATCATCCAGGTCATAGGAGCAGGCTCCGGCCGCACCTTCGACATCGACACCGCCCGGTACGGCAAGGTCATCTTCCTCGCCGATGCCGATGTCGACGGCGCGCACATCCGGTGCCTGCTGCTGACGCTCTTCCAGCGCTACATGCGGCCCATGGTCGAGCAGGGCCGGGTCTTCTCCGCCGTGCCGCCCCTGCACCGCATCGAGCTGATCAACCCCAAGAAGGGCCAGGAGAAGTACCTCTACACCTACTCCGACAACGAACTGCGGCAGACCCTGCTCGAGTTGGAGCGGAAGAAGGTCCGTTACAAGGACAGCATCCAGCGCTACAAGGGCCTCGGTGAGATGGACGCCGACCAGCTCGCCGAGACCACCATGGATCCGCGCCACCGCACCCTGCGCCGGATCAACATCAGCGATCTCGAAGCGGCGGAGCGCGCCTTCGACCTCCTCATGGGCAACGAGGTCGCCCCGCGCAAGGAGTTCATCACCAACTCCGCCTCCACGCTGGACCGTTCGCGCATCGACACCTGAGCCCCGCCGGGCGCACCGAGGGGGTGTCCTCCACCCAGGGGTGGAGGACACCCCCTCGGCTTTCCACCCGGGCCCCACCCGCGGGCCGATCCGCCGGCGGCGAGCGCTCCGTAGCGTCGAAGACGTCAGCGTTCCCGTCATCCGGAGGCCAGGGTCCATGAGCGGCCTGCTCAACACCGCTGTGATCGTCGTAGTGGTCGCGTACGTGTTCATCCGACAGTTCAGCGCGCGGCCGCTGAGGCCGAACGGCCGCAATGTGTGGCTGGTTCCGGTGATTCTTGGCGTGATGGCGCTCCGCGAACCGCACTTCCTGGATGCCTCCCATCCGGTCGCGTCGGCTGTACTGCTGGCCGCCGGAGTGCTGCTCGGACTCGTGAGCGGAGCCGGTTGGGCCTGGACCACCAGGATGTGGACGGACGCCGACGGCACCGTCTGGACCAAGGGCGGCCGACGGACCGCAGCGGTGTGGCTGTGCGGCATGGTCCTGCGCCTCGGGCTCGGGGCAGCAGGTTACGGGTGGGGAGTCCACCAGGGGACGGGCGCCATGATGCTCTCGGTCGCCGCGATGTTGCTGTCGCGCAGCGGCGTCACTCTCTGGAGGGTCCGGTCCGAACTGCCCGCGTACCGTGTCCCCGTGGGTGGCTGAGAAGCGCCGCCGCCCAGGGAAGGACACCGAGTGCCGCAGAACGTCTGGACGCGCTGGCCCCTGCGGGAAGCGCTCGCCCGCGAGGGTATGAACGAGACCCGGCGGTGGATCGGCAGAGCCGTCCGTGCCCTCCTCATGGGGCTGCTGATGTGGGCCACGCTCACACGGCCACCGTTCCATGGCTGGTGGGCAGCGGCCGGAGCCGTCGCGGTACTCCTCACGGGGGCGGCCTTCCACGGCTTCTTCCGGACCACGTTGCAGCAGCGGCTGTGGCCGTCCCTCGGACTGTTTCTGGCCATGGAAGGTGGCGCGTTCGCGTTCCATGCGGCCGGTGCGTCGCTTCCCGCGGTTGTGCTCTGGTGCGGCTGCGCCGTCGTCGCGATGGAACGCCTGCCGCTCGCTGCCGCGTTGCCCTGCGCAACCGCCGCGTTCACCGCTTTCATTCTCGTGAACGACGACGGCTGGCTGACGACGGCGACGACCACAGGGGGACTCGCTCTCGCCGGCTACGTGATGCGCCTCGACGCGGAGGCGCGCGGCACCACGCAGCGGCTGCTCGCCCAGGAACGCGCCGCACGCAACGCCGAGGCGGAGAGTGCCGCGCTGGCGGAACGGGGCCGCATCGCCCGCGAGATCCACGACATCCTCGCCCACAGCCTGAGCGCCCAACTCGTCCACCTGGAAGCGGCCCGGCTGCTCATCCAGCGCAGCGCCGACCTCGAGGCCGATCGTGCTCAGCTCCTCGAACGGGTGACGGCCTGTCGCGGCATGGCGCGCGAAGGGCTCGACGGCACCCGCGAGGCGCTGTCGGCCCTCCGTGGCGAGATGCGTCCCGTCGAGGAGTACCTGCGGGAGTTGACGGCTGCCGAAGGCGCCCGCCTGGAGGTCATGGGGGAGCGGCGCGGGCTCGTCCCGGAGGCTGCGCTGGCCGTACGTCGCGCCGCACAGGAGGCGCTGACCAACGTCCGCAAACACGCACCCGGAGCCCGTACCGACGTCCGCCTCACCTATACGGAGGGTGCGATCGGCCTGGAGGTGCGCAACACGCTGGGGCCCGCCGAGCCCGGAGCGCTCGCCTCCAGCGGCTCCGGATACGGTCTGGTGGGCATGCGCGAGCGCGCCGAACTCCTCGGCGGCACGCTGGAGTCAGGACCGGAAGGGCAGAGTTTCGTGGTGCGGTTGCAGGTGCCGGCATGACGGGCGGAGCCGCGCGGCGTGTGGTCGTCGCCGACGACCAGACCGTGGTGCGCGAAGGCATCGTGATGCTGCTGGGCCTCCTGCCCGGTATCGAGGTTGTCGGCTCCGCGTCGGACGGTGAGGAAGCCGTCCAGCTCGTCGCCGAACTCGCCCCGGACATCGTCCTGATGGACCTGCGCATGCCGCGCTGCGACGGAGTCGAGGCCACACGGCGCATCCGCACCGATCATCCGGGCACCCAGGTGGTGGTTCTCACCACCTACGTCGATGACGACTCGCTCTTTCCGGCCCTCCAGGCCGGCGCTCGCGGCTACCTGACCAAGGACGCGGACGGCGACGAGATCGCCCGCGCCATCGACGACGTCCTCTCCGGGGAAGCCGGACTGTCACCCAGGATCCAGCGGCGGTTGCTGGAACGTGTCGCCGCGCCCACGCCGTCGCCGCGCAAGGCCCCGGTGGAACCGCCGGACGGGCTGACCGCCCGCGAGGTCGAGGTGGTGCGGCTCGTCGCTGAAGGGCTGTCCAACCCGGAGATCGCGCGCACGCTGCACATCTCCACTGCGACGGTAAAGACACATATCAACAATCTCTTCGGTAAGGCGGGGCTGCGCGACCGGGCGCAGGCGATCCACTACGCGTACCGACACGGCCTGGCGCAGCCACCTGGCGAGAACCTCACCTGATGAAGTGAACGCACCGGAAGGCGGAGCTGGGTATCGCCCTGCCTGCCCGTCCTTGACAAAACCGGTCAACAGGTCGGTACATCAAGGGGCGTTCGGTGGACGAGCAGCACAGCGGCACGGCCGCACCGCATGGACGCGACCCCGTCACTACTGCCTGGAGCAGGGCGACCGACTCTGGACAGGACGGTACGGGCGGGGGCGGAGCGACAGCGCCTGGAGAGAGTGTTCACAGCCACGCCCCCCGGACTGTCGAGGAATCGACAATGCGCCCTCGCCCACTCGCTCATGCCCATGCATAGCGATGCTCGGGGCGTCCGGTTTCGCCGTATCGGAGGGTGAGCCGGACGTGTCCCGCACGCTCCAGAAGTTTCAGATAGCGTTGAGCTGTCTGTCGGCTGATTTCAGCCCGTACAGCGACGTCCTGAGCGGACAAGGGCGCATCGGCGGCACGGAGCACGGAGCGTACGCGGTCTGCGGTGGCGGCAGAGTGGCCTTTGGGGAGCTCGGTTGCACCTGCGCCGGCTGATCCCAGCGCTCCGAAGATCCGGTCCACCTCTGACTGCTCAGCCTGCCCGCCGTCCTCGAAGGTGCGGCGCAAGGCGGCGTATCCCTCCAATTTGGAACGCAGACCGGCGAACGTGAACGGTTTGACGAGGTACTGCAGAGCGCCGTATCGCATGGCCGCCTGAACCGTTGCGATGTCACGGGCCGCGGTCACCATGATCACGTCTGTCGGTATGCCGCGGCTCCGTAGGCTGCCCACCAGCTGCAGGCCTGTGCCGTCGGGGAGGTAGTGGTCCAGGAGGATCAGGTCGACGGCGTGGGTGCGCAGCGCTTCGTGAGCCTGGGCCGTCGTATGGGCGAGGCAGCTGACCTGAAACCCTGGCACTTTGCCGACGTAGGCGGCGTTGATCTTCGCTACGTGGACGTCATCGTCCACCACCACGACATTGATCACTGGTTGGCTCCTGTTGCCTCATCGGGGAACGCGTTGGCGACGTTGTCGTTGTCCCGGGGCCCGTCGGTTGCGGCTGCCCTGCTCGCGGCCGCTGGGCGTCCCTCGGGCAACTCGTCGGACAGCGCATCAGGGAGCGTGACCGTGAAGACAGCTCCGCCTCCCGGGCGGTCGCCGACCATCGTGATTCCGCCGTAGCGTTCGGCCAGCCTCCGTACCAGCGCCAAGCCGATGCCTCGTTGCCCATGGGGAGGTGGTTCCTTTGTCGTCCACCCCTCGGTGAAGACCGAGGCGCGATGCGCCGTGGGGACACCGGGGCCGTTGTCGCTGACGCGGGCGACAGCTGTCCGCCCGTCCGCGTGGAGCTGCACCTCCAGTTGCGCGTCGGGAACGGCGACTGTGGCGTCCAGGGCGTTGTCCACCAGATTGCCGAGAACGGTGACCAAGCTGTGTGGGTCGATGAGGCGGTCGGGGAGGTGAGTGCTGGAAGAGATCGTGAGTGAGGCCCCACGTTCAGTCGCCATAGTCGCTTTACCGACAAGAAGGGATGCCACGAGCGGATCGTGGATGCGCTCCGTGACTTGCTCGGCGGTTGCTCGATGAGCACCGACTGCGTGGGTGATGAAGGAGCCGGCCTCCTCGTGAAGTCCTAGCTCCAGTAGACCGAGGAGCGTGTGGAGTTGGTTGGCATGTTCGTGGTCCTGGGCGCGCAGCGCGTCGATAAGTCCGCGGGTGCTGTCCAGTTCGCGACCCAGTCGCTCGAGTTCTGTGCGGTCCCGCAGCGTGACCACCGCCCCGCCGTCGTCCGTGGGCATCCGGTTGACCACAAGGACGCGTGGCCCACTGACGGTCAGCAGATCCGTTCCCGACACTCGACCGGCCAGCACATCCGCTGTGCGACCAGGAGGGAGCGCGGCATCCGCCATCTCCCCGGCGACCTCGGGCGGTAGGTCCAGCAGACGTTGCGCCTCGTCGTTCAACAAGCGGATCCGTCCGTTGTTGTCGAGTGCGAGGAAACCCTCTCGGATGCCGTGCAGCATCGCTTCTCGCTCGCTGAGCAGAGCGGAAATATCTGAGAATGCCAGGTCATGCGTGCGACGTTGCAAGCGGCGGGCCACCAGATATGCGGCAAGTGCTCCTACCGCCAGGGCGCCGCCCGCGTAGGCGAGCAGTTGCGGAACGGTGGAAAGTAGCCGTTCGTGCACGCTCTCGTAGGCGATGCCCACGGAGACGGCGCCGATGATCTCCCTGCTGTCGTTGCGCAGCGGTACCTTGCCACGGGCCGATCGGCCGAGGGTGCCGTCGTCGATCTCCATGACCTCGTGGCCGGAGAGGGCCCGGCTGGGATCGGTCGAGACGCGCCGTCCGATCTCGTCAGGGTCGGTGTGAGACCAACGCACGCCCTGCCTGTTCATGATCACTACGTATTCGGCGCCAGTGGCGTTGCGGATGCGTTCGGCCGCCCGTTGGACGGGGCCGTGGCGCGTGGGGCGTGAACTCTCCAGCGCGTTGTCCAGCCGGGGCTCGGCAGCGGTGGTCTGGGCGATGGAGAGGGCGCGGTGCATCGCCTGGTTGTCGAGTTCCACGCTGAGAGGGGCAAGGAAGAGGCCGGTGGCGAGTGCTGTCACGCCGGTGGCGATGGCCAACTGCATCATCAGGACTTGAGCGAAGACGCGGCGCGGCCAGTGCAGGCGTGGCCGTTCCCGCCAGTGGCGGGTGGCTTGGGTGTCAGCGGTGGTTCGTCTTCGGCGCACCGTCGGCCGGTGACGTGTACCGGACCTGCGCGGTGGTGTGGAGGAGTGATCTTTGGCGCCAGGTTCCCTGGGCAGGACGGTGGAACCCGAGGGCTCTTCAGCGCTCGGGCTCGGCAACTCTGGTCTTTCCGGGTCACCCATTTGGACGAACATTAAGGGTGGTCGCTGCCGCCTCGGTAATCCCTCACGGCACGGCATGTGCCTATGTACCGCTGGTGCTCGTGCGACAACAGAGCGGAGTACCGAGTGGCCAGGAGCTGCGTCGGCAGAGTTATCCACAGGGCTTTCGGCTGCGGATTGTGCGGTTCTAACCTCGCGAAGAGAGGACGGGTGACACCGGAATCGCTCGGCCTGGACGGAGAAGGTCGTGAAGGTCTGATGTCATGGCGCGCGACACAGCGACCGGGGGGAGACAAAGGGTGAATGCAGTATCGCGAGGCTGTGCTATGCGGGGGGCACCGCAAGATTCGTGTGGTGGGCGAGGGGCTCACCTGGTGTGGTCGGCCTTCGGAGTCGGCATCGCCGTTGCGGTGGCCTTGGCCGTCCGGACGGGACGTTCCGTCAAGGGGAAGCAACAGGAGGCCGTTCCGGCCCGCGACGTGAAGGAGGCGGCCCGTCGAAAGGTTCGTTGTCCTGCTGCCGCGAGCTCGTCAGGACACCGTGACGAGGCGACCGCTCGCCGGACTCGTGGGCGCGTCGCTACCAAGACGTGTGATCGCCGTAACGGTCATACGCGCAGGTGGACCGAGCAGCGAGCCACAGCTCGCGGGCGCAGGAGCACCATCGGTCCGCTGTTCGACCAGCACCTGCCACATAGGTCCGTCGCAATGGGCGAGGGTGATGCACCACGTGGGAAGGGGCTCCGCAGCGCCGGCTCGCGAGGAGGCAGGATGGCAGGTCCCCGCCGCTTCGGGCCGCACCGGGTCGGTCCGTACGACGTCGAGTGCGTCCGCGCGGTGCTCACCCAGCATGTCCCGGAGGGCGAGGTCAGCAGCCTGGGCGGGGCGGCCCCAGGTGGAGCGTCCACGGCAGTGGTCGAGGAGGGTCCTGCCGTTGCCGGCCGCCTCGACGGCATGCCGGACCAGCTCGGCCGAGGCGCGACCGTAGGCGTACCCGTAGGGCAGCACGACAAGGGTCGGTGCGAAGCGGTGGCCGCCGATGTGGGTGACCTCCCAGGCCTCGGTGCCGGTGTTCGCGAGCTCGGCGGCGAGGGGGCGTCCCAGGACGGCGCAGCACCGGTCCCGTTTGCCGTTCGTGCAGACCAGAACGAGAGGGGTACCGATGTAGGCGTCCCAGAGTTCACCGTGGTGACCGGCGCCCGCGGCGGTGAAGTTCAGTCGGAGCAGGCTCTTCGGATCGGTGAGGGTGGTGGTGCGGATCCAGGAGCGGCCCGGCGCGGTGTGGGCGAGGAACACCCTGCGCCGGAGCATGGCTCCTCTGGTGCGGTAAGGACCGGGGCGGCGGATCAGGGCAACACGAACACCGGTCCCGTCGGTAGCGGCCTTCAGAGCTCGTCCGAGGTCCGGGTCGAGGTGGCTGTTCGTCAGCGCCTCAGCTCCCCACGGGCCCGGCTGCTCGATGAGCAGCCAGGTTCGGGCAGTGGCCGCGGTTCCGGCGAGGGGCTCGGCGCCTTCGCGGGAAGCAAGAGTGCAGGTGCTCACGAAGGTAAGCCTAACCTGCCCGAGGTCGAGGGTGATCCGGATAACGCTCTGGCGGGGGAACGGGCAGCGGATGAGGGGGAGGGAGACGAAAGCGGTGAGCCGCGCGGCGGGCACCAGACCGGCCACCGTTCTCACGGGGTGACGGGTGATGGCCAAAGGCGTCGCAGGAAGTCCGCTGCCACGACGAGGCCGCGCGGGGCTGCGCGGCCTGCAGGTGGGCCGGGGCGGCAAGGTGCTGGGCGGTCTCGGAGGACGGGGCGGAGGTAGGGGCGGGCGGGCTCGCGTGCCCTGAGGGCGTGACCCCTGGAGCGATCTGGGGACTCAGTGGCAGCCCTGAGGACGAGGGCGGTGAGCGCCACTCCTTCCACCAGCGGTAGCTGGGGCGGGTGCTCCTCAGGCCGGGAGCACCGCAGCTTCAGCGAGTAGACGGCCAGGCCACGGAAGCTGTGGCCTGGCTTTACCTCCGGTCTTGGAGGTCGTCGAGGGCTGGACGTATCGGCCCGTTCGCCTTGGTGCTGGCCAGGGGAGAGCATGGTCGGCCGATGCCCAGCTGAATGCGGAGGAAGCCGCCATCTCGCATGGGCGGTCGGGCTACGCCATCTGGGTTCAGCTCATGGGTCCGTTACGATCGGCAGCCTGATTTCCGCCGGTCCGCTCGGTCCGCCACCGCGCCGCGGTCCGGCCTCCGAACCATGGAGGCACCGCCTTGGCCACGCAGCAGATCCCGGTTGTCGTACTCGCCGGCTTTCTGGGCTCGGGCAAGACCACGTTGCTCAACCACCTCCTGGCGGCAGGGGACGGCACACGCATCGGCGCCATCGTCAACGATTTCGGGAGCATCGAGATCGACGCGATGACTGTCGCCGGCCAGGTGGACTCGATGGTGTCGCTCGGCAATGGGTGCCTGTGCTGCGCGGTTGATACCAGCGAGCTGGATGAGTACCTGGAACGTCTGGCACGGCCCGCAGCCCGTATCGACGTCATCGTCATCGAGGCCAGCGGATTGGCCGAGCCCCAGGAACTCATCCGCATGATCCTCGCCAGCGAGAACACCCGGATCGTCTATGGCGGCCTGGTTGAGGTCGTCGATGCCGCTGAGTTCGATGCAACGCGCAGTCGCCATCCCGAGCTGGACCGGCATGTGGCCATCGCCGACCTCGTCGTACTCAACAAGGCCGACCGCATCGGTGACGAACAGCGCCGACGGCTCACCACCAACTTGAGCGAGCTGGCGCCGGGACGACCTGTGATCTGCGCGGCATACGGACGTATCGACCCGGAGATGTTCTTCGACCGCGGGTCGGAAGACGACTGCGACCCCGCGATGAAGCAGCTGTCGTTCGAGGACTTGCTGCGTGAAACGGCCGACTACCATGCGGCGCGTCACCGCGGTGACGAGGAAGCGGTGACATTTCGTGTGGGTTCGGAGAGTGACTGTCAGCCGGGCGCCGAGCCTTGTGACAGCCACGGCTCTGAAGCACTTCGTGCCCCAGTGGCTCCGGGAGACGGCAGTGAGTGTGCGTATGACGCGTCGCCCGCGGGCCAGCGACAGTCGCACTCCCATGAGAGGCATGGTCACGTCGACGGTGAACCATGTTCGGGTGACTGTCACGGACAGCACCTGCACAGCGGCTACCAGAGCGTGGAGTTCACCTCACCTGTCGCCATGCACCCGCGTCGGCTGATGGACTTCCTCGACAGCCGCCCGGCAGGTCTGTACCGCATCAAGGGGTTCGTGCATTTCGACGTCCCGGGGAGCAGGCAGAAGTTTGGCGTGCACGCGGTGGGTGACTTTCTCCGCTTCTACCCGACGTCCTGGGGGCGCGGTGAGGAACGCTGTACGCAGCTCGTGCTCATCGGTAGTGGTATCGACGCGGAGTCACTGCAGGCTCAGTTGAGCGCATGCAGGATGACGGAAGCAGTGACTGTCACCGCGCCGCCCCTCACCATCACGCCCCCGCACAACCAACCGCCCCAAAGCGCAGCGTCACCCCAAGACGCGACAACACCCCACCCCACCCCCTCACACGACGACGACCTCCTCGAGCGCGCCATGTGGGGTGTCCTCCGCTACGTCGCCGATCGCGACGACCAGGACAGCCAAGAGGCATAACGAAGCCGCCAAGCAGCAGCAGTCACCGGACAACAGCGACGGCCCGCCCGCTTCCCGCAGCACCGCCACACCCCGTACACCACAAGGGGCGCCCCCACCTCACCCGGTGCGGGGCGCCCCTTCCACGTGGCAGTCGGTCAACGCAGCTGTCGGCAGCCGACGGTAGGTCGTGCAGCTACGCCGGTCCCGCCAAGGCTGTCACGGGCTTCGTCAGCGGTACGCCGGAACCGTCGCGTCGGGGGTCCGGTTCCGGGAGGGGGACCGGGGCGCCCTTGGCGTCGGCGGCGCGGGCGGGGGCCGCGCCCGCCCAGGCGAGGGTGAGGCAGTCCTCGCCCTTCAGGAAGCGCTGGCAGCGGACGCCGCCGGTGGCGCGGCCCTTGCGCGGGTACTGGTCGAACGGGGTGAGCTTGGCCGTCGCCACCGAGTCGTCGAGCATGCCGTGTGAACCGGCGACGGTGAAGACCACCGCGTCGGCCGCCGGGTCGACGGCGGCGAAGGAGAGCACCTTGGCGCCTGTGCCGAGCTTGACGCCCGCCATGCCGCCCGCCGGGCGGCCCTGCGGCCGGACCTGTGAGGCCGGGTACCGCAGCAGTTGCGCCTCGTCGGTGATGAAGACCAGGTCCTCCTCGCCGGTGCGCAGTTCCGCGGCGCCGACGATGCGGTCGCCCTCCTTGAGGGTGATGACCTCCAACTCGTCCTTGTGCGCCGGATAGTCGGGCACCACGCGTTTCACGATGCCCTGTTCCGTGCCGAGTGCGAGGCCCGGTGAGGACTCGTCGAGCGTGGTCAGGCAGATCAGCGTCTCGCCGTCCTGCAGGGTCAGGAACTCCGACAGCTGCGCGCCGCCGGCGAGGCTGGGCGCCGCCGCCGTCTCGGGGAGCTGCGGCAGGTCGATCACCGGCAGGCGCAGCAGCCGTCCCGTCGAGGTCACGGCGCCGACCTCGCCGCGGGCGGTCGCGGGCACGGCGGAGACGATGACGTCGTGCTTGACCCGCTTGGCGTCGGCGTCGAACGGGGTGTCCCCGCCGGCGGTCCGGGCCAGCAGCCCCGTCGACGAGAGCAGCACCCGGCATGGGTCGTCGGAGACCTCCAGCGGCACCGCGGCAACCGAGGCACCGGCGGACTCCAGCAGCACGGTGCGGCGCTCGGTGCCGTACTTCTTGGCGACGGCGGCGAGTTCGCCGGAGACCAGCTTGCGCAGCTCGGCGTCCGACTCCAGGATGCGGGTCAGCCGCTCGATCTCGGAGCGCAGCGTGTCGCGCTCCGACTCCAGCTCGATGCGGTCGAACTTGGTGAGCCGGCGCAGCGGCGTGTCCAGGATGTACTGCGTCTGGACGTCGCTCAGGGAGAAGCGCTCGATCAGCCGCTCCTTGGCCTGCGCGCTGTTCTCGCTGGAGCGGATCAGGCGGATGACCTCGTCGATGTCGACAAGCGCGGTGAGCAGGCCCTCCACCAGGTGGAGCCGGTCGCGGCGCTTGCCACGGCGGAACTCGCTGCGCCGCCGGACGACCTCGAAGCGGTGGTCGACGTAGACCTCCAGCAGCTCCTTGAGGCCCAGGGTGAGCGGCTGGCCGTCGACGAGGGCGACGTTGTTGATGCCGAAGGACTCCTCCATCGGCGTCAGCTTGTAGAGCTGCTCCAGGACGGCTTCCGGGTTGAAGCCGTTCTTGACCTCGATGACCAGGCGCAGACCGTGTTCGCGGTCGGTGAGGTCCTTGACGTCGGCGATGCCCTGCAGCTTCTTGGAGCCGACCAGGTCCTTGATCTTCGAGATGACCTTCTCGGGGCCGACGCTGAAGGGCAGTTCGGTGACGACGAGGCCCTTGCGGCGCGCGGTGACGTTCTCGACCGTGACCGTGGCGCGGATCTTGAAGGTGCCGCGGCCCTTCTCGTACGCGTCGCGCACGCCGCCCAGCCCCACGATCCGGCCACCGGTGGGCAGATCGGGACCCGGCACGAACCGCATCAGCGTCTCGAGGTCGGCGTTGGGGTGCTTGATGAGGTGGCGCGCGGCGGCGATGACCTCGCCGAGGTTGTGCGGCGGCATGTTCGTCGCCATACCGACAGCGATCCCGGAAGCGCCGTTGACCAGCAGGTTCGGGTATGCGGCGGGGAGGGTGACCGGCTCCTGCTCCTGGCCGTCGTAGTTCGGCGTGAAGTCGACGGTGTCCTCGTCGATCGACTCCGTCATCAGGGACGACGGGGACGCCATCCGGCACTCGGTGTACCGCATCGCGGCGGGCGGGTCGTCATTGCCGAGCGAGCCGAAGTTGCCGTGGCCGTCCACCAGGGGCAGCCGCATCGAGAAGGGCTGCGCCATGCGTACCAGGGCGTCGTAGATCGAGGCGTCGCCGTGGGGGTGGAGCTTGCCCATGACCTCGCCGACGACGCGGGCGCACTTGACGTAGCCGCGGTCGGGGCGCAGGCCCATCTCGTTCATCTGGTAGAGGATGCGGCGCTGCACGGGCTTCATGCCGTCCCGGGCGTCCGGCAGGGCGCGGGAGTAGATGACCGAATACGCGTACTCGAGGAAGGAACCCTGCATCTCGTCGACGACGTCGATGTCGAGGATCCTCTCCTCGAAGTCGTCCGGCGGCGGGGTCTTCGTGCTGCGGCGGGCCATCGCGGCTGCGGCTCCTTCTGCTGCGTCTACTGCCGATGTGTGGGTCGACCAGCCGTTGGTGAACAGCTGCCGGTCCGACCGGCGGGGGATCGACCGGTGAGTCTGCTGACTCCGACGCGGACCATTGTGGACCGCCCCACCGACAACGCCGGACGCGACTCCCCTCCACGGGGCCGTGGCGCGTCTCCCGACGCTCATACGGGGGCGGTCGGGCGGGAACTTCGCCAGATGCCGACGCGGTTGCATACAGTGACAGAACTTCTTCGCAAGCGGATCGAAGGGACGTACATGCCCATGGGTCACACGGCCACAGAAAAAGCCGGCTCCGGCGGCCTGACAGCGACCGAGCACCGGCTGGCCAACGGCCTGCGCGTGGTGCTCTCGGTAGACCCTCTGACACCGGTGGCGGCGGTCTGCCTCTGGTACGACGTCGGCTCCCGCCACGAGGTCAAGGGCCGCACGGGTCTGGCCCACCTCTTCGAGCACCTGATGTTCCAGGGGTCCGCGCAGGTCAAGGGGAACGGCCACTTCGAGCTGGTGCAGGGCGCCGGCGGCTCGCTGAACGGCACCACGAGCTTCGAGCGCACCAACTACTTCGAGACCATGCCCGCCCACGAGCTGGAGCTGGCGCTCTGGCTGGAGGCGGACCGCATGGGCTCCCTCCTGACGGCGCTCGACGACGAGTCGCTGGAGAACCAGCGCGACGTCGTCAAGAACGAACGCCGCCAGCGGTACGACAACGTCCCCTACGGCACGGCCTTCGAGAAGCTGACGGCCATGGCGTACCCGGAGGGCCACCCGTACCACCACACGCCCATCGGGTCGATGGCCGACCTGGACGCGGCGTCCCTGGAGGACGCGCGGGCGTTCTTCCGCACCTATTACGCGCCCAACAACGCCGTCCTGTCGGTGGTCGGCGACATCGACCCCGAGCAGACCCTCGCCTGGGTCGAGAAGTACTTCGGGTCGATCCCCTCGCACGACGGCAAGCAGCCGCCGCGCAGCGGTGAGCTGCCCGACACCATGGGCGGCCAGCTGCGGGAGGTCGTCGCGGAGGACGTGCCCTCGCGTGCCCTGATGGCCGCCTACCGCCTGCCGCACGACGGCACCCGGGAGGCGGACGCCGCCGATCTCGCGCTGACCGTCCTGGGCGGCGGCGAGTCCTCGCGCCTCTACAACCGCCTGGTGCGCCGCGACCGCAGCGCCGTCGCCGCCGGGTTCGGCCTGCTCCGGCTGGCCGGTGCGCCGTCCCTGGGCTGGCTGGACGTCAAGACGTCCGGCGGCGTGGAGGTCGCGGACATCGAGAGCGCCGTCGACGAGGAGCTGGCCCGGTTCGCCGCCGAGGGGCCGACCCCGGAGGAGATGGAGCGGGCGCAGGCCCAGCTGGAGCGCGAGTGGCTGGACCGCCTCGCGACGGTCAGCGGCCGCGCCGACGAACTGTGCCGCTACGCCGTCCTGTTCGGCGACCCGCAGCTGGCGCTGTCCGCCGTGGGGCGTGTTCTGGACATCACGCCCGAGGAGGTGCAGGCCGTCGCCCAGGCCCGGCTGCGCCCCGACAACCGCGCGGTGCTGGTGTACGAGCCGACCGCCGCCGACGACAGCGCCGACAACGACGAGGAGGCGGACCGGTGAGCGACGCCACCACCCGCGAGGACCTGGCCATGAGCGAGATGACCTTCCACCCGCAGCCCCGCGGCGGGGCGCCCAGGCCGTGGGCCTTCCCGGCGCCCGAGCGCGGTGCGCTGCCCAACGGCCTGACGGTGCTGCGCAGCCACCGCCCCGGCCAGCAGGTCGTCGCCGTCGAGGTCGACATCGTCGCGCCGCTGGAGTCCGAGCCGGAGGGCCTGGACGGCGTCGCCACGATCATGGCGCGGGCGCTGTCGGAGGGCACCGACCGGCACGACGCCGAGGAGTTCGCCGCCGAACTGGAGCGCTGCGGCGCCACGTTGGACGCGCACGCCGACCACTCCGGGGTGCGCGTCTCTCTGGAGGTTCCGGCCTCCCGGCTGTCGCGCGCCCTGGGGCTGCTCGCCGACGCGCTGCGCGCCCCCGCCTTCCCCGAGGGCGAGGTGGAGCGTCTGGTGCGCAACCGTCTCGACGAGATCCCGCACGAGCTGGCCAACCCGGGGCGCCGCGCCGCGATGGCGCTGTACAAGGAGCTGTTCCCCGCGTCGGCGCGGATCTCGCGGCCCCGCCAGGGCACCGAGGAGACCGTCGGGCGGATCGACGCGGCGGCCGTCCGGGCGTTCTACGCGGCGCATGTGCGGCCCGCGGCGGCCACCGTCGTGATCGTCGGTGACTTCATCGGCATCGACGTGGACGCGGCGCTCGCCGACACGCTGGGCGCCTGGCAGGGGTCGGCCGCCGAGCCGGTCGCCGTCACGCCGATCACCGCGGACGACACCGGCCGCGTCGTGATCGTCGACCGCCCCGGCGCGGTGCAGACGCAGTTGCTCATCGGGCGGATCGGCGCCGACCGCCACGACCGCCAGTGGCCGGCGCAGGTCCTCGGCACGTACTGCCTGGGCGGCACCCTGACGTCCCGTCTGGACCGGGTGCTGCGCGAGGAGAAGGGCTACACCTACGGCGTGCGGGCCTTCGGTCAGGTGCTGCGCTCGTCGGCGCCGGACGCGCCCGGAGGGCCCACCGGCGCCGCCATGCTGGCGATCAGCGGTTCGGTCGACACCGAGTCCACCGGCCCGGCCCTCGATGACCTGTGGAAGGTGCTGCGCACCCTCGCGGCGGAGGGGCTGACGGACGCCGAGCGGGACGTCGCGGTGCAGAACCTCGTCGGTGTCGCGCCGCTGAAGTACGAGACGGCGGCAGCGGTCGCGGGCACCCTCGCCGACCAGGTGGAGCAGCATCTGCCGGACGACTACCAGGCGCAGCTGTACGCGCGGTTGGCCGAGACCGGCACGGTCGAGGCGACCGCCGCCGTGGTCAGCGCGTTCCCGGCCGACCGGCTGGTGACGGTGCTGGTCGGTGACGCGGCGCAGATCGCCGAGCCGGTCCGGGCGCTGGGCATCGGCGAGGTGACGGTCGTCAGCGGCTGACGGACCGTAGGGGCGATGGCCCCGGCCGGGCCGTCCCGCGGACGGATGCGGTAGGACAAAGGGGATCCCGAGGGGGAAAAGGCCCTCGGGGTCCCCTTTTCGTGCCCGGATTATAGGGTTCCGGTTCCGTCGCCCACGTGTGGCGTAACGCACAAAAACGCGTTTCTGTTTGCCGATTGAAAGTTGCCGCGATTAGCGTCATGCGCGCTGTCCGTCAGCAGCACGCCGCAACCGCGGCACCGGACAGTCATCGCCGAGTCCCCGTACGGCGCGAGCCAGGGGAGCCGGGGACCCACATGTCCCCTGGGGTGAATCGGGTACCTCTCCGGAGGAACCCGTAGGAGACCTTCCTGCTCCGAACCCGTCAGCTAACCCGGTAGGCGAGAAGGAAGGAAAGGACTGAGCCAGCACATGGCGTTCACCCGTGCCACCGGGAAGCACCGCCGTCCGAGCCGCAGCGCCCGGACGACCCGCAACATCGCCGGCATAGCCGGTCTCGCCGCCAGCGGCGTCGTTGCCTCCGTGTCCTCTCCCGCGATGGCCGCCACCTCCGGCGCCTCGCACGACACGGGTCTGCAGCGGGCCGTCGTCCTCGGTGACGAACTCGCCGAGCGCGTCCAGGCCCAGGCCGATGCGCAGCAGGCCGTCGCCGAGACGGCCGAGGCCAAGGCGAAGGCCGAGGCCGACGCGGTGAAGCAGGCCGAGGCCGCCAAGGCGGTGGCCGACAAGCGCCATGAGGCCGAGGTCCGCGCCGCCCGCGAGGAGGAGCGCCGGCGCCTGAACGCCTTCGTCGCCCCGATCTCCGGCTCGTACGTCTCGACCGCCTACCAGGCGTCCAGTGGCCTGTGGTCCTCCGGCACCCACACCGGCATCGACTTCCACGCCGCCACCGGCACCACCGTGCACGCCGTCGGTGCGGGCACCGTCGTCGAGGCCGGCTGGGGCGGCGCGTACGGCAACAACATCGTCATCAAGATGAACGACGGCACGTACACCCAGTACGGCCACCTGTCGCAGATCGGTGTCTCGGTCGGCCAGCAGGTGATGCCCGGTCAGCAGATCGCGCTGTCCGGCGCGACCGGCAACGTCACCGGCCCGCACCTGCACTTCGAGGCCCGCACCGGCGCGGACTACGGCTCGGACATCGACCCGATCGCCTATCTGCGCGCGCACGGCGTCAACGTCTGACCCTGCAGCTTCCCGGAGCCCCGGACCGCCCCGACAGGGGGCCCGGGGCTCCGGCGTGTCCGGTGCCGTACGGCGGATGGCCGGATTTCCCGACGGCCGGGAATGCGCTCACCAAAAGATTTCCATGAATGTGTGAAGGCGGTAAAGGCGCCACCGCCGTTCGAATAAGGTCGCGGAAAAGGCGCCGTGCACCGGCGTTTTCCGGGGAGGACGGTGGAGGTGCCCGCGATGACGCAAGGCGAGATTTCCGTGCAGCGCATCTCCACGGCGATTCGCGACGACATCGTTTCCGGCACGCTGATCCCCGGCAGCCGGCTCGTCGAGGACATTCTGGCCACCCGCTACGGCGTCTCCCGGGTGCCGGTCCGTGAGGCGTTGCGGACCCTGCAGTCGGAGGGGTTCGTCACCGCGCGGCGCCATGCGGGCGCCTGCGTCGCCGCCCCCACCGCGCAGGAGGCGGCCGATCTCCTGGATCTGCGCGCGCTCCTGGAGCCGATGGGCGCCGCCCGCGCGGCGGCCCGCCGCACCGATGCGCAGCTGAAGGTCTTACGGGGCGTGGTGCGGCTCGGCCGGGAGCGCGCCCGCCGCGGCTGCCCGGGTGAGCTGCCCCGGCTCGACGGCTGGTTCCACGAGACGCTGGCCCGGGCGGCGGGCAATCCGGGGCTGACCGCGCTGCTGACCCAGGTGCGGCGGAAGATCGAGTGGATGTATGTCGTCGAGCGCCCGGCGCGGTACGCGGAGACCTGGGACGACCACGGCGCGGTGCTGGACGCGGTGGCCCGGGGCGACGCGGAGGCGGCGCGCGCCCTGATGGCCTCGCATGTGGCGCGGTCGCTCCCGGCCTACCGCCCGCGGCACCGTTCGGCGGCCGCGGCACGCACGGCGCCGCGCCCCGTCGGAAGCGGGCGCGCGCGTTCTGCCTAGAGGACGCGGTATACGGGGCGGCCGCCGCGTGGCGGGATCCTTACGGCCCCGTACGGGAAATTGCGGAATCGGGTTCCGATAAAACGCGCCATCCTGGAATTGCCGCACCACGTGGCCGGGTATTCACTTATTCGGGTGTGTGGCGCCCGTGAGGGTGGGGAATTGCGGGCGGGGGAGTGGTGCCGCTCCGGGAGCGCGGTGTGCGACGTTCCGCCGCGGGGAACGCGAAAGGCCCCGCCGCGGTGACCGGTTCCGGTCGTGGCGGCGGGGCCTTTCCCCGGCTGCGGGGAGGCGGCGAAGTTCCGGCTCAGACGGTCTCCGGCAGCTCGTCGAGCCCCTCGGCGACGAGCTTCGCCAGGCGCTCCAGCGCGGCCTCCGCGCCCTCGGCGTCCGAGGCGAGCACGATCTCCTCGCCGCCCTGGGCGCCCAGGCCCAGCACCGCGAGCATCGAGGCCGCGTTCACGGGGGTGCCGTCGGCCTTGGCGATCGTCACCGGAACGCCCGCGGCGGTGGCCGCACGGACGAAGATCGAGGCGGGACGGGCGTGCAGGCCCTCGGCCCAACCGACATTGACGCGGCGCTCAGCCATGGTGTTGCCCTTCGAGTCGTCACAGTTGTCTAGACCAGTCTCTCACGCGGTCCCCGGTGCTCCGGAAGCCCCACCGCCGGTGTTCCGCACCACGTCCGGGCGGCCCGGACACACCGCCCGGCCACCCCCTCCGGGGCGCCGGCGACCGGCCGTCGCCCGGTCCCGCGCACACCGAGCCGGTTGTCGGTGCCCGGTCGTACGCTGTCCGCATGCAGCAGCAGCCGGATCATGCGTACCCGAGCCACTGGGAAGCCGATGTGGTGCTGCGCGACGGCGGCACCGCCCGGATCCGACCGATCACCCCGGACGACGCCGAGCGCCTGGTCTCCTTCTACGAACAGGTCTCGGACGAATCGAAGTACTACCGCTTCTTCGCGCCCTACCCCCGCCTCTCCGACCGCGACGTGCACCGCTTCACCCACCACGACTACGTCGACCGGGTCGGCCTCGCCGCCACCGTGGGCGGCGAGTTCATCGCCACCGTCCGCTACGACCGGATCGACGACCGGGGCCTGCCGGCCAGGAATCCGGGGGACGACCAGGCGGAGGTCGCCTTCCTGGTGCAGGACGCCCACCAGGGCCGCGGCGTCGCCTCCGCGCTGCTGGAGCACATCGCCGCGGTCGCCCGGGAGCGCGGCATCCGCCGGTTCGCCGCCGAGGTCCTGCCCGCCAACACCAAGATGATCAAGGTGTTCACGGACGCCGGGTACACCCAGCAGCGCACCTTCGAGGACGGCGTCGTCCGGCTGGAATTCGACCTCGAACCGACCGAGCAGTCCATGGCCGTGATGCGCGGCCGCGAGCAGCGCGCCGAGGCCCGCTCCATGCAGCGGCTCCTCGCCCCCGGCTCGGTCGCCGTCATCGGCACCGGCCGCACCCCCGGCGGCGTCGGCCGCACCGCCCTGCGCCATCTCCTCGACTCCGGCTTCACCGGCCGCGTCCACGCCGTCAACCACGCCTTCCCCGAGGGGACCGACCGCCTCGACCCCGAGGGCGTGCCCGCCGTCCGCTCCCTGCGGGAGATCGACGGCCCGGTCGACCTCGCGGTCATCGCCGTCCCCGCCGACCGCGTCCCCGAGGTGATCGACGACTGCGGGGAACACGGCGTCCAGGGCGTCCTGGTCCTCTCCTCCGGATACGCCGAGGCCGGCACCGAGGGGCGCGAACGCCAGCGCGCCCTGCTGCGCCGCACCCGCTCGTACGGCATGCGGCTGATCGGCCCGAACGCCTTCGGCCTGATCAACACCGCCCCCGACGTCCGGCTGAACGCCTCCTTCGCACCGGCGATGCCCGCCAGGGGCCGCATCGGGCTCTTCACCCAGTCCGGGGCGATCGGCATCGCCCTGCTCAGCGGGTTGCACGAGCGCGGCCCCGGGGACGGCTCGCCCGCCGGCGTCTCCACCTTCGTCTCCGCGGGCAACCGCGCCGACGCCTCCGGCAACGACCTGCTCCAGTTCTGGTACGACGATCCGGACACCGACGTCGCGATCCTCTACCTCGAATCCATCGGCAACCCCCGCAAGTTCACCCGCCTCGCCCGCCGCACCGCCGCCGTCAAACCGGTTGTCGTCGCCAAGGGCGCCCGCCACCACGGCACCGCGCCCCTGGGCCACACGGTGCCCACCGTCCGCATCCCGGACAGCACCGTCGCCGCCCTGATGCGGCAGGCCGGGGTCATCCGCGTCGACACCGTCACCGAACTCCTCGACGCCGGACTGCTCCTCGCCTCCCAACCCCTCCCCGCGGGCGCCCGCGTCGCCGTCCTCGGCAACTCCGAGGCGCTCTCCCTCCTCGCCTACGACGCGTGCCTGACCGAGGGCCTGCGCCCGCGGCGCCCCCGCGTGCTGCCCTCCGCCGCGACGCCGCACGACTTCCACACCGCCCTCGCCGAGGAGCTGGCGCGCGAGGGCTGCGACGCCGTCGTGGTCACCGCCATCCCCTGGGTGGGCGAGGGCGACGCGACCGCCCCGGGGGAGGGCGAGGAGCTGGCCGCGGCGCTGCGCTCGGCCGCCGCCGCGGGCCCCGCCAAGCCGGTGGCCGTCGCCCACCTGGCGATGGACGCGCTGGCGACGGCCCTCGCCGCCCCCGCCGTTCCGGGGACGGCCGATGACGCCGCCCCGGGCACCCCGGGCTCCACCGCCCAGGACACCGGCTCCGGCGTACCGTCCGCCAACCCCGCGGCCCCGGCACCCGCGCCCGCCGCCCCGTACCCGCCCGCCCGCGTCCCGCTCCCCGCCTACCCCGCCGCCGAGCGCGCCGTCCGGGCCCTCGCCGAGGCCGTGCGGTACGCCGCCTGGCGCCGGGAGGCCGCCGAGCCGGGCCGGGTGCCCGCGTACGACGACATCCAGGAGGCCGCGGCCGGCGCCGACATCGCGCGGCTGCTCGACCACCTCGACCCGCCCGCCGGCCGTTCCGTCCCGCTGCCCGCCGCGGACGCCGCCGCTCTGCTCGCCCGCTACGGCATCCCCACCGAGCCCTCGCTGCCCGCCCCCGGCCCGGACGCCGCCGTCCGCGCCGCCGCCCGGCTCGGCTACCCCGTCGCCCTCAAGACCACCGCCCCCCACCTGCGTCACCGCAGCGATCTGGGCGGCATCCGCCTGGACATCGCCGACGAGGAGGACCTGCGCCGCACCTACGGCGAGCTGACCGCCGCCCTCGGCACCCCGGAGGAGCTGGCGCCCGTCGTGCAGAAGATGGTGCCGCGCGGTGTCGACACCGTGGTCCGCGCCGCCATCGACCCGGCGGCCGGTGCCGTCCTGTCGTTCGGCCTGGCGGGCGCCCCCTCCCAGCTGCTGGGCGACATCGCGCACCGCCTCATCCCCGCGACCGACCGCGACGTCGACGCCCAGATCCGGTCGATCCGCGCCGCCCCGCTCCTCTTCGGCTGGCGCGGCTCCCAGCCGGTCGACACCGCCGCGCTCGCCGATGTGCTGCTACGGGTCTCCCGGCTCGTCGACGACCACCCCGAGGTGGTGGGCGTCGATCTGGAGCCGGTCGTCGTCGCCCCGCACGGACTGTCCGTCCTCGGGGCGTCCGTCCGCCTCGCCCGTCCGCCCGCCACCACCGACCTCGGCCCCCGCCGCCTGCCCGTCTACTGACCGCCCGCACGGGGCGGCGGGAGCCGGGCCCCGCCCCGTGCCCCGCCGCACCTGGCACCTACGGTCCGGCTCGTCAAGGGCGTCCTGCCACCCCCTCGGTGGCCCGTAAGATGGAGGACATGGCTAAGACCGGTACGACGACCCAGGGGCTGCGCGCGGCGATCGAGCGCAGCGGCTACTACCCGGCCCTCGTGGCCGAGGCGGTGCAGGCCGCCGTCGGCGGTGAGCCGGTCGCGGCGTACCTGGTGCACCAGGAGACGACCTTCGACGCCAACGAGGTCCGCCGCCATGTGACCGTCCTCGTCCTCACCGACACCCGCTTCATCGTCAGCCACACCGACGAGCAGGCCGCCGACGCCACCTCCCCGTCCCCGTACGCCACGACCTCCACCGAGTCCGTGAAGCTGGGGCGGATCTCCTCGGTGGTGCTCAGCCGCGTGGTCGCCAACCCGGAGTCGTACACCCCGGGCCAGCTGCCCCGCGAGGTCGTGCTCACCATCGGCTGGGGCGCCGTCGCCCGCCTCGACCTGGAGCCCGCCACCTGCGGCGACCCCAACTGCGAGGCGGATCACGGCTACACCGGCTCGTCCACCGCCGACGACCTCTCGCTGCGGGTCAGCGAGGCCGGTGACGGCCCCGACTCCGTCCGCGAGACGCTGACCTTCGCCCAGGCGCTCTCCGAGGCCACCGCGGCCACCACGAGCGCCCGCTGATGGGGTACACCGCCCCCGCCTGGCCCGAGCCCGAGCCGCTCGACCCGCTGACCGCCCCGCTGCCCCGCTACGGCACCGGCTCGCTCGCCGATCTGCTGCCCGCCGTCGTCGCAGGTCAGGGCGTGTCCGGCCCGCCTACGACGATGGAGCTGGCCCCCGCCGACCGGGCCTGTGTCTTCCTCGTCGACGGCCTCGGCTGGGAGCTGCTGCGGGCCCACCCCGACGAGGCGCCGTTCCTGACGTCCCTCCTGGACACCTCCTGCAACGGCACCGGCCGCCCGCTCACCGCAGGTTTCCCCTCCACCACCGCGACCTCCCTCGCCTCCGTCGGCACCGGCCTGCCCCCGGGCGCCCACGGCCTGCCCGGCTACACCTGCGAGGACCCCTCCTCCGGTGCGCTGATGAACCAGCTGCGCTGGCAGCCGTGGACCGACCCGTACGCCTGGCAGCCGTATCCGACGGTGTTCCAGCTGGCCGACGCCGCGGGCGTGCACACCTGCCAGGTCTCCGCGCCGCACTTCGCGCAGACCCCGCTCACCAAGATCGCGCTGAGCGGCGGCACCTTCCACGGCCGCCTCAGCGGCGAGGAACGCACGGACCTCGCCGCCGCCCAACTCGCCGCCGGTGACCGCTCGCTGGTCTACACGTACTACGCCGAGGTCGACGGCAACGGTCACCGCTACGGCGTGGACTCCGACGCCTGGCGCGGCCAGCTGATGTACGTCGACCGGCTCGCGCAGCGCCTGGCCGAACAACTCCCGCCGCGCAGCGCCCTGTACGTCACCGCCGACCACGGCATGATCGACATTCCCTTCGACCCGGAGTCGCGCATCGACTTCGACGAGGACTGGGAACTGCGCGCCGGCGTCCGCCTGCTGGGCGGCGAGGGCCGCGCCCGCCATGTCTACGCCCACCCGGGCGCGGCGGACGACGTCCTCGCCGTGTGGCGGGAGGTCGTCGGTGAGCAGATGTGGGTGGCGAGCCGCGACGAGGCCATCGCGGCGGGCTGGTTCGGGCCGCACGTCGACGACCGGGTGCGCGGCCGGATCGGCGATGTCGTCGCCGCCGCCCATGCCGACATGGTGATCATCGCGAGCGAGCGTGAGCCCGGTGAGTCGAAGATGGTCGGTATGCACGGGTCGATGACCCCCGTGGAGCAGCTCGTTCCGCTGCTGGAAGTCCGCACCTGACCTGCGAAGCCCTGCCCGACCCGCACTGTTCCGCCGTGCCGTCCTGCCGCCATGGGGCCGAAAGGCCCGCATCGGCGTGCCCGGGCCGGTGTCCCTCCCGGGGCTCCGGGCGGACCGGCACGGCGACTTGGTCCGGCATGGAGCCCACCGCACCCCGTCCGTTCGAAAGGTCCCCCTCTCCCCATGTCCGAACTGGTCTTCTTCTCCGGCACCATGGATTGCGGGAAGAGCACCCTGGCGCTCCAGATGGGCCACAACCGCTCGGCGCGCGGCCTGCAGGGCGTGATCTTCACCCGCGACGACCGGGCCGGCGCGGGCAAGCTCTCCTCACGGCTCGGCCTGGTGACCGACGCCGTCGAGGCCGGCCCGGACATGGATCTCTACGCCCATCTCGTCGGTGAGATGTCCAAGGGCGGCAAGGTCGATTACGTGATCGTCGACGAGGCGCAGTTCCTCCACCCCGAGCAGATCGATCAGCTCGCCCGCGTCGTCGACGACCTGGGGCTGGACGTCTTCGCGTTCGGCATCACCACCGACTTCCGCACCCGGCTCTTCCCTGGCTCCCAGCGCCTGATCGAGCTGGCCGACCGGATCGAGGCGCTCCAGGTCGAGGCGATGTGCTGGTGCGGCGCGCGCGCCACCCACAACGCCCGCACGGTGGGCGGCGAGATGGTCGTCGAGGGCGAGCAGGTCGTCGTCGGCGACGTGAACCAGCACGCGGGCGACATCGGCTACGAGGTGCTGTGCCGACGCCACCATCAGCGCCGGGTGACCAGCGCTTCCGCCCACGCGGACGCCCTCTCCCCGGACGTCCTGCCGGTCGACCCCGCCTGACTCTCCCGCCGGAGCCTGCCGGTTCGTGGCCTCCACGGGGCCGTCGCCGACGGGCGCACGGCGCCACACTCCCCTTCCGCCCGCGCCCGGATGCCGTCGCGCATTCCGGATTGACCACCCATGCCGTCATGTGTAAGTTCTCGCTGACATCTGACGGGTATGAGTGAGCGTTGTCCGTCGAACTGGGGGACAGTGCCGTGAAGGAGCTGGGTTCGGTGAAAAAACAGCCACTGACCGTGAGAGTGGCGAGCTGGAGCGCCGCGCATCCGGCGCGCGCCGTCATCGGCTGGTGCGTGTTCGTCGCCCTGTGCCTCGCGCTCGGCAGCGCGGTCGGTACGCGTCAGGCGGGCGACCGCGACTACTGGGTGGGGGAGGCCGGCCGCGCCGAGGCCATCGCGACGGAGGGCGGCCTCCAGCACAAGGCGGCCGAGCGCATCATGATCACCAACAGGTCCGGCGGTCCGGTCGGCGGCGCGGCCCACGACGCCGCACAGGACGTCGTCGCCCGGATGAAGCCGTTACCGCAGGTCCTCCGCGTCGCCGACCCGGTGCGCTCGGAGAACCGCCGGATGCTGATGGTCGAGGTGACCGTCAAGGGGCCCCGGCTGGAGGCCCGGCGCCACCTCGACCCGCTGCTGAAGCAGACCGCCGAGGTGCAGCGCGCCCACCCGGACCTGCGCGTCGAGGAGACCGGCGAGGCGTCGGTCAGCAAGGGGCTGGACACCTCACGCGCCGACGACCTCGCCACCTCGGAGAAGATCACCTTCCCGATCACCCTGATCACCCTGCTCATCGCCTTCGGCTCGCTGATCATGGTCGGCGTGCCGCTGCTGCTGGCGGTCTCCTCGATCGCCGCCGCCATGGGCCTGAGCCAGGTGGTCTCGCATCTGCTGCCCGACGCGGGTGTCGGAAGCAGCCTCATCCTGCTGATCGGCATGGCGGTCGGCGTCGACTACACGCTCTTCTACCTCAAACGGGAACGGGAGGAGCGGGACCGGGCCGGCGGCCGGCTCACCCCGGAGGCGCTGGTGGGGATCGCCGCCGCGACCTCGGGCCGGGCCATCGCGGTCTCCGGCCTGGCCGTGGCCCTGACCACCGCCACGCTCTTCCTCGCCACCGACGTCATCTTCTCCTCGCTGGCCGTCGGCACCATCGTCGTGGTGCTCGTCGCGGTGCTCAGCTCGATGACGGTGCTGCCCGCGCTCCTCGTCCTCATCGGCCGCCGCCTGGACCGCAAGGCGGCACGCGGCAAGCGCGTGCGGCGCGGGACTGAGCGGACCGGCCGGGTGTGGAACGCGCTGCTGCGACCCGCCAGGAACCACCCGGCGGCCACCCTCGTGGTGTCCCTGCTCGTCATGGCCGGCCTCGCCGCCCCCACGCTCGGGATGCATCTGCGCGTGCTGAACACCGCCACCCACTCCCGGTCCATCCCCGAGATGAGGGTCTACGACCGCCTCAACGCCGCCTTCCCCGACCTGCTCGCCTCCCACTGGGTCGTCGTCAAGAGCGATGCCGGTGAGGTCGGCCGGGTGCGCGCCGAGCTGAAAGACCTTGCCCACCGTGCCGCGACCGACCCGAAGTTCTCCGACCAGCCGCCCGAGCTGACGTCGACACCCGACGGCCGGATCAGCATGATGACGCTGTCCGTCCCCTTCAGTCTCAACTCACCGCAGGCGTCCGGCTCACTGAAGGACCTGCGCGAGACCTACCTACCGGCCACGCTCGGGAAGGTGCCGGGCGCCGAGTACGCGGTCACCGGCCCCGTCGCGCAGGATGCCGACTACCTCGCCCACCAGAACGAGAAGCTGCCGCTCGTCATCGGCTTCCTGTTGCTGCTGACGTTCGTCATGACGCTGCTGGTCTTCCGCTCGGCGGCCATCGCCCTGATGGGCGTGGTGCTCAACCTGCTGTCCGTTGCTGCCTCGTTCGGCCTGGTGGTCGTCTTCTTCCAATGGGGCTGGGCCTCCACGGTGTTCGGCTTCGAGGAGGACGCCACCCATGCGATCGGCTCCCGGGTGCCGCTGTTCCTCTTCGTGATCCTCTTCGGACTGTCGATGGACTACCAGGTCTTCGTCGTCAGCCGCATCAAAGAGGCGGCACTGAACGGGGTGCCGACCCGGCAGGCGGTACTCGACGGGGTCGACAAATCGGCAAAGGTGGTCACCAGCGCCGCGGTGGTGATGGTCACGGTGTTCGCCAGCTTCATGCTGCTGCACCTCGCGGAGATGAAGCAGATCGGCTTCAGCCTCGCTGTCGCCGTCCTGCTCGACGCCTTCATCATCCGGATCATGATCCTGCCGTCGGCCCTGGCACTCCTGGGCAACGCCACCTGGTGGCCGTCCCGCCGCATGCGGCGCACCCAGGAGCGCGCCACCACGACGTCGCCCGGGGGAGTTGCGGCCACAGCGGTCCCCGCCGACCGCTGACTGACATCTCTTCGGCGGACGGTGCACAGGCTCCGGGGGCAGCGCGAGTGGCCTCGGAGCGCAACGCCTCACTCGCCGGCGTCCACCCCGATGCCCTCGGGTGCGGGGCGGATGACGGTGAAGGCGGCGCCCGCGGGATCGGTCACCGTGGCCAGCCGGCCGTGGGGTGAGTCGCGCGGCGGCCGGACCACCTGGCCGCCGAGTGCTTCGACCCGGCGGACCGCGGCGTCGGTGTCAGGCACGGCGAAGTACGTCATCCACCGCGGGCCCGCCCCGCGCGGCAGCGCATTGCCCACCCCGTGCAGACCGGCCACGGGGCGTCCCTTCAGGCGCAACGTCAGATAGTCGAAGTCGGCCGAGACCACCGCCTGCGGCTCGTAGCCGAAGACGTGCTCGTAGAACGGTCCGGCGGAGTGGGTCTCGCGGGTGATCAGCTCGTTCCACACCGGGGTGCCCGGTTCTCCGGCGGCCGCGGTGCCGGCCATCGCGCGGCCCTGCCAGATGCCGAAGACCGCGCCCTGCGGGTCGCAGGCGAGCGCCATCCGCCCGGCGTCGTCGGCGTCCAGCGGCCCCACGCCCACCGTCCCGCCGCAGTACCGGATCCGCTCCGCGGTCGCGTCCACGTCGTCGCTGGCCAGATAGGTGGTCCAGGTGGCAGGCAGCCGGTGCCCGGCCGCGGACTCCCCGAGCCCGGCCACTTCTCGCCCGTCCAGGACGGCGCGGCAGTACGGTCCGAGGTGCTGCGGTCCCGGGCGGAACTCCCAGCCGAACAGTGCACCGTAGAACTCCTGCGTCGCGGCCAGGCGGTGCGTCAGCAGGCTCACCCAGCAGGGTGCACCGGTCAACCGCCGGCTCGCTGCCTCGGTCGTCATCGTCACTCACTCCTCGGACCATCGCGGTGGCGGCCATGGGACGGGCGCGGGACCCGAGGCAGATGCTCGCACCAGGCGCCCCGGGGGGAGCCTCCGGCCGCGCCGTGACCGGCGGTTCCGTCCTGAAGAACGCCCGTTTTCGGCGGTGTTACCCCGATACCGTGGCGGGAGCGGGCGGAGCACCTCCGTCATACGGAGGGTGTGCGTCCGCCTTCCGTACGTAGCCGTCCCTACGCAAGGATGAGTGCCATGAATGACATCATCACCGCTACCGAACTTGCGAGCGAGTCGGCGGGCGCCAACCCGCCCGTCCTCCTGGACGTCCGCTGGCAGCTCCAGGGACCGCACGGCCGCCCCGACTACGAGGCGGGCCATCTGCCCGGCGCCGTCTTCATCGACCTCGACGCCGACCTCGCCGGCCCGGCCGGTGACGAGGGCCGCCACCCCCTGCCGGACATCACCGTCTTCACCGCCGCCATGCGCCGCGCCGGGGTGCGGGACGACCGCCCCGTCGTCACCTACGACGCCGGGCTCGGCTGGGCCGCGGCGCGCGCCTGGTGGCTGCTGCGCTGGGCCGGACACCGTGACGTGCGGGTGCTGGACGGCGGACTCGCGGCCTGGACGGCGTCCGGCGGGGCGGTGACAACGGAGATCCCGCAGCCGCAGGAAGGCGACTTCACGCCAGAACCCGGCGGCCTGCCGCAGCTGACGGCGGACGAGGCGGCCGCCCTGGCCCGCCGCGGCGTCCTGCTGGACGCCCGGTCCGCCGAGCGTTACCGGGGCGAGGCCGCCTCCGTCGACCGTGTCGGCGGCCACATCCCCGGCGCCGTCTCCGCCCCGACAACGGAGAACGTCACCGAGGACCACACCTTCCGCCCGGCCTCGGCGCTGGCCGAGCGGTTCGCGGCGCTCGGCGCCAAGAGCGACGCGGAGGTCGGCGTCTACTGCGGTTCCGGCGTCTCCGGCGCCCAGGAAGTGCTGGCCCTGTCCCTCGCCGGCGTCCCGGCGGCGCTGTACATCGGTTCATGGAGCGGCTGGACCGCCGACCCGTCCCGCCCCGTCGCCACCGGCGCGCAGCCCGGCTGAGTCGCCGCACAGCGATCCGCCCGCCCCGTGCGGGTACGGGGCGGGCGGATCACGGGGCGTGGAGGTGCTACTCCTGCTTCTTGCGCCGGGTGCCGAAGACGATCTCGTCCCAGCTCGGCACGGCGGCCCGGCGCCCGGGACGGACGCCGTCGGCCTCGGCCTGCCGGTCGGTGGTCCCGGTCAGCCGGTCACGGTGCCCGGCGACCGCGCGCGGCATCAGCACATCGGCGTACGCGGACCCGGCGCCCGCGCTGGCCGCGGGCGCGGCCGGCTCCTCGACCTCGTCGTCCATCGGCTCGTCGACCGGCGCCGTGACGCTGTCCGGTACGACCATGTCACCACGGAAACTCGGCACCGCTTCCAGCAGGCTGGTCAGCGAATCCCGCTCCCGCTCACCGATGGTCTCCTCGGCGGCTTGCGGTTCGGCCTCCTCCTCGGCGGCGGCGCGCTCCATACGGTCCGGCGCCTGCCGGTCCAGGGCGCGGTCCAGCGGCCGGTCACGCGGCAGACGCGCGATCCGGGGAACGAAGGGGAAACTGGGCTCGGGTGTGTCATCGGCCTCGCCGATCAGCGCCCGCGCGTCCTCGCCGACGGCCTGGACGAGCCGCCGGGGCGGGTCGTACGTCCACGCCGCGGAGAACGGCTCACCGGCGACGCGGTAGACCAGCAGCACCTCCCAGGTGCCGTCGTCGCGGCGCCAGGAGTCCCACTGCACGCTGTCCTTGTCGGCGCCGCGCATCAGCAGCCGCTCCGCCACCGCCTCGCCGAGCTGCGGCCCGGCGTTCTCCCCGGGGCGTCGCACGGGCGTCTTGCGGGCCCGTTCGGCCATGAAGGCGCGCTCGGCGAGAACCGGCCCCTCGAAGCGGCGCACGCGTTCGACGGGGATCCCGGCGAGCTGGGCGACCTCCTCGGCGGATGCGCCTGCCCTTATCCGCGCCTGGATGTCCCGTGGCCGCAGGTGGCTCTCGACCTCGATCTCGATCTGGCCCAGGCGCGCGCGGTCGTTACGGACCGCGGCGCGCAGCCGCTCGTCGATCGGCAGTGTGTACTCGGTGCTGTCCGCAGCCTTGAGCACCAGCCGTGTGCCGTCGTTGGAGACGGCCACGACACGCAGTTCGGGCATGGGGACCTCCCGGGTGGTGCCTGCCGACGTCACGTGCGTCGCTGCTTCCGCTTGTCGAGTGTGGCCTGCCCGGGGTGCAGCCTGCCACAACATTGTCGAGTTGCCCGGCGGATCGGACCGGAGTCCGTAAACGCCGAAGCGAGACGGTTACCTGTTCGCAACGCCGGTGTCCGTATCGCCTGCCCTGGGACCGATCACCCGTGCCGAGCGGCGGCGCTCCAGGGCGGGTGCCACCTGTTGGGCCCCTCTCCCCGTGAGTCCGGGCAGCCGGACGGGATCCCGGGGCCAGGGTTCGCCACAGTACTCCATTCGGGCCACTGAAGTGCACCGCCGCGCCGTTGAAGTTGCGGTGCGACAACGGAGTTGAGTCGCCTTGTCGACCTCTCTACCACATCGGCAGGTGGCAAGGTTCACAGAATCGCCATATCCGGAACCATTCACTTCGCACAAAAGTATCTTTGGTGTGCAAGGTGGATCGAAATGCCGATCAAGGGCTGGAGATGGACGAAGAAACCAAAACCGACCCGAAGGGTAAGGAGAAACGGATCGACCTGAGCGTTCCTCAGGTCGCGGGCAGTGCTCTCGCGGCGGCCGTCGCCGCATTCCTCGCGGGACAGCTCGGCGTTTACGGAACGATCATCGGTGCCGGTGTGGTCAGTGTCGTGGCCACGACCGGCGGCTCGATCTTCCAGCATCTGTTCCGGCGTACGGGGGAGCAGATCAAGGAGGCGTCGATCACCACTCGCCCCCGGCCCCGTGGTACCCGCTCCCCCCGGAAGGGCAGCCCGCATGCCGCGGCCACCACGGTGCTGCCGACGTTCGACCGGGACGGGGCGCCGGACGCGGTCACCGCTGTCTCCACGCAACCGGCCGCCCCGATGGACAGCACCCGCACCCAGCTGCTGCCCCGGGTGGATGTCCCACCCTCCAGCGGGGACGAGGCGGCGACCCGTCTGCTCCGCCCCGGAGTGGTGACGCCGCCCGACGAGGCGACCCGCGCCCTGCGCACGGTGCACCCGGCCGGCGACACGGACCGTACGCAGTTGGTGCCGCGTCTCGACGAGCACACCGTCGCGCTGAGGACGACGACCTCACCCGGCGGTGCGGAGGCGGGGCAGTTTCCCGGAGACGAGACCGTCACCGCCACGTACGGGTCCCGGCTGCGCGGCTGGCGTCGGCCGGTTCTCGGGGCGGTCGGCATCTTCGTGCTCGCCATGGGTGTGGTCACCGGCGTCGAAGTGATGGTGGGGGAGACCGCGAGCGGCAACTCCGGTACCACCCTGGGCCGCCTCACCCACACCGGTGACAGCCAGCGGGACACCGCTCCCGACAACGCCCCGGCGTCACCTCGTCCGGATCACTCCCACGGTACGGAGCGCGACAGCGGCACTCCCACCGGTGCGCCGGACTCCTCCACCGGCCCCGGCAACGGCAGCACGCCGAGCCCGGGTGGCGACGCGAACGGCGGAACGTCCGCGACCACCCCCGCGCCCACACCGTCCGACGGCGCCATCCCCTCGTCCGAGCCCACCACGCCCGAGCCCACGGGATCGGCGGGGGACAAGACCGGCACCGGCGACACGGGCGCCGGCGGTCAGGACACCGGAGGGAAGACCGCCGCCCAGGAGCCCGACCCGAACCCCTCCTGACGGCACCCACCCGACGCGGCCGTGGCCGGTTCCCCTTCCCCGGGGAGCCGGCCACGGCCGCGTCGTCACTCGCCCAGCACCCGCCGCAGATAGGCGTTGCCGAACAGCCGCTCCGGGTCGAGACGGTCACGCACCGCGGTGAACTCACCGAACCGCGGATAGACGCCGGACAGATATGCCGCGTCCCGGGTGTGCAGCTTGCCCCAGTGCGGACGACCGCCGTGTGCCGTCATGATCCGCTCGGTGGCCGCGAAGTACGCGCCGTGCGAGGTGCCCCGGTACATGTGCACCGCGATGTACACGGTGTCGCGTCCGGACGCAGTCGACAAAGCGATGTCGTCGCCCGGTGCGCACCGCACCTCCACCGGGAACGACACCTTGAAGTCCGACCGGTCCACGAGAGCCTTGAGCTCACGCAGCGCATCGATGGCAGCCGCACGGGGCAGCGCGTACTCCATCTCCACGAACCGCACCCGGCGCGGTGAGGTGAACACCTTGTAGGGGATGTCGGTGTACGTCCGCGCCGACAGGGCGCGGCTGGCGAGCTTGGCGACGGCAGGGATGGTGGCCGGCGCGGCGCGGCCCAGGGTGCATGCGGCCTGGAAGACGCCGTTGGACAGCAACTCGTCCTCGATCCAGCCGCTGACCTTCCCGGGCGGTGCGGCCGGTCCCTGGCTGCGGTTGTTGCGCTTCGTGTTGCAGTTGCCGGTGTGCGGGAACCAGTAGAACTCGAAGTGCTCGTTCTCGTTGGCCAGCTCCTCGAACCGGTCGGTCACCTCGTCGAACGGCATGGGTTCCTCGCGGGCGGTCAGCAGGAACTCCGGCTCCACGGCGAAGGTCAGCTCGGTGACGACGCCGAGCGCCCCCAGACCGAGCCGGGCCGCGGCGAAGACGTCCGGGTTCCGTCCGGCCGAGCAACGCAGCGCCGACCCGTCGGCGGTGACCAGCTCCAGAGCGGTGACCTGCGCGGCGAGGGAGGCGGACTCGCGGCCGGTGCCGTGCGTACCGGTGGCGGTCGCCCCGGAGACGGTCTGCTCCATGATGTCGCCCATGTTGGTCAGCGACAGCCCGTGCGCGGCCAGCGTGCGGTTCAGATGGTGCAGCGGCGTACCGGCCGCCACGGTGACCGTGCCGGCTTCCCGGTCGATGTCGCGCACCCCGCACAGGCGTTCCGGGCATATCAGCAGCCCATCGGTGGCGGCGACCGAGGTGAAGGAGTGACCGGTGCCGACGGCCTTGACCGCCAATCCGTCCTCGGCCGCGGACCGGACGGCGGCCGCGACTTCCTGGGTACTCGCCGGGGTCACGGTGCGGGCGGGCCGGGTGGCGACGTTCCCCGCCCAGTTCCGCCATGACGTTCCGCTGCCCTGTCCTCCCGAGCTGCCGACGGCGTTGCTGACTGCCATGGTGACGTCCCCTCCCTGCGCGGGCGGCCCCTCGACGGGGCTGCCGTCGGTCTGAGTTGAGCGCATGATGCCAGCCGTTACTGGCCAGTTCGCGGGAGGTGACGGGAATCACATGAGGCGGAAGCGGGGGAAGGTGTCTCCTCCCGGACATGTTGCGTCGACTTGTGTGTCGCTGGGTGGCGTGTGGGGTGCGTCTGTGCGTCGGCACGGGGCGTTGCCGGTCGCCTTCAGGGGGGTGTGACTGTCGCCTTCGGTCCGATTGTCAGAAGGTTGCCGGCGTCACCTGATGGGCGTTGCCTTTTGTCGCTGTCGCTGTCGCTGTCGCTGTCGCTGTCGCTGTCGCTGTCGCTGTCGCTGTCGCTGTCGCTGTCGCTGTCGCTGTCGCTGTCGCTGTCATCGCTGCGCCTCGGTGGGGGCGTGGCGTTGCCCCGTGCGCTGCTCAAGTCGCTGCGCGGCACTGTCGACAAAGCGACTTAAGGGAAAGTGGCAGTCACAGTCACCGAACGACGGTCACCCCGTCCGCCCAGCCACCCCCACAACACCTCCAAGTGAGCCCCCCACCCCGAGCACCCACCCCGCCTACGACACCCGCTCCCCATCGGACTCCTCCGCGTTGCCGGCTGGGCCGCCCTGCTGTACCACCCCGGAAGGCGCGGCCTTCGGGGCCGCAGGGCGGAGGCGGCGGTATCCGAGCAGGGCCACCACGGCGCCGAGGAGTCCCGCGGCGCACGGTACGAGGTAGCCGCGCTGCGCGCCCATGGCGTCCACCACCGAGCCGGCGGCGGACGAGCCGAGCGCGACGCCCACCGCGAGGCCGGTGCTCGTCCACGTCATGCCTTCGGTCAGCTTCTCCCGGGGGACGTGCTCCTCGACCAGTGCCATCGTCGTCACCATCGTGGGCGCGACCGACAGCCCCGCGACGAACAGTGCGACGCCCAGCAGCGGCAGCGTTCCCGCCAGTTGCAGCGGCACCATGCTCAGTGCCATGACGCATACGCCCACCACCCACCGGCGGGATGCGTGGCCCTTCAGGTGCAGCAGTCCGAACACGGCGCCCGCCAGGCAGGAGCCCAGCGCGTAGACGGCGAGGACGAGGCTGGCCGCTCCCTTGTGGCCGTCCGCCTCGGCGAAGGCGACGGTCACCACGTCGACCGAGCCGAAGATCGCACCCGTCGCCACGAACGTCACCACCAGCACCCGCAACCCCGGTGACCGCAGCGCCGACCCCGCGGTATGGGCGACGCGCGGATGCGGCGCCGGCTCCGTGGCGCGTTGTGCCGTCAGCCAGAACACCCCGGCCACCAGGAAGACGGCTGCCAGCAGCGGCCCCGACTCCGGGAACCATGTCGTGCACAGTCCGATCGACAGGATCGGACCGAAGATGAAGCAGCACTCGTCGACTATCGACTCCCACGAGTACGCGGTGTGCAGCTCGCGCGGTGAACCGCGGTAGAGCGCCGCCCACCGTGCCCGCACCATCGAGCCGACGCTCGGCACGCACCCCGCGCACGCCGCGAAGACGAACAGCGTCCAGTCGGCCCAGCGCTGCTGCGCGCTGAGCAGGAGACCGGCGACGGCGGTCACCGACACCAGCGTCGCCGGGCGCAGCACCCGGCGTTGCCCGTGGCGGTCCACCAGCCGGGAGATCTGTGGCCCCAGGAGCGCCGCGGACAGGGCGAGCGTCGCCGACAGCGCTCCGGCGAGGCCGTAGCGGCCGGTCAGCTGCGAGATCATGGTCACCACGCCGATGCCCAGCATCGACAGCGGCATCCGCCCCAGGAGTCCGGCGGCGGAGAAGGACTTGGTGCCGGGCGGGCCGAAAATGGCGCGGTAGGGACTGGGCAACGGGGGTGCTCCGCCGGGTGAGAACCGAAAGATCGGTAAGGGACGTCTGTAGCCGATACAGCTTACGGTGACGGAAGCGCGACCGCCGCCGAATTTCTGGCCCTTTCGTCCCCCCATCGGCACGGCCCGGTGCGGCCCCGATTACGTCCGCCCAGAGGAGGGCCGATTCCTGGGGCGACGCTCCCGGGCACGTCTCTGCGGCGGTCCGCCCGACAGGGAGAGCGCAACGCGTCCCGCACGGGGCAACACAGCCACGCGCCACGCGCCGGCGCAGCCCCGCTCCACGGGGCGACGCGGCCCGTGCCACATACCGGCCGCCGGACCTGCCCGTCGCATCGCGGCGAAGGGTGGGAGGATCGGGACATGCCCGAACAGTGCGATCCCCGTCCTTACGACGCCCTGCTGCTGCTCTCCTTCGGTGGTCCCGAGGGCCCCGACGACGTCGTCCCGTTCCTGGAAAACGTCACCCGCGGCCGCGGCATCCCCCGCGAGCGTCTCAAGGAGGTGGGCCGGCACTACTTCCTGTTCGACGGCGTCAGTCCCATCAACGCCCAGAACCGCGGCCTGCTGGACGCACTGCGCAAGGACTTCGCCGATCACGGCCTGGACCTGCCCGTCTACTGGGGCAACCGCAACTGGGCGCCTTATCTGACCGACACCCTGCGCGCGATGGTGCGCGACGGCCACCGCCGTATCGCGGTCCTCGCCACCAGCGCGTACGCCTCGTACTCGGGCTGCCGCCAGTACCGCGAGAACCTCGCCGACGCACTGGCCACCCTGAAGGCCGAGGGGCTGGCCGTCCCGCAGGTCGACAAGCTCCGGCACTACTTCAACCACCCCGGATTCGTCCGCCCGATGATCGACGGCGTGCTCGCCTCCCTCGCGGCGCTGCCCGAGGAGGTCCGCGACGGCGCGCACCTCGCGTTCACCACCCACTCCATCCCCACCGCCGCCGCCGACACCTCGGGCACCCCGGCCGACCACACCACCGACGGGGCGGGCGGCGCGTACGTCGCGCAGCACCTGGACGTGGCCCGGGTGATCGCCGACGCGGTGCGTGAGGAGACCGGCGTCGACCGCCCCTGGAGCCTCGTCTACCAGTCGCGCAGCGGCGCTCCCCACATCCCGTGGCTGGAACCCGACATCTGCGACCACCTGGAGGAACAGCACCGGCAGGGCGTTCCGGCCATCGTGATGGCCCCCATCGGGTTCGTCTCCGACCACATGGAGGTCAAATACGACCTCGACACCGAGGCCGCCGCCAAAGCCGCGGAGCTGGGCCTGCCCGTCGCCCGGTCGGCGACGGTCGGGGCCGACCCCCGCTTCGCCGCCGCCGTCCGCGACCTCGTCCTGGAGCGCGCCGCGGCCGAACGCGGTCTGGACCCCCGGCGCTGTGCCCTGGGCGCGCTGGGCGCCTCCCACGACCTGTGCCCCGTCGGCTGCTGCCCGGCCCGGGCCCCCCGCCCCGCGGCCGCCGGCGCCGACTGGACCGGCCCCGCTACCCCCTAGGGCAGGTCCGCAAAGTCCACGCCCCCGGGCCACCTCTCCGTACGGCGTGGGGCGCCTCGCAGGAGCGCGCCCCACGCCGTCATCCGCCCTCCCGCCCGCCGCTCGACCGAGCAAGGAGCCCCGTGTCCGATCCGCTGTACGACGAACTTCTCCAGCTGGCCTTTGAGGCCGCCGACCGGGCCGGCCGGCTGCTTCGCGACGGCCGCCCCGCCGACCTCGGCGTGGCCGCCACGAAGACCAGCCCCATCGATGTCGTCACCGAGATGGACATCGCCTCCGAGAAGCTGATCACCGGCTTCCTCACCGAGCACCGGCCGCACGACGGATTCCTCGGCGAGGAGGGCGCCAGCGTCACCGGCACCAGCGGGGTGCGCTGGGTGATCGACCCCGTCGACGGCACCGTCAACTACCTCTACGGGCTGCCCTCCTGGGCCGTGTCCATCGCCGCGGAGAAGGACGGCGAGACCGTCGTCGGCGTGGTGGCCGCCCCGATGCGCGGAGAGACCTACCACGCGGTGCTGGGGGGTGGTGCGTTCAACAACGGGGAGCGCGTGCGCCACCGGCCCGCGCCCCCGCTCTCCCAGGCCCTGGTCGGCACGGGCTTCGGCTATCTCACCGAGCGCCGGATAGGACAAGCCGAGGTGGTGCGCGCTCTGGTGCCGCAGGTCCGCGACATCCGGCGCGGGGGATCGGCCGCCATCGACCTGTGCGATGTGGCGTGCGGCCGCCTCGACGCCTACTACGAGCGCGGCCTGAACCCGTGGGACCTGGCGGCCGGGGTGCTCATCGCCCGCGAGGCCGGGGCGCTCACCGGTGGCCGCCCCGGTGAACCCGCCTCCCAGGAGCTGACCGTCGCCGCGTCGCCCGAGGTGTTCGGCGTGCTGCAGCCGCTGCTGGAGGACCTGGGCGCCTGGCACGACTGACGGCGCTGCGCACGACTGCGCCCCGGTACCTGTGTGGTGACCGGGGCGCGGTGGTGTGCGGTGGACGTCAGGCGCGGACCGCGCCGACCTCCACTCCGTACTCGCTGGCCAGGCGCTGCAGGTCCTCGAGCTCCGCCTGCTCGACGTCCACGAGGTAGTCGTCGCCCGACGCACGAGCCCGGTCCAGAACGGCTTCGGTGTTCCGTATGCGCTGCAGAATGCCTGCGGTGAACGCGTCCATGGTGCGCCCCCTCGTCGTGGGTCCGGGTTGGCACTGGTGTGCCGACGGGTGGGTCGATCACGGCATGATCCCTGCGGAGGGTCGTCAAGGGACGCCCGGCGGGGCGTGATCGAGGGTGTGCAGTCGTCCTCCCCCCGCGTCACCTCACGGAAACCTCAACCCGCCCGCGAATCCGGCGAATCGGGGTCCGCGCGCCCCGCGAGCCCCTCTTACCGCCGGTTTATGGCTCTTCGGGGCAGGATGGAAGGGCTCTGAGACATTGATGTGCCCTGCCTGGCGGGGCTCTGCGGAAGGAATTGCGACGTGCGTGTTCTCGTCGTCGAGGACGAGCAACTGCTCGCCGATGCGGTGGCCACCGGACTGCGCCGGGAGGCCATGGCCGTCGACGTGGTCTACGACGGCGCAGCGGCGCTGGAGCGGATCGAGCTGAACGACTACGACGTCGTGGTCCTCGACCGTGACCTGCCGCTCGTGCACGGCGACGACGTCTGCCGCCGCGTCGTGGAGCTGGGCATCGCCACCCGCGTCCTGATGCTCACCGCCTCCGGGGACGTCAGCGACCGGGTGGAGGGCCTGGAGATCGGCGCCGACGACTACCTCCCCAAGCCGTTCGCCTTCACCGAGCTGACCGCCCGGGTGCGCGCCCTGGGGCGCCGTACCACCGTCGCCCTGCCGCCCGTCCTGGAGCGGGCCGGCATCAAGCTCGACCCCAATCGCCGCGAGGTCTTCCGGGACGGCCGGGAGGTGCAGCTCGCGCCCAAGGAGTTCGCGGTCCTGGAGGTGCTGATGCGCAGCGAGGGCACGGTGGTCTCGGCCGAGCAGCTGCTGGAGAAGGCGTGGGACGAGAACACCGACCCGTTCACCAACGTCGTCCGTGTCACGGTCATGACGCTGCGCCGCAAGCTGGGTGAGCCGGCCGTGATCGTCACCGTCCCCGGTTCGGGATACCGGATCTGAGCTGATGCCTCCCTTCTCCAAGGCGACCCCCACGCCTCCTCCCACCCCGCCCAAGCCGACCTGGGATCCGAAACCGGTCAACGTCCGGCCCTTCCCCTGGCTGCGCCCGACGATCCGGATACGGCTCACGCTGCTGTACGGCGGCATGTTCCTGATGGCCGGGGTCGTGCTGCTGACGATCATCTACATCCTCGCGGCCGACGCCCTGGGCGCCGGGAACCAACTGCCGTTCAAGATCATCGACGCGCAGAGCCTGCGGATCTCCAGCAGCACCTGCAGCGGCCTGTCGTCGGTCGCCGACGTCGAGCAGCTCAACCGCGCGGTCGACCACTGCATCCAGCAGCAGCGCACCTTCGCACTCAACACCCTCCTCAACCGTTCGCTGCTGGCGCTGCTCGGCCTGACGGTCGTCGCGTTTGCCTTCGGATACGCCATGGCCGGGCGGGTCCTGTCGCCCCTGGGGCGGATCACCCGCACCGCGCAGCGGGTGGCCGGTTCCGATCTGCACCGCCGGATCGAGCTGGGCGGGCCCGACGACGAGCTGAAGGAGCTGTCGGACACCTTCGACGAGATGCTGGACCGCCTCGACCGGGCCTTCGAGTCGCAAAGGCGCTTTGTCGCCAATGCCTCGCACGAGCTGCGCACCCCGCTGGCGATCAACCGCACCCTTCTGGAGGTGCAGCTCGCCGACCCGGATGCGTCACCGGAGCTGACACAGCTCGGCAAGACGCTGCTGGCCACCAACGAGCGCAGTGAGCAGCTCGTGGAGGGACTGCTGCTGCTCGCCCGCAGCGAGAACAAGATTGTCGACAAAAGGCCCGTCGACCTCGCCGAGGTCGCCTCCCAGGCCGTCGACCAGGCCCGCAGCGAGGCGCAGGAGAAGGGCATCGAGTTCCGGGGCGCGCGCCATCAGGTGTTCGTCCAGGGCAACGGCGTCCTTCTGGAGCGGATCGCGCTCAACCTCGTGCAGAACGCCGTGCGCTACAACGTTCCCGAGGGCGGCTGGGTGGAGGTCACCACCGAACCGCAACCGGGCTGCGCGGTGCTGATCGTCTCCAACACGGGCCCGGTGGTCCCCGCCTACGAGGTGGAGAACCTCTTCGAGCCGTTCCGGCGGCTGCGCACCGAACGGACCGGCAGTGACAAGGGCGTCGGCCTGGGGCTGTCCATCGTCCGCTCGGTGGCCCGCGCTCACGACGGCACCATCACGGCGGAGCCGCGCGAAGGCGGTGGCCTCACGATGCGGGTGGTGCTCCCGCTGTGAGGCGCTCGCCGCCCGGCGGGGCGGCGAGCGGCCTGTGCGGCCCGCTGGAGCGCCGGCAGCGGCTTTCGTACGTCATCGGGCGTATGCGTGTACGAAAGCCCGCTGGGCGGCCGTACAGCGCCATAAGGGCGATGCGCGGTTTGACGGAACGGGGGCCCGGCGGTCATCCTTCGCCGAGTTCGCTTTGCGCGGAATTCGGACGGCCTTCGCGCCGCCCTTTCCGTGTGTGATCGCTCACAGCGGTCACATTCCGCCCCTCCACCCTCCGTGATCGAAATGCCGGGCAAAAAGCCGGGAAAATCCGGGTTTCCCGGAGCCCTGATCACGGGAAGTACACGGGTTGGCATCCGCGCGATGCGGCATTCGGACCGTGTACGGTCCAGTTCGCCATCCAAACCGATCACCCCTTCCGGGTGCGGTTGGGTGTCGATTGAGTAACAGACCTTGATGTGAGGCAAAATCTCCGCCTCAGGTCGGGCACAAGTCCGGCCTCTCACGCGTTACGAGCGCTGAGACACCGCAGACACCCAGAGGGGGAGAGCGACATGGCTACGGATTACGACACCCCACGCAAGACCGATGACGACCTCAACGAGGACAGCATCGAGGAACTGAAGTCGCGGCGGAACGACAAGTCCGCCTCGGCTGTCGACGTCGACGAGTTCGAGCAGGCCGAAGGCCTGGAACTCCCCGGCGCCGACCTGTCCAACGAGGAGCTCGCCGTACGGGTCCTGCCCAAGCAGCAGGACGAGTTCACGTGCATGAGCTGCTTCCTGGTCCACCACCGCAGCCAGCTCGCGGCGGAGGACAAGAACGGCAACCCGATCTGCCGCGACTGCGCGGCCTGAGACCGGTCGGCGCCGTGGCAGGCGTGAACCCGTTCCGTAAGGGCATCAAGGGCGGGAAAGGCCCGGCGGCCGGCGCACGATCACGCGGAGAAAACGCGCCCGTGCCCGCCGACCCCACCGCCCTCCCCACGGAGCGGACGGCCGGCTCACCGCAGGAGCGAGGCCGCGTGGCCTCGCTCGCCGCCACGATCGGCAAAGGCGCCGTACGCGGCGGCGGCAGCGCGCGGGCCCAGCTCGCCGCACTCGCCGACCGGCTCATCGCCATCGCCCCGCGGATCCCCGTCCGCGACCTCGCGACCCTGCGCACCCAGTTCCCCGGCCTGACCCCCGAGGAACTCGCCGACAAACTCGTCGCGGGTGCCATCAGGTCCACCGCGGCCGTCGGCGCCGGTGTCGGGGCAGCCGCCATGCTGCCCGTACCACCGGCGATGCCGACCCAGCTGGCCGCCGAAGTCGTCGGCGTGGCCTCGATCGAGATCAAACTCATCGCCGAACTCCACGAGGTCTACGGCCGGCGCCCCCAGGGCACCACCCGGCAGCGCGGCTTCGCCTACCTGACCTCCTGGACCGAGGAGCGCGGCATCGACGTCGCCCGGCCCGCCACGCTCACTCTCGCGCTCGGCGGCCAGACCAGGCGCGAACTACGCCAGCAGATCATGAAGCGCACCCTGCGCAATCTGCCGAACCTCACGCCGTTCATGGTCGGCGCCGCAGTCGGTGCGTTCCTCAACCGCCGCGAGACGGGCAAGCTCGCCGACGCCCTCCGCAAGGACCTCCGCGCCCACCAGGTCCCCTGGGACGCCCTCCCCGGTGCCGCGTCCCCCGGCCCGCTCCCCGGGCCGCAGGACACCGCCTGACCCCGGCCGCCCGTCAGGCGCGCGCCGCCGCCAGCGCCGCCACCAGGCGCTCCGGGTCCCGCGTCGACAGATACGCGTACGGCGTCGGATCCGACGGGTCGACGATCTCCACCCGCACCGCGGTCCGGATGTAGCTGCGCAGCATCATGAACGCCCGCGCATCGGCCTTGTACGTCCGCCAGGCCACCGTCTCCTCGGCGTCCAGCGCCCGCGCCTCACCCAGCGCCGCCACCGGGATCTTCGCGTCCCCCGCGATCAGCGCGTCACCTACCACCCGGATCCGCGCCGACCCGTACGCGCTCACCACCACGGCCGACAGCGCGCCCCCGCCGATCAGCCCGCCGAGCATCGGCAGCGTCCCCACGGGGAGCAGCATCAGGGCGCAGGCCACACCGATCAGCGCGGCGACAAGCCACCAGGAACGGGGCGCGGTGAGACGTTCTTCGTACGACTGCATGCCCCAAGCTTGGCACGGCGGCGCAGGCCCTCGGCGCGCGCGGGTAGGGTCTCCCCTCGTGAGTGGAACTGACGAACCCAGGACGCGGCTGACGCCCCCCGAAGGCGCCGTCGCCCCGGTCCGGCACCCCGACGCCCCGGCACCCGGCGAACTCCTCGGCGCCCATTACGACCGCTGCTTCGGCTGCGGCGAAGGGCAGCAGCACGGCCTCCACCTGGAGGCCCGCGCCGGCGACGGCGTGAGCGTCCGCGCCGAATTCACCGTCAAGGAGGCCCACCAGGGCGCTCCCGGCCTGGCCCACGGCGGCGTACTGGCCACCGCACTCGACGAGACCCTGGGCTCGCTGAACTGGCTGCTGCGCGTGATCGCGGTGACCGGCCGCCTGGAGACCGACTTCCTGCGCCCCGTCCCGCTGGGCACCGTCCTGCACCTGGACGCCCGCGTCACCGCCGTCCACGGCCGCAAGATCTACTCCACCGCCGTCGGCCGGATAGGCGGCCCCGACGGCCCCGTCGCCGTCCGCGCCGACGCCGTTTTCATCGAGGTCAAGGTCGACCACTTCATCGACAACGGCCGCAGCGAGGAGATCCGGGCCGCCATGGAGGACCCGGACCAGATCAGGCGCGCCCGCGCCTTCGAGGTGAACCCGTGAGCGAACGACGCAACCCGGTCGACGTGCTGCTGCGCCGTCTCGACCCCGAGGTGCCCGTCCCCTCGTACGGGCATCCCGGCGACGCGGGTCTCGACCTGGTGACCACCGAGGCCGCCGACCTCGCCCCGGGCGAGCGCGCCGTGCTGCCCACCGGGATCTCCCTCGCCCTGCCCGACGGGTACGCCGCCTTCGTGCACCCGCGGTCCGGTCTCGCCGCCCGGTGCGGACTGGCGCTGGTGAATGCCCCTGGGACGGTCGATGCCGGGTACCGTGGAGAGATCAAGGTGATCGTGGTCAATCTGGATCCGCGCGAGAGCGTGCGGTTCGAGAGGTTCGACCGGATCGCCCAATTGGTCGTCCAGCAGGTCGAGAAGGTGCGCTTCCACGAGGTGGCGGAACTTCCCGGCTCGGCGCGGGCCGAGGGGGGATTCGGGTCCACCGGCGGTCACGCGGCGGTGGGCGGCTCCACGGGCGGGAATGAATACGCATCGGTCGGTGCCGACCGGGAAGGACAGTGACGTGTTCGGACGTCGCAAGAAGAACGAGAGCGCGCACGAGCCGGCGGAGGACACGGAACTCGCCGACGAGACCGCGGTGAGCGCAACCGACGCGGACGTGGAGGAGGAGCGAGTCGCCCTGCCGCCCGCGCCCCGTCCCGACGGCCCCTGGGACGTCTCCGAGGTCACGAACCCCGGCGAGGGCCGTGTCGACCTGGGAGGACTCTTCGTCCCCGGCGTCGACGGCATGGAGCTGCGGGTGGAGGTCGCGGGTGACGCGATCGTCGCCGCGACCGTCGTCCTCCAGGACAGCGCCGTGCAGGTGCAGGCGTTCGCCGCACCCCGCAACGAAGGCATCTGGGGCGAGGTCCGCGAGGAGATCGCCTCCGGCATCACGCAGCAGGGCGGCGTCATCGACGAGGTCGAGGGTCCCCTCGGCTGGGAACTGCGCGCCCAGGTGCCGGTGCAGCTGCCCGACGGCACCAACGGTGTGCAGGTCGTGCGCTTCGTCGGGGTCGACGGTCCGCGGTGGTTCCTGCGCGGTGTCATCTCCGGCCAGGGCGCGGTCCAGCCGGAGGCCGCCAGCGTGCTGGAGCACATCTTCCGGGACACCGTCGTCATTCGCGGTGACGCTCCCATGGCGCCCCGTGACCCCATCGTCCTGAAGCTTCCGGACGATGCCCAGATGGTGCCCGACGGCGTCCAGCAGGAGCCGGCCGAAGGCTCCCGCTTCGGCGGCGGCGTGGAGCGCCTGGAGCGCGGACCGGAGATCACCGAGATCCGCTGACCGTGCGGCTGCGCCGCGCGGCTCGCCGGCCGTGCGCCGTCGGCGGTGCGGTGGGTTCGGTCGAGCGTTGAGTTACGGATGCCCGTGGCTGTACCCGGGAGGGTGTGGCCACGGGCATCCGTGCTGTGCGTCGTGCGTTCGGGGTGAGTGCGGCTTGCGGGGCGCAGAGTCGATTTGTTGCTTTGGCGTCACTGCGTCACTGCGTCACTGCGTCACTGCGTCACTGCGTCACTGCGTCACTGCGTCACTGCGTCACGTCGCTGTCGCTGTCGGTGGGTGGTGCTCTGGTGTCGGTTGGCGGTGAGGTGACTGTCACCGTCAGCGGCGGGTGATGGGTTCCTGGAGTTCGGTGACCCAGTGCGCGGGGTCGTCGTCGCAGGCGAGATAGAGCTCCCGGGCGTACCCGGTGGAGCGGTAGCCGTTGGCGTCGATCCAGCGGGCCAGTGTCTGGGCCGTGGGGAGGACGGCGTCCATGGAGCCGCGGTGCACGATGGTGGCTGCGTTCTCGATCGCGGGCAGGTCTACGACGGTCAACCCGTGCGGACCGCCGGGTGCAGCCGTGACAGGGATCGCGGCGTGTACGCGTACCGCCTCGCCGGAGCCGGGGGCCGCTTCGTAGTACGCGAGTGGCGGGCCGGCCGGTGCCACGGCTGCGTGGTCGAGCCTGCGGCACAGCTCGTCGAAGAGCGGGCCTACGACCGGACCGATGGCTTCCGGCGCGAAGCTGTCAGCGGTGGCGCCGAGTTCGGCTACGCGTACCGGCGGAGTGCGCTTGACCACTACTTCGTCGGGGCTCATATGTCCTTCGCTTTCGATCGACCGGAGCCTCGTCTCGACGCGTACCAGCTGTGCCGCTGCCGCCGCCATGGCTGCCTCCAGTTCTGCCTGCCGCAGCCGCAACATCCCGCGCAACTGCTCGGGCTCCACTGTCTCGTCGAGGATTTCCTGGACCTGCTGGAGCGTGAAGCCGAGGTCTTTCAGGGCGAGGACGCGGTTGAGGCGGGCGAGTTGGGCCGCCTCGTAGAAGCGGTAGCCGTTGACGGGGTCGACATGAGCAGGGCGCAGCAGCCCGAGTGCGTCGTAATGGCGCAACATGCGGACGGACACGCGGCCGTGCCGGGCGAAGTCTCCGATGGTGAACATGACGTTCCTCAGTCCATGACCTCACACGGTGTGAGGGTCAAGGCTAAGAGGACGCGGGGTGGTGACCTGGGCCGAGCGAGATCTCAAGGCAGGTGGGGCAGGGTGGTCTCCGGGAGCTGCTCTGCTTGTTGAGGAGCGGATGGGGCAGCCTGCGGCGCGGTGCACGAGCCGGGCCGATGTGTGAGTTATCCACAGGCGTTGCCCGGTCCGTCGGGCGCTACGCATACTGACGCCGTCGGTGGGCCGACGCCGTGCGACGTGAGTCGTCGGTCGGTCTGCAGCGGTGAGGGTTCGGGTGCCGGGAGCCTGATGGGGATGATGCCCCGGCGGTGCACGGACCGAGTGGCGCACGTGCGGGGAGCGCGCGGCGGGAACGGGGGAGTGGGCATGGCGGTCGGGAGCGGTAGCGGGGAGCAGAGCGGTAGCGGGAAGGTTCGCAAGGGCCTTGCGCGACGAGGTGGTTCGGGGCCCGGTGGCGGGACGGTGGTGGCCGGCGGAGTGGGAAGCGCGATCGAGGGGTCGGACCGGCCCATGGTCGTGGTGCGGGACCTGCACCGGAGTTATGGGCGGGGCGCGGGAGCGGTGCATGCGCTGCGCGGGGTGTCCTGCGAAGTACCGAGAGGCGAACTCGTTGCCCTGCGTGGCCGATCGGGTTCGGGGAAGACCACGCTCCTCAACCTCATCGGCGGGCTCGACACCCCCGATGTGGGGCAGGTCACCGTGGACGGGACGACCCTGGCCGACCTCGACGAGAGCGGGCTGCTGGAGATGCGGCGCGACCGAATCGGCTTCGTCTTCCAGACGTTCGGGCTGATACCGATCCTCAGCGCGGCCGAGAACGTCGGGGTTCCGCTGCGACTGCGCCGCATGCCGTCGCGGGAGCGGGAGGAGCGGGTGGCGTTGCTGTTGTCCCTCGTCGGGCTCGCCGACCACATGAAGCAGCGCCCCGGTGAACTCTCCGGTGGACAGCAGCAGCGCGTCGCCATCGCCCGGGCGCTCGCCAACAGGCCGTCTCTCCTCATCGCGGACGAACCCACCGGTCAGTTGGACGCCGAGACCGGAAGAGAGGTGATGGAACTGCTGCGGGCCGTGGTTCGCAGCGAAGGTGTCACGGCGCTGGTCGCCACGCATGACCCGCACCTCGTTGGCCTGGCGGATCGTGTCCTTGAGCTGAGCGACGGGGCGATCACGGCGGGCAAGTGAGGGGGAGAGCGGTAGGTGGCGCCTGACCAGGGGGGCCTGGGGGAGGAGCCGGGTTGGGTGCGTCGACGGGGTGTCGGGGGATGGGGACGGGGGAGCGGGCTGTAGCGGGCGTGAGTTGAGGTGTGCGCGTGGTGTGGGGCGTGAGGCGGTGGGCCGGGGGCGGCGATGCCTGCATTGGTTATGGGCGGGCTGTGACTCGTGGGCGGTGCCCGTGACCTTTCGCGCTTGATGCTGCGAGCTGTGCTTGCACTGTCTCGGTGGCGGTGGCGGTGGCGGTGGCGGTGGCGGTGGCGGTGGCGGTGGGTGGGGAGGGGGAGGGGGAGGGCCCCAAAGAAAAGAACGAGCATGTCGCCCGTCACTTCGGAAACAATGGGTCGCTCCTCGGCGTGGCAATGGGTGGCGCCTTCTTGTGGTGGGAGATGGCGGACCGTGTCCGAGAAGCGTGAACTGCCCGTGCTGGGAGCCGATGCCGCGGACCTGGAGTCGGATTGCTCAAAGTGTTTCGGGCTGTGCTGCGTCGCGTTGCCGTTCGAGGCCTCGTCCGACTTCGCGGTCGGCAAGGCAGCGGGCACGCCCTGTACCAATCTGCGGGACGACTTCCGCTGCGGCATTCACCATCGGCTTCGTGAGCGTGGCTTTTCCGGCTGCACGGTCTTCGACTGCTTCGGTGCGGGGCAGAAGGTCTCGCAAGTGACGTTCGGTGGGCGGCACTGGCGGGAGAGCCCTGGGGTGGCTCGTCGGATGTTCGAGGTGTTCCCTGCCATGCGACAGCTCCATGAACTGCTGCGATATCTGGCCGAGGCGTTGGCGTGGCCGCAGGCCCGCGCGATACGGGGCGAGTTGCGCCGGGCGTACGACGATCTCGACGGGCTCACGCGGGGCAGCGCGGAGGAGATCACCGGGGCCGATGTGGCGGTGATTCGGCAGCAGGTCAACGGCCTGTTGCTGCGGACCAGCGAGCTGGTGCGTGCCGACATACCCGGGCGGAAGAAGAATCATCGTGGTGCCGACCTGATCGGTGCACGGATGCACGGGGCGCGGTTGCGTGGGGCCAGTCTCAGAGGGGCGTATCTCATCGGCGCCGATCTTTCGGGCGCCGATCTGCGGAGTGCGGATGTGATCGGGGCGGACTTCCGGGACACCGATGTGTGTGGCGCGGACCTCACCGACTGTCTGTTCCTCACGCAGGCGCAGCTCAATGCGGCGAAGGGGGATGCCGCGACCAGGATTCCGTCGGCGTTGGTGCGTCCTGGGCATTGGTCCCTCTCGGGCGTTGGCTGACCTCGGGCGTTGGCTGCCTCCGGGCTTTGGCTGCGCTGAGCGCCGTATTGCTTCCTTGCTCCCGGGCATAGCGGAGGAGGGTGTTGCCGTGCGGCCGGTGAGGCGTCGTTACCGCCTCGAATCGCTCGCCAGGGGCTGGGCGTCGGACGTCCGGCCGTCCCCAGGCTTGCTCCGGCGTGAACATGGCGGCGAGCGGGCGAGCAGGCCGGGGCGGGAGCCGGGACGTTGCCCCGCTCTCGCGTCGGCCTCCGGACTGTTCGCCTACTACGTGCTGCATGCCGTCGCTGCCCAGGCCCCCTGTCGCCACGCGTCTCGTCACCACACGTCGCCGTCGCGCCAGTCGCAGGTCAACGGGGCGTCTGGGTCGAGCGACGCGGATACCGGCAGGACGTAGAGGCTGCCGTCCTCGTCCGGGGTGGGGCGGATGCCGGCGGGGGTGAGGGCCGAGGAGGGGCCGCGCCACAGGTGCCAGTCGCGGGCGGCGTAGAAGCCGGTGGCGGTGTCGGAGGCGGAGAGGGCGCCCAGTTCGTAGGCCTGACGGACCACGTGTTCCAGAGCTGTCATCAGGGTGGCGCCATGGCCCTGGCCGCGTCGGTCGGCGCGGACGCCCACGCCTTCCACGTAGCCGCAGCGCAGGGCCCGGCCGCCGTGGAGGAGGCGGCGGGGGATGACGGCGGCGTGGCCGATCAGCTCGTCGCCGTCGTGGAGGAGGGCGTGGACGCCGCCGAGTGCGTGGTCCCAGTCCGTGTCGTCCAGGCCGTCGAAGACGTCGTCCAGGAGTGCGCGGGCAGCGAGGCGGGTGGCCGGGGAGAGGGCCGAGGTGTGAGCGAGGGACAAGGTGGCGTTCCTGGTGGGGATGGTGGGAACGTTATCGGAGGTGATGGTCACCGGTGGGTGCTCCGTTCCGTGGGTGTCGCTCGGGGGCCGGGTTCGTCCGGTGTCCGGAGCGCCGGGGGAGGCGGCGGGGCGGTCCGGGGCGGCGTCGGCCTGCGGCGTCGGTTCGTCGGGCTGGACGGAGCCGGTCTCCGACGTCCGTTCGTCAAACCGGGCGGCGCCGTCCCCGGGCACCGGTACCGCTCCGTCCCCCATGGCGGTGGAGGGCGCAGGGCCTCCGGCCCGACCGGACTCCCGTCCCTGTGCCTGACCGGGCTCGTGCCCCCGCACCGGGTTCCCGCCGTCCCGAACCGTCCCGCCCGTCGCTCCGTTCATGCCACCCTCCCCATCAGCCATCAGCCATCAGCCATCAGCCATCAGCCATCAGCCATCAGTCATCCGTCATCCGTCGCTATTCGCACGGCGTTGCTGCCCCGGCCCTACGGCTCCGTGGCAGCTGCCGCTCCGTGTGCCGCCGCGATCGGCGTGTCGCCTCGGCCCCGTCGTCGTACCCGGTCCCCCTTTCCTACAGGACGTACCGGCTTCGGTAGATCGCATTTTCCGACCGGCCCGGGGTATCAGCCGCGCACCGAGGTCTGCTCCGGAGTCGGGCCCCGCGCCCAGCTCTCTCGCCCGGTCGGACGGTGCGCCGTGCTGGGGTCTCGTCGTCCGCGACACGCCTGCTTCACCCATCAGGGTCGCGTCAAAACCGGCGCCCGGGCCCGTTCCCAGGGGTCGTGGGAGGGGCAGCGGTGGGTACTGTCGGGAGCAGGCCCAGCCCGGTGGGGGCGGGCTTGACGTAAGACAATGAGGCCATGGCACGCGGCAAGCTACGGATATATCTCGGTGCGGCGCCGGGCGTCGGCAAGACCTACGCCATGTTGTCCGAGGCACACCGGCGTGTGGAGCGCGGTACGGATGTCGTCGTGGCGTTCGTCGAGGCGCACGGCCGGCCGCGCACCGAGGTGATGCTGCACGGTCTGGAGCAGGTGGCGCGGCGCGAGATGGAGTACCGCGGCGCGACCTTCACCGAGATGGACGTCGACGCGGTGCTGGCGCGGCGTCCGGCGGTCGCGCTGGTCGACGAGATGGCCCACACCAACGTGCCCGGTTCGCGCAACGAGAAGCGCTGGCAGGACATCGAGGAGTTGCTGGAGGCGGGCATCGAGGTGATCTCGACCGTCAACATCCAGCATCTGGAGTCACTCGGGGATGTCGTCGAGTCGATAACCGGCGTCCGGCAGCAGGAGACCGTCCCGGACGAGGTGGTGCGCCGCGCCGGACAGCTGGAGCTTGTCGACATGTCGCCACAGGCGCTGCGTCGCCGCATGGCGCACGGCAACATCTACCAGCCGGACAAGGTCGATGCCGCGCTGTCGAACTACTTCCGCCCCGGCAACCTGACGGCGCTGCGCGAGCTGGCGCTGCTGTGGGTCGCCGACCGGGTGGACGAGTATCTGCAGCAGTACCGCGCCGAGCACTCCATCCGGAGTACGTGGCAGGCGCGGGAGCGGATCGTCGTCGGTCTCACCGGTGGCCCCGAGGGCCGTACGCTGATCCGCCGCGCCGCCCGGATGGCGGCCAAGGGGTCGGGCAGCGAGGTGCTCGCCGTCTACATCGCGCGCAGTGACGGCCTGACGTCCGCGTCGCCGAAGGAACTGGCCGTGCAGCGCACGCTGGTGGAGGACCTCGGGGGGACGTTCCACCACGTCATCGGGGACGACATCCCGGCGGCGCTGCTGGAGTTCGCGCGGGGGGTGAACGCCACGCAGATCGTGTTGGGCTCCAGCCGCCGCAAGAGCTGGCAGTACGTGTTCGGGCCCGGTGTGGGGGCGACGGTCGCCCGGGAGTCGGGTCCGGACCTCGACGTCCACATCGTCACGCACGACGAGGTCGCCAAGGGGCGCGGGCTGCCGGTGGCGCGTGGTGCGCGGCTGGGGCGGGCGCGGATCGTGGCCGGGTGGCTGGTCGGGGTGGTGGCGCCGATGCTGCTGTCGCTGCTGCTGTACCGCGTCGACAACGGGCCGGGCGTCACCCACGACGGGCCGGGGCTCGCCAACGACGTGCTGCTGTTCCTCTTCCTGACGGTGATGGCCGCGCTGCTGGGCGGGCGGCTGCCGGCGCTGGCGTCGGCGGCGGTCGGATCGCTGCTGCTGAACTTCTACTTCACGCCGCCGACGCACACGCTGACGGTCAGCGATCCGCAGAACATCGTCGCCATCGTGATCTTCTTCGCGGTGGCCGTGTCGGTGGCGTCGGTGGTGGACCTGGCGGCGCGCCGTACCCAGCAGGCGGCGCGGCTGCGGGCGGAGTCGGAGATCCTCTCGTTCCTGGCCGGCAGCGTGTTGCGCGGCGAGACCAGTCTGGACGCGCTGCTGGAACGGGTGCGGGAGACGTTCGGGATGGATGCGGTGGCGCTGCTGGAGCGGCACAGCGACGTCGATCCGTGGACGTGCGCCGGGCGCGTGGGCGAGCCGGCGAAGGGCGCGCCGCTGCGCCGCCCGGAGGACGCGGATGTCGACATGCCGGTCGGTGACCACATGGCGCTGGCGCTGAGCGGCCGGGTGCTGCCGGCCGAGGACCGCCGGGTGCTGGCGGCGTTCGCCGCGCAGGCGGCCGTCGTGCTGGACCGGCAGCGGCTGGTGGGGGAGGCGGCGCGCGCCCGGGAGCTGGCGGAGGGCAACCGCATCCGGACGGCGCTGCTGGCCGCGGTCAGCCACGATCTGCGCACCCCGCTGGCCGGGATCAAGGCGTCGGTGACGTCGCTGCGCTCCGACGACGTGGCGTGGTCGCCGGAGGACGAGGCGGAGCTGCTGGCGGGCATCGAGGCGGGCGCCGACCGGCTGGATCACCTGGTGGGCAATCTGCTGGACATGTCGCGGCTGCAGACCGGCACCGTCACCCCGCTGATCCGGGAGATCGACCTGGACGAGGTGGTGCCGATGGCGCTGGGCGGGGTGCCGGACGGCAGCGTGACGCTGGACATCCCGGAGGCGCTGCCGATCGTGGCGGTCGATCCGGGGCTGCTGGAGCGGGCGGTCGCCAATCTGGTGGAGAACGCCGTGAAGTACAGCCCCGAGGGCTCGCAGGCGCTGGTGGCGGCGAGCGCGCTGGGCGACCGGGTGGAGCTGCGCATCGTCGACCGGGGGCCGGGCGTGCCGGACGAGGCGAAGGGCCGGATCTTCGAGCCGTTCCAGCGGTACGGCGACGCGCCGCGCGGTGCGGGCGTGGGCCTGGGGCTGGCCGTGGCGCGCGGTTTCACCGAGGCGATGGGCGGCACGCTCGCGGCGGAGGACACCCCGGGCGGCGGGATGACGATGGTGCTCACCCTGCGGGCGGCGGAGGACCGACCGCCCTCGGCCGGGCCCCGGTCGTCGACGGCCGGGGCCTTCACATGAGCGGGCCGGGCGAGCTGCCCGCGGGCCCCGGCGCCGCGGGCGCCGGCCCCGTCCCGTACGGCGCGTGCCGCGCCCCAGTCCCCTTCCGTTCCCCGGGCCGGTCGCCCGGGGTCCCGACATCGCGAGGAGAACGTCAGTGAACCGGGTGCTCGTGGTGGATGACGAGCCGCAGATCGTGCGGGCCCTCGTGATCAACCTGAAGGCGCGCAAGTACGAGGTCGACGCGGCCCCCGACGGGGCCACGGCCCTCAAGCTGGCCGCGGCCCGCCATCCCGATGTCGTGGTGCTGGACCTGGGCCTGCCGGACATGGACGGCGTCGAGGTGATCAAGGGCCTGCGGGGCTGGACGCGGGTGCCGATCCTGGTGCTGTCCGCCCGCCAGACGTCGGACGAGAAGGTCGAGGCGCTGGACGCGGGCGCCGACGACTACGTCACCAAGCCGTTCGGGATGGACGAGCTGCTGGCGCGGCTGCGGGCCGCGGTGCGCCGGGCGGAGCCGACGGGGCCCGCGGAGGCGGACGTGATCGTCGAGACGCCGGGCTTCACCGTCGATCTCGCGGCGAAGAAGGTCAACCGCGGGGGCCGGGACATCCGGCTGACGCCCACGGAGTGGCATCTGCTGGAGGTGCTGGTGCGCAACGCGGGCCGGCTGGTGAGCCAGAAGCAGCTGCTGCAGGAGGTCTGGGGGCCGTCGTACGGCAAGGAGACCAACTACCTGCGGGTCTACATGGCGCAGCTGCGCCGCAAGCTGGAGGCGGACCCGTCGCATCCGCGGCACTTCGTCACGGAGCCGGGCATGGGATACCGCTTCGAGCCGTAGGCCGGGATCGCCGTGCGCCCCGTGCCCGCCGCCCCGTGCGGGCGGTGCGGTCCGGGCGCACCGGCGGGGGAGCGGCCGTGTGCGCGCCGTGAGCGGTGTCGGTGGGCACCGGTACGCTGGGTTCATGAGTGCTGGGACCCGATCCGAGAAGCCGGCCGGCCGGTTCCGCCGGATGCTCGACAGACTGTCGTCCTCCGAGGAGGAGCTGCACTCCGCCGAGCTGCGGGAGGACACGCAGGCGACGGGCTGCACCCGGATATCCGACTGCGACGACCGGCAGATCGTGAAGGTCACCGGCACGTTGCGCCATGTGACGCTGCGGCCGCGCGCCGGGGTGCCCGCGCTGGAGGCGGAGCTGTTCGACGGCTCGGCCGCCCTCGACGTGGTGTGGCTGGGCCGCCGCTCCATCGTCGGCATAGAGCCGGGCCGCAAGCTCATCGCCTCGGGCCGTGTCTCGATGAGTCACGGGCGCCGGGTGCTCTTCAATCCGAAGTACGAACTCCGACCGCTCGGACAGGAGTAGCCGGTGACGTCGACCGACCGACCGACCACTGACGCATCCCCGAACGACCCGCCCGCGGTGCGCACCGCCGAGCCGTCCGACGGCCCGGCGCCCGGCGCGCAGGCGAGCCAGGACGGGGACAGCAGGGCCGTCACCGAGGCGGCGCTGTTCGAGGCGTTCGGCGGGGTGCGGGGCATGGTGGAGACCGTGCTGCCGGGCCTGCTGTTCGTCGCGATCTTCACGGTCAACAAGGACCTGAAGTCTTCGGCGCTCGCGGCGCTGGCGGTGTCGCTGGTGCTGGCCGTGGTGCGGCTGGCGCGCAAGGACACCCTCAAGCACGCGCTCAGCGGCGTCTTCGGCGTCGCGTTCGGCGTCGTCTTCGCGATGATGACCGGCAACGCCAAGGACTTCTACCTGCCGGGCATGGTCTACACCCTCGGCCTGGCGCTGGCGTACATGGTCACGACGGTGGCGGGGGTGCCGCTGATCGGGCTGATCCTGGGCCCGGTGTTCAAGGAGAACCTCTCCTGGCGCACCCGTAACCCCGGCCGCAAGGCCGCGTACGCCAAGGCCAGCTGGGCGTGGGGGCTGATCCTCTTCGCCAAGTGCGCGATCCTCTTCCCCCTGTACTGGTGGGCGGACACCACGCAGCTGGGCTGGGTGCTGATCGCGCTGAAGATCCCGCCGTTCCTGCTGGCGGTCTATCTGACCTGGGTCTTCCTGGCGAAGGCGCCGCCGCCCATCGATGTGTTCGCGGAGATGGAGGCGGCCGAGGAGGCCGAGAAGGCGGAGCGGGCCGAGCGCGCGGCCACCGGGCGGCGGGCGCCGTCGGACGGCGGCCGCCACCGCCGCTGAGACGAGGGGCGCGCCGCACGACCGGCCGCCCCGTCATGCCGAAGGGCCCGGGAACCACCACGGTTCCCGGGCCCTTCGGCGTCGGCGCGGACGCCTTCGTCAGGCGTTCTTGCGGCGGACCGACAGCAGGTCCTCCAGCTGCTCCTCACGCGACTGCGCCGCGACGAAGAGCAGCTCGTCACCGGCCTCCAGCGCGTCCTCCTTGTTGGGCGTCAGGACGCGGGTGCCGCGGATGATGGTGACCAGCGAGGTGTCCTCGGGCCACTCGACGTCCCCGACCCGGGTGCCGGCCAGCGCCGCCTCCGGGGGCAGCGTCAGCTCGACGAGGTTGGCGTCGCCGTGGCTGAAGCGCAGCAGCCGTACGAGGTCGCCGACGCTCACCGCCTCCTCGACCAGGGCGGACATCAGGCGCGGCGTGGAGACGGCGACGTCCACGCCCCATGCCTCGTTGAAGAGCCACTCGTTCTTCGGGTTGTTGACCCGGGCGACGACGCGCGGCACGCCGTACTCCGTCTTGGCGAGCAGCGACACGACGAGGTTGACCTTGTCGTCGCCGGTCGCCGCGATGACGACGTTGCAGCGCTGCAGCGCCGCCTCGTCGAGCGAGGTGATCTCGCAGGCGTCGGCCAGCAGCCATTCGGCGAGCGGCACCCGCTCGACGGAGATGGCGGTAGGCGCCTTGTCGATGAGCAGGATCTCGTGACCGTTCTCCAGCAGCTCACCCGCGATGGAACGGCCCACCGCGCCGGCTCCGGCAATCGCGACCCTCATGCGTGGGCCTCCTCGGGACCTTCGGCGAATGCCGCCTCGACGGTTTCGACGTCGTCGGTGCGCATCATGACGTGCACCAGATCGCCTTCCTGCAGCACGGTCTGGGAGGTCGGCAGCATCGCCTCGCCCAGCCGGGTGAGGAAGGCGACGCGGACGCCGGTCTCCTCCTGGAGCTTGCTGATCTTGTGGCCGACCCAGGACGGGGAGGTGTGCACCTCGGCGAGCTGCACCCCGCCGCTCGGATCGCGCCACAGCGGCTCGGCGCCCGACGGCAGCAGACGCCGCAGCATCTGGTCGGCGGTCCAGCGGACCGTGGCGACGGTGGGGATGCCCAGGCGCTGGTAGACCTCGGCGCGGCGCGGGTCGTAGATCCGGGCCGCGACGTTCTCGACGCCGAACATCTCGCGGGCCACCCGGGCGGCGATGATGTTGGAGTTGTCGCCGCTGGAGACCGCGGCGAACGCGCCCGCCTCCTCGATGCCCGCCTCGCGCAGCGTGTCCTGGTCGAAGCCGACGCCGGTCACCCGGCGGCCGCCGAACGACGAGCCGAGACGGCGGAACGCGGTCGGGTCCTGGTCGACGACGGCGATGGTGTGGCCCTGGCTCTCCAGGGTCTGGGCGAGCGCGGAACCGACCCGCCCGCATCCCATGATGACGATGTGCACGTCCATCTACCCCGCAGTCCTGGTCACTCCGCCGACCCGCACGAACACCCTGCTCACTCTTCTCTCTCCGCTTTCCGGGCAACAAGGGGCCGCACCGCGTACGGCGCCGCCCGGGGACGAGCTTAAGCGTCAACGCCGGTGCCGCCCGCATCCCCGGGGCCTCGCGGCGCCCCGGAAGAGTGGTGTGCGCGGTCGGTGAGGCGACGGCCACCGAGCGAAGCGGGATACAAGATTCCGGCAGCCCGGCGGCGATCGCGAACGGACGCCGGTGCGGCACCTTACGGCCCGCCGCCCGCCCCGTGCGGGCCGGGGTGCCCGCCGCGGACGCTCCGGCGCTCCGGCGGCCCGTGCGGCCCGGTGCTCCGCCCCGTGCGGCGCGCCCCGTGCCGTCCACGGCGCGCCGCACGGGGCCGATCCGGAGCCCGTGCGACCGGGTGCGCCGTTCGGCGATCATGAGGCACGCTACGCGGGTGCCCCAGCTGCCTCACCAGAGCCCGTCCGCACCGGCGTTCCCGCCACCCCCGGCGTCACCCGCCATGGTGGTCTGCGGCGACGACGCCCTCGCGCACCGCATCGCCGCCGAACTCCGCGACGTCTACCGCGAACGCGTCACCCTCGTCATGCCGTCCGCCCGGGAGCCGCACCGGCCCCGTATCCCGCCGTCGCTGCGCGGTCTCGGCCGCGCCTCCGCGCTCCTGGGCCGGGTCACCGCCGCGGTGGCCCGCACCTCCCTGCTGCCGTCCGACGCACCGGGCGCCGGCGACGGCGTGCCGCCCGAGGAGACCGTACGGATCCTGGAGTCGGCCGAGGCGGACGACGCGACGTTGATCGAGGCGGGCGTTCCGGGCGCGGAGGCGCTGGCGCTCGTCTATGACGACGACGAGACCAACATCCACGCCGCGCTGCGCGCCCGCCGCCTCAACCCCCGGCTGCGGCTGGTCATCCGGCTCTACAACCGCAAGCTCGGCCAGCACGTCGAGGCGCTGCTCGACCAGGCGGCGGCGGTCGCCGCGGAGACCGATCCGGCGGACGCGGAGTGGATCGACGCGTCGACCACCGTGCTCTCCGACGCCGACACCGTCGCGCCCGCCCTCGCGGCCACCGCCGTCGCCGGTACCAGCAAGGTCATCGAGGCGGACGGGCTGCTGCTGCGCGCCGTGGAGCGCGGCCCGGACGCGCCGGGCCGGGTCACCGGCGCCCAGTTGTGCACCCTCGCCCTGCTGTCCCCCTCCGCCGACGAGCCGGGCGACGGCCACCCCGAGAGCCATCACCGGGGCGCCTCCCGCGGTGACGACGGGCCGGTGATGCTGCCCGGTGAGGGGGCCGTCGCCGTGGCGCGGGAGGCGGGCGGCAGCCGCGTCGTCCTGGAGACCGTCACCTACGGGGGCCGCCAGGTGCGGCCCCGGGCGCTGCGGGGCCGCGGCGCCCCGCTCGGCTCGCTGTTCTCGGCGCGGCTGCGCTGGTCGATCGCGGGGATCGTCGGCGCGGTGCTGGCGCTGGCCGTCGCTGCCACGCTCACCACCGGCGAGCCGCCGTTGCGCGCCGCCTACCTCTCGCTCCTGGACCTGTTCGCCATCAACGACCCGGCCGTCGAAGAACCGCTCGCCCGCAAGATCCTCCAACTGCTGTCCGGACTCACCGGGTTGCTGCTGCTGCCGGTGCTGATCGCCGCGGTGCTGGAGGCGCTCGGCACGTTCCGCAGCGCCGCCGCGCTGCGCCGCCCGCCGCGCGGCCTCTCCGGCCATGTCGTGCTGCTGGGCCTGGGCAAGGTCGGCACCCGCGTCCTGGCCCGGCTGCACGAACTGGGCATCCCGGTGGTGTGCGTCGAGGCCGACCCGGAGGCGCGCGGCATCCCGCTCGCCCGCCGGCTGCGGGTGCCGGTCGTGCTGGGCGACGTCACCGACGAGGGCGTCCTGGAGGCCGCCAAGATCGAACGGGCCCGCACGCTGCTGGCCCTGACCAGCGTGGACTCCACCAATCTGGAGGCGGCGCTCTACGCCCGCTCGCTCACCCCGCGGCTGCGGGTGACGCTGCGGCTGTTCGACGACCGGTTCGCCACCGCGGTCTACCGCACGCTGCGCGCCGCGCATCCGCGGGCGCTGACCCGCAGCCGCAGCGTCACCTTCCTCGCGGCGCCCGCCTTCGCCGGTGCGCTCATGGGCCGTCAGATCCTCGGCGCCATCCCCGTCGAGCGCCGGGTCCTGCTGGTGGCCCGGGTCGAGGCGCGCGGCCATCCGGAGCTTTCCGGCCGCACCGTCGCCGAGGTGCTGCGCCCCGGCCGGCTGCGGGTGCTGGCGGTGGACACCTCCGCGCCCGACGACGCCGCGCCGGACGCCGCCCCGGCCGAACCGGACGGCACGGAGCGGGAGCCCGCCCGCCTCGTCCACGAACTCGGCGACACCTACCGACTGCGCCCGCAGGACCGGGTGCTCCTCGCCGCCACCCGCGAGGGGCTCGGCGATCTGCTGGGCCGGCGTCCGGCCGCTTCCGGGATCCGGCAGGATTGAGGGCACTCAGATGTCCGGGATCCGGCAAGGAAGGTGCGGGGAGTGCGCGACGTGACGGAGCGGTACGGGGGAGAGCGGCCGGCGGGCCGGTACGGACGGGGCGGCGGCGCCATCGGCGCGCGGCGCGGCGGCGCCCGGTGAGCCGCCGTACGCCCGCCGCGATACCCGACTCCTTCCTCGACGGCTACGCCGTGCTGCTCGGCGAGGTCTCGGCCACCGGCCGGGCGCTCGGCCGCCCCGAGCGGGAGGCCCTGCGCGAGCTGGGGGAGCGGGCCGCCGAGGCCGGGTACGGCCTGCGGGAGCTGGTCGGTCTCTATCTCGGTGAGACCCGCAGGCTCTGGAGCACCCTGCCCGGTGTCGCCCGCGCGGCCGGGGTCGCCGAACGCGCCCGTACCGGCGATGCGTTGCTCGGCGCCGTGGAGGCGGCCGTCTCCGCGCTCGGCGAGGGCCACGAGCGGGCGACGCGGCTGGCGGTGCGGGAGGAGGAGGCCGCCCGCCGGGAGTTCATCGACGATCTGCTCTACGGCCGCAGCGATCTGGGGCGGCTGGCCGAACGCGCGGAGCGGTTCGGTCTGCGGCTGGCCCGCGCGCACGCCGTCGCCGTCGCCGAGGGCAGCGGACCGTACGACGACGTCCACCCCGTCGCCGGGCGCGTGGAGCGCGAGCTGATCGGCCGCTTCGGCGACCGGGACGCGCTGATCACCACCAAGGGCGGGCGGCTGATCTGCATCGCGGCGAGCGCCGAACCGGCCCTGCTGGAAGCCTTCGCCGTCACCGCCCGCAGCGAGGTGGCCGGACGCGAGGGCGCCCGGCGGGTCGCGATCGGCCGCCCGCACTCCGGCGCCCAGGGCGTGGTGCGCTCCTACGAGGAGGCGCTCGGCACCCTGGAGCTGGGGGAGCAACTGGAGCTGTCCGCACCGGTGTTGCGCGCCGCCGACCTGCTGGTCTTCCCGGTGCTGCTGCGCGACCGGGCCGCCATGGCCGACCTCGTCCGCAGCGTCCTGGGCCCGCTGACCGAGGCGCGCGGCGGCGCCGAACCGCTGCTGGAGACGTTGTCGGCGTGCGCCGCGTCCGGGTACGTCAACGCCGAGGCGGCCCGCCGGCTGTCGGTGAGCGTGCGCACCCTCTCCTACCGCCTGGAGCGCATCAAGTTCCTCACCGGCTACGACCCCGCCGACGGGCTGCAGCGCTTCACCCTGGAGACCGCGGCACTGGGCGCCCGCGCGCTGGGCTGGCCCGGGGCCCCGCTGTGACGGTGTGCCGGGCCGCGTGGCGCGCCCGGCACGTCGCATGGCGTTAACAGGCCATCAAGAACGCATAAAGATTGCCGGAAACCGGCAATGTGCCCGGCGGCCTTCTGCTGCCACGATGCGGACATCGACAGCGGTACCGCCATCGGCAGCACAACGGGGGCACGATCATGGCCGATTTTCTGAGAGCCGCGCTGGCCTTTCCGGCGGCGCTCTTCAGTTTCGCCCTGATGGTGGTCGCCGTGTACTGGCTGCTGGTCCTGCTCGGCGGCGTCGGCGTGCACATCCTCGACGGGGGTGAGGGTGGCCACGCCGGCACCGACGACCCGACCGGCGCCGGACTGCCCGTGACGGTATCGCTGTCGCTCGGACTGATCCTGGCCTGGCTGGTGTGCCTGGCCGGTGCGGCGCTGACGCCCGAGGGGCCCGTGCGCGCCGCCACCCTGGCCGCCGCCCTCGTGGTGGCCTGGGCCGGGGTCCGCCTCGCCGGGCGCCTCGCCCGCCGTCTGCTGCCGCCCGAAAAGGTGGCCTCCCGCGACGACTTCATCGGCCGCGTCTGCACCGTACGCACCGGCCGGGTCGCCGCCGACTTCGGTCAGGCGGAGGTCCGCGCCGACGACGGCTCCACCGCCGTCGTCCAGGTCCGCACCGACGAGAGCGGCCTCGTGGCCGGCAGCACCGCCCTCATCTACGCCTACGACGCCGACGGCGAGTTCTTCCGGGTCGCGCCCTTCGACGGCGCGCTGGACCCGCACAAACCCGCCGTCTGAGCCGCGGCCGCACGGCCGTACCCGCTCCCCGCCCGCCCTTGGGTGCGCCGCCGCATGCCGCGCGCCGGGCCCCGTGCGTCGTCACCCTCCCGAATCGACACAGGGATTAATCGATGGATGCCCTCACCATAGGAATCGGCGTAGCAGTCGCCGTAGCCGTCCTCATCGTGCTGGTCGCGGTCTTCGCCGTGACCCGCCTCTACCGCAAGGTCCACCAGGGCCAGGCACTGATCGTCTCCAAGTACCGCAAGGTGGAGGTGACGTTCACCGGCGCGGTGGTGCTGCCGGTGCTGCACAAGGCCGAGGTGATGGACATCTCGGTGAAGACCATCGAGATCGGCCGCACCGGACACGAAGGCCTGATCTGCAAGGACAACATCCGCGCCGACATCCGGATCGCCTTCTTCGTCCGCGTCAACAAGACGAAGGAGGACGTCGTCAAGGTCGCCCAGGCCATCGGCACCGAGCGCGCCAGCCACGACAGCACCCTCCAGGCGCTGTTCGCCGCGAAGTTCTCCGAGGCGCTCAAGACCGTCGGCAAGCAGCTGGACTTCCAGGACCTGTACACGATGCGGGACGAGTTCCGGGACCGGATCATCGCGGTCATCGGCACCGACCTCAACGGCTACAGCCTGGAGGACGCGGCCATCGACTACCTGGAGCAGACGCCGCTGGCGCAGCTGGACTCCGCCAACATCCTCGACGCGCAGGGCATCCGCAAGATCACCGAACTCACCGCGATCGAGCACGTGCGCACCAACGAGTTCCAGCGCAACGAGGAGAAGGAGATCACCCGGCAGAACGTCGACGCCCGCGAGGCCGTCCTCGAACTCCAGCGGCGCCAGGCCGACGCGGAGATCAAGCAGCAGCGGGAGATCGAGATCGTCCGGGCGCGGGAGGAGGCCGAGACGGCGCGGGTGCAGGCCGAGGAGCGGCTGCGGGCGCAGTCCGCGCACCTCAAGACCGAGGAGGCGCTCGGCATCCAGAACGAGAACCGCGAGCGGGAGATCGTGGTGGCGGTCAAGAACCGCGAGCGGATCGTCGCCATCGAGAACGAGCGCATCGAGAAGGACCGCCTGTTGGAGGTCATCGCCCGGGAGCGGGAGACGCAGCTGACCCGCATCGCCGCCGACAAGGAGGTCGAGGCGGAGAAGCGGGAGATCGCCGACGTCATCCGCGAGCGCATCGCCGTCGAGAAGACCGTCGCCGCGCAGGAGGAGGAGATCAAGAAGCTGCGCACCGTCGAGGAGGCGGAGCGCGAGCGGCAGTCGCTGATCATCCGGGCCGAGGCCGAGGCGCAGGAGCGGCTGGTCAAGGACATCAAGGCGGCCGAGGCGGCGGAGGCCGCGGCCACCCACCGCGCCGCCGAGGAGATCACCCTCGCCGAGACCCGGCACAAGACCGCCGAGCTGGACGCCCAGGCCAAGATCCGGCTGGCCGAGGGCGTGCAGGCGGAGGCGGCGGCCGCCGGCCTCGCCGAGGTCCAGGTCCGCGAGCGGAACGCCGAGGTCATCGAGCGGTCCGGGCGGGCCGAGGCCGAGGCCGCCGCGGCGCTGCTGCGGGCCGAGGCGGACGGCGCCCGCGCCAAGGCGCTGGCCGAGGCCGAGGGCACCACCGCGCAGGCGCACGCCGACGCGGTCGCCATCGGCGAGAAGCTGAAGGCGGAGGCCGCAGGCCTCACCGAGAAGGCGGCGGCGATGGCCGCGCTGGACGCCGCCAGCCGCGAGCACGAGGAGTACCGGCTGCGGCTCGCCGCCGAGAAGGAGATCCGGATGGCCGACCTCGACGTCCGGCGGCAGGTCGCCGAGGCGCAGGCGACGGTGCTCGCCACCGGACTGGAGAACGCCCGGATCGACATCGTCGGCGGCGAGAGCGCCTTCTTCGACAAGGTCGTCGGCTCCATCGGCACCGCCAAGGGCCTCGATGCCCTCGTCGACCGTTCCGAGACGGTCCGCACCGTAGCGGCGCCCTGGCTCGACAAGGAGCACTCGACGTTCACCGGCGACCTCGGCGCGATGCTCGGCGGACTCGGCGCCTCCGGGCTGCGCGACCTCACCCTCGCCGCGGCGCTCGGCCGGCTGATCGCGGGCGGTGGCCCGCAGGCCGCGCCGCTCCAGGGCCTGCTGGACGCGGTCCGCGCCAACGGCCTGGACGGTCTGCGCCTCGGCGACCTCGGCGACCTCGGCGGCCTCGCCGCACCGGCCGCCGCCCCGGACGGCCCCGCCGCCGTCAACGGCTCCGCGGCACCGGTCGCGTAGCCCGTACGCAGCAGGGGGACGGGGCGCGCCGCCCCGTCCGCCCCGTACGACGTCAGCAGCCCGGTGGCCCGGCAGCGGCCGGGCCACCGGGAGAGAACCGGGAGAGCCAGAACGTGAACACCGACAGCGCGCAGCACACACCGGACGCGGCGACCGCGCCGGACGCCCCGGCCGGCCGTACGCCGGACGCCTCGCCCGGCGACGGCACGTACGAGGTGCTGCGCGACCGGCTGCTGGCCGCCGCGGGGGAGCTGTCCGAGCGGGCCCGCGCCCTCAACGACCGCCGCACCGAGGAGTTCGGCGGCGCGGGCCTGGAACTGCGGGCCACCGGGCGGCTGGAGAGCGCCGCGCCCTGCCTGCCCGGCGACGTCGTCGAGGTCGGCGGCCATCTGCTCTTCGGCCACCACCCGCCGGCCACCACCGCCGAGCCCGGACCCGACGACGTCTTCGCGCTGTACCGCCGCGACGGCGACACGCTCGCCCCGGCCGCCCCCGGCGCGCTCCCCGGCCTCCTGGAGGACCCGCGCTTCCGCCGCGACCTCTCCGAGCTGCACCGCTACTACCGTCAGGCCCGGCTGCAGGAACTGCGCCGCACCGACGCGCTGCTGCTCGCCGTCTTCCGCACCGGCGAACGCCCCGGCGACCTGCGCGTGCTGCGCTGGCGCCTGGCCGCCGACGGCACCCCCGCCTACCTCGACGACCAGGGCGAACGCGACCTCACCGACCCGCCCGCCCACGACGTCACCTGGACCGCCGCCACCCGCGAGGACCACGTCGCCGGACGCCACCCGCACATCGACGTCCAAGGCGCCGTCTACGTCTCCCTCTCCGGCGGCCATCTCACCCTCAAGGCCGAGAACGACACCACCACGCCGGACGGCATCCACAGCGAGCCCGTCGACGAACCGCTCCAGTCGCTCGCCGACGCCGAGGTCGAGCACGCCCGCACCGGCCCGCTGATCCTGCTGCGCATCCGCCCGTACAACGAGGAGACCGTCCGCTGCCTCGTGTACAACACCCGCACCCGCACCGCCCGGCGCATCGACGCCGTGGGCCGGGCCTGCCGCACCCTGCCCGACGGACAGGGCCTCGTCTTCCCCGGCGGCTACCACCTCGCCACCGGCGCCACCAAACTCTTCGGCACCGCCGCCGGCGGCCTGGAGTTCGCCCGCGCGGTGCGCTCCCCCAACGGCGAGGACATCCTCTACGTCTTCCGGCGCCCCGCCGACGGCCACACGCTGCTGCTGCCGTACAACGTCATCCGCGAGGAGGCCGCCGCCCCGCTCACCGGCCGCGGCCACGCCCTCTTCGACGACGGCACCCTCGCCGTGCTGCGGGAGACCGGCACCGAGGCGGCCCGCGTCCACCCGCTGCAGATCTGGCACACCCCCTTCACCTCCGACGCGCACGCCGCCGCCCGCCCGCAGGGCGACGGACCGCTCGCCCGCATCGGCAACGCCGAACTGGTCTCCGGCATCGCCGATCTGCTCGGCGTCGCCCGGATGGCCACCGCCACCGAGCCGTCCGCCGCCGTCTACGACGCCCTCGCGGCGGCCGCCACCCGCGCCGCCGACACCCACCACTGGCTCACCGACCCCGACCTCGGCGCGCCCGCCGAACCCCTCGCCGCCGTCGGCGCGGCCGCCGGCCAGGTCGTCGAGGAGTTCGCCCGGGTCACCGCGCTCCGCGACAGCGCCGCGGATCAGCTGGCGCGCGCCACCACCGAGACCACCGCACTGGTCCGCCGGGTCCGCGGGGAACAGCCCGACGAGGCCGCCGCCTGGGTCGGCCACCTCACCGCGCTGCGCCGCGCCCAGGGCCGCCTGGAGTCCCTGCGCGAGGTCCGCTACGTCGACCGCACCGCGCTGGACGCGCTCTCCGCCGGCCTCACCGACGACCTCGCCGCCACCGCCCGCCGCGCCGTCGCCTTCCTCGCCGCCGACGACGCCTTCGCCACCACCCACGCCGCCGTCGCCGCGCTCACCGACGAGGCGTCCGCGCTCGCCACCGTCGCCGACGCCGCCGCCCTCACCGCCCGGATCGACGAGGTCGCCGAGGGCCTGCGCACCGTCACCGACATCGTCGCCACCCTCGACCTCGACGACACCACCGTCCGCACCGCCGTCCTCGGCCGCATCGGCGACGCCCTCGGCGCCGTCAACCGCGCCCGCGCCACCCTCGACGCCCGCCGCCGCACCCTCGCCGAGGCCGAGGGCAAGGAGGAGTTCGCCGCCCGCCTCGCCCTCCTCGGCCAGTCCGTCGCCGGCGCCCTCGCCGACGCGGCCACGCCCGAGGAGTGCGACACCCAGCTCGCCGCGCTGCTCCTCCAGGTCGAGGACCTCGAAGCCCGCTTCGGCGGACCCGACGGCGGCGCCGACGACGTCCAGGACGCCCGCCTCGCCCGGATCGCCGAGCGGCGCGACGAGATCCACGAGGCGTTCGCCGCCCGCAAGCAGGCCCAGCTCGACGCCCGCGCCCGCCACACCGACCGGCTCGCCGACTCCGCCGCCCGCGTCCTTTCCACCGTCACCCGCCGCGCCCGCGCGCTGCCCGCCGCCGACGACATCCACGCCTACTTCGCCACCGACCCGCTGGTCGCGAAGGTCCGCGCCACCGCCGCCGAACTGCGCACCCTCGCCGACCCGGTCCGCGCCGGAGAGCTGGAGGGCCGCCTCGCCGCCGCCCGCCAGGAGGCCGTCCGCGCGCTCCGCGACCGCGCCGACCTCTACGACCCCGAGGGCACCCTGCGGCTGGGCCGCCACCGCTTCGCCGTCAACACCCAGCCGCTCGACCTCACACTCGTCCCGCACGGCGACGGCCTCGCCTTCGCCGTCACCGGCACCGACTACCGCGCCCCGGCCGACGACGCCCGCCTCGCCGCCGACGCCTTCCGGGAGTTCCGCGACCAGCCGCTCGCCTCCGAGTCCCCGGCCGTCTACCGCGCCGAACACCTCGCCGCCCTCCTCCTCGACCACGCCGAGCGCGGCCACGACGGCCTGACCCTGGACGCGCTGTACGCGGCGCGGGCCGACGGCACCCTGCCCGACCTGGTACGCGCCGCCGCCCAGGCGCGGTACGACGAGGGGTACGACCGCGGCGTCCACGACCTGGACGCCACCGCCGTCCTCGACGCCCTGCTGCGGCTGCGAGCCGACGCCGGACTGCTCCGCTTCACCCCGCACGTGCGCGCCGCCGCCCAGCTCTTCTGGCACCACGGCACCGACCCCGCGGCCCGCACCGCCTGGGCCACCCGCGCCCATTCGCTGGCCCGGGCCCGCGCCCGCTTCGGCCGCGCCACCGGCCCCACCGGCCCCGCCGACCTCGCCGCCGAGCTGACCGGCGCCGCCACCGCGTTCCTGACCGCGTCCGGCCTGAGCGTGCCCGGCCCGAGCGGTTCCGCCGACGCGGACGCGTCCGACGACGCGGCGCCCCTCGGCGCCTACCTCTTCGAGGAGCTGGCCGGCGGCAGCCCCCGCTTCGCCACCGGCGCCGCCGCCCGCGACCTGCTCACCGGCTTCCACCAGGCCCTCGGCGGCCCCGGCTCCACCGCCGTCAAGGAGTTCGCCGAGGACCTCACCGCCCTCGGCGACGACCTCGCCGCCCGCCACCAGCTCGTCACCGCCTGGCTCGGCGGCTACGCCGACGACCGCGGCGCCCCGCGCACCGACCTCCCCGAGGCCGCCGCCATCGAACTGTGCGGCCCCGACCTGCCCCGCCGCCCCGTCGACGCCCCGGTCACCTGCACCGTCGACGGCCTCCTCGGCAGCCACCCGGCGCTCACCGACGGCGCCCTCCCGCTCCGCCTCGACGAACTCCTCGACCGCACCCGCACCTTCCGCACCCACCGCGTCCCCGCGCACCGCGCCTACACCCGCCACCGCACCGCGCTCCTCGACGCCGAACGCCGCCGCCTGCGCCTGGACTCCTACCGCCCCCAGGTCATGCCCGCCTTCGTCCGCAACCGCCTGATCGACGAGGTCTACCTGCCGCTCATCGGCGACAACCTCGCCACCCAGCTCGGCACCGCGGGGGACGACCGCCGCACCGACAGCCAGGGCCTGCTGCTCCTGCTCTCCCCGCCCGGCTACGGCAAGACCACCCTGCTGGAGTACGTCGCCGCCCGCCTCGGACTCGTCCTCGTCAAGGTCGACGGCCCCGCCCTCGGGCAGCACACCACCTCCCTCGACCCGGCCGCCGCCCCCGACGCCGCCGCCCGCCGCGAGGTGGAGAAGATCTCCTTCGCCCTGGAGATGGGCAGCAACGTCCTGCTCCACCTCGACGACATCCAGCACACCTCGCCCGAACTCCTCCAGAAGTTCATCCCGCTCTGCGACGCCCAGCGCCGCATGGAGGGCGTCTGGAACGGCCGGGCCCGCAGCTACGACCTGCGCGGCAAGCGGTTCGCCGTCTGCATGGCCGGCAACCCGTACACCGAGTCCGGCCGCCGCTTCCGGCTGCCCGACATGCTCGCCAACCGCGCCGACGTACGGAATCTGGGTGACGTCCTCGCCGGGAAGGAGGAGCTGTTCGCCCTCTCCCACATCGAGAACGCGCTCACCGCCAACCCGCACCTCGCCCCGCTCGCCACCCGCGACCGCGCCGACACCGAACTGCTGATCCGCCTCGCCCGCCGCGACCCCACCGCCCACGCCGACCGCCTCGTCCACCCCTACGCCCCCGCCGAGCTGGAGCAGATCCTCGCCGTGCTGCGCACCCTGCTGCGCGTGACGGAGACCGTCCTCGCCGTCAACCGCGCCTACATCGACTCCGCCGCACAGGCCGACGCCACCCGCACCGAGCCGCCGTTCCTGCTCCAGGGCTCGTACCGCAACACCAACAAGATTGCCGCCCGGCTGGTGCCCGTGATGAACGACACGGAGACCGAGGCGCTGCTCGACGACCACTACCGCGCCGAGGCCCAGACGCTCACCGGCGGCGCGGAGGCCAACCTCCTCAAGCTCGCCGAGCTGCGCGGCCGCCTCACCCCTGAGCAGACCCGCCGTTGGGCCGAGATCAAGCGGACCTGGCGCACCGGCTGAGCCCCCGCGGACCCCGTGGGGGCGGTGTGCGCGTCCGGTGAAGGGCACGGAAAGGGCGCCGCGCCGCCGCTCCCACGTGGCGGGTGGCGGGTGGGCCGCGCCCAGGATGAAGGCTTAGCATCCTCTGCGTGTCCAAACTGACCGACGTGCCCAAACGCATCCTGATCGGGCGCGCACTGCGCAGCGACAAGCTCGGTGAGACCCTTCTCCCCAAGCGCATCGCCCTCCCCGTCTTCGCCTCCGACCCGCTCTCGTCCGTGGCCTACGCCCCGGGCGAGGTGCTGCTGGTGCTGTCCGTGGCAGGCGTGTCCGCCTACCACTTCAGCCCGTGGATCGCGCTCGCCGTCGTGGTGCTGATGTTCACCGTCGTCGCGTCGTACCGGCAGAACGTGCACGCCTACCCGAGCGGCGGCGGCGACTACGAGGTCGCCACCACCAACCTCGGCCCCAAGGCGGGCCTGACCGTCGCCAGCGCCCTGCTGGTCGACTACGTCCTGACCGTCGCCGTCTCCATCTCCTCCGGCGTCGAGAACCTCGGCTCGGCGATCCCCTTCGTCGTGGAGCACAAGACGCTCTGCGCGATCGGCATCATCGTCCTGCTGACCTTGATGAACCTGCGCGGCGTCAAGGAATCCGGCAAGCTCTTCGCCATCCCGACGTACGTCTTCGTCGCCGGCGTCTTCCTCATGATCCTCTGGGGTGCCTTCCGCGGCCTGATCCTCGGCCACGACATGAAGGCACCCACCGCCGACTACACCATCCACACCGAGAACGGCGGACTGGCCGGCTTCGCGCTGATCTTCCTGCTGCTGCGCGCCTTCTCCTCCGGCTGCGCCGCGCTCACCGGCGTCGAGGCGATCTCCAACGGCGTCCCGGCGTTCCGCAAGCCCAAGTCGAAGAACGCCGCCGCCACCCTCGCCCTCATGGGCGGCCTGGCCGTCACCATGTTCTGCGGCATCATCGCGCTGGCCATGACCACCGGCGTCAAGATGGCGGAGAAGCCCGCCACCGACCTGCTGAACCACGGCCACCCGGTCGGTTCCGGATACACCCAGAACCCGGTCATCTCGCAGGTCGCCGAGGCGGTCTTCGGCAAGGGATCGTTCCTCTTCGTGATCCTCGCGGCCGCCACCGCACTGGTCCTCTTCCTGGCCGCGAACACCGCCTACAACGGCTTCCCGCTGCTCGGCTCGATCCTCGCCCAGGACCGCTACCTCCCCCGCCAGCTGCACACCCGCGGTGACCGCCTCGCGTTCTCCAACGGCATCGTGCTGCTCGCCGGCGCCGCAGCCGTCCTCGTCTACATCTACGGCGCGGACTCCACCCGGCTGATCCAGCTGTACATCGTCGGCGTCTTCGTCTCCTTCACGCTCAGCCAGATCGGCATGGTCCGGCACTGGAACCGCCATCTGCGCACCGAGAAGTCCCCGCTGGCCCGCAACCGCATGCACCGCTCCCGGGCGATCAACGCCTTCGGTGCCAGCCTCACCGGTCTGGTCCTCGTCGTCGTGCTGCTGACGAAGTTCACCCACGGCGCGTGGGTGGCCCTCCTCGGCATGGTCATCTTCTTCGTCACGATGACCGCGATCCGCCGCCACTACGACCGGGTCTCCGAGGAGATCGCCGCCGAGGACACCCCGGACGACGACATCGTCCGCCCCTCCCGGGTGCACTCCCTCGTCCTCGTCTCCAAGGTCCACAAGCCGACCCTGCGGGCGCTGAACTACGCCAAGCTGATGCGCTCCGACACCCTGGAGGCGGTCAGCGTCGACGTCGACCAGGCCGATACGAAGGCGCTGCGCGCCGAGTGGGAACGCCGCGGCATCGAGGTCCCCCTCAAGGTCCTCGCCTCGCCCTACCGCGAGATCACCCGCCCCGTCGTCGACCACGTCAAGTCGCTGCGCCGCGAATCGCCGCGCGACGTCGTCTCCGTCTACATCCCGGAGTACGTCGTCGGCCACTGGTACGAGCACCTGCTCCACAACCAGTCCGCGCTGCGCCTCAAGGGCCGGCTGCTGTTCACCCCCGGCGTCATGGTCACCTCCGTCCCCTGGCAGCTGGACTCCTCCGAGGCGGCCAAGAAGCGGGCCCGCCGCCGCGCCGAGTGGAACGCGCCGGGCGCCGTCCGCCGCGGCCCGGTCAGCCCGCCGAAGAAGGACAAGGCCGCACCTCGCAAGTGACCGGGGCCGTGCCGGGCGCGTGCGATGCGCCCGGCACGGGCACGGCGCGGCGCCACGTAGACTCGAAGGCTGTCGTCCGCCGTACCCGGCCGCGGCCCCGCCGCGCCGGTCCCACCCTTTGGAGCTTCGCCCGCCATGCAGACAGAACCCGAGAAGTCGCTGGTCGGCGAGGAGTACGAGGTCGAGGTCGGCCCCGTCGCCCACGGCGGCCACTGCATCGCCCGCACCGACGAGGGCCAGGTCCTCTTCGTGCGCCACGCGCTGCCCGGCGAGCGCGTCACCGCCCGCGTCACGGAGGGCGCCGAGGGGGCCCGCTTCCTGCGCGCCGACGCCGTGCAGATCCACACCCCCTCCAAGGACCGCGTCGAGGCGCCCTGCCCGTTCTCCGGCCCCGGCAAGTGCGGCGGCTGCGACTGGCAGCACGCAGCCCCCGGCGCGCAGCGCCGCCTCAAGGGCGCCGTCATCACCGAACAGCTGGAGCGGCTGGCCGGCCTCACCCCCGAGGAGGCCCGCTGGGACGGCACCGTCGCCCCGGCCCCCGGTGACAAGGTCGCCAAGGGCGAGGTCCCGGCGTGGCGCACCCGCGTCCAGTACGCGATCGACGCCGACGGCCACGCCGGTCTGCGCAAGCACCGCTCCCACGAGGTCCAGCCCGTCGACCGCTGCCTGATCGCCGCCCCCGGCGTCACCGAGCTCGGCATCGAGAAGCGCGACTGGCCGCAGATCGCCACCGTCGAGGCCATCGCCGCCACCGGCTCGAACGACCGCCAGGTCGTCCTCACCCCGCGCCCCGGCGGCCGGCTGCCCATCGTCGAGCTGGACAAGCCGGTCTCGGTGCTGCGCGTCAACGAGAAGGACGGCGGCGTCCACCGCGTCCACGGCCGCCCCTTCGTCCGCGAGCGCGCCGCCGACCGCACCTGGCGCGTTGGCAACGGCGGCTTCTGGCAGGTCCACCCCATGGCCGCCGACGTCCTCGTCGAGGCCGTCATGCGGGGCCTGATGCCGAAGAAGGGCGACACCGCCCTCGACCTCTACTGCGGCGTCGGCCTCTTCGCCGGCGCGCTCGCCGAACGCGTCGGCGAGAAGGGCGCGGTCCTCGGCATCGAATCCGGCAAGCGCGCCGCCGAGGACGCCCGCCACAACCTCGCCGACCTCGACCGCGTCCGCATCGAGCACGGCAAGGTCGAGCAGATCCTGCCCCGCACCGGCATCACCTCCGCCGACCTCATCGTCCTCGACCCGCCCCGTGCCGGCGCCGGCCGCAAGACCGTCACCCACCTCGCCTCCCTCACCCCCCGCCGCATCGCCTACGTCGCCTGCGACCCCGCCGCCCTCGCCCGCGACCTGGCCTACTTCCGCGAGGCGGGCTACGTACCGCGCCGGCTGCAGGCGTTCGACCTGTTCCCGATGACGCACCATGTGGAGTGCGTGGCGATTTTGGAGAAGGCCGGGAAGGGGCTGTGAGCTGCGGGTTCGCGGTTCCGGTGAGTTTGCTCGACCTGTTTTCCCCGGCGGATGACGTGTAGCTCACCGCACAGCGCTCGAAAGGCCCTGGCCTGGGCTTCTCCAAGAGCTGCGGAGCCGGTGGGCACGGACCCGTGCCCACCGTGGTGGCGGAGCGCGACGCACTCGACGCTCTCCTGACGCTCATTGATGGCGGGTCACGTCTTCGCGGCCGCCCTCACCGGCCTTGGCCTGGTCCCGCAGGGGAGTTGTCAGGGGTCTCGTCCTTGAGCCGGTCCGGCGTGTGGCGTCCACTGCCGCCGTCCATCGGGAGGATCTCCTCGCCGGGGCCGACCTGTTGGCGCACGATGCCCTCGGGGTCGACGACGGTGCTCCGGCCGACCCCGGCCGGGGCGGCGGCGTTGACGTCGACGACGTCGACCTGGTTGGTCCAGGCGTCGGCGCGGGCGCAGACGAGTTCCAGTCCCCGGTCGCGGGTGGGGTGAGGGCGGACCGGAGGACGATCTCGGCGCCCGACCGGGCGAGCCGGCGGACCGTTTCGGGGAATGAGTCGTGCGCCATGTCCGAATACCGCCGGACCATCGGCTCGCGGGGGTGCACACTCGGCTTCGTCATGGACGGATTCACGGGGGACGCGGCCTACACGCTCATCGGGCGTGACGGCCGCCCCTACGTGAGCGCCACACCCGGCACCCTGGGCGGCCACCGGCCGGGAAAGCTGTACGGGCGGCTCGACTGCCCCTCCGCGTTGCGTGCCCTCGCCCGCGGGCACTACGCACGCCACCGGGTCTTCTTCGCCGACGAAGCCACCGCCGTCGCCGCGGGGTACCGGCCGTGCGCGGTGTGCCTGCCCCGGCAGTACGCGCGGTGGAAGGCCGGGGACGGCGCGTCGTGAGGGCGCCCGGTCGGGGTGCCCCAGGGAAGAGAGTGAGCGCGTGACCACCAGCACAACCGGCAGCGAGACGTCCACGGATCCGGCGGAGCGGGAAGCCGTCGTGGGGGAGGACGGGCTCGGACGGTGCCCGTGGGCCGTGACGCACCCCCTCAACAGGGAGTACCACGACACCGAATGGGGGCTTCCGGTCCGCGGTGAGCAGGCGCTGTTCGAGCGGATCACGCTTGAGGCATTCCAGTCCGGGCTGAGCTGGCTGACGATTCTCGCCAAGCGGCCGGCCTTCCGCACGGCGTTCGCCGGCTTCGCCCCGGAGGCCGTCGCGGCGTTCACCGACGAGGACGTCCAACGGCTCATGGGCGACGCCGGGATCGTCCGCAACCGCAGGAAGATCGAGGCGGCCCGCACCAACGCCCGGGCCGTCCTGGGGCTGCGCGAGCACGGTGGGCTCGACCGGCTGATCTGGTCCCACAAGCCCGGCAGCACCCCGGTGCCCCGCACGGTGTCCGAGGTGCCCACCCAGACCCCCGGGTCGAAGGCCCTCGCCGCCGAACTGCGCTCGTACGGCTTCCGGTTCGTCGGCCCGACCACGAGCTACGCACTCATGGAGGCCATCGGGATGGTCGACACCCACCTGGTCGGATGCCACCGGCGCGGCTCGTCCGGCGAGCACGGCACCCGCTGACCGAACGCGTCCGAGGCCCGTGCCCCGCCCGCCCGGCAGGGCCCGCGTGTTCCGCTCGGGGCACTGCGGGGCACTGTGAGGCGGGCGGCACGTGGCGGGGTGCGGGCGACGCACGGGCGGGGGGCCGCCGCCGCTGGTGCTCACCGTTGCCGAGGTCCCACAGGGGCATCGCCCGCACGGCATCAGGCATCAGGCATCACCGCGGAGGAAGCCCCGCAGCGGACGGCACCACCAAGTCCCCGCCCGCGCCGACCGGTAAGCGGGCGAGCAACGCGCACACAGCATGAAGATCACGATCCACCCATGGAGTTCGGGACCACTGGGCACGGACTTCCGCAGTTCCGCGCCCCGCTGTCGGACGCACATTCCGGCGTACTCGCCCGGTCGAACCGCCGTCACCAGGAGCGCGAGCCGGAGGGCGAAATTCCGATTCCGTCGGAACGGGCATCGCTTTGCGCCAGTTGTGTCACGGCCTCTTGCCGGTTGGCAAACACTGTGTGCGAAAATCTCCGATTGCCTTGAAATCCCGTGGCTCGCGTCTCATTATCGCGGTGACTCCCTTTTGGGGCCGGTGCATTGAGTTCCCGTGCCCGGTGTGGGGGAGGGAGTCCGGGATCCGGGGGAGATCTGCTCATTGGCGCTCCATGCGCATTATCTGTCGGCGACGCGCCACGTGATCGCGACGGTCGAACCTTCGGTCCTGGGGGCGCATGCGCCCGTCGTCCGCTGCTGTTTTGCACGCGGCACACGATTCCCGCCGTACGGGGATCGATGAGGTCCGGAGTAATTCATTCAGGAAGGGCTCGGCAACACTCATGACGAACGAACACGAGGGTCAGGCACAGGGTGGGGGACCCAAGGGGCGTACGCCCGCGAATTCTCCTGCGCCGGAGTTTTCCGCGACGACGGTCAAGGCAGCCGATCCGCGTTACGGAGACTTGGTTCGCGGCATGAACCAGCGCTGGGTCGGACGGCCGGAATCGGTGCGGATGGTGGACTCCGCCCAGCAGATTCAGTCCATCGTGGAGGAGGCGGTACGGGACGGCAAGAAGCTGACGGTCCGCGGCGGTGGGCACTGCTACGAAAACTTCGTCTTCAACGCCGAGACCCGGATAGTGATCGATATGTCGGAGATGACCTCGGTCACCTACGACGACCGGTTCTCCGCCTTCGCGGTGGAAGCCGGTGCGACGCTGCTCGATGTCTATGAGCGGCTGTACAAGGTGTGGGGCGTCACCATCCCCGGTGGCATGTGCTATTCCGTGGGTGTGGGCGGCCATGTCAGCGGCGGCGGATGGGGCATGCTCGCCCGCCGGGACGGCCTGGTCATCGACCATCTCTATGCGGTCGAGGTCGTCGTGGTCGACGCCCACGGCAAGGCCCGCACGGTGGTCGCCACCCGCGAGGAGACCGATCCCAACCGGGACCTGTGGTGGGCCCACACCGGCGCGGGCGGCGGCAACTTCGGTGTCGTCACCCGCTATTGGTTCCGCTCCCCCCAGGCCAAGGGAAGTCAGCCGGAGCAGGCGCTCATCAAGCCGCCCGACGAGGTGCTGGTCAGCGCCCTCGCCTGGCCCTGGGAGGACATGACCAAGGAGTCGTTCACCCGGCTCGTACGGAATTACACCGCCTGGCATGTGGCGGACGAGAACTCCGCGCCGGGCAACGCCTACGGCGGACTGATGAGTTCGCTGCTGCTCAACCACAAGGCCAACGGCCAGATCGGCCTGGTCTCGCAGTTCGATGCCACCACACCGAATGCGGAGAAGCTGCTCGAGGCCTATGTCACCACGGTGACCGAGGGCGTCGATATCGAACACGGCCCGGTCATGAATTCCATGGGCGAGCACAAGCCGATGCCCGAGTACCACCAGCCGCAGCGGCTGCCCTGGCTGCAGGCCACCCGGTACTTCGGTACCACCACCACCATGCTGGTCGATCCGACGCTGCGCGCGGACTACAAATCGGCCTACAACAAGGGGGACGTGACCGACGACCAGATCGACGCGATGTATGAGCATCTGGCTCATACGGACCTCGGAAACCCCCGGGCCATGGTGCAGTTCAGTTCCTTCGGCGGCGCGGTGAACAGCGTGAAGCCGGGAGACACCGCGAGCGTGCACCGCGATTCACGATTCAAGCTGCTCTACCAGACCTACTGGAACGACCCGGCCGACGACGATGCGAACATCGCGTGGCTGCGGAACTTCTACGAGGACGTGTACCGCAAAACCGGTGGGGTGCCGGTCCTCGACGACACCACCGACGGCTGTTACATCAACTACGCCGACATCGACCTGAACGATCCGCAGCGCAATACCTCCGGAGTGCCGTGGCACACCCTGTATTTCGGTGCCAACTACCCCCGCATGCAGCAGGTCAAGGCGAAATGGGACCCGCGCAACGTCTTCAACCACGGGCAGTCCGTGCGCCTGCCGTAGGCAACTCGTCCGCACCGTGACGATGAGCGGGTGACGCCGTTCCGCCCGGAGCCGCTTGGCCCCGGGCGGAACGGCATCCGCCCCGCGGTGCGGTGGCTCAGGCGCCGAAGCCGCCGTCGATGTCCAGGCTCGCACCGGTGACAAACGCGGACTCGGGGCCGGCGAGGTAGGAGACCATCGCCGCGATCTCCTCGGACCGGCCGAACCGGTCCAGTGCCATCCAGCCGAGCATGTTGCCGGACATGGGTCCGTCGGCCGGGTTGGCGTCCGTGTCGGTCGGTCCGGGCTGGACGTTGTTGACCGTGATGTTCCGCGGGCCCAGCTCACGGGCGAGACCGCGGGTCAGACCGGCCACGGCCGACTTGGTCATGCCGTAGACGGAACCGCCGGGGAAGGGGATGCGGTCGGCGTTGATACTGCCGATCGTGATGATGCGGCCCCCGTCCGGGAGGTGCCGCAGCGCCTCCCGGATCCCGACGACCACGCCGCGGATGTTCACATCGATCATGGTGTCGATGGCGTCCAGGGGGAGTTCCTGCACCGGACCGAAGACGCCGCCGCCGGCGTTGTTCACGAGGATGTCCAGGCCGCCCAGGACCCGAACGGTCTCGTCGACGGCCGCGGCGATGTCCTCGTCCTTGGCGCTGTCGGCCTGAATGGCATGGGCGCGCCCGCCCGCGGAGCGGATGTCGGCGACGACCTTCTCGGCACGGTCCTTGGAGTGCGAGTAGGTGAGTGCCACAGCGGCGCCGTCGGCCGCCAGGCGCTGCGCGATCGCCGCCCCGATCCCCCGGGATGCCCCGGTGACCAGGGCTGCTTTGCCGTTGAGTATGTCTTTCACGTGGTGCGTCCTCTCACAGGTGGTGCGATTTGCAGGTGGCGTGATTTCTTGGGTGATGGATTGAGGGGGCGGGCGGCGACCGGGCGATCCGGTCAGGCGTCCGCCGGTGCGCTTTCGCGCTCGGCACCCGGCAGGAACAGGGCGACGATCGCGCCCGCCACGCAGATGCCCAGCGTCCACCAGAAGGCCGCGCCGAACGCCTCAGTGATCGGCCCCGCCAGATGCGGCGAGGTGACGACCGAGGCGGCGGAACCGGACGGGCCCAGACGGCCGGTCAGCTGCTGCTGCACGACGACGGCGAGCAGGGCCGTGCCGACGGAGCCGCCGAGCTGGATGGAGGCGATCAGGGCGCTGCTGGCCCGGCCGGTGTTCTCCGGGGCGATGCTGGTGAAGCCCGTGGACAGCGCAGGGGCGAGGGTGGTGCCCAGGCCGACGCCACGGATCAGCAGCGCGAAGACCAGCAGCCCGGTGTCGTCGGCCGGATCGAACTGGGTGTAGGCGAGGGTGCTGACGGCCGCGAGGGCCATGCCGGAGAACACGACGGTGCGGGGGCCGAACCGGGCGACGAGGCGGCCCACGGCGGGCAGGATCAAGACCGTGCCGACACCCTGCGGGGCGAGCAGCAGACCGGAGGTCCAGGCGTCGAAGCCACCGCCCTGCTGGAAGAACAGCGGCAGCAGGAACATCACGCCGTAGACCGAGGCACCGAACAGGAACGAGCCCAGGGCGGCGGCGGTGAACCGGCCGGTGGCGAACAGCCGCACATCGATGAGGGGGACGCCCCGCATCCGGAGCGCGTGCACCACGTAGGCGATCAGCAGCACGGCGCCGACGCCCACGGAGATCAGGACGACCGGGGCGCCGATGCCACCGCCGGCGGCCATCTGGGAGAAGCCGAGCAGCAGTCCGGCCAGGGCGGGGGGCAGCAGGGCCAGGCCCTTCACATCGAGCCGGGAGGCACCGCGCTCCTCCCGGGGCGGGTCGGTGGGCAGGATGCGCTGGGCGAGCAGCGCACACAGCAGGCCGAGCGGGACGTTGAACCAGAACAGCCAGCGCCAGTCCAGGTTGTCCATCAGTACGCCGCCGACCATCGGGCCGAAGACGGGGGCGAGCGTGATCGGGATCTGGACCATGCTCATCACGGTGGTGGCGCGCTTCGGACCGGCCGCGCGGGCCAGCATCGTGAGCATGATCGGCTCGAACATCGCCCCGCCGATGCCCTGGACGACACGTGCGCCGATCAGGGTGCCGACGGTCGAGGCCACGGCTGCCAGTACACAGCCGACGAGGTAGACGACGAGGGCCGCCTGCCAGAGTGCCTTCTCCCCGAAGCGGTCCATCGCCCAGCCCGCGATCGGGATGGCGACGGCGATCGCCAGCAGATAGGCGGTGCTCACCCACTGCACGGTGGACAGGGGCACCGAGAACACCTCGGCGAGGCGGCCCATACCGACCGACACGATCGTGGTGCTGAGCAGGGCGATGACCGCGCCCAGGGACAGCGTCGAGCCGATGGGCAGCAGGCGCTTCTCGCCCTGCTCGCCTCCCTCGGGGGGCGCCTCGGCGCGCGGGGCGTTGTCGACTTCCGGCGGGACTGCCGCCGTGGTCTCTTCCATCGATACCTTCCGTGCTGTCTTTGCGTCCGTACCGCGCGGTGCTCGCGGGGGCGAGGACCGGCGGCTGTGGGGTTCGGGGTGCGGTCGCCGGCCGGAGGGGCTGCCGGCTCCGGCGGGCCGCGGTGGGGTCAGTTCGCGGGCTCTTCGCCCGGCTCCCAGCGGTGGCGAGCACCTATCTCCGCGATGTGCACGAAGTGCTCCTCGGACCACGGCTGGGGCTGTACGCCGGGCCGGGCCGGGTCGCCGGCCTCCAGGAAGAACCTGTCGAAGCCGGCGGGGGTGAACAGGAACACCATCTTGGCCGCGTGCAGCCCGCGGTTCTTGAAACGGTGGGTCACCCCGCGCGGTATGAAGACGAAGTCCCCCTGCCGGATGGTGAACGTCCGCTCCCCGTCGAGCACCTCGAGCTCACCGGAGAGCACGTAGTACGCCTCGTCCTCGCCGCGGTGGATATGCGCGTCGGGGCCGCAGCCGGGCGGCACGGATGCCTCGACGAAGGCCAGCCGGCCGCCGGTGTTCTCATGGCTCGCCTTGATGGTGTACGTGTTTCCGTCGACCCAGACCGTCGGCCCGTCCCCGGCAGGGACGTGGAGCACGCGGTGGAGGCGCTCTGCGTCGTCGTCCTTCTTGGCTTCGGACAGCACTTCCTCGGTCATGGGGCCTCCAGCTCGAGTGGGTACGGGACAGGGATCTGTACGACGCGAAGCGTCCGGTTCAGTGACACGCACAGGGGAAACACCGCCGGTTCAGGAACGGTTGCATCCCGGGCCGGCAGACGGCCCGGGACGCGTTTTCGGGGTCAGAGGGCGAGGGTGCCGTCGCGGCCGAGAAACCTGACGACGGCACGGTCGGCGACCTGGCGCCGGGTCGCGCCGGCGGTCAGGCCGCGCCGGTCGGCCAGCGGATCGAGCCGCCCCAGCAGCCGCAGCGCCCCGTCCCTCGGGTCGACCTCGACGAGGTCACGGGTGCACAGCCAGCCGCCCGGATCGCGTCCGCCGTCCGCGAGGAACCGCGCCGGCGGCTCCTCCGGCGCGAGGTACGGCGACCCGGAAAGCCGTACCTGCAGCTCCCCGGAGACCAGCCGGACCCGGACACCGGGCACCGGCACGCCGACCGTCCCCGGCCCGTGGGAGCCGACGGCGTCGACCGCGATGACGCCGGTCTCGGTCGTGCCGTACGCCTGGCCGATCCGCACCCCGAAGCGCTCGGCGAAGCGGGTGGCCACCTGCCGGTCCAGGACGTCGCCGGCGGATATCGCCACCCGCAGCCGGGGCGGCGGCGGTGCCTCGTCGTGGTCCGCCAGAGCCGCGAAGTGGCTGGGCGCCCCGAGGACGGCGGCGACGTCGTGGGCCCGGCAGGCGTCGAGCACAGCACGGGGGCCGGAGTCCGGCGCGAAGACCGGGACCGCGCCGGCGTTCATCGCGTGCAGCACGCCCCCGATGAGGCCGAAGGAGTGTTCCGGCGGCGCCAGCAGCAGCGCTTTCTCCCCGCCCCGCGGCATCCCGCCGATCGCACGGAAGCGCCCGAGTTCCGTGGTGAGGGACTCGGACGTGCGGCCGATGGCCTTGGCGATCCGGGTGCTGCCGGAGGTGAACTGGATCAGGCAGTGCGGGGTTTCGGCCGGGCGGCCGCCGATCAGGCGGCGCACGAGGACCTCGCACTCGTCGTGGAAGGTCCCGGCGGCCCACCCGGGGGCGTCGAACGAGAGGTGGTACTGGGGCCGGCAGCGGTCCAGGAGGGTGTCCAGCTCGCGGCCGCGCAGTGCGGGACCCATCAGCATCACCTGGGCGCCGCACGACCACAGCGCGAGCAGCGCCCACATCTGGGTGAAGCTGCGGGCGCCCTGAAGAGCGACGGTGTGGCCCGCCCCGATGCCGTACGACCTGAGCGTGTGACGCAACGCGTCCACCTGGGCGCGCAGCTGACCGTAGGTGACGGTGCTGCGGGCGATCGCCCACGGGGCGTCGGACGGCCGGCGGTCCAGCAGCCCGGCGCCCCACCAGCCGGTTTCCCGACGGGAAGTGAGGGACACCGTGTCTCAGCCTTCCCGCTCGCGCCGCAGCTCCAGGCGCTCGTAGCCCTCGTGCCAGGGGCGGCGGCGCTCGACGGCGGCGCATGCGGAGACGACCCGCGGCTCGTCGAAGCGCCGGGCGGCGACCTGCAGGCCGACCGGCAGCCCGGCCGGTGTGAAGCCGGCGGGCACGGTGGCGGCGGGGCTGCCGATGAAGTTGTAGAGGCCGGTGAGGCACCAGCCGACCAGCGGGTTGACGCTCTGGCCCGCGACCTTTGAGGGACCCACCGTGGTGCGGTCGGTGGCGTTGGGTATCCGCGCCACCGAGGTCACCGGGCTGACGATGAGGTCGTACTCGTCGAAGACGTCCTCCAGGCAGTCGAGGAGCTCGCTGCGCAGGATGTCCTCGAGCCGGTAGTCGACGGCCGAGGGCTGCGCGCCCATCTCCAGGAGTTCCAGGTAGGTGGGCGCCATGCGGTCGCGGTGGGCGAGGACGTCCACCCCGGCCCGCCGCATCCGGGTGAGGAACTCCACCTGGCGGACAGCCTGCATGCGCCGCCACAGCGCCGTGAACTCCTGGTGCGGGCGCGGCAGTTTGATGTCGATCTCGACGACCTCGGCGCCGTCGTCGATGAGCGCCCCGAGCGACTCCCGCACCACCGCCGCCACATCGGCCTCGACCGGGAAACCTCCCAGATCGGGGGAGTAGGCCACGCGCAGCCCGGTGAGCGGGCGGTGCAGTGCCTCAAAGAGGCGCTCGGGCGCGGCGGGCAGCGAGTACGGGTCGCGGGCGTGCGGGCCGGCCATCACCTCGAACATCAGCGCCCCGTCCTCGACGGTGCGGGTGACGGGGCCGTAGCACACCATCGGGTTGAGCAGCCCGAACGCGTTGGGGCGCACCACGGTGGGCACCCGGCCGAAGGTGCCCATCAGGGCGAACACCCCGCACAGGGACCCGGGAACGCGCAGCGAGCCGCCGGCGTCGGACCCCTGGGCGATGGGCACCAGCCCCTCGGCGACGGCCGCGGCGGCGCCGCCCGAGGACCCGCCCGCGTTGGCGCTCAGGTCGAAGGGCGTGCTGGTGGGACCGAACAGGAAGTTGTCGGTGATGGCCTTGTGGCCGAACTCCGGGGTGTTGGTCTTGCCGATGACGATGGCGCCGGCCCTCTGGAGCCGTTCGGCGCTGACGCCGTTCGCCTTGGGCACCTCGTGCTCGAAGGCGAACGACGCCTGGGTGGTGCGGATTCCGGCCACCGGATCGAGGTCTTTGATGCCCACGGGCAGGCCGTGCAGCGGTGGCAGCGGGTTGCCGCTGAGCACTTCCCGCTCCGCGCGCCGGGCGGCGTCCAGGGCCTCGTCGGCGCAGACGGTGACGAAGGCGTTGACGGCCGGGTTCCGGCGCTCGATGCGGTCGAGGCAGGACCGGACCAGCTCGACCGGGGACAGCTCACGGCGGCGGATCATCCCGGCGAGGCGGGCGGCCGGCTGATAGGCGAGTTCATCCATGGTGCGAATTCCCTCCACTTCGCGCACTGCCGGCCCGGGCGCCCCGTACGGGTCCCTCGCAGACGGATCCGTACCGAGGCGCCCGGGCCGGCGCGCTGGTCTACTTCTCGACGCAGAACTCGCCGACCGGCCAGCCCACGTGGCGCTGGTCGGTGGCCAGGTAGCCCATGAGCTTCTCGCCCTTCTTGAGCTCGGTGACGTTGCGCACCGCGTCCCCGGGGCCGAGGACCCGCACGTGCCAGTCGTCCTGGACGGCGAGGCTCACCAGGGTGCCGTCCTCGGCGCGGGTCTTGATGGTCAGCAGCGGACGCGATTCGAGCTTGACGCGGCCGACCACGACGCGGCGGGTGCGCCCGGTGGTGCTGACGGCCAGGACGGTGTCGCCGGCGCCCAGCTCACTCAGGTAGTTGGTGCGGTTGTCGGTGCCCAGGACGTACGACTGCAGGGCGCCGGCGTTGACACGGAACGGCCTGGTCGGCATGTAGGGCAGCGGGTGGGTCTCGCTGGAGCACAGGATGAACCCGTGGGAGTACGAGCCGACCAGGATGCCCTCGTCCTTGTGCAGGTAGCTGCAGGTGTCGACGCACACCCGGTCGCCGAGCCCGCTGTGCTCGATGGACTCCACGGTCAGCTCGGTGAGCTGCAGCGGCGGGGTGTCGGTCCGGAGGAGCTCGGCGAGCTCCAGGACCTCGGCGACGGTCTTCGGGGCGAGGAGGAGGCCCTCCGACCCCTTCTCCAGCACATCGAGGATGATCTTCGCTTCCTCCAGGGACTCCGCCCGGCAGATCAGCTGCCCCGGGGCCTTGTCGGCCGCGGCGATCACGATCTCCAGCGGGATCTTGGTGGGGTCCTTGAAGGTGACCGCGGTGTACGGCAGGGCCCGTGCGGCCGAGCACGCCAGGGTGAGCGAGGCGTCGTCGTGGACCGGCACATGGGCCGCCACGGAGTCCTGGCCCTCCAGGGCCCGGCCCTGCAGCACCGCGAGCCCGTCGGTGTCCGTGACATCGGTGAGCAGTACGTCGTAGCCGTCCCGGTCCGCCGCGGCCCCGTCGCCGGGGCCCTTGGCGACCAGCACCTTGCGGACGGTCGGGGGGAGGGTGGCCAGGATCTCCGGTCCGTCGTCGACGATGCCGTCGATACGGGCGTGCACGGCCGCCTCGACGAGCGCCTCGCGCTGATCGGCGGAAACGGAACGAATGTCAATCCAGGCGAACTTCACATCGCACCTGCCAATTCGGGTAGGGAGGTTGAATTCGGGGCGGCTTGCGATCGTGGTGCGTGGACGGCGGCGGCCAGAGCGCGGACCGCTGCCGCCGGGTCGGGGCTGTGGAACACCCGCCGGCCGACGGCGAGTCCGCGGCAGCCGGCGTCCATCGCGAAGTGCGCGAAGTCGGTGAGGTCGCGGCTGTCGGCCGCGCCGCCGGCCACCACGACGGGCACCGGGGTCTTGGCGACGATGCCGGCCATGTCCTCCGCCGTGCCCGCCGCGACGGTCTTCACCAGGTCGGCGCCGAGGTCGACGGCGATGCTCACCACATGGGCGAGAAGTGCGGGATCGCAGGGGTCCTGGATGCGCGGACCTCGTGCGTACATCATCGCCAGCAGCGGCATGCCCCAGCGTTCGCAACCCGCCGCGACCGCGCCGAGGTCGGCGAGCTGACGTTTTTCGGTGTCCGAGCCGATGTTGATGTGCACGCTGACGGCATCCGCCCCGGCGCGCACCGCTTCCTCGACGCCGCCGACGAGAACCTTGGCGTCGCCGTCGGGTGCGTGCGGTGTGCTGGCGCTGAGATGGACGATCAGGGCGGCGCCGTTGAGCTGGCTCGGTTCGATGGCGCGGGCGCGCCCCTTGTGTACGACGAGGGCGTCGGCGCCGGCCGTCACCACGTCACCGACGATCCGGCTGAATCCGGCGGCGTCGGCTATGGGGCCGTCGGCCACGGAATGGTCCATGGGCACGATCAGAAATTTTCCGTCGCCGGGCCTTGAAAGTCGGGCAAGGCGCAACGATTTTCCGCTGAGAGGTAGTAGGGGCACAGCACCCTCCGTAAGCACGGGTGATACGGGAACCGTCAGTCGCAACTGCGGATTGAGGAATACCCGGAGAACGGTGAACTCTTCGGAATCGGGCCGGCGTACGTCGGAGCGAACTTATGAGGCGCTCCGGACCCGGCCCGTGTACGTTCCCGCCGGACCCAGATTCTTATGGCCCGGCGGCGGCTTGGGCAACATCCTCGGGGCTTCGGCGCCGAATGGAGAAGAAGTCGGCGGCTACAGCGGTACTTCGCCGTCCGGGGGAGGCGAATTTCCCCGAGAACGCAACTGAGTTGGGCTCTGCGGTGTTCTGCGGGTGACCGTGTCCGAAGGGACACACGCCTGTGGAGGAGGGGCCGATGAAGAAGGACGCACCGCCGCGCATCGCCGTGGTCGGAGGAGGACTGGCGGGCTTGACGCTCGCACTTGCACTGCACCGCGCAGGGCTGGGGTGCCGGGTGTACGAGCAGGCGCCCCGCCTGGCGGAGGTGGGCGCGGGGGTGCAGCTCTCCCCGAGCGCCACCCGGCTGCTGCACCGGCTCGGCCTGGAGCCCGCGTTGCGGGCGGTGGCCGTGGTGCCCGAGGCCATGGAGTTCCGGCGCTGGGCGGACGGTTCGGTGATCAGCCGCGGGCTGCTGGGGAAGCACAGTGAGGAGCGGTACGGCGCGCCGTACTACGCCTTGCACCGCGCCGACCTGCACCGCGTGCTGGTCGAGGCGCTACCGCCGGGCGTGGTGCGGCTGGACGCGCGGTGCACCGCGGTCGAGGAGCGGCCGGACGGCGCGGTGCTGCGGTTCGCGGACGGCTCGCACGCCGAGGCGCATGCCGTGGTCGGCGCCGACGGCATCCACTCCGTGCTGCGGCGGGCCCTGGTGGCCGACCGGCCGCGGTTCTCCGGCCAGTCCGTGTACCGCGGCCTGGTCGACAGCCGGCGGATACCCGGCCTGGTGGCGGAACCCCGGGTGCAGCTGTGGCTGGGACCGGGGCGGCACTTCGTCTGCTACCCGGTGTCCGGTGGGCGGTTGGTGAACTTCGTTGCGACGGTGCCCACCAGCGGGTCCGGTGACGAGTCGTGGTCGCGCCGGGGCCGGGTCGAGGACGTGGCCGCGGCGTACGAGGGATGGTGCGCGGATGTCACCTCGCTCATCGGCGCGGCGGACGACGTGAGCCTGTGGGCACTGCACGACAGGGATCCGATCGAGCGGTGGAGCACCGGTCGGGTCACGCTGCTGGGCGACTCGGCCCATCCCATGCTGCCGTTTCTGGGTCAGGGCGCCAACCAGGCCATCGAGGACGCCGTGGCGCTCGCGGCCTGTCTGCGGGAGGCCGTCCCGGGTGAGCTGCCCGCCGCCCTGCAGCGGTACGAATCGCTACGCCGGCCACGGACGACGCTGGTGCAGGAGAGCTCCCGGGGCAACAGCACGGCGTTCCACCTGCCGGACGGCGAGGCCCAGCGGGAGCGTGACGCGGCGATGAGCGTCCCCGCACCGGAGCGTCAGGACTGGCTCCACGGCCACGACGTCGAGAGCGCCCTGGCGAGCCATCGGCCGGCCTGAATCCCGGGCCCGTCCCTCGCCCGATCCTTCGTCCGCGCGCTCCGGGTGCTTCACCGCGGTGCGGACTCCCGGTGTGAACTCCGGCCCCCTGGAAGGCCCTCGGCCTCCAGGGGGCCGTCTTCATCTGTCGCGCGGTCGGGCCGTGGCCTTCCCGGCGGAGTATGGCTGGAATCATCGTGTGCCGCCGAGGGCTGCCGCTCTCTCGCGGAATGAGAATTCCGGGGTGTTTTCTGAGGTGGGATCCGGTGTGTCGCCCCGTCGGTCTTTGCTGTCAATTCTCCGCCCTACACCTTGGGAACACCGTGACGCCCCAGAAGGTTGCGGAGGGAGCGCCTCAGGAACGGCACTCGGGGCAAGCCGACTTACGCGATCTTTCTCCACTGCCGGTGGATCTCGGCCCGCCGGGGCGCCGAAACCACGCCCTACCAGCAAGTATGTTCCTTCGCCAGCCCCTCGGAGGTCTTCTGTCGTGACCTACGCTTGAATTTCTATTTGCCTACCTTTTAGTTGTCGGGACTTCGAGGCGTGAGGTTCGCTGGAGCAGGTCCGAAACGGATGCGGGGGGCATCGTTCGGGCGATCAAGAAGCAAACTGACGTTTAGTTTGTTCACGTCGGCGGCCGGGCCGTTCGGCGTAGCGGGGGGTTCACAACGGACCGGGCCTGAGCGGCCAGACTTCGCGTGGCTGCATGTGCGTGCCCGCGAATACCGGAAGGCATCTGTCCGTTTTCTCGCTGCAATCACAGCGTTATTCACCCCACCTGGAATCAGCACGTACCGCGCCAGAGCAGGCGTGCGGCCCCGTGGCCGTGCGCCCGACGGAGGAGCTCCAGTGACTGTTACCGAGTGCGCCACCAGACCGGCGGATGCAGCGTTACCGACCGTCCTGCCGACCCCGGAATCCGTCCGAATAGCCATGACCGCCCAGGCGGCCGCGGCGCCCGCACCCGACCCGGCGCCCGCGCCCGCCCACTCGCCTGCGCCCGATCCGGTGCCGGCGCCGCACCCGTTGACCCCTGGCCCCGACCGCGAGACGTCCGCCGCCGGGCAGCAGGCTCCCCGGGGGGACGACAGCCGGCTGAACGCGGTCCTCGCCGATCTGGGGGCGCGCATCGGACCGCTCTTCGCCCGGCCCGAACCGCGGGCACAGGCGATGCAGTACGCCCTGGGTCTGCTCGCCGACGGCCGGCGCAGCAACACCTGGCAGCTTGCGCAGCGGGTGGGGGACTCGTCGCCCTGGCGGATGCAGCGCCTGCTCACCCGCGCCCGCTGGGATGCCGACGCGGTCCAGGGCACCGTCCGCGGCTACCTCTCGGAAAATCTCGGCCATCCGGGGGCGATGCTGGTCCTCGGCCAGACCGACGCCCTGAAGAAGGGCGCCAAGACCGTCGCCGCGGCACGCCAGTACACCGAGCTCACCGGCCGCGTCGAGAACTGCCAGACCGCGATCATGACCGCCTACATCTCCCCGCACGGACACGCCCTGATGGACCGCGAGCTGCTGTTGCCGGAGTCCTGGACCGACGACCCGAAGCGCTGCGTCAAGGCCGGTGTCCCCGAGGGACGCCTCGCGTACCGGACCAAACCCGAGCTGGCGCGGACGATGATCCAGCGCGCCATCGACTCGTCCGTACCCTTCCAATGGGTGTGCGGGGGGCAGGACTACGGCCAGGACGACGCGCTCCGCGGCTGGCTGGAGGAGAACGGCATCGGCTATGTCTTCGCCGCGCCGGCCAGACGGCTCGGCGCCGTCCCGTCCGCCGCGGCCGTTCCCCCGCAGCGCTGGTGGCCGTCCCCCGCCGGGGAAGAGCCCGGCACCGTACCCGGCAGATGGGCCCGGTTGGCGGTGCCGGACGTCTTGCGTGGGAGCTCCGCGGCGCCGCTCCGTGACGGCTTCACCCGCTCGCTGCTGCTGCACCGCCGGCCGGAGGTGCCCCGGACCGAGTGCTATCTGGTGCACGCGCCCCGTGGCACCAGCGGTCATGCCATGGTGGCCGCGGCCGTCGCCCGCTGCCAGGCGCGGCGTTGCCTGGAGGCCGCACGCCTGCACACCGGCCTCGACCGGCACGAGATCCGCACCTGGACGGCCTGGTACCGGCACATCACGCTCTCCCTGCTGGCGATGGCCGCCCACACCGTGGCCCTGGGCCGGGCCGCCTGAACGAGGCCGGCCGGCCCCGCCGCGCACCGGCGAATTCCCCTGCCCGTCAACCCGGTTCGGCGCCCCGTGACGCCGAACCGGAATGACGCCTGCCCGAGTGCCGCAAACGCCCGCAATTCCTTTGTGGTACCCGGCGCCTGGATCGCCCGTGAGCAGGCGAGGAACTGCCAGGGGTGCGTACGGGCCTGCGGGCAGTTCCGCGAGAAATCGGTCGCCATCCTTCATGAAATCTTCAAGTACCGCAGTAGGACCGCACTCCGAATGGGTTCCTTGCCCGGCCCCCGGAGCGGATGGTGTCCTGAGGATGAGAACGACCCGCTTCGCCCCCATGGGCAATTCATCCCCAGCGGCCGTCAATTCGGAAATTCATTCCGGAGGAGCGTGCACACACTGTCATGAGTATTTCCGCCAAATCCCCGGCCAACGGGAATGCAGAATTCCGGGACGAGGAATTCACTGCGCTCGACCTCGACGCATCCCCCGGACTGCGTCTCGCGCTCGCCTCGTTGCAGACCCAGGCGCAGGAGCTGAACCGGCTGGCGACCGCCACCGTCGACGCCATGGCCCGGCCTCGCGAGAGCCTGTCCCCGCAGTCCGCGGCCTTCGCCGAGATCGCCGCCCGGACGGTCCCGCGCTGGCATTTCGCGATGCTCAACGACACCGAACGCAACGACGCCCTCATCGTGGCGCTGGAGCGCCGCATCCCGGCCGGCTCCCACGTCCTGGACATCGGCACCGGCACCGGCCTGTTGGCCATGGCCGCCGCCCGGGCGGGTGCCGGCCGGGTTGTCACCTGCGAGGAGAACCCGCTGCTCGCCGAGATCGCGCGGCAGATCATCGCCCAGCACGGGATGTCCGACGTCATCACCGTCGTCAACAAGCGCTCCACCCATCTGGACATGGGCAGCGATCTGGAGCGCCCGGTCGACGTCCTCATCTCCGAGATCGTCGACTGCGGACTGATCGGCGAAGGGCTGCTGCCCACGATGCGCCACGCCCGGACCCAACTCCTCGCCCCCGGCGGCGTCCTGATCCCGGGTGCCGCGCGGGTGTACGGGCAGCTCATCCACAGCGAGGTGGCGAACGGCCTCAACCGCGTCGGCAACGCCGGCGGCTTCGACGTGTCACTGATGAACGCGGCGTCGACCCGGGGGCACTTCCCCGTACGGCTGCACACCTGGCCGCACGAGATTCTCTCCGACCCCGTCGAGCTGCTCGATTTCGATCTGCTCACCGATCCGCTGGAGGCCGGCAGCCGGGTCGTCCGGGTACCCGCCACCGCCGCCGGGGACGCCACCGCGATGGTCGCCTGGTTCGAACTCGACCTCGGCTCCGGCGTCGTACTGCGCAACTCGCCCGACAACGTCGGGTCCCACTGGATGCAGGCGCTGATCCCGTTCGAGAAGCCGGCCCCGGTCAGCGCCGGAGACCTGCTGGACGTGGAACTGCACTGGACGGACCACAGCCTCTCCGCGACCTGAGCATCCGGACCCACCTCACAGGAAGGCCGACCTGAACCGATGAGCCACACTCCGTTCCCCTACGAGCCGTTCGAGCTGCACGGCGAGGAACTGCGCGACGCGGTCGTCCGTTATGCCAGCAACCCCATCTACCTCGACAACGAGGAGTGGCAGAACAGCGACAACCCCTACCGGCGCCAGCTGCGACCACAGGTGCTCCGGCACCTGGACCTCGACCGGATCCCGGACCGCGACGAAATACTCGACTACAGCAGCCTGGCCGTGCAGCGCCTGCTCACCAGCATCTACGAGGCCGACCTGGTCTTCCTGCCCAAGGGCGGTCTGGGCGGCGAGGGCAAGTGGGAGGACTTCAAGAGCTTCTACAGCTCGTCCAACCGGGTGCTCGGCGAGATGATCCGGCCCGCCCTGGAGCGGTACGCCTTCGGCTTCCTCGACAAGGAGGTCGAGACGTCCGGGAAGTGGACCGCCGAGAGCCTGGAGGCCTACCTCGAGTCTCTCAACGCCCACGAACCGGCCGGCCCTTCCCTCTCCGAGAAGGCCATCGCCGACTCCACCGACCGCGAGCGCGCGGCCCGCATGTGGCTCATCCAGTTCGCCCCGGACTTCCTCTCCGAGGCCTCACCGATGATCCGCAATGTGCTCGGCTACTACGGCGCCGCCCAGTCCGAGTGGTTCAAGATCGTCATCGATGAGTACGGCTACGGCGTCCACGACACCAAGCACAGCCGGCTCTTCGAGCGCACCCTGGAGTCGGTCGGACTCGAGACCGACGTCCACCGGTACTGGCAGTACTACCTCAACAGCAGCCTGCTGATGAACAACTACTTCCACTACCTGGGCAAGAACCACGAACTGTTCTTCCGCTACGTCGGCGCGCTCTACTACACCGAGGCCACCCTGGTGGACTTCTGCCGGCGGGCCACGGCACTGCTCAAGGACGTCTTCGGTGACCGCGCCGACACCCAGTACTTCACCGAGCACGTGCATATCGACCAGCACCACGGCCGGATGGCGCTGGAGAAGCTGATCCGTCCGCTGGTCGCCCAGCACGGCGAGCAGATCATCCCGGAGATCGTCCGCGGCATCGAGGAGTACCGCCGCATCCAGGAGATCGCCGACGAGGACTTCGCCACCCAGATCGCCTGGATGGACAAGGGCCCCGAGTTCAAGAAGCTCCACGCACCGGTGTGGGACGCCCTCTCCAGCGGCCGCGTCACCGCTCCCGTCGCCGACATCGTCGAACCGTACGGGGAGCTGTCCAACACCCACTGTCACGACGGTGACGAGCTGTGCCACATCGTCTCCGGGACGATGAAGTTCGTCTCCGGCTTCGACTCGCACCAGATCCTCGAAGCGGGCGAGGGCACCGTCATCCAGCGCAACCGGCTGCACGGCGCGATCATCGAGTCCGAGGAGTGCGTCTACCAGATCCACTCGGTGGGGGACTACAAGAAGTGCATGTAGTGACCTTCTCCGTGGCCGGCCGGGACAACTGCGCCGTGGTGGCCGGCGAACCGTATGTGTATGCGCGGACCGACGAGGGCTCCTTCGTGATGCGGGCCCGCTGCCCGCATCGCGGCGGCCCGCTGCATCTGGCCGGCCTGGCACCCGAGGGCAACCGGCTGGTGTGCCCGTGGCACGAGCGCAAGACGTCGCTGACCCGGCTGCGGCAGGAGATCCCCGCCGTACGCAGTGGCACCACCGTCACCGCGGTCTTCCCCGGCCTGCCCGAGACCGAGGTCGGCCTCGGACACCGGCCGCTGTCGGCGGACCTGGCGGGCTGACCGTGCGGTGCGGCCGGGGCCTTCGCGACCCCGGCCGCGGCCGGCCCTGACGGACCCCGATCCCTGGCCCCACCGGCCGCCGCCATGCTGCTGTGGGGTCAACGGGCCCTGCGTCCGCGTTTCGCCGACCGCCCGCGCCGGGCCGGCCGGGCTCCGAAGCCGACCGCCCGCCGCCGTCCCTGCGCCGTTGCTGGCTGCGGGGACTGCTGTGCACCGGCGCCAACCTCGAGGTCGGACTGTCTCTGCTGGCGTTTCTGCCGCAGTTCGTGACGCCCGGGGAGCCCCCGGCGCGCACGATGGCGGTGCCGGCGGCCGTCCATCTGTCGCTGGCGGCACTCTGGCCGGCCGTGCTGAGCGGCGGTGTGTTCCTGCTGCGCCGCCGGGCGACGGCGCGCCGACCGGACGCGGACGCCGGTGCCGCCCGGGTGGTCGAGGCACTGGTGGGAGCGGTGTTCATCGGGTTCGCCGTACGACTGGGGGTCGGTGGGTGAACGGCCGCATCGCCGGCTCAGCCCCGGGATTCCAGGTCGAGCAGAAAGCGCTTGGCCCGGACGCCGCCCGCGTACCCCGTCGGCCGGCCCGAGGCACCGACGATCCGGTGGCAGGGCAGCACCACACACAACGGGTTCGCCCCCAGTGCCTTGCCCACCGCCCGCGCGGAGCCGGGCCGGTGCACCGAGGCGGCCAGCTCCCCATAGGTCGCCGTTCCGCCGTACGGCACCTGCTCGGCCACCGCCAGTACGACCTCCTTGCTGAACGGCGTCGCCAGACTCGGATCCAACGGCACGGAGAACGTGCGCCGCTTGCCCGCGAGGAAGTCGTCCAGCTGCTCACGGGTCTCCCGCAACACAGCCAGCTGCCCGGCACCGGCTTCCGCCTCGTCCCCGCACTCCCGGACACCCGTCGAAAGGCGCTGACGTACGGCGTCCACCGGATAGAAACCGCAGTAGAGCAGGGCCTCATCGGTGGCGGCCAGCGCCAGGCGGCCGATCGGTGTCAGGTGTTCCCCGAGGACCACGGAGCCCACCACCTCGCTCGCCGCGCTGCGGCTCCTGGCATGCATGACGTCTTCCTCCCCGCTGGGTGACTTGAATGGCGGTCCCGTACCCCGCGGCGTTCGGCACGCGGCTGTTCTCCGCCCGGCGCGCGGGACCGCACGCCGGGACCGGCCTCACTTCACGGCGGACCCCACTCCGCCGTGGGCCTTACGCCGCTATCGGACGGCAGCTCTTGCAGGCGCGGTAGCCCGCTTCGTGGGCGGCCCGTGCCGAGCGGAACGGCACCTGATGGGACCGGGCGATCCGGCGCGCATGGGCGCAGGTGGGATGGCAGTAGATCCGTGTGGTGTCGCTGCCGAGGAACACCGTCCCCGACCGGGCCAGTCCCACCAGATCATCGTCGATCCCTTCGGCGTCCCGCAGGGCCGCGCCCACGATGGGCCCGTACCGCAGATCGCAGGGACCGCCGTCGTCGAACGTGACCCGGTGGCAGGGGATCAGTAGCGGCACCGGATTGACCACCAGTGCCTCGGTGACAGCGGCGGAGCCGGCGAGCCCGGCCTCCCGCGCGACCCAGGCGAGCGGCCGCAGCTGCCCGCGTGGAATGGTGCGCACCGCATCGAGCGCGGCCCGCTCCGCCTCGGTGAGCTCCGGAAGATCGATCCGTAAATTCTTGGTCCGACCGGTGCGCAACGCGGTCCGCAGACCCGGCAGGGGCCGTGTCGTGGGAATCGCGCTCCGCCCCGTGCGGGCGAGGTGCGCCTCTTCGAACGCCCGGGGGCCGGGCAGCGTTCCCCCCAACGCGGATCCCGTCACGGACTCCACCCCGTACGCGACATACAGCCCGCCGGCGGGCGCGTCGAGGTGCAGATACGTGTCGTAACGGTCCCTCGGGACTCCCACCCGCTGCAGCACCCGGGCCGCGAAGTCCCCGGGAGCGGGGCCCGCAAGTCCCGCCAGTGCGGTCTCCACCCGGCCCTCCGGCTGCGAGGTCCATTCCCCACCTCGGTTCACATCGTCACCTCCCTCAGCAACGCGACTTCTGGTTCCAGCAGTTCACGCAGGGTGCCGAGCCCTCTCGACACCTGAGCCTTGACCGTACCGACCGAGCAGCCCTGCACCGTGGCCACCTCGGCGTAGCTCATTCCGACCACATGGCGCAGGACCACCGCCACTCTGGCCCGCTCGGGTAATCGAGCGAGCGCCGCGACCAGCACGGCCCGGTCGGCGGCCGTGTCCGCCCGCTCCTGCGGCCCCGGCCCGGCGGCCGGCCAGCTCTCGCAGGAATCCTCCACGCGGGCGCCGGCGACGGGCCTGCGGACGCAAGTGCGCACATGGTTGCGCCACACGTTCGCGGCGATCGTCATCAGCCACGCACGGGGACGCAGCGCACGGCGCCGTTCCGCGGAGTACCCCTGCAGCGCCGTGTAGGCGCGCAGGAATGCCTCCTGGCCCAGGTCGTCTGCTTCCGCGGCGTTTCCCGTCACCCGGAGCAAGAAGGCATGGACCGCTGAGGCGTGGACCCGGACCAGTTCCGTGAAACCGTCGTCCAGATCCGTCGCCAGGCGTTCGCAGAGTGGCTCGGCTGTTTTGTCCATCACTCACCAAACACCGACGGGCTTCCGATGGTTGCAAGGGTTGTGCGAGGCCGCCGTGCGAGGGCGCGGGCCGTGCGGCGGTACGCAACCGGCTCGATGACCGGTTCAGCGACTCGTTCCCTCCAGGCCCGACCCGTCTCCCCGCAGGGCGTGCGGCTAGACGACGCGGGCCTCCCACCACCGGTCGTGCCCTTCACTGGCGCTCGTGGCGCCTTCATGACGGGGGATGGGCCGGAATACCGCTTCTGACCTGGCGCCTTTCCCGGCCCGTTCAGGTCGAGATCTTCCCGATGACGCACCATGAGGAGTGCGTGGCGATCCTGGAGCGGGCCGAGAAACGAGCCTGCCCCGGGGGCCGACGCCGTTGGCCCCCGGCCCCCGGGGTCACGGTCTGCGCGCCGTGGAATCTCCCTCGTCCCTCTCGGCGCGGGTGGGTACGCGGAGCGGTGAGGGGGGCGGCGGGGGATCCTCGTCGAGGATCCCTGCCTTGGCGATGAGGTAGGAGAGTTGGGCACGGCTGCGGCTGCCGAAGGCCTCTGCCGTCTTACGGACGTGGGTGGCGACGCTTCTGGTGCTCATGCCGAGGCGGCCGGCGATGGTCTCGTCGGTGTAGCCGTTCACCATGAGGTGCAGGACGGCCCGGCGTGTGTCGTCGGTGAGCAGGGGAGGCCGTTGCTCACCGGGTGAGTGCGGCAGCGGCGTGGCGCGCTCCCAGGCGTGCTCGAAGATGCCGACGAGATAGCGGATCAGCCCGGGGTGCTCGATGGCCAGGGCGACCTGCTGCCGCTCCTCGGCGGGGTCGGGGACGAAGGCGATCTTCCGGTCGCACACGATGAGCCGGTCGAACACCTCGTCCAGGGTGCGCACTTCGGCACCGGCCGCCGAGACCCGCCCCGTGTAGGCGAGTGTGGGGCCGTGGCTGCGGATGGTGTGCTGGTAGATCGTGCGCTGCTGTACGCCGCGCCGGAGAGCGGCCAGATCGCTGGTGAGCGCCTTGCCGAGAAGCTCCGGGGGGCGCCCGCCGCCGGGCTGGGCGGTGAGGAGTTCCTGCCGGCAGGAGCCCACGGCCGCGGAGAGCGTCGTGCTGATGACGTCCGCGTCGCTGATGACCCGCACCGCCTGCTCGCCGTCGGCCCGCCGGCTGTCGCGGTAGACCTCCTCCGCGCGCTGCATGGCCGCGCGCACCGCGGCGAGCGTGCTCCGCTCGCGGTCGATGGCCTGCTCCATGGGGCGCGTCAGGACCTCACCGGCCAGGCTGGGCGGGATGGCCACCAACTGCTCCCGGGTCTGCTGAATCAGCCCCAGCGCCACAAGGCATTCGGGACATTCACCGCTTGGCGGGCGCTCCTGTAGTACGCCTGCGTAGAAGGCCAAGCCCTCCTCGCAGATTCCTACCGGCGTCGACGCGCCAGGAATGCCCGGATTGGTGCACATCTGTTCGTCCTTCAGGTTCTGGAATTACATGATCATGCTCAGGGATTCCTCTGCCGAAGGCGAGATCCGCACCCCATGATTCTTGTCACCGGCCGAACAGATCGGCCGGACCAACTACACGGGGGCCTGGACATGTTCAGGATGAATTCTTTACGAAAAATCGTCGCCGCACTTGCGCTGGTGGTCGGTGCGGCCCTCGGTGTGGCGGCGGGGGGCGGGGCGGACGTAAAGGCCGAGCTGCTCACTTCTGCTGCCGCACCCCTCGAACTGGGCGACTCGCAATGGGGGTGACCGCACCCCGGTCAGCGTCTTCCGAAGAGAATTCCCATGGGAGGGGAAACGTGTCCGTCCTGCCGTTTGAATTGAGACCCGACGCCGTCTTCGAAGGGTTGCGGGCGAGCCTCGCCGATCTGAAGGAATCAGGTCTGTACCGGGATTTCACGCCGTGTTCCTATCTGGCCGATGAACCCGGGTACGCGATCCACCAGGCGCGCCGCATCCAGGTCTGGTGCACCAACGACTATCTGGGGATGAGCCAGAACCCGCAGGTCATGGAGGCGCAGATGGCCTCGATCCGGCGGCATGGCACCGGTAACGGGGGCTCCCGCAATATCGCCGGCACCAGCGAGGCGCATGTGGAACTGGAGCGGGACCTCGCCGAATGGCACCGCAAGCCCCGCGCCCTCGTCTTCACGAGCGGATATGTCGCGAACTTCGAGACGCTGACCACGCTGCTTGCGGCCGTACCGGACATGGTGGTCTTCTCCGATTCCCTCAATCATCGCTCGCTGATCGAAGGAATACGCGCCTCGAAGAACCGCAGGCATGTCTTCCCGCACAGCGATGTCGCGGCGCTGGAAGAACTCCTCTCCCGATACGACGTCGAGCGGCCCAAGCTGATTGTCTTCGAGTCCGTCTATTCGATGGACGGAGACATCGCACCGATCCGGGAGATCTGCGACCTGGCGGAGCGCTACAACGCCCTCACCTATCTGGACGAGACGCACGCCATTGGCGTGAACGGCCCCACCGGAGCCGGTATCTGCGAAGAGATCGGCGAGCGTCGGGCGACCTTTGTGCAGGGCGTCTTCGGAAAGGCCGTGGGAACCACGGGCGGCTATGTCGCGGGGCCTGACGACGCCCTCGACTACGTGCGGTCGAAAGCGCCCGGATTCATCTTCACGACCACCATCCCCCGGTCCGCTCTGGACGCCACGCGGCGGAGCCTTGAGGTGATCCGGAGTGAACGGGGAGCCCAACTCCGTTGCCAGTTGCGGGAGAACGCGAGGGCGATGCGTGCCGCGCTCAGGAGCGCGGGGATCGACTTCATCAACGCCGAGAGCCACCTGGTGCCGGTGCTGATCCCCGGAGGTCAGCGCGTCAAGAACATCTCACGGCGGCTGCTCGACGAGTTCGGGATCTATGTCCAGCCCATCAACTACCCGTCCGTGCCCAAGGGCGGCGAGCGCTTCCGGGTGACCATCGCCCCCTTCCGCACCCTGGATGAGATCGGGGAATTCGCCGATTCCCTGCGCGCCTGCCTCGACGGCGCCTGATATCCCGCGCCACGCGGCAGAAACTTCCGCTCCAAAGGGAGACAGTTCATGCAGATAAAGGAAATCACCCCGTTCATCGGTTCCGAGATGACCGGAGTCGGCTACGAGGACTTCCGGCGTCCCGAGGTGGTCGAGCAGCTGCTCGACCTCGTGCACCGGCGCGAGCTGGCCGTGGTCCGCGGCCTGGACATCACACCGGGGCAGCAGGTGGAGCTGGCGTCCAGGATCGGCAGACCGGTGCCGTTCCTGATGGCCAAGTACCGCCACCCCGAGCAGCCGGAGATCATGATCTCCTCCAACGCGAGGAAGGCGAACCGGCCCGTCGGCGTGGCCAGAGTCGGCAACTTCTGGCACCAGGACTCCTCGTACATGAAGGACCCGGCGCCCTTCACGATGCTCCATGGCGTCCAGGTACCGAGCACCAGCGGCCACACCCTGTACGCCAGTGCGATCGATGTGTACGAGCGGTTGCCCCAGGAGTGGAAGGACAAGATCGCCGGCCGGACGGCCCTGCACACGGTGACCAAGCGGCAGCGTATTTCGGCGGAACACGTCGGCCTGTCCATCGCCGAGTTCAAGGCCCTGGTCGCCGAGGAACACCCGCCCACCGAGCACGCCCTGGTCCAGGAGGACCCGTACACGGGCCGTCCCTTCCTCTACGGCGCCCCGGAGTACCTGGACTCGGTGACCGGTTTCGACGCCAACGAGAACGCCGAGTTCTTCGCACTGCTCGACCGGCTCATCCAGGACCCGGAGCACGTCTACACCCACCGCTGGACGACGAACGACCTGGTGGTGTGGAAGACGGCGACGACGTACCACGCGGCGACCGAGGTCGAGCCCGGCGTGGACCGCACGGTGCACCGGGTGAGCATCGGCAGGGACGGATCGTGGGCGGCATAGTCGACTTCGACGTGTGCTTCCCGTCCGCGAGGGCCGACATCCGGGCCATGCACACGGCCTCGGGTGTCGCCCTCGCGGAGCTGGCGAGCATCACGCACTGCGAGAGCTTCCCCGTGCTCGCCGACGGCGAGCAGGCATGGGAACTGGCGCTCACCGCGGCCCGAACGGTTCTGCACCGGACCGGCATCGACCCATCCCGCATCGCCCAGGTGGTCTGCGCCGGCTCCGGTGAGTGGGACCGCCCGTTCTGGTCGCCCGCCGCCAAGGTGGCTCACGCGCTCGGCGCCGACCACGCCCACAGCTTCGAGGTGACGAACTTCTGCAACGGCGGAATGACCGCGATCCGCCTGCTGTCGACGGCGGGAGCGCTGCGTGAGGGCGAGTACGCGCTGGTCCTCGTCTCGGACCGGCTGAGCAGGATGGTCGACTACAGTGACCCGGATTCCAAGGCTCTGTTCAACTTCGGTGATGCGGCTGCGGCGGTGCTGCTGGAAGGCGGTGCGGGCCGTTTCCGTGTCCTGCACTCCGCGATGCGCACCGACGGCAGCTGGGCCGACTACTACGCGGGTGAGCCGGCGGACAACCGGGTCGTCATCCGCCGTGCCGCCCACCGCAAGGGTCTGGCGGACGCCTACGTACGGCAGTTCACCGCCCTCGTCGACGAGACGCTCGACGTCCTCGACCGGTCCCGGGACGACATCGCGCACTTTCTGATCAACCACGGTGACCGGGACATGCACCTGCGGCTCCTCGACGCCATAGGTGTCCCCGGGGACCGCAGCGTCTTCCTCTACGACCGCCTGGCCCACATGGGCGGGGCGGACACCCTCATCGCTCTCGGTGCCCTCGATGCGGCGGGCCGGCTGCGTCCCGGAGAGCTGATCATGCTCGCCACCAGCGCCATGGGTTTCAGCTGGGGCATCACGACATTGGAGTACCAAGGATGAAGATCCTCATCATTCACCAGGTGCCCTACCGGAAGATCGACTACCACCGGGGCATCGACCACGAGCGGCACGAGGTGACGTACATCGGCCACCCCCACCGCATGGCCGACCTGCCCGACGCGCTGCCCTGCGAGCGCATCACCCTGGACGCCGACGAGGATCTGGTCGACGGCATCCGCGCCCGGACCTCACCGGCCGACGGCTACGAGAAGGTGCTCGCCCTCTCCGAGTTCGGGATCACCGAGGCCTGGCACGTGCGCCGCCATCTCGGCCTCGACGGCCCGGCGCTCGACCGCCTGGAGCAGGTCCGGGACAAGGTGCGGATGAAGGAGGCGCTGGCCGGATCGGGACTGCGCATCCCGCGGTTCGTGGCCGACCCCGCCCCCTGCCGGCCCCTGCCCTGGGACGGCCGCACGGTCCTCAAGCCCCGGCAGGGCGCCTCCAGCGAGGACGTCACGGTCCACGAGACGGCGCGCGCTGCGCTCAGCGTCTACCACAAGCTGGCGGACCCCGGGCAGTTCCAGCTGGAGGAGCACATCGACGGGGAGATCCTGCACGCCGACGGCCTCGTCGACGGCGGCCGGATCACGGACCTCGCCGTCAGCCGATACGTCAACAAGCCCGTCGTGTACGCGGACGGCCTGCCGCTCGGCTCCCACCAGGAGGCCTGCTCGCCCGGTCAGCGGCACTTCGCCGAACAGGTGGTGAAGGCGCTCGGCATCGAGGAGGGCTGCCTCCACCTGGAGTTCTTCGAGACCCCTGAGGGCGAACTCGTCTTCCTGGAGGTCGCCAACCGGGTCGGGGGAGCCGCGGTCGTCCCCACCCACGAGCGGCACACCGGCGTGCACCTGCCCACGCACGAGATCGCCGTCCGCCTCGGTCTGGAACGGCCCCGGCCGCAGCCGCCCACCGGCCGCTACCACGGCTGGCTCGCCTTCCCCGGCCACCACCTGGCGCCCGCGAAGACACGGGACATCCACCTGCCGGAGTGGCTGCGCACCCACCCGTACGTCGACCACCTGCACATCCTCGCGCCGGAGCAGACGACGCCCCGGCACATCACCTACCAGGAGTGGGAGGTACCCGTGTTCATCGAGGCATCCCATACCGACCCGGCGGAGCTGCGCCGCTTCCTGACGGAATGCGCGCACGCGATCCGCGTCACGACACGGTCCGGGCAGGCCCCGGCGGCGAAGGAGACGGCGTGAACGTCAGGACGGCCCGTGCCGTGCAGCAGCGGCGGCGCCCGCAGGGCATGCCCGTACCCGAGGACTTCGCGGAGGTCGAGCTGCCCCTGCCGCCCGTACCGGAAGGCGGGGCTCTGGTCGAGAACCTGTGGCTCGCCGTCGATCCGTACATGCGCGAGTGCATGGACGAGGAGTGGGAACTCGGCGCTCCGCTGGAGGGGCGGTCGATCGGCCGGGTCCTGGAATCCCGGAGCGCGCAACTCCCGGTCGGTTCCCTCGTGTTCCACCGGGACGGCTGGCGCACCCACACGGTGCTCTCCGCCGCACAGGCCCGGGTGCTTCCCGCGTACGAAGGTGTCGCGCCCGAGTCCTTCCTGGGCCTGCTCGGCGGCACCGGCCTCGCCGCATACGTGGCGCTCACCCGGATCGCTCCGCTGCGCGGGGGCGAGACCGTGTTCATCTCGGCCGCAGCGGGCGGCGTGGGCACCGCGGCGGGTCAGCTCGCGCGCCTGCTCGGCGCCGGGTGGGTGGTGGGCAGCGCCGGCTCGCCGGACAAGGTCCGGGCCCTCACCGGGGAACTCGGCTTCGACGCCGCCTTCGACCACCGGGCGGGTCCTTCGGTCGCCGCCCAGCTGGAGAAGGCGGCGCCCGACGGTATCGACGTCTTCCTCGACAACGTCGGCGGCGAGCACCTGGAGGCGGCCATCGGCTCGATGCGGGAGTTCGGACGCATCGCCTGGTGCGGGGCCATCGCGCAGTACAACACGGACGCACTCCCCGCGGCGCCGCGCAACCTGTTCGACCTGGTCGCCAAGAGCATCCGCATCGAAGGCTTCCTCGTCGCCAACCACCGCTCCGTACAGGCTGAGTTGGAGGATTTCCTCGTGCCGCACCTGCGTGCCGGGACGGTCCAAGAGCGCCTCAGCGTGACGGACGGGTTCGACCGGATCGTCGAGGCGTTCATCGGGATGCTGAGCGGTCGCAACACCGGAAAGTCCGTCGTGCGCCTGGGCGCGCACGGCTGAGCGGAACGACACCACCCGGCGAAGGATGCAGATCCATGTCCCCCCGCCATGCCGGAATCCACCTCAGCGTCGTCTCGCTCGGCAGCGCACACCGCGTCTGCGCCATCTGGCGCGTGAGCGGCCCCGCCGGACCCCGGCACCCCTGCGATTTTCCCGTCGCTCTGCTGCTGCCCCGTGCCGGAGCGGAGCAGGACTGGGCCGTCGAGACGACGCTTGAGGGGCTGGAGGGGCACGGCTCCGGTGACGGACCGGCCTGTGTGGATCTCGCCACCTCCGCCGACGGCATCCGGTTCCTGGCCCTCCGCCCCGGGCTGTGCGCCCCCGACCTGCTCGACCTGTCCCACGCGGCCCTCGGGCAGGGGCACCGGGAGTGGGCCCGGCTCGCCGCGGACGCGCCCGGTGCCTTCCGCCCCCGCGCCCTTGAGGCCTATGCACCACGGTGGTACGCCACCTCGGTCCTCACCGGTTCGGGCGGCGCACACCGCACGCGCGTCAACCTCCTGCACAGCCTGCCCCACCAGGCCTTGTACGCCTATGCGGCCGGCTTGCTCGCGAACGCGGCGCCCTAGGGGGTGTCTTCCCGGTCTTCGCGGGGCCGTGACGCCTGGCACCGCACCTCGCGGCGTTGTCGCCCCGCCCACGGACACCCGGTCCGCGGGCAGGGCTCCGCCTTGCGATGCACGGCACCAGACGCCACGACCTGACCCACGAAGACCGAAAAGACACCCCCTAGGGGGTGTCGTCAGCTCCGAGCCCGGCGGCCCCGTCAGCAGGCCCCTTCACCCCAAGGACACTCATGCGGTATTACCCCACCGACCTGCTCCTCGCCGTCGAACACGTCGAACGATCCTTCCGCGACGGCCGGCTCGACGGCCTCCGGACGGACTTGCACCGCGCAGGCGTCACCGACCCGTTGCGCCACTTCGACAGCGCACAGCTCTACGAGGGCCTGGACCGCCTGCTGGAGGGCGTCCCCCAGCACCCGTGGCGGCCGCTCACCGACAGCGACGACGTCGTCGAGACCCGCCCTGTCGGCACCGTCGTCGTGGACGACGGCCCGGCCGAGGCGACATTGCGGGGACTGCTGCTCGCCTGGGCGCTCGGCAACGAGGTGGTCGTCCGCACCACACGGAGCCCCCTGTGGGACTCGCTCATGGCCGCCCTGCGTCAGGCGGATGTGCCCCTTCCCGGCGGCCGGACCACGGGCCCCGGCGCGCAGGTGCCCGGCGTGCCGGTGCGCATCCCCGAACTGCCCGCCGACTCCGCCCTGGCCCTTGACTGCCAGGCACCCTGGGTCCATCAGCTGCTCGACCGCCGCCACCTGGCCGGCGTGTCACTCGCCCGGGCGCGTGGCCGGGACGCGGCCGCACACCCGGGCCGCCTCGCGGCAAGGCTGCGCTACCTCATCGCCCGGGCCCGGCGCACCCCGTACTACGCGGCGCTGCCCACGGTGAACGAACCGGCCGACCTCGCCCGGCTTCCCGTACTGGAGAAGGCCGATCTCGAAGCGAACTCCCTGCCCGCGAGCCGCAATCTCAGCAGCGGGGCACCTGCCACGGGCGAGGTGCTGCGCTCCGGCGCGAGCGGCGGTGCGCCCCGCTACATCGTGTACGCGCGCACCGACTGGGAGAACATGGTCCGCGAGGCCGTCCCCGTCTGGTACGGACTCGGCGTCGAGCCGGGCGACCGCATCGTCAACACCCTCTTCGGCGGCGGCATGTACGGCGGCCTGACCACGTCCTTCAGCGAGTTCTCGCGGATGCCCGTGGAATGCTGCACGACGGGCCAGTTCGTCACCGTCGACGACCTGCTGATGCTGGCGGACAAATTCCACGCCAACGTGATCCTCGGCATGCCGGCCCTGATCCTCCCCCTGCTGCGCGACGCCAAGCGGCGCCGGCCCGGCCTGCGCATCGAGAAGGTGATCTACGGCGGCACGCCGATGACCGAGACCGACAAGAACTGGCTGCGCCAGGAGCTCGGCGCACGCGTGGTCTCCAGCATCCTCGCCGCGAACGACGGCGCCCAGCTGGGCCACCAGTGCACGGCCCTCGGCGGCTCGCTGCACCACATCAACGAGGACTACAACCTCATCGAGGTCGTGGACGAGAGCGGCGCCCCGGTCGCCGACGGCGCCGTCGGCGAACTGCTCGTCACCTGTCTGCAGAAGTTCGAGGGCCCCCTGGTGCGCTACCGGATCGGAGACAGGGGACGGCTCCTCGACCGCGGCTGCTCCTGCGGGGCACCGGGGAAACTCCTGGAGTACCTGGGACGGTCCGACGGGCTCGTCCGCTTCAAGGGGGAGACCGTCCTGCACAGCGAGGTGTCCGACGCCCTGGCCCCCTTCCAGGTGTCCCAGCTCCAGATCGAGGTGCACGCGGAGAACGGCAAGGAGGTGCTGACGGTCCGCACCGAGGCGCCCCGGCCACCGGACACCCGGCAGGTGCGCGCGCTGCTGACCGCGAAGTTCCCCGTCCTCGGCGAGGTACAGGACTTCGACGCGGCCCTCGAACTCTACGAACTCCGGGTGGAATGCCTCGCCGAGGGCGCGCTGCCGCGCAACGCCGTCAGCGGAAAGATCAAGTCCGTGCTCGACCGCAGGCTGGAGGCGGCCCTCTGATGCTGCGACAAGACCCCGCGGCGCGCACCATGCTCGGTGCGATCTCACTCTCCAGCATCGGTGTGGGCGTCCACACCCTCGCGATGGGCCAGCTGCTCTACAGCCGCACCGGCAGCCCGTCCGCCTTCGCGCTCATCCTCACGCTCCAGGGGCTCGTGGCCTTCTGCGTGCTTCCGGTGTGCGGCCCGCTGGTCGACGCCGTCAGCTCCAGAACGGTGTACGTCCTGTGCGAGCTGGGCCGCGCCGTGACCGTGCTGCTGATCGTGGGCCTGGCGGCCGTGCCCGGCGCCGGCGCCGTGTCCTGGATGGTGGGGGCGGCCGCGGTGCTCGCGGTTTTCGACAACGCCGAGCGGTCGGCGCTGTTCAAGTTCACCGCCCACCATGTCGCCGAGGCGCATGCCACCCGCTTCAACAGCTTGATCGGTGTCGCGTTCCAGGCCGGGGTGCTCAGCGGTATGGCACTGCTGGGCGCCTTCTTGACCTGGGGGAGCCCCGAGCAGGCGCTGCTCGTCGATGTCGCGATGGCCCTGGCGTGCGCCCTCGCGGTCGGCAGGATCAAGCTTCCCGGGAACGAGAACAACCCGCCGCTCTCCGCTCGCGTGGTGGCAACCGCGGTGGCCGGCACGGTGGGCGCATGGCGGCGCGCGCTGAGCGGACACCGGCAGGACAAGGTGGTCTTCCTCATGATCGCGCTGTGTGCCGGGGACTTCGTCTTCGCCCAGGGGCTCAGCACGCTGGTCGTTCCGCTGGTCGACCGGATGCCGGGTGGTCACGGCTGGTACCTCGCCGCGCTGGAGGGCACCTTCGCGATCGGGATGATCGGCGCCTCGCTGTTCTCCGGCCGGCTGGCCTCGCAGCGGCTCCTGCCGGTGTGGCTGATCTGCCAGGCCGTGGCCGCGGTCTCGCTGACCCGGAACGGACCCGTCGCGGTGGCTTTCGCCGCCTTCTTCCTGGCCGGCTTCGCCAACCTCAACAGCCTCACCTGGCTGCTGACCTCGCTCCAGCAGCGGGCGGAGGAGGGAGACAAGGCCAAGATGGCCTCGCTGCGGCTGCTCGCCATCGGGCTCGGTACCGCGGGGCTGATGCCCGTGGTCGGCGGTGCCGCCGACGCTTCTCTGCACCGGGGCTTCGCCACCCTCGCGGCCGTCATGACCGTGTTCGCCCTGGGAGGCGTGTGGGCGGCCCGGACCTTCGCAACGGCCCCGCCGTCCCGGGAGCCGACGGCGGCGGGTGAGGCCTTGGCGCGGCAATGACGCCCGGCCGGCCGCGGCGCGGGGGTCGCTCGTCGCTTCTCCGCCCTGCCGGACCCGGTCGGCGCGGCCTGGCGGGCGGCCACGGGAGCGATCGCCGACACCGTGCTCGCGACCGGACGCCCGGAGCGGTCCGTCCGACGGGCGAGAGCCCCGCACCATACATGTACTGTGCAGGTAAATTGTTTCCGTCCGCCGCCCGCCATCCATCGGGAACCGCAGCGAAAGACCGGGAACAGCACATCGGGAGCGAGAAGATCGGGAACGAGGGCGTGGACAACAGCGGCGGGCAGCAGGAGAGCCACCGGACAGGGCGTCCCGCCCGGCTCCGAGCGGCCAGGACGCTCGCGGAAGCCGCATGGTTTCCCGCCGCCCTCTTTCTCGGCTTCCTGCTCTGCTTCGCCCCGGCGCTGCACGCACCGGTGCCGCACCATGCGCACGTCGCGGTGGCCGACCCCGTCGTGGCGCACGCGGTGGGGACGGGCCTGGAGCGGCGGTACCCGGCCGGGTTCGACGTCTCCGCCGTCCCCGGCGCCGAGCAGGCGCGCCGCGCGGTGCTCGACCGGGACGCCGTCGCCGGTTACGCCGGCGGCTCCCGTCCCGTGCTCTACGTGGCCGGGGCCAACGGCGCCTCCCTCAAGCAGGCGCTGACCAAGGCGTTCACCCCGGTCGCCGAGGAGCACGGCGGCCATCCGCTCACGGTGCGGGACGTGGCGCCCACCGTGCACCAGGACCTGACGGGCAGCACCCTGGTCTACTTCGGCATCGCCTGGAGCGTGCCCGGCTACATCCTCGCCACCACGCTGCTGCGGGCGACGGCCTTCGACCGGCGCAAGAAGTTCCTCGCCATCCTGGTCGTCTCCGCGCTGTTCGGCGCCGTCGGCTTCCTCGCCGGCGCGGGCCTGGGCTACCTCCCCTTCGACGCCGCGGCGCTGCTCGTGGCCTTCCTGCTCACCACGGCGGTGGCCACCTTCTCGTCCGGGCTGGCGCCCTTCACCCGGCAGTTCTTCCCCGCCGTGGGCATGACGCTCTTCATCGTCCTGTCCATCCCCACCAGCGGCGGCCCGGCGCCCGCACCCCTGCTGCCGGCGTTCTTCCAGTACGTCCACGCCGTGATGCCGCTCGGCAACGCCGTCGACGCCCTGCGCTCCCTGCTGTACTTCGACGGCGCCGGCGCCCTGAGGCCCCTGCTCGTGCTGTGCGCATGGATCGGGGCCGGTGCCGCACTACTGGCGCTGGATGCCCGGCTGCACCGCCGCCGGGCATCCGCTCTGCGGGCGGCGGCGAAGGAGGACGGAGCGGACGGGGAGGACGCCGAGAACGTCGAGGACGTCGAGGGCATCGAGGACGTCGAGGAACCGCCCGTTACGGACCCCTCCCTGGAAACGCCGACCCCCGTCGCGCTGCCGGTCCACCGCCACCACTTCGGTGACCCCGTGCCCGATCTGGTGGGCACCGTCCGCGACGCCGAGCAGCGGCCCCTGCGCCACGCGGTGCTGACCGTCCTGGATCCCAGCGGCCGCCACCTGGTGTCCACGACGACGAACGCACGCGGCGAGTTCGCCGTCACCGGCCTGCCGGAGGACTGCGTCAGCATCGTCGCGACCTCCCCGGGCCGGCAGCCCGTCGTCCACCGGAAGGTGCTCCGCTCCGGCGAGATCGTGAGCGCCGACTTCACCCTGCGCGAGCGCCACCGTGTGCCGCGGGAAACGGTGTCCCACCAGGCGTGAGGCGCGCCCGCGGCTCACCGCCGCGCGAACGCCGGGGCGTGCTCCGGCCGCGGGCCCCAGGCGACCAGCCGGGACGGGAGCCGGCGGGACCAGGGGAGATGCCGGGCGGCCAGGACCACCGAGGCGGGCGGGCCGACCCGGCTACCGGCGAGCACCGGGGCGAAGAAGCCGTTGTGCAACATCAGCTGCACCCGCTGCATGATCACCGTGGGGCGCCACCGCCGCCGCTGGACCTTCGCCAGATCGGCGGTGGTCAGCCGGCCCCCGCGCAGCGGCTCGGCGAGCAGCGTGGCCGCCGCGACCGCGTCCTGGACGGCGAGATTGATCCCCACCCCGCCCGCCGGGGACATCGCATGGGCGGCGTCACCGATGAACAGCAGGCCGTCGGTGTACCAGCGCGGAAGCCGGTTCAGCCGGACGTCGAGCAGATGGACGTCGTCCATGCTCGGCAGCCGGTCGACCCGGTCCGCGTACTGCGGCAGCAGACCGGCGATCCGCGCCCGGAACCGTTCGATGCCTTCCTCCCGCAGCCGGGCGTCGGAGCCCTTCGCGGCGAAGTAGGCGATCTGGAAGTAGTCGTTCCTGGTGAGGCTCAGCGCGAACTCGCCGGCCCGGAACGCCGGGACCAGCCGTGGTTCCTGGGTCTGCTCCTCGACGTGCCGGGGCAGCCGGAGCCACCAGGTGTCGAACGGAACCGGGAACTCCCGCGGCTCCAGACCGGCCTGCCGGCGCAGCACGGAGTTGCGGCCGTCGGCCGCAACGGTGAGGTCGGCGCGGATCTCGCCCTCCTCGCCGTCCCGCGTGCGGTAGCGGACGCCGACGACCTTGCCGCCCTCCCGGATCGTCCCGGTCGCCTCGGTGTGCATCCGCAGTCTGAACGTCGGCTCCCGCAAGGCCTCCTGGGCGAGCAGGTTGAGCAGGTCCCACTGCGGGATCATCGCGATGTAGTTGTACGGCGCGGGCAGGCTCCCGAAGTCGGTCAGCCGCACCCGGCCGCCGTCCGGCGCGGGCAGCTCCATGTTGCCCAGCTTGCTCTGCGGCAGCGCGGCGAGCTTGCGGCCCAGGCCCAGCTCGTCCATGAGCCGCACGGTGGAGGCGTGGACGGTGTCGCCGCGGAAGTCGCGCAGGAAGTCGCCGTGCTTCTCCAGCACGCTCACCTCGATGCCGGCCCGCGCCAGCAGCAGGCCCAGCATCATGCCGGCCGGTCCGCCCCCGGAGATGACGACGCTCATGACGCTCTCCCCTCGCCCCGGATGGAACTCTCCCATACAGAGTCTTTGGAACGGTCCCAGATGTCAAGTAGTATCATGTTTCACATGCGGGAACGGGATGTGCAGGACGTACAGGACGCGGAACGGCGGCAGGAACCGCTGTCGGATCTGGTGGCGGTGGCCCTGGCGGCGGCCAGGGAGCGGGGGCGGGACGTCGCGGATGTCCCGCTGACGGCGATCGCGGCGGGAGCCGGCGTCTCCCGCAGTACGCTGCTGCGCCGACTGGGCGGCTCCCGGGGCGCGCTGGACGAGGCGGTCCGGCGCGCCGGCGTCGACCCCGGAGGCCGGCCGCCGGTCCGCGAGCGCGCCATCGAGGCGGCGGCGCGGCTCGTCGCCGAGCGCGGCCTCGGCGCGGTGACCCTGGACGCCGTCGCGGAGCGCGCCGACTGCTCGCTGCCCAGCCTGCACACGGTCTTCGACGGCCGGGACGGCCTGCTCGGCGCCGTCTACGAACTCCACGGCCCGCTGCCCGACCTGGAGGCGCTCGCCGCCGATCCGCCGGAGCGCCTGGAGGACACCGTACGGGCGCTCTACCGGACCGTGGTCACCGCGTTCCACCGCGAACCGCAGGTGCTCCCGGCGATCTTCGCCGACCTCTTCAGCCGCCCCGACGGACCTGCCGCACGGGCGATGCGGGCCTATGTGCCGCGCCTGCTCGACAGCCTCTCCCGGCTGCTGCTGCCGCACGTGGAGGCGGGCCGGGTGCGCCGGCTGCCCCTCCCGACCCTGGTCCAGCTGCTGCTCGGCCCGATCATCACCCGCATCCTCCTGCGCCCCGTCCTCGAACCCGCGCTGGGCCCCGACCTCCCCACCGTGGACGAGAGCTGCGAACTCTTCACCGAGGCGTTCCTGCGCGCGGTCGAGCGCTCCGGCTGATCTCCTCTCGGCCGGCACCCGCCCGCACGACCCAACTCGCCGGGCAGACACGGCCCTTCACCGCAGCCACCGGGCAAGGACCGCCGACCGGACCGCCGACCGGACCGCCGACCGGAGCGGTGATCGGCCCACGGCCGAAATGTCGAGGCGCGTTCATCTGCCTGCCCGCTTGATCGCTTATTGGTAACGGGTCTAGTCCAACGCGCGGGCGGCCGTCCCCTCCCCTCCCCTTCCCGCGCGACATCCGGAAGGAATGACCGTGGAACGCAGATCCCTGCTCAGTGCGACCGCCGGAGCCCTGGCCCTCGGAGGCCTCGCCCAGGCACCCGCCGCGGCCGCACCGGCCACCGGCGGCAGCGGCGGCCGGCTTGTCACCACGTTCAACGTCATCAGCGACATCCAGGGCGACCTCGCGGATTTCACCCAGGCGCTCAAGGACATCAAGGCCGTCAACCCGCACTCCTCGGGCATGGCCGTCGCCGGGGACATCACCCCGCGCGGCTACGACTTCGAATACGCCGAGGTGCAGAAGGCGCTCGACCAGGGCCCGAAGCCGCGTGAGATCGCCTGGGCCATCGGCAACCACGAGTTCTACGTCCCCAAATGGGCCGACCCGGACACCCTCGCCCAGGACACCTGGCCCAACGGCACCACCGAGGACTCCCTCTTCCGCAGCTTCTACCGCTTCGCCAAGCGGTCCAAGACGTTCGCGGAGACGACATTCGGCGGCATCCCGGTCCTGACCCTCGGCACCGAGCGCTACATGAAGTACCACGACAACTCCCTGTGGGACGAGGTGTGGATCAGCGAGGCGCAGTTCCAGTGGCTGGAGGACCGCCTTCGGTACTGGTCCCGGCGGAGCAAGCCGGTCATGGTCATCAGCCACCACCCGCTGCCCAACACCGTCTCCGGCACCCGCAGCAAGCTCTACATGAGCGACTACCTCCAGCCCGACCGCCTCCTTGCCCTCCTCGGGCGCCACCGCGACGTGTTCCTCTTCAGCGGCCACACCCACTGGGACCTGACCCTGTCCGACTGGTACGTACGCCGGGTCGTGCCGGGCACCGCCAATCTCGACGGCTTCTCGGTGATCAACACCGGTGCGGTCCAGACCGGTTTCGCCGACAACGGCCAGGGCGGCGAGGTCACCGTCCCCGGCCGCTTCAACCAGGGACTCCAGGTGGACGTGTACCGCGACCGCGTCGTCATCAAGGCGCGCGACTTCGCGACCGGCAGCTGGCTGAAGCAGATCTCCATTCCGCTCGCCACCAGGATCTGACCCCCTGACCGGCCACCCGACCGCCTCCTTACCTACGGGAGCCCTGCTCACACCTACGGGAGCCCTGCCACCCGGCAAGGACAGGCAGGGCTCCCGCGTACGTAGGGCCGTCAGGCACCCCTCCAGGTGAGCGACACCCGCACCCCAATTCGTGCCGCACCCACCGGGTCATGTAAGTTGTTCGGGTTGCCACGGAGCCGACAGGCCCCGCGGCGGCCATCCGCCGCTTCAGCGGCACACCACTACCGCACGGCTCCTCACCGGGACGAATTTCGGCATGCCCGAAATTCACACCGCGGCGCGATTATGCGTCACCGAGGAAATCC
>NZ_JBEPDN010000016.1:0-211979 GCF_040300365.1 Streptomyces sp. NPDC000404 | reverse complement strand
GCTGCATCTGGTCGACCGCGGCACGCAGCCCGTCGCGCGCCTGGGCGACGGCGCCGAGATAAGGTGTCCTGGCCGCTTTACGTCTGCAACACCACCCCCGACCCCGCCACCTCCCGTTGTTCGTCCGGTGCGCCCCTCGCCCTCGGGAGGAGGAGAAAAGAAAGGGGAAAAGGTCCCGGGTTAGCTGTGGCCGAGTTCCTCGGGAGGGGTCGTGTCCTCTACGGAGCCGCCGGTGGGTTCGGGGCGGAGGGTGAGGGGTTCGATGACGGTTTCGTCGATGACCGGGGTGGCCGGGCGGGGCGGGGCGGGCATGACGGCGGCTTCGGAGTGGCCGCCGCAGCCGTAGGAGAGGGAGACGACGCGGCCGTCGGCGGGGGAGAACTCGTTGGCGCAGACGCCGAACGCCTGGCGCAGGGAGCCGGCGAGCGGGGTGAGGAAGCCGCAGGAGACGCAGGTGGCGGGGGCTGCCTGGGCCATCGGGGTGCGGGCGCCGAACGCCTCGTCCCAGCGGTCGGCGGCCTCGTGCAGGCCGTAGCGGGACAGGACGCGGGCGCGGCGCATGCCCAGTTCGTCGGCGAGGGAGGCGAGGTCGCCGCGGGCGGGGGCGGGCTGGACGGCGGGCGAGCCGGGGACGACGTCGGCGTCCTCGGTGTCGGCGATCTGCGCGATCTCCGCGGTCTCGGCGGGCAGGTCCGCGGCGAGGACGGAGTTGGGCGGCGGGGTGTCCTCACCCGTGTAGCCGGGCTCCAGGCGCAGGTCCTCGGCGTCGGTGGGCAGCAGGTCGCCGGGGCCCATGTCGCCGGGGCGCAGCCGCTCGCTCCACGGCACCCACTCGGGGGCGAGGACGGCGTCCGGGCCGGGCAGCAGCACCGACTCGTCCAGGGTGACGATCTTGGCGCGGGAGGCGCGGGCGACGGTGACGGCCCAGCGCCAGCCGCGGTAGCCGGGCTCCTTGCAGGCGAAGAGGTGGGTGACGACGCGGTCGCCGTCGGCGACGGCCTCCAGGTGCTCGCCGACCATGCCCGGCAGCGCGGTCTCCTCGGCCGCCGCACGGGCGAGGTCTACCGCCTCGGCGCACAGGCGGTCCGGGGTACGGCTTCGCATCGCAGCACTCACAAGAATCGATTCTCTCTTCCACGCCGTCTCACGAGTGCGCCAGCCGGAGCTGTCCTGTCCTTGTCCGGACGACCGGCGGGGCGGGGCGGGCGGAGCGGACCTGGGGACCGCGTCGACGTCCGCGCCCGATCGCTTGGGTCGAGCGCACCTCTCACGACCCATTCTGAGGGATCGCGCAAAGGCGCGCGGCCATGGACGACCACCGGTGGCGCGCTACACACGCTACCCCGTAGTTCGTGGACGATCCCTCGGCGGGAGCGGCAAATGCGATCACCGGGGTCCGCCGGTGGCGGCGGGAGGGGTCCGGATCGCCGTCGCCCCACGCAACAGGCCCAGGAAACCACCAGATACCCGGGCAGTTCGGGCAGTATGGCCGGATGGCTGCCGCACGGTCGTCCAAGGGGTCGAGGGGGCCGCGGTTCTCGCGCGCGTCGACCCGGAGCGGGACGGGGCGCGCCCGGGTCCGGCGGGCCGGGCGGTCCGCCGGGCGGGCGCTGCACCGTCCGGTCACCGGCGCGGCCCGGGGCGTACGGCGCGCCACCCATGCGCACGGCGCGGGCGAATCGGGCCTGGGCAAGCTCATCGAACTGCACGCGGTGAACTCCGCGGGCGACATGCTGATCACCGTCGCGCTGGCCTCGACGGTGTTCTTCTCCGTCCCGACCGATCAGGCGCGGGGCCGGGTGGCGCTCTACCTCGCGGTGACGATGGCGCCGTTCGCGTTGCTGGCGCCGGTCGTCGGGCCGCTGCTGGACCGGGTGCCGCACGGGCGGCGGGCCGCGATGGCCGCCGCGATGCTGGCGCGGGCGCTGCTCGCGCTGACGATGTCGGGCGCGGTCGCCGGCGGCGGGCTTGAGCTGTATCCGGCGGCGCTGGGGGTGCTGGTGGCGTCGAAGGCGTACGGGGTGGTGCGCAGCGCGGTGGTGCCGCGGCTGCTGCCGCCGCGCATCTCGCTGGTCAAGGCCAATTCGCGGGTGACGCTCGCCGGGCTGCTGGCGACCGCGGTGGCCGCGCCGCTGGGGGCCGGGCTGCATCTGATCGGGCCGATGTGGCCGCTCTTCGGGGCGTTCCTGGTGTTCTGCGGCGGCACCTTTCTCTCGTTCACGCTGCCGCCCGCGGTCGACTCGGCGAAGGGCGAGGCCCGCGCGCGGCTGGCGTCGGGGCCCGGGCGGCGGCCGGGGCTGCGGACCGTCGGCCCGTCGGTGCTGCACGGCCTCCAGGCCAACGCCACGCTCCGCGCGCTGTCCGGGCTGCTGACGTTCTTCCTCGCGTTCCTGCTGCGCGAACACCCGCTGGACGGGCTGGGCGCCGCGACGTCGCTGGGGCTGGTCGCGGTCGCGGCGGGCGGCGGCAACGCGCTGGGCACCACGGTCGGCGCCTGGCTGCGGGCGCGCGGCCCGGAGCGGATCGCCGCCGGGGTGCTGGGCCTCGCGCTGGCCGCGGCGGTGGCGGCGGTGGTCGGCTACGAGCCGTTGCCGCTGGTGGTCGTGCCGGTGGCGGCGGCCGCCGCGGGGCTCTGCCAGGCGCTGGGGAAGCTGTCGCTGGACGCGATGATCCAGCGGGACGTCCCGGAGACGGTGCGCACCTCCGCGTTCGCCCGGTCGGAGACGGTGCTCCAGCTGTCGTGGGTGGCCGGCGGTGCGATCGGCATCGCGCTGCCGCTCTCCGGCGAGCTCGGCATGATCGTCGCGGCGGCGCTGGTGGCGGTGGGCGCGCTGGTGTCCGTACGGGGGCTGCTGGGCGCGGCCCGGCGCGGCGGGCGGGCCGCGGCGCGGGTGCGGTGAGCGGGCGGGCGACGGCGTCCGGCGGGTGCGGGCGGCGGGGCCGGGCGGTGCGCGGCGGCGGCCCGGGCGCCGGTGCGGGCGGGCGCGCATGTGGGCGGCGCGGGGCGGCACGCCGTACCCGGGCGTGGTGCGCGCCGAGGCGCCAGATAGCCTGCCCGTCATGACCGCTGCGATGATCTCCTGGGGCAAGGGCCGCCGTGCCGCTGCCGCCATCGGTGCCGTGTCCCTGGGCCTCGTCACCCTCTCCGCCTGCGAGAAGCCGTCCGACCTGGCGACCGTGACCGTCGGCTCCACGACCGTCACCGCCGAGGCCACGCCCGGCTGCAACGGCGACGGCAAGCTGCTGAGCAAGAAGCAGGTCGAGACCTGCATCTCCAAGAACGGTGGCAAGACCATCACCGTTCAGCCCGGTGAGCGGGTCCGCGTCGGCGTGACGCCGGAGGTTGCCAAGTCCGGCTGGATCGTCATCGGCGGCGGCCCCGTGATGCGTGAGGCCAGCACCCAGACGTACCGCTCCTTCGACGCGGACACGCTCTTCATGCAGCAGAACCCGCAGACCGGCCAGACCACCTACAGCAAGTCGGTCACGCTCCAGGTCGCGGAGCTGGGCAAGGGCCAGGGCCCCAAGACCATGTGGCACTTCAACCTGAAGCAGAAGGACTGAGCGCGCTGACCGGGGCGAGGGCGGGGCGGGCCGTCTGATGCGGGTGCTCGTCGTCACGGCGGTGGCCGCCGAACGCGACGCGGTGTGCGCCGCGGGCGGCCCGTACACCCCGCGCGCCCTGCCCGGTGGCCTCGCGCTGCACACCGGCGACGCGGCCGGTGGCCCCGCCGTCGACGTGCTCGCCGCCGGGGTCGGCCCGGCGGCCGCAGCCGCCGGCACGGCCACCGCGCTGACCGCCGCCGCGCTGGACGGCGCGCCGTACTCCCTGGTGATCTCCGCCGGGATCGGCGGCGGCTTCGCGCCCGCCGCCCCGCTGGGCTCGGTGATCGTCGCGGACACCCTCACCGCCGCCGATCTGGGCGCCGAGACGCCCGAGGGTTTTCTGCCGGTGACGGAGCTGGGCTTCGGAACGGTCACGCACCGCCCGGACCCGGCGCTGGTACGGGCCGTCGCCACCGCCTGCGGGGCGCGCACCGGCCCGGTGCTGACGGTCTCGACGGTGACCGGCTCCGCGGCGCGCGCGGCGGAGCTGACGGCGCGCCACCCCGGTGCGCTGGCGGAGGCCATGGAGGGCTTCGGCGTCGCCGAGGCGGCCGTGGCCCATGGCGCGGGCGTGCTGGAGATCCGTACGGTCTCCAACGCGGTCGGGCCCCGCGACCGGGCGGCCTGGCGCATCGGCCCGGCGCTCACCGCGCTGACCGGAGCGTTCGCGGCGCTGCCCGCCGCACTGCGCGCCCTGTGACACCCCGGCCCGGCCACCGTGCCGGGCCCTTTCGCGAGGAGGACCCGTGACCCGGCCGCTGGACATCGCCTATTCGCCGTGCCCCAACGACACCTTCGTCTTCGACGCCTGGGCGCACGGCCGCGTCCCCGGCGCGCCGGAGCTGTCGGTGACCTTCGCGGACATCGATATCACCAACGGCATGGCCGAGCGCGGCGAGTTCGACGTGCTGAAGGTGTCGTACGCGGTGCTGCCGTGGGTGCTGGAGGAGTACGCGCTGCTGCCGTGCGGCGGGGCGCTGGGCCGTGGCTGCGGGCCGCTGGTGCTGACCCGCGAGGGCGGCGGGGCGGCGGGGCTCGCCGGGAAGACGGTGGCGGTGCCCAGCGAGCGGTCCACCGCGTATCTGCTGTTCCGGCTCTGGGCCGCGGCCGAGGTGCCGGGCGGCGTCGGGGAGATCGTGGTGCTGCCGTTCCACGAGATCATGCCGGCGGTCCGCGACGGCAAGGTCGATGCGGGCCTGGTCATCCACGAGGCCCGCTTCACCTACGGGAACTACGGCCTGACCTGCCTGGCCGACATGGGCGAGCACTGGGAGCGCACCACCGGCCTGCCGATCCCGCTGGGCGCGATCATCGCGAAGCGGTCGCTGGGCGAGGAGATGCTGCGGCGCCTGGCGGACGCGGGGCGGACGTCGGTGCGGATGGCGTGGGACGACCCGCAGGCGTCACGTCCGTACGTCCTCGAACACGCCCAGGAGATGGATCCGGCCGTCGCCGACCAGCACATCGGGCTCTACGTGAACGAGTTCACCGCCGACCTCGGCGAGCACGGCTACGCGGCGGTGCGGGGGCTGCTGACGCGTGCGGCGGCCGAGGGGCTGGTGCCGCCCCTCGGCCCGGACGCGCTGGCGTTCGTCTGATCCGTGACGTCCGGCCGGGCGCGGCCCTCCGGGCGCGGGCCCGGCGGGGCGGGGGTCAGACGTCGAGCTGGTCGGCGACCGCGCGGAGCATGCCGGCGATCTTGGCGCCGTGCGCCTTCTCGGGGTAGCGGCCGCGCTCCAGCTGCTGGGTGACGTTCTCCAGCAAGGTGGTCAGGTCCTGCACGATCGAGGCGAGTTCATCGGGCTTACGGCGCTGGGCCGCGGCCACCGAGGGCGCCGGGTCGAGGATCGTCACGGACAGTGCCTGGTCGCCGCGCTGGCCGGCGACGACGCCGAATTCGACGCGCTGGCCCGGCTTGAGTGCGTCCACGCCGTCGGGCAGCACCGACGAGTGCACGAAGACGTCACCGCCGTCGTCGCGGGAGAGAAAGCCGAAGCCCTTCTCGCTGTTGAACCACTTGACCTTGCCGGTAGGCACGTCTGTCCTCGTCCTCGTACTCGTGGGAAAATGCGGGCTGACTGCTCGGAAAATGCCGAATGTGCGGAAATTACGGAAATGCTGCCGGAAAAACGGGTCTGGATAGCAGTGCAGCGGGTCACTCGGACCCGCCGTCACCAAGGCTAATGCTCCCGCGCGCGGTGACAAGACGTACCGGGCGGTTCCTCAATGCTTGTGGCCCGGACTTACCCTGGTCAGGTGTCTGACGAAACGCCCCGGGACGGGGATCTGCTGGTCCGAATCGGCGCGATCGTGTTCCTCATTGGCGCACTGGCCACTCTGGCCACGATGACCCCGCTGTTCATCGGTGCCGAGCCGCTGCCTTCGGTTTTCTACTGGGTCTGCATGCTGATGGGCGTGGGCTTCCTGATCGCCGGAGCGGGGGTGGTCCGCTCCGTCATGGGCCAGCGCCGGCGGGCTCAGGCGGACGCGGCGTCGCCCGCGAGGTAGCCGCCGAGCCAGCCGGGGAACGCGGTGAGGTCGTCGAGGACGACATCGGCGCCCGCCGCGCGCAGCTCCGGTGCGCCGCACGGCCCGGAGGCCACCGCGACCGACAGCGCGCCCGCCGCCCGCGCGCCGCGCACATCGCCGGTGTGGTCGCCGACGTAGACCGTGGCGCCGTGCGCGCGCAGCGCCTCGGCCTTGGCCTCCGCCCACAGCGAGCCGACGAGGATGTCGACGTCCAGGCCCAGGTGGTCGAGGTGGAGCTTGGCGCTGGGCTCGTACTTCGCGGTGACCACGAGCGTGCGGCCGCCGGCGGCGTGCACCGCGGCGAGCGCGGCGCGGGCGCCGGGCATCGCGGGCGACGGCGCGACCGCGTACTGCGGATACAGCTCCCGGTACAGCTCACTGGCCTCGGCCACCCGCTCCTCGGGGAACCACTCGCGGATCTCCTGCTCCAGCGGCGGGCCCAGCCGGGTGATCGCGAGGTCGGCGTCGACGTGCACGCCGGTGCGGGCGGTCAGCTCCACGTAGGTGGCCCGGATGCCGGGGCGGGAGTCGATCAGCGTCATGTCGAGGTCGAAACCGACGGTCAGGGCGGGGGCGCCGGGGACGGTCGGGTCGCTGGGGGCGGTCGGGGCAGCCATGTCACCCATTGTGCCGGGCACCGCCGGCGGCCCCGCGGGCCCGCCCCACCCGGCCCGGTACGGCCCCGGGTCGTACCCTTAGCCTTGCCTTACCTAAGAGCGTGCCCCTGGGGCCCGGCGGTCCGCCGCACGGGATGCGGGGGCACGCGCTGCGCCCGGATATCTCGAAATGGACCCGATGTCAGCCGACCAGGCAAGCCCCCGGAGCGCCGCCGCGCGCCCCGGCGCATCCGGCCCGGGAGGGCGCGCGATGAGCCGGCTGCGCGGGCGGCGGCTCGTTCTGACGCTGGCGGCGGTGGCGGCGCTGCTGCTGGCCGTCCTCCTCTCGCTCGCCGTCGGCAGCCGGGCGTTCGCCCCGTCCGAGGTGATCGGCGCGCTGGTGCACGGCGGGGACGGTGACGCCGCGCAGGTGGTGCGCTATCTGCGGCTGCCGCGCACGCTGATCGGCCTGATGGTCGGGGCGGCGCTGGCGATGGCCGGGACGGTGCTCCAGGGCCTCACCCGCAACCCGATCGCCGACCCCGGCATCCTCGGCATCAGCCAGGGCTCGTCGGTCGGCGTGGTGCTGGCCATCTCGCTGTTCGGGGTGCACACCCTCACCGGTTACGTCTGGTTCGCCTTCGCCGGCGCCGCGATCGCCTCCGTCGTCGTCTATGCCATCGCCACCCGGGGGCGGGGCGGTGCGACGCCGGTGAAGCTGGCGCTGGCCGGGGCGGCGATCAATGCGCTGCTGGTGTCGGTGACGATGGCGGTGCTGACGACGCAGGCGGCGGCGCTGGACGAGTTCCGCTTCTGGCAGGTCGGCTCGCTGACCGGCCGCGACGCTCAGGTGGCCGCCCAGATCTGGCCGTTCCTGCTGGTCGGCGCGGTGCTGGTGCTGTCGGTGGCGCGCGGTCTGGACGCCCTGGCGCTGGGCGAGGACGTCGCCCGGGGGCTGGGCCAGAAGGTCGCCGTCGTCCGGATCGTCGGCGGGCTGGGGGCCACGGTGCTGACCGGCGCGGGCGTCGCGGCGGCCGGTCCGATCGCGTTCGTCGGGCTGGCGGTGCCGCATCTGGCGCGCGCCGTGGTCGGCGGCGACCACCGCTGGGTGCTGCCGATGGCGGCGCTGCTCGGCCCGGTGATCGTGCTGGTCTCGGACACGGTCGGGCGGATCGTCTTCCCGCCGTCGGAGGTGCCGGCGGGCGTGATGACGGCGCTGATCGGCGTGCCGTTCCTGGTGACCCTCGTGCGCCGGAAGGCGGTGGCCGCGTGAGTGCCCCCCAAGCCCGTGAGGCGGTCGCCGCCCCGGCGCCGCGCCCGGCCCGCGGGCACCGGCCGGCCGGTTACGCCGTCGTCGGCACGCGCCGCGTCTCGTTCCTGCTGCACCGCCGCGCCGCGGTCGTCGCCGCGCTGCTGGCGGCGGCGCTGGCCGCGGTGTGCCTGGCGTATCTCTGCGTCGGCGAGGACTTCGTCGCGCCGTCCGACGTGCTGGACGTGCTCCTGGGGCGGCCGTCGTCGCAGGAGCTGGTCGTCGGGACGCTGCGGCTGCCGCGGATGGTCGTGGGGCTGCTGGTCGGTGCGGCGTTCGGCGTCGCGGGCGGGCTGATCCAGACGGTCGCCCGCAACCCGCTGGCCAGCCCGGACATCATCGGCGTCACCCAGGGCGCGGGCGCGCTGACGGTCGGCGCGATGACGCTCGGGGTCACCTCGTCCGCGGTGCTGCCGTATCTGTCGATCGCCGGCGGGCTGCTGGCGGCGGCGCTGGTGTACGTCTTCGCATGGCGCGGCGGGCTGCACGCGACCCGTTTCGTCCTCATCGGCATCGGCTTCGCGGTGGCGCTCCGCTCGGTGATCCAGCTGTTCCTGACGAAGGGCGACTACCTCGTCGCGCAGCAGGCGCAGGTGTGGATGACGGGGTCGCTGAACGGCCGCGGCTGGGCCGAGGCGGCGCCGCTGGGCTGGGCGCTGCTGGCGCTGCTGCCCGCGGCGCTGTGGGCGGCACGGGCGCAGCGGACGGTGTCGATGGACGACGACACCGCGACGGCGCTGGGCGTCCGGCTGGGCCGCACCCGGCTGGGGCTGGTGGCGTTGGGCGTGGTGCTGGCGTCGATGGCGACGGGGGCGGCGGGCCCGGTGGACTTCGTGGCGCTGCTGGCGCCGCAGATCGCCCGGCGGCTGACCCGTACCGCGCAGATCCCGCTGCTCAGCTCGGCGCTGCTGGGCGCGGCGATCGTGGTGGGCGGCGATCTGCTGGCCCGCAAGCTGTTCGCGCCGACGGAGCTGCCGGTGGGCGTGCTGACCGCCGCCGTCGGCGCCCCGTATCTGATCTGGCTGATCATCCGGGGCCACCGCACCCGCAGCCGGACGGCGGGCCGCGGCCGCGCCGCCGGCCCCCGTAGCCGTGCCAGCCGTGCCGCAGGAGGAGAAGCGTGACCGAGACCGGCGCAACCACCGCCCCCACGACCGGGGAGAGCGCCCCGAGCCGGCTGACGGCGCGGGAGCTGACGCTGGCGTACGAGGACCGCACGGTCGTCGACGCGCTGGACCTGGACGTGCCGCAGGGCGCGGTCACCGTCGTCGTCGGGCCGAACGCCTGCGGCAAATCGACGCTGCTGCGCGCCCTGGGGCGACTGCTGCGGCCGCGGCGCGGCGCGGTGTTCCTGGACGGCGCGGATCTGGCGCGGATCCCGACGAAGCAGATCGCCCGGTCGCTGGGGCTGCTGCCGCAGACGCCCGTCGCGCCGGAGGCGATCACCGTCGCCGATCTCGTCGCCCGCGGCCGCCAGCCGCATCAGCACTGGTGGCAGCAGTGGTCGGCGGAGGACGAGCGGGCGGTGACGGAGGCGATGGAGCGCACCGACGTCGCCGAGCTGGCCGAGCGCCCCGTCGACGAGCTGTCCGGCGGCCAGCGGCAGCGGGTGTGGATCGCGATGGCGCTGGCCCAGGAGACCGATCTGCTCCTCCTGGACGAGCCCACGACGTATCTGGACATCGCCCACCAGGTGGAGGTCCTCGACCTGGTGCGCCAGCTCAACCACGAGCGGGGCCGCACGGTCGTCGCCGTCCTGCACGATCTGAACCAGGCCGCCCGCTACGCCGACCACCTGGTGGCGATGCGCGCGGGCCGCGTCCTCGCCGAGGGCCCGCCCGCCGAGGTGGTCACCGCGGAGCTGGTGCACGAGGTGTTCGGCCTGGAGGCGGTCGTCATCCCGGACCCGGTCACCGGCTCGCCGCTGGTGGTCCCGGGGCGGCCTTGGGCGAGGGCTTAGCTTCCGCCACGCCCAGCAGGGTGAGGAAGGCCGAGGCGGCGGGCGAGGGCGGGAAGCGGCTCCAGACCAGGCGCTCCACCCGTACGGGCCCGTCGATGACCTCCACGGTCACCAGGCCGTGGAGTTCGGCGGCGAACGTCGCGGGCAGCAGGGCGATGCCCAGTCCGTGGCGGACCATCGGCGCCATGAGTTCGACCCCGGACACCTCGAAGGCGACCTCGCGCCGCAGGCCCGCCGCCGCGAACGCCTGGTCCGACTGGGCGCGGGCGGCGCTGCCGTCGGCGAAGTCCACGAACGTCTCCTCGGCGAGGCGGCGGATGTCCACCTCGCCCCCGCCGGCCAGGGGGTGGTCCGGGGCGACCACGGCGACGTGCCGGGTGTGGGCCAGCTCCCGGTCGTGGATGCCCTGCGGCAGGAATCCGGGCTGCACGCCGAGCAGCGCCGCGTCCAGCTGCCCTTCGCGCACCCGCTCGACCAGCTGCTCGCTGGAGCCGGCCCGCAGGCTGATCCGCACCTGCGGGTGGCGCAGGCGGTAGTCGCGCAGCACCGCGGGCAGGTCCACGGCCGCCACGGCGGGGATCGATCCCACGGTCAGCCCGCCCCGTATCTCTCCGATGGCCGCCGCCACGTCCGTACGGGCCCGCTCGGCCGCTTCCAGGGCGCGGCGGGCTGCGGGCAGGAACGCCTCCCCGGCGGTGGTCAGCCGCACCCGGCGGCTGGTCCGCTCGAACAGCCGGGCCCCCAACTCCTTCTCCAGCCGGGCCACCTGATGGCTGAGCGCGGACTGGACGACGTGGCACCGCTCGGCGGCACGGGTGAAGCTCGCGGTTTCCGCCACCGCGACGACGTAACGCATCTGCTGCAGGTCCATCGATCCATGATGAAACGCGATGGACATCGATGACCAGCATGTGTTGGACCGATGGATGGCCGCTCGACGATGCTGAGGACACCGGCGGGCCACGGCAGTTGGCCACCGGCCACCGGCCCGGACCGGCATGTCCGGGACCACCCCCGGCGCCCGGCGCCCCGACCCTGCGGAGATCCCTGTGCGCGTGATCGCCTTCGACCACCTCGTCCTCAACGTCACCGACATCGAGCGCTCCCTCGACTTCTACACCGGCCCGTTGGGGCTGGAGCCGGTACGGGTGGCGCAGTGGCGGGCCGGCCAGGTCCCCTTCCCGTCCGTGCGGGTGAGCCCCACCACGATCATCGACCTCGTCGAAGTGCCCGGTGATCAGCCGCAGGGCTCCAACGTCGACCACATCTGCCTGGTGGTCGAGCCGCTCGACTGGCAGCAGGTCATCGACTCCGGCGTCTTCACCGTGCTGGACGGCCCCGGCAAGCGCTACGGCGCCCGGGGCACCGCGCTCTCCCTCTACGTGCAGGACCCGGACGGCAACACGGTGGAGCTGCGCTGGTATCCGCAGGACGCCTGAGCTGTGTCGTAGTCAACTACCCATACGAGGGGCGGGAGTTGGAAGACCCGCCCGCCCTCGCGCCGCCGCGTCTCAGGCCTCCGACCCGTTGTGACCGACCGTGACGAGGACCGGGCCCGACAGTCCCGTCACCGCCCGGACCGCGTCGGCGAACACCTCCGTCGTCCACGCGGCCACATCCGTGGACCACTCCGGGACGTCGCAGCGGAAGGCGAGCGCCGGGCGCAGCCCCTCGGCCTGGACCGTCCCGGCGAGGGGACGGGCCAGCCCCGGAGCCGTCACGCCGGCGGGCTTGCGGACCGTCACCGCCATCCGCCGGTACGTGCGTTCCCGCGCCGCCGCGCAGACCTCGGCGGCGCGGGCGGCGAGGCGGACCGACGGCGGCGCGGACACGGTGACCGTCAGCGAGGCCGCGGCGGCCGGGTCGGCGAGGGCGAACCAGTCGGCCACCTCGGCGAGCTCGATGCGGGCGTCCCCGGCGCGGTGCAGCGGTACGAGGGCGTGGGTGCCGGTGAGGCGGACGGTGCCGATGCGACGCAGCGCGTCCGCGAGGACCGTGACGACGGGCAGCACCGGCAGCCGGCGGGCGCGCCGCTTGTGGCCAGGCAGGTTCAGCGGCCGCGGCAGCGAGGCGTGCAGCCAGGCCAGTTGCCGGACCCGGCCGTCCGGCGTCCAGTCGCCGTCCGCGTCGTGGTGGTCCCAGAGGTTGTCGGCGGGCGGGTCCGTCAGGGCGGTGGAACTCCAGGCGTAGGCGGCCGCCCGCTTCACGGCGAGGCCGAAGACGTCCTCGTCGAGGCCGGCCCCGGCGCCCACCCGGTCGATCCAGGGATGCCGGTCCAGCACCCCGTGGAGTCCCACGACGAGAGTGGCGTCCGGCCCGTTCCCGCTCATCCGTCGTCCTCCTGGGGCACATCGTCGTCCGGGGTCTTCCGGGGTCTTCCGGGCTCTTCCGGGCTCTTCCGGGGTGATCCCGCCGCCCCTGCCGGGACGCCCCGAGCACATCAGATTCCGCGGACGGACGCGACCGACTTCCGCGACCGACTTCCGCGACCGACTTCGTGCAGACCGCCGCCCGACGGGAGAGGATTCCTGCGAACCACCTGCGACCCGCCCCCGACCGCCCCTTACGGGAACCCGGCCCGCACGACCGTCCCTTACGGGTTCCTGTACGGGCTTCTGGCCCGTACGGCCATCCCTTACGGGAACCCGGCTCGTACGACCGGCTCTTACGGGTACCCCTACGGGTACGCAGCACCGCCGCCCCGTCCGTCACTCCCCTCTCCCGTCCTCCCCCGCCTTCCCTCCCTCACGAGCCGAAAGGGCACTTCATGACCCGTCACCTCGCCCGTCGTGCCGCCGTCCGTCGTAGGAGCCGCCGTGCGCGGCCCCGTTCCGTCCGCCGTACCGGAGTCGCCGTGGCGGGGGCGGCCGTCGCCGCCCTCGTCCTCGCAGCCTGCGGAAGCGGCGGGTCCGGCGACGGCGACGGCGGGTCCCTGAAGGCCGCCGACTGTCCGAAGCAGCCGGTGACGCACTGGGCGCAGCCGCCCTCGGGCGGCGGTCCGCACCGGGTCGCGACGGCGATGGGCAAGGTCGAGGTCCCGGCCGCGCCGAAGCGGGTGGTGGTGCTGGACACCGCGGAGCTGGACTCCGCCCTCACCCTCGGCGTCAAGCCGGTCGGCGCCACCCGCTCCGACGTCGACTCGGGCTTCCTCGACTACCTGCCGAAGGCCGACACCGCGGGGATCAAGGACGTCGGCACGATCGGCGCCCCGAACCTGGAGGCCGTCGCCGCCCTCAAACCGGATCTGATCCTCACCAACAAGGTCCGCGACGGGCACAGCTACCGGCAACTCTCCCGCATCGCACCGACGGTGATGACCGAGACCACCGGCTACCCCTGGAAACAGAACTTCGCCACCCACGCGGCGGCGCTGAACCGGATTCCGCAGGCCAAGAAGGTCGTCGCGGGGTACGAGGCGCACGCCCGGCAGGTCACCGCCGCGCTCGGCGGACCGGCGAAGGCGAAGGCCCTGCGGACCAACGTCGTCCGCTTCGTCGAGGGCGCCGACACCCGCGTCTACGGCTGCCAGAGCTACATCGGCACCGTCCTCGACGACCTCGGCACCGGCCCGACGGACGTCGTCAACGACGCCAAGGACGGCCTGATGACGGAGCTGAGCGCCGAGCAGATGCACCGCGCCGACGCCGACGCGGTCTTCTACGCAAGCTACGGCTCCCCGGATACGTCGAAGGAAGCGCAGGTCACCAGCGGTCCGCTGTGGAAGAACCTCCGCGCGGTCAAGAACGACCGCTCCTTCCGCGTCGACGACCAGCTGTGGATCCAGGGCATCGGCTACACCGCGGCCGACAAGATCCTCGACGAGGTACGGGAGCGGTTGGCGAAGAGGTGAGGGACGCCGCGGGGACCGGTCGTCCGGGGCGCGCGAGGCGCGCTTCCGGGGCGCGCGGTGGCGGATGGCTGTGGCGGGCCGGCGGTTCCCTTACGGGAGTTGCCGTACGGGCGATCCCGTAGGGGCGATCCGGTAGGGGCGATCCCGTAAGGGCAGGCGGGCCCGTACGGGTTCCGTGAGGCCGCAACGTCCCCTACGGGGCGGTCCCGTGAGCGCCGGTCGGTCCAGGTGGGCTCGGGCCGTCACCGGGCCCAGCGCCGCATCCGCCACACCAGGAACACGGCCGAGGCGACGGCGGCGACGCGGACCAGGACGGGCAGACCGTCGAGGAGCGCGGCGCCCATCTTCCCGGAGGCGATCGGGTCGCCCCACCGGCCCGTGGCGCGGCCCCACATCCACACGGCGCCGCCGCCCGCCAGCAGACCGGGCACGCCGAGCGCGGCGAACTTCGCCTCGGTGTGGGTGAGACGGCGCGAGAGGAACGTCACCGCCCAGCCAGCGGCCAGCGCGAACCAGCTCCCCAGGACCGCGCCGGCCAGCAACAACAGCACGGCGAGCGTCACCACGGGGCTGAGCCGGACCCGGGCGGCCGGCGCCTGCTCGGCGGCCGGTTCCGGGGCGGGCGCCTCCGCCGCGGGCCCGGGTTTCTTCCGGCCGAGGGCGCGGCGCAGCAGCCCCGGCAGCGGACGGCCCGGCTCCGCACCGGCGCCGCCCGCCTGCGGCGTACCGTCCGCCGCCTTCTCCTTGTCGTCCTGCTCCCCGGGCCGCTTCCAGATCTCCGGGATCTCGATGCCGCCGACGAAGCCGGGCACCGTCTCGCCCACGCCGGTCGCCTCGGGCCGCGCCAGCCACCAGTCCGCGTCGCCGTCGCCGATTTCGTCGGCCCCGGCCAGATGCGGCGGTGCGGCCTCCCCGGGCGCCAGCGTGAACCGGGGGCCCGCCGCCTCCGCGGTCTCGGCGCCCTTCTTCCGGAACAGCCCGGACCACTGCCCGGGCCGCGATCCGTCCCGCGGCCCCGGCACCTTCCCCGACGCCCCGGACTGCCCCGACTTCCCGAGCGAGAGGGGCCGGTTCGGCCGCTCCGTCCCCTCGGGCGCGCCCGCCTTCCCCCCGAGCGCGGCCGCCCCGCCGAGCAGTCCGCGCACGCCGCGGGGGCCGGCCGCCTCCGGGGCCGCGCCGTCCTCGGGGCGGGACGGGCCGGCGGCACCGTCACCGGGTGTCGGGAATCGGGGTTCGGCGTCGCCGGGCGAACCGGCAGGAGCGGCGCGGCCGGACGCGGTGGACGAGGGGGACGGGTCGGCCGGCCCCGACGCGTCGGGCTGACCGGGCGTGTCGGAGGAGCCGGGCGTCTCGGAGCGTCCGGGCGGAGCAGACGGGCCGGGCGCCTCGGCAGGCCCGGGCGGCGTACCCGCGCCGGACGGAGCGGCCGGGCCGTCCGTGGCGCGCGGGGCCGACGTGGGCCCGGGGCCGCCCGGGGCCGACGGTGCAACCGGGGCCGACGGCACGCCCGGGCCCATCGAGGTCTCCGGGACCGCGGCCGACGGCACGCCCGGGTCCATCGGCGTCTCCGGGACCGACGCCCCGGCGGGCGCCGTCGGGGCCGCGGACTCCGGTCGCGCCGATCCGGCTCCCGGCCGCGTCCGCCCGGTCGTCCCGGCGGCCTCCGCCGCGGCCGACACCACGGCCTCCGGCGTGCCCAGCCGGGACAGCACCCGCTTCACCTGGGAGACCGACGGCGACTTCTGCCCCGCGATCCGGGCCGTGGCCTCGGCCCGCAGATCGGCCACCAGCCGCATCCGCGCCGCCGAGGGCAGGCCCCGCTGCTGGGCCAGGTCGCCGACCCGGCTCAGATAGTCAAAAACGAGCTGATCGTTCTCGATCCCCACGAAATCCCCTGCGGCGTCCGCTGGTTACTTCCCCGACCGTACCGCCTCCCCTCCCCCACGCACCGGAGACGGCGACCCCTGCCTCCTGACCGGACGCCAGAACCCTTACGGGCCTGGCCCCTGATGCCCCGTAAGGGAGGGGCGCATAAGCGGTGGTCGGCCCCCTGCCCCGGGCCCGTACGGGAAGAGGCGGCGCCCTGACCGTCCCGTACGGGTTCCCCGGCGACAGCCGCCCGGCCCCTGCGGGTTCCCCGGAAGCCGGGCCCGGGCCGCCGCCGTGACCGGGGCGACCGCGTCCCGCCCCGTACGGGCTCCCTGATCCCGGAGTCCGGGGCGCGCGGCGGGTGCGTACGGGCCCTGGTGCGCGCCGTCACAGCGGGATCCCGTTACGTCGGGCACCGGCCCGGCTAACGTAGGGCGGATGACGGATACGCCCCGCACTCTGGCCGAGGAGCTACGGACCCGCACCGACGGCGGGCTCGTCGACCTGCTGCGGGCCCGCCCGGACCTGCTCAACCCGGTACCGGGCGACGTCACCCAGCTCGCCACCCGGGCCGGGACCCGCGCCTCGGTGGTGCGGGCCGTGGAGCGCCTGGACCGGTTCGCGCTGCAGACCGCCGAGGCGCTTGCGGTGGCGCCCGACCCCTGCCCGTACGCCACGCTCGCCGCGCTGATGACCGGCGCCCCGGCGCCCGCCCCGGACGCCGCCCCGGGGACGGACGGCCCGAACGCGCCCTCCCTGGAAGCGGCGGTGCTGGCCGCGCTGCCCGGTGCCGTGGCGGCGCTGCGGGCGCAGGCCCTGGTGTGGGGGCCCGACGACCGGCTGCGGCTGGTGCGGACCGCCCGGGAGCTGCTGGCCCCGAGCGCGGCGCACCCGTCGCCGACCGGCCTCGGGCCGACCGTCGCGGAGGCCGCGGCCGGGATGTCTCCGGGGCGGCTCCAGGAGGTCATCGCCACCGCCGGGCTGCCGCCCACGCACGACCCGGTGACCGCCGTCGCCGCGCTGACCTCGCTGTTCACCGACGGCGAGCGGATGGCGGCGCTGCTGGACGAGGCGCCCGCCGAGTCCGTCGCCGTCCTCGACCGGCTGCTGTGGGGCCCGCCGTACGGCAGCGTCACCGAGCGGCCCGCGCCGCATCTGCGCTGGCTCCTGGACCGCGGGCTGCTGCTGCCCGCCGGCGCCCGCAACGTCGTCCTGCCCCGGGAGGCGGCGCTGCATCTGCGGGCGGGGCGCGCACACCGCAGCCCCGCGCCGGTGCCGCCCGCCCTCGCGCCGGTCACCGCGCGCGATCCACAGGCTGTGGACGCGGCCGCCGCCGGGCAGGCGTTCACGGCGCTGGCGACCGTCGAGGAGCTGCTGAAGGAGTGGGATCTGGGCGGTCCGGCGGTGCTGCGCGCCGGGGGCCTGAGCGTCCGCGACCTCAAGCGCACCGCGGCCGCCCTGGACACCACCGAGCAGACCGCCGCCTTCTGGCTGGAGCTGGCCCACGGGGCGGGCCTGATCGCCTCCGACGGCGAGGCCGACGAGCGGTACGCGCCGACGCCCGCCGCCGAGGAGTGGCGGCAGCTGCCCGACGCGCAGCGCTGGGCGGCGCTGGTCGCGGCCTGGCTGGACGCCACCCGCACCCCGGGCGTGGTCGGCACCGCGGACGCCAAGGGCCGGGCGGCCGCCGCCCTCGGCCCGCACCTGGACCGCTCCCCCGCCCCCGAGGTCCGCCGCCGCACCCTCGGCCTCCTCGCCGGGCTGCCGCCGGGCTCCGCCGTCCCCGAGGCGGCCGTTCTCGACCGCCTCCACTGGGAGCGCCCGCTGCGCGCCGCCGCCCCGGAGGCCGCACCCGCCGCACCCGGGGGCGCCACGACCGGAGGGGCCGTTTCCGCGCCCGGGGAGGACCTCCGCACCCGCCTCGCCCGGTGGACGCTGGCCGAGGCCGAACTGCTGGGCGTCACCGGGCGCGGCGCCCTCTCCGCCCACGGCCGCGCGCTCCTGGGGGACGCCGGGGCCGCCGGTTCCGGCGAGGCCGCGCCCCGCACCGCCCCGACGGCCGCCGCGACCCGGGAGGCCGCGGCCCGCGCCGGGGCGCTCCTCGCTCCCCTGCTGCCCGAACCGCTCGACCACGTCCTGCTCCAGGCCGACCTCACCGCCGTCGCGCCCGGCCCGCTGCACCGTCCGCTCGCCGAGACGCTGGGCGTCCTCGCCGAGATCGAGTCCAAGGGCGGCGCGACGGTCTACCGCTTCACGCCCGCCTCGGTGCGCCGCGCCCTGGACACCGGCCGCACCGCCGCCGAGCTGCAGGAATTCCTCACCGCCCACTCCCGGACGCCGGTCCCGCAGCCGCTCGCCTACCTGATCGACGACGTGGCCCGCCGGCACGGGCGGCTGCGGATCGGCGCCGCCTCCGCTTACGTCCGCTGCGACGACGACGCGCTGCTCGCCGAGATCCTCGCCGACCGCCGCGCCGCCCCGCTGCGGCTGCGCCGCCTCGCCCCGACGGTGCTCGCCGCGCAGACCGCCCCGGACCAGCTCCTGGAGGGCCTGCGGGCGATGGGCTACGCCCCCGCCGCCGAGTCCCCCGAGGGCGACGTCGTGATCGCCCGGCCGGACGCGTACCGCACGGGGCCGCGCAGCGCGCCCGTACCGGTGCCCGAGGGGCCGCCGGTCCCCGACGCGCCCCTCCTGGAGGCGGCGGTCCGCGCCATCCGGGCCGGCGATCTGGCCGCCACCGCCACCCGCAAACCGGTCTCCGCCACCGCCCCGGCCCCGGGTGCGCCGCCCCGCACCACCTCCGCCGAGACCCTCGCCACCATGCAGGCGGCCGTCCTGACCAACGCCGCCGTCTGGATCGGCTACGTCAACGCCGACGGCGCCGCCAGCCAGCGCGTCATCGCACCCGTGCGCGTCGAGGGCGGCTTCGTCACCGCCTACGACCACACCGCCGACGAGGTCCGCACCTACCCCCTGCACCGCATCACCGGCGTCGCCGATCTGGCGGACGACACGGTGTGAGCGCCCCCGGGCCCGGCCCTTACGGGACGGGCTCCCCTACGGGCCACGCTCCGGGGCCGGGCCGCCCCGTCCCCTAAGGGCCGCGCTCCCCTACGGGGCGAGGCTCGCCCGGGCCCGGCACCCGTCCCTTACGGGCAGCCCGCCCCCTACGGGCAGCGCCCCCGCCCCGCCTTCACCCTCGCCCTCCGCCCTGCCCCCGTCCGCCCGTCATCCGGCGGGTCGCGGCGCGCAGGGCCGCCCGGGCGGCGGGGTCCGCGTACCGGCGTGCCTGGTCGAGCCGGCCGCGCCGCTTCAGGACCAGCGCCACGGCGATGACCAGCAGCGCCACCACCACCAGCACGGCGGCTATCAGGCCGAACCTGATGAGCATGAAGTTGAGGTAGGTCTCCACGATCCCGTTCCCTCCGTCGTTTTTTATCGCGAGCGTGATAGAAAAAGAATTTATCATGACCGTGATAAAAAACGTGGTAAAAAGGGACCATGCCGAAGCTCGTGGACCGGGACGCCCGCCGCCGGGACGTCGTCGACGCCCTCTTCCGGGTCGTCGTCCGCGACGGCCTCCAGCGGGCCTCGCTGCGCGCCGTCGCCGATGAGGCCGCCCTCAACATCGGCTCCGTCCGCCACTACTTCGCCTCCCAGCAGGAGCTGATGCGGTTCGCGATGGAGTCGATGCTGGAGCGGGTCTCCGCTCGGCTGATGCGCCGGGTCGACGCGGTCGGCGGGGTGGCCGGCCACCCGCGGGCCGAGCAGTACCGCCTCGTCGCCGACCTCCTCGGCGAGCTGCTCCCCCTGGACGACCTGCGCCGCGCCGAGGTCACCGTCTTCCTCGACTTCACCGCGGCCGCCCGCACCGAACCGGCCTTCGCCGATCTCTCCCGCAAGGCCGCCACCGGCACCCGCGCCCTCATCCACCGCGCCTTGACCGGCCTCGCCGACGACGGCTCCCTCGGCCCCGGCCGCGACGTCCCCGCCGAGACCGAACGCCTCGCCGCCCTCATCGACGGCCTCGGCCTCACCGCCGTCCTCCACCCCGCCGTCGTCACCCCGGCCGTCTGCGCCGACACCCTCCGAACCCACCTGGCGGATCTGGCGGCCCCGGCACCGGCCGCCACCTGACCCGGCCGCCACCCGGAAAAACCCCACCGCGCACGGAGCCACCGCGGTCCGTCCCGGCGATGCGGCACACTGGACGTTTGGCCACCCGCCCGGCCGCGGGCGGTGGCCGGTGACCGGACGGCGACGGGGTCGGCCGGGCAGCACTCACGTAGGAAGGCGAGGCGCGTGAACGGACCTCTCATCGTCCAGAGCGACAAGACGCTGCTGCTGGAGGTGGACCACGAGGCGGCGGACGCCTGCCGGCGGGCCATCGCGCCGTTCGCGGAGCTGGAGCGGGCGCCCGAGCACATCCACACGTACCGGGTGACGCCGCTCGGACTGTGGAACGCGCGGGCGGCCGGGCACGACGCCGAGCAGGTCGTCGACGCGCTGGTGCAGTTCTCCCGCTATCCGGTGCCGCATGCGCTGCTCGTCGACATCGCCGAGACCATGTCGCGCTACGGGCGGCTGACGCTGGTCAAGCACCCCGCGCACGGGCTGGTGCTGACCAGCACCGACCGGCCGGTGCTGGAGGAGGTGCTGCGCTCGAAGAAGATCCAGCCGCTGGTCGGCGCGCGGCTGGACCCGGACAACGTCGTGGTGCACCCCTCCGAGCGCGGCCAGATCAAGCAGACGCTGCTGAAGCTCGGCTGGCCCGCCGAGGACCTCGCCGGTTACGTCGACGGCGAGGCCCACCCGATCGCGCTCGCCGAGGACGGCTGGGCGCTGCGGCCGTATCAGCAGCAGGCCGTCGAGGGCTTCTGGCACGGCGGCTCGGGCGTCGTCGTACTGCCCTGTGGCGCGGGAAAGACGCTGGTGGGGGCCGGTGCGATGGCGCAGGCGAAGGCCACCACGCTGATCTTGGTCACCAACACCGTCTCGGCCCGGCAGTGGAAGCACGAGCTGGTGAAGCGGACCACGCTGACCGAGGACGAGATCGGCGAGTACAGCGGGACGAAGAAGGAGATCCGGCCCGTCACCATCGCCACGTATCAGGTCCTGACGACGAAGCGGAAGGGCGTCTACCCGCACCTGGAGCTGTTCGACTCCCGGGACTGGGGCCTGATCGTCTACGACGAGGTGCATCTGCTGCCCGCGCCGGTCTTCAAGTTCACCGCCGATCTCCAGGCCCGGCGCCGCCTCGGGCTGACCGCGACGCTGGTGCGCGAGGACGGCCGGGAGTCGGACGTCTTCTCGCTGATCGGCCCGAAGCGGTTCGACGCGCCGTGGAAGGAGATCGAGGCGCAGGGGTACATCGCGCCCGCGGACTGCGTCGAGGTGCGGGTCAGCCTCTCCGACTCGGAGCGGCTGGCGTACGCGACGGCGGAGACCGAGGAGAAGTACCGCTTCTGCGCGACGACCGGCAGCAAGCAGCGGGTCACCGAGGCGCTGGTCCGGCGCCACCAGGGCGAGCAGACGCTGGTCATCGGGCAGTACATCGACCAGTTGGACGAGCTGGGCGCGCATCTGGACGCCCCGGTGATCAAGGGCGAGACGACCAACGCACAGCGCGAGAAGCTCTTCGACGCCTTCCGGGAGGGCGAGATCTCGGTGCTCGTCGTCTCCAAGGTGGCGAACTTCTCGATCGACCTGCCGGAGGCGACCGTCGCGATCCAGGTCTCCGGAACGTTCGGCTCCCGCCAGGAGGAGGCCCAGCGGCTGGGCCGGGTGCTGCGGCCGAAGGCGGACGGGCACGAGGCGCGCTTCTACTCCGTCGTCGCCCGCGACACCGTCGACCAGGACTTCGCCGCCCACCGCCAGCGCTTCCTGGCCGAGCAGGGCTATGCGTACCGGATCGTGGACGCGACCGAGCTGCTGTCGGCGGAGGAGGGCGCCTGAGCCCGGGGGCGGCGCCCCGCGGGCTCAGCCCGCGCCCTTCGCCGCCTCCTTGGCGCCGTCCGCCACGGCCGGGGCCGGGGCCGGTATCCGGACCGCCCCGGCGGTGGCGCTCCGCGGGCGCGGGATGCTGCCTCCCGAGGGCGCGCCCGGCGCCCCCGTGGCGGTGCGGCTGTGCCACGCCACCGCGGCCAGCAGGGCCAGGCCGAGCAGCGGATAGGGCGAGGTCAGAGGCTGTTCCCACCAGCTGAAGTGCAGATCGCGGTCGCCGGCGTGCGGGACGATCCACAGGGTGCGGGCGGTGAAGGCGACGGTGACGGCGGCGAGCAGCGCGCGGCGCCAGGGGACGCGGTAGGTGTGCGCGGCGAGCGCGATGAGCAGCGGGACGCACCAGACCCAGTGGTGGGACCAGCTGATCGGCGAGACGAGCAGCGCGGTGACGGCGGTGCACAGCACGCCCCAGAGGTCCGATCCGCGGCGCCGGTGGACGCGGTGGGCGGCCCACAGCCCGCCGACCGTGGTGAGCAGCGCGGCGACCGCCCAGACGGCGCCGGGCTCGGGGGTGTGCAGCACGCGGGCGAGCAGGCCCTGGAGCGCCTGGTTGTCGACGATCCAGACCTTGCCGACCCGGTCCGTCTCGAACATCCGCCGGGTCCAGAAGTCGACGCTGGCGTCCGGCAGCACCAGGAAGCCGAGCACGACCGAGCCGGCGAAGCCGGCCAGCGCGGTGCAGGCGGCCTTCACCCGGCCGGTGACGAGGAGATAGACCGCGAAGATCGCCGGGGTCAGCTTCACCCCGGCGGCGATGCCGACCGCGAGCCCCTTGAGGCGGGCGCCGTCCGGGCGGGCCAGATCCCACAGGACGAGGCAGGTCAGGGCGAGGTTGACCTGGCCGAAGATCAGGGTCTGGAAGACCGGCTCCAGCCAGATGCCGAGCGCCGTGGCGCCCAGGACGGCGGGCGCGGTGTAGGCGGAGCGGCGTACCCCGGCTGCCTTGCAGGAGAGCTGGATCAGCGCGGCGAGCAGTCCGGCGTTGGCGGTGAAGCAGGCGATCTTGAGGGTGGTGAGGGAGACCCAGGTGGTGGGGATGAAGAGCAGGGCCGCGAAGGGCGGATAGGTGGCCGGGAGGTTCCATTTGGTGGCGGTGAAGCCGTAGAGATCGCTGCCGGAGGCGGCGGCCTGTCCCTCGGCGCGGTAGACCTCTATGTCGGGCATCGGCAGCGGGTGGACGGTGTAGAGCACGCCCAGTCCGATGAGGGATGCCGCGAGCAGTGCCCCGGCGATGACCGTGCGGTGCGGGTGCGCGACGCTCTGCGCCCAGGTGCGCCGCCATGTCCACGTCCGCGTCCCGTCGGCGGCAGACACTCGTTCCCCTCCCCGTCGTCCTGCACGCTCTCAGCGGCGACGCTAACCGATCCGGGCCGACGGCCCGTAACCGTTTCCGGTCAACCAGATGTCCGGTGGGAATCGCGCCCGGACGCGCGGTGGCCAAGGCGGGCGGCGGCCCGCTGCCGGATGCCGGTGGCCGTGTCGGGGACGCGGCCGGTCAGGGCCGCGTCCCGGCGGCGTCGCGGGTGCGGGATGCGCGGCGGTCGGCTCCCTCCTCTCCGTACTCGCCCAGGAGGACGACGCTGAAGGCGGCCGAGGCGAAGACCTTCACGGCGCGCAGGGCGCTGCCGACCGGGTGGCGGCCGCTGTGGGCGGAGCCGAGGGCGGTGGCGCCCTTCATCGGGTGCAGGGATGCCGGGTGTCCGGCTGCTGGGGTGATCGTTGCGCTGCTCATGACTCCATCATGCTTTTCACGCGAATGCCGCACATCGGCCCATGGACCCATTCCCGGACCGACCGCCCTCTGACTGCGGTATCACCCCCACCCCCTACCGGAGATGTACGCGCCCCCTACGGGAGGGGGACGGCCCGGCGGCGGGCGCAGGTCGGCGGGAGTCGCCGCCGCGGATGCGGACGGGACGGACCGGCACGGCGGGCGGGGCCGTCCGGCCGGCTGCGGCGGCCGCGCCCCGGCCGCCCCGCGGAAAACGCGTTGGCGCCCCGCCCGGCCCCTGACTAGAATCGCGCGTCTCCCTGCCTCCCGTCGGCTTCCGTCGAGGAGCGCCGCCGACCGGACGGAAACCGGCCGGTCCTTCGCACCACGCCGATGACCGCCCCCGCCCCGTGCGTGCGGCGCCATCAGGCGTCCGTTCCGAACGACGGCCCGCCGCGCCCGCCTGGCGCGCGCCCGCCGCAGTGAGAGTCCACCGGAGGCAACGCCCGTGCCCGCGCACGCCCAGCACGTACCCGACCCGCACGCCCCGGCCGCCGGCGAGGGCGCCGATCCGCTCGGCAGCGAGCGGGATCATCTCGCCGCCTCCCGGGCCGCGCTGCGCGCGATGCGCGCCGACGCCGAGGCGCTGAACATCGCCGACGTCACCGCGAACTGGGTCAACGCCGAGGTCCTCCAGGGCGAGATCGACGCCCGGATCAAGGCGCTCGCCGACCTCGCCCACACCCCGCTGTTCTTCGGCCGCCTCGACTACCTGCACGCGCCGGGCCTCGACCCGTCCGAGGGCGGCGCGGGCGGCCACGGCGGCGAGAACTTCTACATCGGGCGGCGCCACGTCCACGACGCGCACGGCGACCCGATGGTCATCGACTGGCGCGCGCCGGTCTCCCAGCCGTTCTACCGGGCGTCCAAGAAGGACCCGATGGACCTGCGGATGCGCCGCAGGTTCGGCTACACCGGCGGCGAGCTGACCGCGTACGAGGACGAGCACCTGAGCGATCCGGCGGAGGCGGAGCGGACGAGCGCGCTGCTCCAGGCGGAGATCGAGCGGCCGCGCGTCGGCCCGATGCGGGACATCGTCGCGACGATCCAGCCGGAGCAGGACGAGATCGTCCGCGCCGGCATCAGCGGTTCGGTGTGCGTCCAGGGGGCGCCGGGCACCGGGAAGACGGCGGTGGGCCTGCACCGGGTCGCGTATCTGCTCTACGCGCACCGGGAGCGGCTGGCCCGCTCGGGCACCCTCGTCATCGGGCCGAACGACTCGTTCCTGCGCTACATCGAGCAGGTCCTGCCGGCCCTGGGTGAGCTGGAGGTCAAGCAGGCGACCGTCGACTCGCTGGTGGGCCATGTGGAGGTGCGCGCCAAGGACGACGCGGCGGCCGCGTCGGTCAAGGGAGACGCGCGGATGGCCGAGGTGCTGCGGCGGGCGGTGCGCTCGCACATCACGCCGCCCGAGGAGGCGTGCGTGGTGGTGCGCGGCTCGCGGCGCTGGCGGATCCCGGCGTACGAACTCCAGGAGATCGTCGAGGAGTTGCGGGAGCGCGACATCCGCTACGGCGCGGCGCGCGAGGCGCTGCCGCAGCGGATCGCGCACGCCGTGCTGGTGCGGATGGAGCAGGCGGGCGAGGCGCCGGACGACCGCGTGCAGGACGCGGTGGCGCGCAACGCCGCGGTGAAGGCGACGGTCAAGGCGGTCTGGCCGCCGGTGGATCCGGCGAAGCTGGTGCTGCGGCTGCTGGGCGACGCGGAGTTCCTGGCCGCGCACGCCGAGGGGCTGCTGACGCCCGAGGAGCAGAAGGCGATCCTGTGGGCGAAGCCGGCGCGGAGCGTGAAGAGCGCCAAGTGGTCGTCGGCGGACGCGGTGTTGATCGACGAGGCGATGGACCTGGTGGCACGGACGCCGTCGCTGGGCCATGTGGTGCTGGACGAGGCGCAGGACCTGTCGCCGATGCAGTACCGCGCGGTCGGGCGGCGCTGCACGACGGGTTCGGTGACGGTCCTCGGGGACATCGCCCAGGGCACCACGCCGTGGGCGACCGACACCTGGGAGGAGGCGCTCGGCCACATGGGCAAGCCGGGTTCGGTGGTCGAGGAGCTGACGCAGGGCTTCCGGGTGCCGCGGGAGGTCATCGCGTACGCGTCCCGGCTGCTGCCGGCCATCGCGCCGGAGCTGCGGGAGGCCACGTCGATCCGTGAGGCGGCGGGCGATTTCGAGATCCGCACGGTGTGCCCGGAGGCGCTCGACGCCTCGGTGCTGGCCGCGTGCCACGACGCGCTGGGCAAGGAGGGGTCGATCGGCCTGATCGCGGCGGACGCCCGGGTGCCCGTGCTGCGCGCCGCCCTGGAGGAGGCCGGGGTGACCTGCCTCGCACCGGGCGAGGAGACGTCCGCCCAGGCGCGGTTGACGCTGGTCCCGGCGACGCTCGCCAAGGGTCTGGAGTACGACTACGTGGTGCTGGACGAGCCCGCCGCGATCGTCGACGGCGAGCCGGACGAGCGCACCGGTCTGCGCCGTCTCTACGTCTGCCTGACCCGTCCGGTGTCCGGGCTGACCGTCGTCCACGCGGCGGAGCTGCCGGAGCAGTTGGCGGACGGCGGCGAGGTCACGCGGGTCGGCTGAGGCCGGGTTTCCCGGGGCGCGGCGGATGCGGCGCGCGCCCCGGGCCGGTCACCCCTCCGCGCCGTCCAGGGCGGTGCGCCAGCGCCGTACGGCCGCCGCGTCGGCGGGGGCGGACCAGCCGGACGGGCGGGCGGCGCCGCCGATGTGGAAGGCGTCGACACCCGCCGCGCGCAGGGTGGGCAGGTGCTCCAGGGTGAGGCCGCCGCCCACCAGGACCTGCGGGGCAAAGCCGTGCTCCCCGGCCGTGGTGCGGGCGCGTTCGGCGAGGAGGGTGGGCAGCCCGTCGGCGACGCCGGTGGCGGCTCCGGCGGTGAGGAAGGTGTCCGGGCCGGCGGGGAGCGCGGCGAGTTCGGTGCGCAGCTTGTCGCGGTCGGCGGCGTGGTCGAGGGCGCGGTGGAAGGTCCAGCGGCAGCCGTCGATCACCTCGGTGAGCGCCCGTACGGCGGCGAGGTCGAGGTGGCCGTCGGGGGTGAGGAAGCCGAGGACGAATTCGTCGGCGCCCTCCGCCCGCAGCGCGGCGGCATCCGCGCGGAGGGCGTCGAGGTCGCCCGCGGCGAAGCCGCCGCGGTGGCGGAGCATCACCCGCAGGGGGATGTCGACGGCGGCACGGATCGCGGCGAAGACGGCGCGGGGCGGGGTGAGCCCGTCGGCTGCCATGTCGGTGACGAGTTCGAGGCGGTCGGCCCCGCCGGTCTGCGCCGCGACCGCGTCCTGCGGGTCGAGCGCGATCACCTCCAGCAGTGCGCGGTTACTCATGAGACCCCAATCGGTGGTGGGTGTGGCGGACGGGCGCCGTGCGGGTGGCGGCGCCCGGGAAGCCGCCGCGATAGGTCTAGTCCAATCACGGCCCAGCGTAAACGGTGCCCACCGCTCCACGGGGTTTTTACGGAACGGACACGGCCGGAAACGTTCCGTGTCCGCCCCGGCCCGGCGGGGCGCCGCCGCCTCCCGCCCCCGGTGAGCGCCGTCCCGCCCGGTGGACGGCCGCCCGTGCGGCCGCGCTTGTGGGCGGCGCGAATTACGCCCGGAGGCACCCGCTTCCGCCCGCCGCGGACCCGCGGGAAAAGAAGGCGTGAAACCCGGCGGAAATGGGTAACACGCCTTCCCGGTAAGGGCGTTGCGGCACGGTGCACGCGGCCCGCCGACGGGGGGAGAGGCACATGTCAGAACTGGCCACGGTGTCCGCCGAGATCGCTCCGTATCTCGCGATGGCGGCGAGCAGTCTCGGTACGTCCGTGCTGGTCGCGGCCCAGCAGCGGATCACGGAGCGCACGGTCGACGCCGGTGAGGGATTCTTCCGGCGGCTGCTGGGGCGCGAGGCCGACCCCATCGGGGGCGGCACCGAGCCCGTGCTCGACGTGGACCGCGCCACCGCGCTGGACGGCAGCCTGGCGCGGCTGGACGACGCCGAGCGGCGGGCGCTGGCGGAGGCCGTCGCCGCCTGGCTGTCCGGCCCGGTCACCGCGCGGGACGCCGCCGGCTTCCTCTCCCACCTGGCCCCGCACCTCTCCGGCACCACGATCAACTCCCCCACCGCGTACGGGGACCACTCCGCCGCGATCGGCGTGGTGAACGGCACCGTCCATCTGGGCGGTGGCACGGACACCGAGGCCGCCTCGTGAACCGCGGCAAACCGCCGCGCCGCTCGCACGGCGCGAGACGCCCGGGGAGCGCGGACGCCTCCCCCGATCCCACTGGCGAGGCCAACGAGACCCCCGGGGCTCCCGACGCCCCCGGGGCTCCCGGCACGCCCGAGGTCCACCACCACACCCTCCGGCACAACAACCCCGTCACCACCGGCCCGCACTCCATCGCCGCCAACGACATCAAGAACGTGATCATCCGCTGGGTGATGCACCCCAGTGCCCGCTGGCTGCCGCTGCTGCTGGCCTGCGCCGCCCTGGTGATCGCCCAGGCGACCGACCCGCACGGCCCGGCCGGGCAGTACGCGCTGAGCATCGCGCTCGCCGTCCTCGCCGTCGCCGCGGGGGCCGTACGGGTCCTGATCCGCAAGACGCCGAGCGTGGCGGCGGTGGGCGCGCTGTCGCTGGTCTCGGTGCTGGCCACGGTCGGCGGCTGGCTGGCGTTCCGGTACGCCGCCGCCCACGCCGACGTCGAGGTGACGGGCCAGGTGCAGCGGCACGGCAGCCTGCCGCTGACCAGCCGGGACAACACCGTCACCTTCACGCTGGGCCCGGACGCGCTGCGCGAGCCCCGTGACCGGCTGCGGCTGACCCTGACCGTGTCGGACGCGGACCCGAGCGCCCCGGCCTGCTCGTACCGCACCTCGGCGACCGCGTATCTGATGGATGGCGGCGCCCCCGTCCAGGAGCCGGTCCGCTCCGGGCGGCCCCTGGAGTTCGCCTTGACCTCCGGCGCCACGTCCGTACGGATCCAGGTGACGCTGGCGGAGAAGGATCCCGGGCGGAACTGCCGGACGGACATCCGGGCCGTCGCAGCCGTTCTGCACGACTCCTGACCCGGGAATTTCTTGTCGGTCTTCGCGGGTCACGGCCCCACGAGGACCGCCGCTCCGGTGGCCGCCCACCGCGTACGCCCGCACGGCCGCCGTCGCGCACCACCTGTCACACCACGCACAACGGGGAGATTCCATGACTTCAGCCGCACCGCGGCGCCGCGCCCTCGTCGGCGCCGCGCTGCTCACCCTGACCGCGTCCGCCTGTGCGGACGACCGGCCGCCGACCCTCTTCGACCAGCGGTCGGTGTCGGTCGGGGTGAAGAACGACCAGCCGGGCACCGGCGAGGAGGCCGCCTACAAGTTCGCCGGGTTCGACATCACCGTGGCCCGGCATCTGCTCGAAGAGGTCGGCGCCAAGCCGCACTTCAGCAGCGTGCCGTCGGAGAACCGCGGCCAGGCGATCACCGAGGGCGATCAGGACCTGGTCGCCGCGACGTTCTCGATCACCCCGTCGCGGATGAAGGACATCGACTTCATCGGCCCCTACGCGACCACGTCCCAGGGCGTGATGATCCGCAACAAGGACGCCGGCCGCATCAAGAAGCTGGAGGACCTCAAGGGCCGGGCCGTCTGCACCTGGAAGGGCACCACCTCGTTCGAGGAGATGAACCGGCAGGCCTACCGCGACATCAGCGTCTACCAGGTGGCCGACGCCTCCCGCTGCATAGACGACCTCCGGGCGGGCCGGGCCACGGCGGTCTCCACCGACCAGATCATCCTTTACGGCTTCACCCGCAAGTACCGCGAACTCCAAGTGGTGCCCGGCATCGTCGTCGGCTCCCCCAACGACTACGGCATCGCCATCGCGAAGAAGTACCGCGCGGACTGCCGCAAGCTCAGCGACAAGCTGCGCGACTACCTCAACGGCAGCGACTGGGACCGGGACTTCGCCCTCGCGCTGCCGAAGATCCCCGAGCGGGTGCAGAACTGGCAGACGGAGTTCAAGCCGTCCGCCGAATCCGTGGGCCAGCTGTCGTGCCGGGACGCGCCCGCCGCATGACCGGCCCCCGGGGCCGCCGGGCGGCCCGGCGCGCCACAATGGCGGCATGACTTCCGACTCCCCAGCGGAGCCCGGCGGCCCGGCGGCGGAACTGCGCCGCCGCTGGGCGGCGACCGTGGCCCGCACCCGAGGCGCGGCGGGCCCCGATCCGGCCCCGTACGCGGAGAATCTGCTGGCCCGTTGGGCGGAGCCGCAGCGCCGCTACCACACGGTCGCGCATCTGGCGGCCGTCCTGGAGCGGATCGACGAACTCGCCCCGTACGCCGCCGATCCCGGCACCGTCGAGCTGGCGGCGTGGTTCCACGACGCCGTCTACCGTCCGGACCGTTCGGAGAACGAGGAGCGCAGCGCGGCGCTCGCCGAACGCGCCCTGCCGGAGCTGGGGCTCGACGCCGGCCGTACGGCGCAGGTCGCGCGCCTGGTCCGGCTCACCGTCAGCCACGATCCGGAGCCCGGCGACCGCGACGGCGAGGTGCTGTGCGACGCCGATCTGGCGGTGCTCGCCGGGACGCCGGACGCCTACGCGGCGTATGCGGCGGCCGTCCGCGAGGAGTACGCGTTCGTGCCCGACCCGGACTTCACCGCGGGCCGCGCGGCGGTGCTGCGCCAACTCCTGGGCCTGCCCCGGCTGTTTCGCACCCCGCTGGGCCAGGAGCGCTGGGAGGGCGTGGCCCGGCACAACCTCGCGACGGAACTGGCGCTGCTGACCGGCTGAACTGCGGCGACGGTCCGGGCGCCGGGCCCGCGCGCACACCGCCGACCGCGGCCGATGTCCGGGCGGCGGCTGCGCGCTGCCCTCGGGGACGGCCCCCGCTGCCCTTTTGCCTCTGCCGCCGGGGCCGTGGGACCGGTAGGCAGGGAGGGTCGCGTTTTCTGCGGGAAGAGGACCCATGCGTGCCCAGGACGAAGCCGGACGACCGGAAGCCGCGAAGAGCCGCCGTGCACCGGCGCCGCGCACCGCTGCCGGACCGGTCACCGCCGCCGGCGCGCCGGCCCACCCCCTCCTCGCCCTCCAGCACAGCGCGGGCAACGCCGCCGTCGTCCAACTGCTGAGGCAGGCGGGGCCCGCGGGCGCGCAGGAACACCGGCACGGCGCCGGATGCGGCCACGACCAGGGCGTTCCCCAGGTGCAGCGGTCCCGCGTCCACGAGGTGCTGCGGTCCTCCGGGCGCCCGCTGGACGAGGCGGTCCGCGGGGACATGGAGGCGCGGCTCGGCGCCGACTTCTCCGATGTCCGCGTCCACGACGACGGCGCGGCCAGGGCGTCGGCGGCGGAGGTCGGCGCCCGCGCCTACACCTCCGGCAGCCATGTCGTCCTGGGGGCGGGCGGCGGCGATCCGCACACCCTCGCCCATGAGCTGACCCATGTGATCCAGCAGCGTCAGGGGCCGGTCGCCGGGACGGACCACGGGGACGGGCTGAAGGTCTCCGATCCGTCCGACCGCTTCGAACGGGAGGCGGAGGCCAACGCCACGCGGGCGATGCGCGGCCCGGCTCCGCAGGCTCCGGTGGCCGCGCAGCGGTCCGTGGCGGCGCCCGCGGGTCCGGCGGCGATCCAGCGGCGGGGCGAGAATCCGCACGCCAAATCCGCCGACCACCAGGGGTGGACCACGACGGCGCACCACATCGTGGCGCATTCCACGCTGACGGAGTCCCTGGACCGGCTGGGCGCCGCCGAACAACTCGATGTGCTCACCGCCGCGATCCCCAAGGAGCTCTCCAAGGAGATGCTGGCCAACCTCAAGATCGGGGTGCCGGAGGAGAAAAACACCCCGGAATACCTCAGGAATCTGCGGAAGCGGCTGGCCGACAAGTCCGTCCCGAACTCCGAAGAAGAATACGGAGTTCCCTTCGGGGACATTCGTCATTCCTTCTTCGAATGGCAGGCGGGAAACCAGTTCATCGGCCCCAACACCAGCATTCGCGCGGAGCCGACGGAGCGCGGCTCCGACATCGACACCGACGGAAAGTACCTCTCCCCGCTGATCGACAAGAAATTCAAGAACCTCACCGCCCTGGGCGAGAAGCTGAAGCAGCCCGGGATCAAGAACGGTGAAACCGTCAAGACGCTGAAGGAGATGCTGAACCTCACCAAGAATGTGGAGGTCACCGACTTCGACCCCGACCAGTGGGACGAGATCACCGACTGGAAGGAGGTGGAGAAGCAGGCCGCCGATCTGGATCGTGGGCATCTGGAAAAGTACACGTTCTTCAAGTTCACCGCCGAAGAGCTGAAGAAGAACGGATATCTCAAGCCCGCGGAATCCGGCGGCGGTTACGAGTACTACGGCACACCGGTGAAGAACGCCGCCGCCCTGGGCAAATACGTCTACATCCCGTACACGACGAATATGGTTCCGCCCCCGAAGGAGGGCAAGACGGCCGGGAAGCGTGAGACGCTCGCCGAATTCTGCAAGGCCAGGGCGACCACCTCCACCTTCCTCCCGAAGGGGCTGCCCAGGGCGAGGAAGCAGTAGGCACCACCCTCAACCACGCCGCATAACGGGACATAGCGCACGGCACTCACGGCCGGGGAATGCGGCGCCCGCGGGCACTGTTGGTGGCGGACATGCCTGTCCCCTCCGAACGCACCCGCATGCCCGCCGCTGTCTACGTACTGGGCCTCTCCGTGTTCGCTCTTGGCACGAGCGAATTCATGCTGTCCGGCATCCTCCAACCGCTCGCCCATGACCTGGGCGTCTCCATTCCGCAAGCGGGCCTGCTGGTCTCCGCGTTCGCGATCGGCATGGTGGTCGGCGCGCCCGTCCTCGCCGCCGCGACGCTGCGGCTGCCGCGCCGCACCACGCTCATAGCCCTGCTCGCCGTCTTCGCGCTGGGACAGGTGGCGGGCGCGCTGGCGCCGACCTACGGCGTGCTCTTCGTCTCGCGGGTGGTGAGCGCGCTGGCGTGTGCCGGGTTCTGGGCGGTCGGCGCCGCCGTGGCGGTCTCGCTGGTGCCGGTCACCGCACGGGCCAAGGCGATGGCGATCATGGTCGGCGGGCTGAGCATCGCCAACATCGCGGGCGTTCCGGCCGGCGCCCTGCTGGGGCAGCACGCGGGCTGGCGCTCGGCGTTCTGGGCGGTGGCCGTGCTGGCGGTGATCGGCCTGGTCGGCGTGGTCTTCGTGGTGCCCCGTACGGAGGTGCCGACGGGCGCGGAGCGGCCGCAGCTCCGCCGTGAGCTGGCCATTTACAAGGACAAGCAGGTCTGGCTCGCGCTGTCCGCCACGGCGCTGAACGCCGCCGCGGTCTTCTCGCTCTTCTCCTATCTCTCGCCGCTGCTCACCAAGACCGCCGGGCTGGCGGAGAGCTGGGTGCCGACGGTGCTGGCGCTGTTCGGCATCGGCGCGCTGATCGGCACGTACATCGGTGGCCGGGTCGCCGATGCGCATCTCTTCCCGACGCTGTTCGCCGGGATCTCCGCCTCGACGCTGGTGCTGGCCGTGCTGGCGCTGACGGCGCACAGCCCGGTCTTCGCCATCGGCCTCTCGCTGATGCTGGGCGTCACGGCGTTCACCACCGCCCCGGCGCTGAACGCCCGGATGTTCAACGTCGCGAACGCCGCGCCGACGCTGGCCGGCGCGACGACCACCGCGGCGTTCAACATCGGCAACACCCTCGGCCCCTGGCTCGGCGGCCTGGCCATCAGCGCGAAGTGGGGCTACGAGTCCACCGCATGGCTGGGCGCGGCGCTGGCCGCCGTGGCGGTCGCCCTCACCTTCGTCGCCTTCCGTCTGCACCGGGCGCCGCACCGCTCCCGCGTGGTCGCCGTCTCGGCGCCGAGCGAGGAGCCGGGCACGGAGCCGATCGCGGAGCCCGGCGTCGCGCTGGCGAAGGAAGGCGCGGCGACGGCTTCGTAGCACTGATCACCGCTCGGCTGATCACCGCTCGGCTGATCACCACTCGCGCGCCGCTGACAATCGGCGCACACCCCTGGCATCCGGCCGTGGGAACCGCCTCGCGCGGTTCCCACGGCCGTTCGCCATTCGCCCGCCTTGACCTGCTGCGCGATACGCCTCCGCGACAGGTCTACGCGATACGTCTACGCCCCCGGATCGCCGGGCAGGCTCGGGCCGATCGCGGGCCAGGTGACCGCGCCGGTGACGGGCCAGACGTCCGGTGGGCGGTGCTTGGGGCGGCGGAGACCGGCGGCGGTCAGCCGGCGGAGCAGCTCCTTGCTGCCGACCTCGACCGCCCCGGCGCGCACCGCGTCGTCGTAGCGCTCCCGGGGCAGGTCGTAGTGGTCGCGCTCGAACGCCTTCGGCGGGATGCCGATTCCGGACGCGAAGCCGTGCAGCTCCTCGAACGACACGTCACTGACGAGGTGCGACCACATGCGGCCGTGACCGGGCCAGATGGGCGGGTCGATGTAGAGCGTCACCTCAGTGCTCCGCGGGCGCGCCGAGCCTGCCGACGCGGGCCACCGCGACCGCCGTCTTGGGGCAGACCCAGTGCGGGTCGGGCCCCAACTCCGGCTCCACGTCGAGCGCGTGCGGATCGCCGGACTCCGTGCACACCGGGCACAGCGGCCAGCGGCCGTACCGCTCCAGCAGGGCGTCCTGGACGTCCTGGGCTATCAGCCCGGCGACGAACTCGGCGCCGGCCGGCCACTGCTCCACCCACCAGCGGCGATGGGCGACGGCGTCCTCGACGAGGGAGACGATGTCGGCGTCGGCGACGTCGTTCGCCACCAGGTCGGCGAGGACCAGCGCCCGCGCGGCGTGCAATGCCTGTTCCAGCTCCATGCCGTCCATTGTCGCGCGGACCGGTGACAGCCCGCTCCGTCGTCCACAGCCCCGCGGCGGGCCCGGCCGCGGTTGTCCACAGGCCGCGGCGAGGTATTGACGCACCCTGGCGTTGAAATTACTTTTCAGTCGTGAGCAGCAGCGTGAAGGAAACTTTCAGCGAGGTGGCCGTCCCGTCCCGGCCGGCTCCGACTCCGCCCGCCCCCGCGGCGCTGGCGGCCAAGGTCCGCACCCTCGGCCCGTCGATGACCCGCTCCATGCAGCGGGTCGCCGAGGCCGTCGCGGGCGATCCGGCCGGCTGCGCCGCCCTCACCGTCACCGGCCTGGCCGAGCGCACCCGCACCAGCGAGGCCACGGTCGTACGCACCTCCCGGCTGCTGGGCTATCCCGGCTACCGCGATCTGCGGCTCGCGCTCGCCGCGCTCGCCGCACAGCAGGCCGCGGGCGGCGCCCCCGCCGTCACGGCCGACATAGCGGTCGACGACTCCCTGGTCGACGTCGTGGCGAAGCTCGCGCAGGAGGAGCAGCAGTGTCTGGCCGACACCGCCGCCGGGCTGGACGTCACCCAGCTGGAGGCGGCCGTCGCCGCGCTCGCCTCGGCCCGACGTATCGATGTGTACGGCATCGGGGCGTCGAGCCTGGTCGGCCAGGACCTGGTGCAGAAGCTGCTGCGGATCGGCCTGATCGCGCACGCCCACGCCGATCCACATCTCGCGGTGACCAACGCGGTGCAGCTGCGGGCTGGTGACGTCGCCCTCGCCATCACCCATTCGGGCCGGACGACGGACGTCATAGAGCCGCTGCGGGTCGCCTTCGACCACGGCGCGACGACGATCGCGATCACCGGCCGCCCGGACAGCGAGATCGCCTCGTACGCCGATCACATCCTGACCACCTCCACGGCCCGCGAGAGCGAGCTGCGCCCGGCCGCGATGTCGTCGCGGACCAGCCAACTCCTCGTCGTGGACTGCCTGTTCATAGGCGTGGCGCAGCGCACGTACGACACCGCGGCGCCCGCCCTGTCCGCCTCCTACGAAGCGCTCGCCCACCGCCACTCCCCCCGCTCGCACCGCTGACCGCCCGGGCGCCGCCCCGCCCGGCGGCGCCCGCCCGGCCGTCACCGATCCGCCGGTCCCCTGCCGGCCCGCCGTCCCCCTCCGCGCCCGACCCCGCCGACCGCACCCGCACCACAGCACGTCGTACAGATCCGTCCGTACGAGCCGGAAAGAGCCGCCACATGACTTCGACAGCCGATCACGCACATCTGCGGGCCCAGCTGGACACGCTCACCACCGAGGCGTTCCGCCCCGAGCTGGCCGAGATCGACCGGCGATCCACCCTGGAGATCGCCCGGACGATGAACGACGAGGACGCGCGGGTCCCCGGTGCGGTGGCCACGCAGCTGCCGCGGATCGCCGCCGCCATCGATGCGCTCACCGCCCGGATGGCCGAAGGCGGCCGGTTGATCTACGCCGGCGCCGGGACGGCCGGCCGGCTGGGGGTGCTGGACGCCAGCGAGTGCCCGCCGACGTTCAACACCGACCCGTCCGAGGTGCTGGGGCTGATAGCCGGCGGCCCGACGGCGATGGTCACGGCGGTGGAGGGCGCGGAGGACAGCAAGACGCTGGCCGCCGCGGACCTGACGGCGCTGGGCCTGACCGAGCGGGACACCGTCGTCGGGATATCCGCCTCGGGCCGCACCCCGTACGCGGTCGGCGCGGTGGAGCACGCCCGGCGCGTCGGGGCGCTGACCGTCGGGCTGTCCTGCAACGCCGGTTCGGCGCTGGCCGCGGCGGCGGAGCACGGCATCGAGATCGTCGTCGGTCCGGAGCTGCTGACGGGCTCGACGCGCCTCAAGGCGGGCACCGCGCAGAAGCTGGTGCTCAACATGTTCTCGACGATCACGATGATCCGGCTCGGCAAGACCTACGGGAATCTGATGGTCGACGTCCGGGCGTCCAACGACAAGCTCCAGGCCCGCTCCAGGCGGATCGTGGCGCTCGCCACCGGCGCCTCCGACGCGGAGATAGAGACCGCGCTCGCGGCGGCGGACGGCGAGGTGAAGAACGCGATCCTGATCGTGCTCGGCCAGGTCGACGCCCCGTCGGCCGCCCGCCTCCTCGACGCGTCCCGCGGCCATCTCCGCGAGGCCCTGGAAGCGGCCCGCCCGGCCTGAGCCGGCATCGGCGACCCGTCCACCCCGATGTCTCGGGCGGACCCGCACCGTCGCGGCCTCCGCCCACCCGATTCATCCTGATACAGACCACTTCCGCCCTCCCCTCGTTATCCGCACAGCAAGGCTCCGCACATGTCCGAAGACAAGAACCGCGCCACCGCCGCCGCGATCCTCCCCCTCGTCGGCGGCGCCCGGAACATCACCTCCATCGCCCACTGCATGACCCGGCTGCGGCTGGGGATCCGGGACCGTTCGCTGGTCCGGGAGGAGGCGCTCAAGGCGCTGCCCGCGGTCCTGGGCGTGGTCGAGGACGACACGTACCAGATCGTGCTGGGCCCGGGGGCGGTCGCCCGCGTCACCCCGGAGTTCGAGCGGCTGGTGGACGAGGAACGCACCGCCGCCCCGGAGCCGGGACCTGCGCCGACGGCCGCCGAGGACGCCACCGCCCCGGCCGCCACCGGCGCGCCCGATGCCCCGGCCGCTCCCGCAGGCACCACGGAAGCCGCGGGCTCCCCCGGCGCCCTTGCCCCGGCCACTCCCGCCGGAGCCGCCCCCGCCGGAGCCGCCCCCGCCCCCACCGCCACGGACCTCGCCGCCCAGGGTGCCGCGCTCAAGGCGCGGCAGAAGGCGCGGAACGCCACGCCGTTCAAGCTGTTCCTGCGCCGGGTCGCGAACATCTTCGTGCCGCTGATCCCGGCGCTGATCGGCTGCGGCATCGTCGCCGGCATCAACGGGCTGCTGACCAACCTCGGCTGGCTGCCGTCCGTCGTCCCGGCGCTGGCGGCGGTGGCCTCCGGCTTCATGTCGTTGATCGCCGTGTTCGTCGGCTACAACACCGCGAAGGAGTTCGGCGGGACGCCGGTCCTGGGCGGGGCGGTCGCCGCGGTGATCGTCTTCCCCGGCATAGCGAACATCACGGCGTTCGGCCAGAAGCTCTCCCCCGGGCAGGGCGGCGTCCTCGGCGCGCTCGCCGCCGCGCTGCTCGCCGTCCAGGTGGAGAAGTGGTGCCGCCGCCATGTCCCTCAGGCGCTGGACATCCTCGTCACTCCGACGCTGACGGTGCTGCTCACGGGCCTGGTGACGATCTACGGTCTGATGTTCGTGGCGGGCGAGGTGGCAGACGGCATCGGCACGGCCGCCAACTGGCTGCTGGCGCACGGCGGGGCGCTCGCCGGCTTCGTCCTCGGCGGGCTCTTCCTGCCGCTGGTCATGCTCGGGCTGCACCAGGCGCTCATCCCGATCCACACCACACTGATCGAGCAGCAGGGGTACACGGTGCTGCTGCCGATCCTCGCGATGGCCGGCGCGGGTCAGGTCGGCGCCGCCGTCGCGGTCTATCTGCGGCTGCCGCGGAACACCTCGATCCGCCGGACCATCAAGTCCGCCCTCCCCGCCGGTTTCCTGGGCGTGGGCGAGCCGCTGATCTACGGCGTCTCGCTGCCGCTGGGCCGCCCGTTCATCACGGCATGCGTCGGCGGGGCGTTCGGCGGCGGCTTCATCGGACTGTGCAACCAACTCGGCGACGCGGTCGGCTCCACCGCCATCGGCCCGTCCGGCTGGGCCCTCTTCCCACTGGTCAAGGGCAACACCGGCCTCGGCACGACGCTCGCGGTCTACGGCATCGGCCTGCTCGTCGGCTACGTCACCGGCTTCCTGGCCACGTACTTCTTCGGCTTCAGCCACCAGATGCTCACGGAGCTGAACGCCACGCCGGAGGCTGCGGAAGCCACCGGGAGCAAGCCGTCCCCGGATGCCGCGCCGGAGGAGGCGGAAGCCGCGGGAAGCGGGCCGCTCGCGGACGCCACCCCGGAAGCAGCCGCCGGGAGCGAGCCGTCCCCGGATGCCGCGCCGGAAGCGGCGGAAGCCGCCAGCAGCCCCCCGTCCCCCGATGCCGCGCCGCACACCACGGAAGCTCCCGCGAGCACCCCCGCCCGGAAAGCCACCGGTGACGCCCCGGCCCACATAGCCAACGGCCTCGCCCCGGCGCCGGCGAGTGCACCGGCGAGTGCATCGGCAACTGCACCGGAGAAGTCCGCCGCCACCTGACGACACCCCGACCGCCCGAGCACACAGCGACTACCGGCACCGACACCGAGGCAGGCACCACACACGCCTCGCGACATGTGCTCCGCGGTCAACGCAAGGCGCGTTCCAAATCGACCTGGTGATCGGCGACCCACCGATACGCCTCCCGTACCTCCGTCACTGCCCCGGCATCGCGGAGGCGGACCATCGCGGGATTTCCGGAGTCCGCAGCGGCTTCGATGCCACGCCGGCATCTGTCCTGCCACCACAGGATCACGGAAACGAGATCACCCCGTCCGACCAGCCCGTAGCTGTCGGCGATCAGCCTCAACCGTCGCGCAGTTCCGGACGTGTCTGCGATGCCTGGTCCCAGTCCGAGAAATTGCCAACACACGTGGGCGACGTCATGAATGCGCTCACCCGGCGCAGCCAGGTCCCAGTCGACGAAGGCCACCGGGCGCAAGGCGCCGCCCACAGGTCGATAGACGGTGTTCTTGGGCGAGAGGTCGTTATGACAGACGACCTCGTGTGATCCGGCCAGTTCCGTGCCTGCCGTCACGTCGTGGAATTCCCGCACGAGCTGAGCGACCCGCACCAGACTTTCGTCGGAGTACACGGCCGACGGCTGCCGCGGTTCCCAGGCCACGTGCCCTTCGAGATAGGTGAGCACCTCGCGCCCCGACTCGTCGATGCCACGGTAACGCGGTGCACCGGTCCATCCACTGGCCTCGAAGGTCTTCAGCAAGTGGCCGATGAAACCGGTCCTGGCCGACGCGGGGCGGCGCACGGTGGACCCGACACGCACTACGTGATTGACCAATCCACCGGGCAAGGACGACTCGGTCACCGTTCCATCGTGCACGATCTCCACGGCACACTCAGCGCGTTACTCAACGTGTCCGAGCCACGGAAAGGGAGCCAGAACCTGGGTTGGCTCCTCCTCAACGCGGCCGGCTGAGGAACCCGAGCGCCGCCCCCCGATCGCCGGAGACCGGGGCTCGCCCCGATCTCCCGGCCACTCCTCGCCCCGATCTCCCGGCCGCTCACTGCCCCTTGGCGATCATCAAGACCGCCGCGCCCACGAACACGATGCTGCCCATCAGCGGGCCCAGGATGTTGCCGACCCGGTGCTTGCTGTCGTCGATCCGGGCGGTTTTCGGGGACCCGGGGACGTACCAGACCGGGATCCGGCCGCCCACGGGATAGCCCCTGACCCCGGACATGTGGGCGCTGAACTCGTGGGCGCGGCCCTGTGCGTCGACGAATCCGGCCACCAGGGTGGAGACCTCGCCGCCTCCTCTGCCGCCGCTGCGCACGTCGTGGCGGACCACCCAGCCCTCGACGTGGATCCCCCGGCGCCGGAGGCGGCTCTGGTTCACGGTTTCACGGATCAAGAAGCCGATCAGCACGAGACCGGCCAGCAGCGACAGCGCCGTCCACATGTCGCTTCCCCTTCCCCTGCGGTGCGCGGGTCTTCGGGCAACTCCTGCTCGCCAACGGGGACGTTCCGGCGAGCGCCCGCGGTTCCTGGCGCACCACGGCGCGAAGCGGCCAACGATCCGCGGAACGGCCCACGCAGCGGCCCGGGCCGGTGCCGTTCTGCCGGCGAAGGCGCGGGCCCAGGAGGCTCGGCATCCCCCGGCCGGAGACCCGCGGGGATGCCCTCTCAGGGGTGGAGGGCCCGGCGGAGAGCGCGTGTCTGGTCGGTGAGGTTGTGCTCGCTGATGCGGGCGTGGGGGAAGAGGAGGTCGAAGCCGTGGACGGCGCCGGGGACCTGGACGAGTTCGGTGGTGACGCCGGCGGCGGACAGGCGAGCGGCGTAGGCGCGGCCCTCGTCGCGCAGCGGGTCGATCTCGGCCACGGCGATGTAGGCGGGCGGCAGGCCGCCGAGGTCGGTGGCGTGGAGCGGGAAGGCGTACGGGTCGGTGTGGCTGTCCTGCGCGTAGTGCCGCACGGCCAGTTCCAGTGCGCCGCGGTTGAGCACCGGGGTGTCGGTGAGCTCCTGTGCCGAGGCGCTGGTGAGGCTGCCGTCCAGGCCGGGGTAGGTCAGGGACTGGAAGAGCAGGTGCGGGCCCCCCTGGTCGCGGGCGCGGAGCGCGGTGGAGGCGGCGATGTTCCCGCCGGCGCTGCCGCCGGCGACCGCGATGCGGGCGGGGTCTGCGCCGAGTTCGGCCGGGTTGCCGGCGATCCAGGTCAGGGCGGCGTAGGCGTCGTCGGCGGCGGCCGGGAAGGGGTGTTCGGGGGCGAGGCGGTAGTCGACGGAGACGACGACGGCGTGGATGTCGCGGGCGTAGCGCAGGGAGCGTGCCTCTTCGGACTCGGGGGATCCGTAGGTGAAGGCTCCGCCGTGCACGTAGAGGATCACCGGCAGGTCTTCGGTGGTGCGGGGGCGGTAGACGCGCAGCCGCAGTTGTCCCGCGGGGCCGGGAATGTGCAGATCCCGGACGGTGACCCGGCCGTCGACGGGGGTGTCGGGGAGTGCGCGCAGGAGTGCGTAGCGCTGGGGGTCGGCGAGGACGGCGGCCAGGCCGTGGACGGGGAAGATGCCGGTGTCGGCGGTGTCGAGCAGGCTCTGGATCTCGGGATCGACGACGGGGACGGTCATGGCGGGACGGCCACCTTCCAGGTGTTCGGCCGGGTGCTTCGCGGCCTGTGGTGCGGGACTGGTCTCAGTCTCCGCGGATCACGGGCGGCGCAGAAGTGGCCCGAGGGCCGCCCTGTACAACTATCAGGCCATGACCCTGTGCAACTATCGGGCCATGACTGTCGCGACACCGCATCATGTGGCCGTTCTCGCCCTCGCACCGGTGGTTGCCTTCGACCTGAGCATCCCGGCCCAGATGCTGTCCGCGGTCGAGACCCGCGCGGGCACCGCGGCCTACGAGGTGCGCACCCTCACCCCGGACGGCTCCCCGGTACCGACGGTGAACGGGTACGGCGTCACGCCCCAGGGCGACCTGTCCCTGCTGGAGGACGCCGACACGGTGATCGTCGCCGGAACCCGCTGCCCGGAAGTGCTGGAGGCCGGCGCGGTGGACGCGTCCGTCGCCGAGGCGCTGCGTCGTGCGGCGCGGCGCCGCGCCCGGGTGGTGTCCCTGTGCACCGGCTCGTTCGTCCTCGCGGCCGCCGGCCTGCTGGACGGCCGCCGGGCCGCGACCCACTGGCGCTACGCGCAGCGGTTCAGGCGGCTCTTCCCGGCGGTCGACCTCGACACCGGCCCGCTGTTCCTCGCCGATCGCGGGATTCTGACGTCGGCGGGCGGCGCGGCCGCCATCGACCTGTGCCTGCACATGATCCGGGAGGACCACGGCAGTTCCGTGGCGAACCGGGTGGCGCGGTACAACGTCGTCGCGCCGATGCGGGACGGCGGGCAGGCGCAGTACATCGAGCACCCGGTACGGGAGGACGCGGGCACCTCGACGGCCGGGGCGCGGGCGCTGATGGCGGAGCACCTGGACCGGCGGCTGTCGCTCAAGGACCTCGCGGCCCACTGCCACATGAGCGTACGGACCTTCACCAGGCGTTTCCGGCAGGAGACCGGGCTCTCCCCGGCCGCCTGGCTCGCCTCGGCCCGCTTGGCCCACGTACGCCATCTGCTGGAGTCGACCGAACTGCCGGTGGACGACATCGCCACGAGGGCCGGCCTGGGCAGCGGCACCAACCTGCGGCAGCACATGCGTACCGCCCTGGACACCACCCCGTCCGCCTACCGGAGGGCATTCCGCTCGGCCGCCCCGGCCTGCGCGCCATCCCTCCCCGAGGACCGGCAGGTCCGGCCCTCGGGCACCTGACGCGACGCGGCGCGGGTCGCTCCGGGAACACGGCGGCCCGTACGGGAAGTCGGCCGCGCCGGTGGCCTGTACGAGACGGGGAGGACGCGGGCGTCGGAGGCGGTGACCTCGGCCGGCCACCACCGGACCAGAACCTCCCGGACCCGCACCCCACACCGAGCCCGGCCCCACCCCCGAGCCCACGCGTCACGCACACGGGTGAACCCCATCCCCCCGAGGACTCAACGGAGCCCGGACCGGAAAGCTCGACGGCGTCATCCACGTCATCTCCGCCCGCAACGTTGGGAGTTCCATGCGCCGTCTCAGTGCTCTGCTCGCCGCTGCCGCCCTTCTCGCGCTGTCCGGTACGGGCCCAGGCCGGTGCCGTTCAGCCGACGAAGGCCAGGACCCAGGAAGCGAGGTATCTGATCGTCAATGTGAATCCCGCGGTCGGCAGGCTGGCCCTGGCGCCGTTCAGCGTGCCGAACAACCCGCCCGAGTACCCCATCGTCGGCTCGGGCTTCAGCAACCTCAAGGAAGAGTGGACGGTCAGGCCCGCCGGGCCCGGTAAGTACACGATCAACTCGACCACGCATCCGGATGCCGCGTGGTCCCGCCTGGAGGGTGGCATCGTCGCCTCCGAGGGCAGTTGGAGCCAGTTCGCCATCGAACCGGCAGGTGACGGGGCCTACGTCATCAAGTCGCCCAACACGGACGAGGTTGCGACGCTGAACTCGGCCCGCGGGGAACAGCTCCACACGGAGCGCTTCAAGGGGTCGCCCTCCCAGCTGTGGAAGTTCGAGCGCGTCGGCCAGTAGCCACGGCTGGCGACGTGAAGGGGGCGCGGACCCGGCATCCCGGTCCCGGATCCGCGCCCCGCCCCCGCCGCACGCCTCCCCGCCCGGCCACCCCTGTCGCGCCCGCGCCCACCCAGTACGCTCCCGTCCCGAAGAAGGCCGACCGACGGGGAGTTGGGACATGACGCGCGACCTCATCCAGCCACCACCGGACCAGAACCCCCCGGACCCGAGCCCCACACCAAGCCCAAGCCCGGCCCCGCCCACGGACCCGAGCCCGGCCACGGACCCGAGCCCGGCCACGGACCCGAGCCCCACACCGGTCGCGGGCCCGGCCACGGACCCGAGCCCCACGTCGCCACCAGCCCCGTCCCCGAACGCCCCCGGCCGTCTCCCCCGACTCCGCCGCCTACGACGTCTCCACCGCTGGTTCACCGCCCTCTCCACCGACCGCAAGATCGCCGTGGCGGGCCTGGTGATCGCCGCCGTCCCGCTCGCCACCCCGCTCGTCACCGCCGCCTACGACGCCGCCTTCAGCGAACCGGCGCTCGTCCTCGCGGCGGCGCAGGACGACGACACCTGCTCCACCGCCTGGCGCGTCGCCCCAGGTCAAGAAGGCCTCCGCAGCTCCCTCCCGCACGCCGATCCGCATGCGCTCACCCGCTGGGAGCGCGACCGGAAGATCACCCACCTGGACACCGTCGGTTCCGTCGTCAGCATCCGCGGCAACCTCGCCAAGTCCGTCCAGCTGCGGGACCTCTCCGTCACCGTGCTGCGCCGCACCGCGCCGCTGCCCGGCACCACCCAGCCCACGGTGGACTGCGGCGGCGGCCCCGGCCCGCAGCTCTTCTCCGTCGATCTCGACACCCTGCCCGTGGGCCGACCGGTCTCCGCCCGCTACTTGGCGGGCAGCCCGCACCAGCAGGCGTTCCACGACGTGGCGGCCAAGCGGTACGACCGCGAGCCGATGCGGCTGCCGGTCACCGTCTCCACCTCCGACGTCTACGACCTGATGCTCGTCGGCCGCAGCCAGGCCCGGTACGTCGAGTGGCAGGCCACGCTGACCTGGTGGGACGGCGAGGAGACGCACACCACGACGCTCGACAACGACGGCACGCCGTTCCGGGTCACCGCGGAGCACCGATGAACACTCCGGAAGCGCCGGAGAACACCCCGGCCCCCGAATCCGACACGGCCCCCCAAGCCGCCCGCACCGCCCGCTTCCGCCTCCCCCTCCGCGCCCCGCGCTCCCCCTTCACCATCGCCGCCCTCACCGTCGCGCTCGTCCACCTCTCCGGCGCGCTCCCCGTGCAGGTCGACTGGGTCGGGCGGGTCGGCGCGGGCGCCGGCCCGGGGACCGCGCTCGACGCGCTCCGCCTCCTCACCGTCTCGCCGGTCCGCCGCTTCAGCACCGCGACGGGCGCGGGCGCCCTCGGCCTCGAACTGCTGTGGACCGCCTGCTTCCTCTTCCTGCTGACCTCCGCGACCCGCGCCCTCACCGCCCGCACGACGCTCCCGCCCCACGACCCGGAAGCGCCCGTGACCAGGGCGTACGCGCATATCGCCGCCTGGCCGGTGCTCGCCCCCACAGCGCATCTGGCGGCGCTCGCCCTCACCCGGCTGCCCGAGCTGTCCTTCGATCCGACGCTGCGCGGGATCACCGCGTTCACCCTCTTCCTCGACGTCCGCGCCGGTCTCGGGCACGCCGTCCTCCTCGGGCTGATCGGCGGCTTCGCCACGGCGCTGGCCCTGCTCGCCCGCGATCCCGACCTCGCCCGCAGCGCACCGCCGACCGGCCCGCGCGATCTGCTCCGCCGCTTCCACGGCCCGCTGCCCACCCTCGGCCGCCGGCTCGCCACCACCCTGCTCGCCACCGCCGCCGGCGCACTCGTCCTCTGCGCCGTCCTGAACTCCCTCCCCGGCCACCTCCTCTCCCCCCTCGCCCGCTTCTGGTGCGCCCCCGGCGAGCACGCCGGCACCTGCGCGAACGACCTCATCCGGCTGTCCGGACCGGACCTCCCGGAGTTCCCCAACGGCGAACCGCTGCTGGCCCGCTTCATGCGGCTCTACGCCTGGCAGGCGTTCCTGCTGCTCTTCGCCGCCGCCCACTTCATGGTCACGGCGCTCACCGACGCCCTGCCGCGCACCGCCCGCGCCGCCCTCGCCGGGCTGTGCGGCTACACGGCGGGCGCCATCGGATTCGGCGCGGTCACCGGCGCGGTCGCCGCCCTCTGGGCCTCCCCCACCCGCAGCCTGACGCTGGACCAGATCCTCTGCCTGCTCCTCCCGCCCACCGGCCTCAACCATGCCCTCTACGCCGCCCCGTTCGCCGCCCTCCTCTGCGCCGCCCTCGCCCGCCTGCGCGCCCGGAGGACGGAGGCGGCAGCCCCCGAGGACGGCGGAGCCGCCGCGCCCGACGAGGACGCGGCGGCCCCCGCTCACGGCAACCGGCTCGCCTGATTCACCTCCGCCACCCGCGCCCACAGCTCCTCCCGCAGCACCGGCTCACGCAGCTGCTCCGGCGGACAGTCCCACTCCCGTCCCCCGCCCGCCGGCCTGAGCTGCACATACGGCCCCTCGCGGCCCATGATCCGGCCGAGCCGCTCGTCCCGTACGTCGACGGCGTACCCGCCGGCCCGCAGCCACAGCGGCTCCCCGGCGGTCCGCCGCCACGCCTCGGTGCGCGGCGCCCCGTGCGGCCCCTCCGGCCGTCGTCCGCCGCTCACTTCGGGCACCGGCCCAGCAGTTCCACGAGCTGCCGCGCGGTGGCGAGGTTGCACCGGCCCAGCTCGATGAGCGGACGCGGGTCGACCATCGCGCACGACAACGGATCGACGCCCAGCGACGGCAGCGCGATGCCGTGCGCCCGCAGCCCCTCGTCCAGCGCCCGCACGGCGTCGTCCGCCTCCCAGAGCGCGTCGGCCGTCAGCCGCCGTCGTTCGCTCATCGCCATCGTTCTCCACCTTCCACGCTGTGTATGACATTCGCCACACAGCGTGGCCGGACTCGGCTAGCCTGGAAAAGGGGCGCAGACCCAACAACATCCCGTGTACGACCTGGAGTTCTTCATGGCAGGACCCAAGCGTCTCGATCCATCCTCCTCACCCCGCGCGATGCTCGGCGCGGAATTGCGGCACCAACGGGAGAAGGCGAATCTCTCCCAGGAAGAGCTGGGCACGCGGCTCTTCGTCAGCGGCTCGTTCATCGGCCAGCTCGAAGCCGGTACGCGCCGGATGCTGCCGGAGTACGCGCAGAAGATAGACGAAATCCTCAAGACGGACGGGTACTTCGCGCGGAACTGCGAGGCCGCCGCCAAGTCCAGGTACCCCGATCATTTCGCGGAAGCGGCCGAGGCGGAAGCGCAGGCCACGTCCATCAAGGAGTACGAACCCCAACTCATCCCGGGACTGCTCCAGACCGAGGCGTACGCGCGCTGCGTTTTCCGCGCGTACGAACCGACCACAACCGAGAGGGTTATCGACGAGCTGGTCGCCGCCCGACTCGAACGAGCCCGGATTCTGGACGACCCAACGAATCCGTTGCTGTGGGTCGTTCTGGACGAGGCGGTGCTGCGCCGGGTGACCGGAGGACCGCAGGTCATGGCGGAGGCGCTGCGCCATATCGCCTCCCTGGCCCGTCGCCGCCGGATCATCATGCAGGTCCTGCCGCTGGACGTTGGAGCCCACTCCTCAATGGAGGGCTCACTGAAGTTGCTGGCGTTCCCCGATGCCCCAACTCTGGCCTACATCCAGGGCTTGGGCACAGGCCAGTTGTTGGACGATCCGGCAACCGTCAACCGCCACTTGCTGACCTACGATCTGATTAGGGCCAGCGCATTGTCACCGGAAGCTTCTCTGGCCCTGATCGAATCAGTGGCGGAGGATTACACCCGTGACGAGTGATTACGACCTGAGTGCCGCGTACTGGCGCAAATCCAGCTACAGCGGCGGCAGCGGCGGCAACTGCCTGGAGGTCGCGCAGGATTTCCCGGGTGCGGCTCGCTGGCGCAAGTCCACGTACAGCGGCGGCGACGGCGGCAACTGCCTCGAAGTCGCCGACGGCATCCCCGGGATCGTCCCCGTACGGGATTCCAAGCGGCCCGAGGGTCCGGCGCTGACGTTCCGGGCCGCGTCGTGGGCGCGGTTCGTGGGCGGCGTCAACGGCGGGACGTTCGGCGACGCCTGAGCGAGAGGCGCGAACGCCGCGGCCCCGGTTCCCCGTTGGGGAGCCGGGGCCGCGGCACGTTGCCGACCAGGCCCGGCGCCCGACAGGCCGATCGCCTGGCGGGAATCAGATCTTCCTTTTCGTTGAAAGGTGAAGCAAAGTGACTCGGGCCGTTCCGGATCACCGGGCGCGCAGGATGCCGTCCCGGCACGCCTGCCCACGACGAGAAGAAGAGGTCCCCGCATGACGACGAACCGCCGACGCCTGAGCAGAGCCGCCGTCGCCTCCGCCGCCGCGGCCCTGTGCCTGGCCGGAGCGAGCCAGGCGCAGGCCGCCCCGCTCGGCAGCGCCACCCTCTACACGGGCGCCGACCGCACCGGGACCGCCGTCCCGCTCGACCTGGCGAAGACCGGCGTCTGCCAGAACCTCACCACCCCGGTCCGCTCCTTCTCCGTCGCCTCGAACCAGTCCGTGGACGTCTTCTTCAACAAGGACTGCACCACCGGCGCCCCGGGCAAGCCCGGCGACCTCTACTACCGCACGGGCACCCTCGGCCAGGGCAACTTCCCGTACGAGGCGGTCAGCTACCGCATCAACCCGGCGGGCTGACGGACTCCGCAGCGCTGCGCGCACGGCTTCCTGCCCCGGGGCTCCGCCGAGCCCCGGGGCGGCCGCCCGCCCTCACCGCAGCGCCAGCCCCAGTCCCTTCTCCAGCGCCGTGGCCTGCTCCGGCGTGACGAGGGCGACGATCGTGTCGTAGACGCCGTGCTTCTCGCGCGGGAAATCGACGTAGCGGAACGTCCGGGCGTCGTCGCCGCCGGGGTTGAGCGCATCTATCGCCTCCGCCGCCGCGAGGTGGTCGTAGTACTCGTCCGAGAAGTGCTCGGCGGGGACGGCGACCGCGATGCCGTTGCGCTCGAACTCCAGGGTGTCGTCCCGGGAGGCGCCGTCCGGCGAGCGGTCGCCCTCCACGAGGCGGACCTTGCCGACGGTGACGGCGCCGCCGGTCAGCTCCGCGGCGCGCTCCAGCAGATGGGTGTAGCCGGGCTCCAGGTAGTCGATGTCGTCGGCGTGGATCGACAGCGCGATCCCGAAGGACTCCAGCGCGCGGGCGACCTCGTACGGACGCAACGGGTCGTTCGCCCACTGCGCGTACTCCGCGAGCACCTGCCGGACCTGCTCCGGCGCCACCACCCCGGCCTCCTCCAGGACCGCTCCGACCCGCGCGTACGTCATCGTCTGCGTGTTCGACATACCGGCATCCTGCCAGAGGGGTACGACACGATGTGGCCCAACAGTGCGGGCAGTTGGGGAGCCCGGGGTCACACCGGGCTCAGGCGGCGCGGGCGGCCACCTCGTCCGTGAGGGCGGCCAGCAGCCAGTCGTGCGCGGTGCCCGGGGTCGGCACGAGGCGGCCCTCGCGCGAGCCCAGCACCTCGGCGGTGAGCGCCCAGTACGGGTCGATGCGCGGGTCCGCGGCGAGGTGGGCGGCGAGCCCGCGGCGGAAATCCGGGGTGTCCCGGGCGCCGCCGGCGGAGGCGGCGTACGCGGCGACGAAGCAGTCCAGCGCCTCCCCCGGGTGCGGCGCCCGGCCCCGCCGCAGCCGCGCCGCCGCCAACTCGTAGGCCTCGCCCAGCCCGTCGTAGAGGACCTCCGGGCGGAAGCCGGGGCCGGAGCGGTGGGCGGCGGGCTGCGGGCGGGCGGAGCCGTCGCAGGGGCGGGTCACCAGGGCGTGCAGCCGGGCGAAGGCGAGGACCTGCGCGGGCGTCGGATCGTCCGGCGGCGCGGGCACCGCCTGCTCCAGGAAGGCGGCGACCGCACGGGCGGACATCCGCGGCGGCAGCCACGCCCGCCAGAACCGGGCGAGCGGGGCGGTGCTGGGCGGCGCCGGCACCGCGCCGATGAGCCGCAGCCGGTCGGCGCGCTCCTGGGGCGGACACTCCTGGACGAGCCGCAGCCCGGCCTCCCGCCAGCGCAACGCGGCCATCCGGTCGCCCAGTTGCCGCAGCTGCCCGGCGACCGCGTCCTCCAGCACGCCGCCCGCGCCCGCCTCGTCGTCGACGATCCGCCGCACCTGGGGGACGGGCAGATCCAGGGCCCGCAGCGAACGGATCAGCCGCAGCCGGTCGAGGGCGTCGGGGCCGTACCGCCGGTGCCCGCCCGCGCTGCGCGACCGCTCCGGCAACAGCCCCCGGTCCGAGTAGAACCGCACGGTCTTGACCGTGACACCGCCGCGTTCGGCCAGCTCACCGATGCTCCACAGCCCGTCGGATGCCGTCACTTGAACCTCCCTCAGGGGGAGTTCCTACCGTACCGGCGGGCTCGGACGGACGGGCCGATCGGGGGACGGTCCGTCCGGCCGCCTGCCCGGCTTCGGGGGCGCGCCGCGATGCGCCGGGCACCCCCTGCGCACCCGGGGGGCACACCCCCACGACACACGAGGAGCGAACGATGAACGAGACGGAGCGGACCGACGGCGGGCTCGCCGGAACCCACTTCCTGCTGGTGGCAGGCGAATTCGTCGGCGGCTGGGTGTGGGAGGAGACGGCGGAGCAACTGCGGGCGGCGGGCGCGGGGGCGGGCGCGGTCATGCTCGCGGGGGCGCACGGGGACGGGCCCGCGCCGGATCTGGCAGCACACATCGAGGAGGTGGTGCGGGCGATCGATGGGGTATCGGGAGACGGGCCGACCGGGCGCGGAGCGGCCTCCGGGGCCGGTGAGGTTGCCGGTAGCACCTCCGGTTCCGCCGAGGCGGCCGGGTGCGGGGACTCGGGCGGTTCGTGCGGCGCGCCCAGGCCCGGTGACGTGCCCCGTTCCGCCGGCACGACCGCCACCGCCCCGGACATCGTCCTCGTCGGCCACGGCTACGGCCTGCACCCGGTCCTGGGCGCCGCCGACCGGCGGCCGGACCGCGTGGCGCGGATCATCGCCCTGGACACGGCCCCGCCACAGAACGGCCTCCCGGCCTGCGCCACCGTCCCCGACCAGGGCATACGACAGGAACTCGCGGCCCGGGCGAGCGCGGAGACGGCGGGCACAGGCGCGGCGCCCGGGGTCCGCGCGGAGGCGGCCGGACCCGGCGGCGGATCGCTCCCGGCGCCGGATTCGGCGGCCGAGTGGCGCCGCTGGGGCAGCACCGACGGCATCCCCGACGCGGCCCTGAACCGCCTGATCCGCAGCGCCGTCCCGCAACCACTCGGCACCCTCCTCCAGCCCCTGCACCTGACCGGCGCCGCCGACGCCGTCCCCACCACCGGCATCCTCTGCACCGACAACGGCGCGAGCATCGACCTCGTACAGATGCGGGTCGGCCTCGGCGACCCGGCGTTCGCGCCGCTCACCGCGCCCGGCGTGCGCTTCCTCGAACTGCCCACCGGCCACTGGCCGATGCTCTCCCGCCCGGACGCGCTCGCCGACGCCCTGCTGCGCGCGGCGGCGGGCGAGGGCCGCCGCCTCACCCCGCCGGGCAGCCAACCCCCGCCGCACCTGCGGCCGTTCCTCCTCGACGTACCCGAGGTGGAGCGCAAGCGGAACGAGACCGTCGATCTGTACCTCCCCGAGGGCGACGGGCCGCACCCGGCGATGATCTTCGTCCACGGCGGCCCGGTCCCCGAGGGCATCCGGCCGACGCCGCGCGACTGGCCGACGCTCACCGGATACGCCCGCCTCGCCGCGGCCCACGGCGCGATCGGCGTGACCTTCGACCACGGGCTGTACGACATCGACCGCTACCCGCGCGCCGCCGAGGACGTCGCGGCGGCCGTGGCCCGGGTCCGCGCCGACCCGCGGGTGGACGGCGACCGGATCGCGCTGTGGTTCTTCTCCGGCGGCGGACTGCTCGCCGCCGACTGGCTGAGCGCCCCGCCGCCGTGGCTGCGCTGCGTCGCCGCGAACTACCCGATCCTCGCACCGCTGCCCAACTGGGGCCTGGACGGCGACCGGTTCCGCCCGGCGGCGGCGGTCCGCGGCGCGGGCGCCCTGCCCCTCGTCGTGGTCCGGGCCGGCCGCGAACTGCCCGAGATCGCCGCCACCGTCACGGAGTTCCTGACCGCGGCCGAGGCCCACGGCGCCGCCCTGGAGGTGATCGACGTCCCCGAAGGCCACCACGGCTTCGAAACGGCCGACCACGACCCCGGCACCGACCTCGAAGCGCTCCGCACCGCCGTCCGCGCGGCGCTCCGCACCGTCCTGGGACACCTGACGGAACGGTAGACGGCGCCGGTCCACACGGCGTGTCCGGCGCCGGTCCACGCGCCCGGCCCCGGACACGCCGCAGGGGCGGCACCCCTCCGGAGAAATCCGGAGAAGGTGCCGCCCCTGCGAACCAGCGGACGGTGATCCGTCCGTCCCGCCGCGTGCGACGGAACGGGTCAGGGATCAGAAGTCCATGTCACCGCCGGGCATGCCGCCCGGAGCGCCCGCCGCGGCGGCCTTCTCCGGCTTGTCGGCGATGACGGCCTCGGTGGTGAGGAACAGCGCGGCGATGGAGGCGGCGTTCTGCAGCGCGGAACGGGTCACCTTCGCCGGGTCGATGATGCCCTCGGCGATCATGTCGACGTACTCGCCGGTGGCAGCGTTCAGACCGTGGCCGACGGCCAGGTTGCGCACCTTCTCCACGACAACGCCGCCCTCAAGGCCGCCGTTGACGGAGATCTGCTTCAGCGGGGCCTCCAGGGCCAGCTTCACAGCGGCGGCACCGGTGGCCTCGTCGCCCTCCAGCTCCAGCTTCTCGAAGACGCTGGAGGCCTGGAGCAGGGCGACGCCACCGCCGGCGACGATGCCCTCCTCGACGGCCGCCTTCGCGTTGCGAACGGCGTCCTCGATGCGGTGCTTGCGCTCCTTGAGCTCGACCTCGGTCGCGGCACCGGCCTTGATGACCGCAACACCGCCGGCGAGCTTCGCCAGGCGCTCCTGCAGCTTCTCGCGGTCGTAGTCGCTGTCCGAGTTCTCGATCTCGGCGCGGATCTGGTTGACGCGGCCCTGGACCTGGTCGCTGTCGCCGGCACCGTCGACGATGGTGGTCTCGTCCTTGGTGATGACGACCTTGCGGGCGCGGCCCAGCAGGTCGAGACCGGCGTTCTCCAGCTTGAGGCCGACCTCCTCGGAGATGACGGTGCCACCGGTGAGGATGGCGATGTCGCCGAGCATGGCCTTGCGGCGGTCACCGAAGCCCGGGGCCTTGACGGCGACGGACTTGAAGGTGCCACGGATCTTGTTGACGACCAGGGTCGACAGGGCCTCGCCCTCGACGTCCTCGGCGATGATCAGCAGCGGCTTGCCGGACTGCATGACCTTCTCCAGGAGCGGCAGCAGGTCCTTCACGTTGCCGATCTTGGAGTTGACGATCAGGATGTACGGGTCGTCGAGCGACGCCTCCATACGCTCCATGTCGGTGGCGAAGTACGCCGAGATGTAGCCCTTGTCGAAGCGCATACCCTCGGTGAGCTCCAGCTCCAGACCGAAGGTCTGGGACTCCTCGACGGTGATGACGCCTTCCTTGCCGACCTTGTCCATGGCCTCGGCGATCAGCTCGCCGATCTGGGTGTCGGCGGCGGAGATGGAGGCGGTCGAAGCGATCTGCTCCTTGGTCTCCACGTCCTTGGCCTGCTCCAGCAGGGCGGCGGAGACGGCCTCGACGGCGGTCTCGATGCCGCGCTTGAGGGCCATCGGGTTGGCGCCGGCGGCGACGTTGCGCAGACCCTCACGGACCAGCGCCTGGGCGAGGACGGTCGCGGTCGTCGTGCCGTCACCGGCGACGTCGTCCGTCTTCTTCGCGACCTCCTTGACCAGCTCGGCGCCGATCTTCTCGTACGGGTCCTCCAGCTCGATCTCCTTGGCGATGGACACACCATCGTTGGTGATCGTGGGGGCGCCCCACTTCTTCTCCAGGACGACGTTGCGACCCTTGGGGCCGAGGGTCACCTTGACGGCGTCGGCGAGCTGGTTCATACCGCGCTCAAGGCCGCGCCGCGCCTCCTCGTCGAACGCGATGATCTTGGCCATGTGAAGTGGTCCTCCCAGGACGAAGGGGGCACCTCCCGCGCCTTTGGGGCGTGGAGGCTCTTTCCTCCGGACCGCGCTGGCGCCCGCGACGGACGGCCCACCGTTGGAGCGGTTCCTTCCCGCCCCGCCTGCGGACCTCACCGACGGTCCAAAACTGTCACTCTCACTCGGAGAGTGCTAACGCAATGATTAGCACTCGACCCCCTTGAGTGCAAGGCGCCTTCCGAAGGGAGGCTCGATGAGGGGTGGTGGTCGGGCGACGGGCGGGCGCAAGCGCCCTCCGCAAGGAGGGCACGTTGAGGGGGTGCCCCACACACAACAGGAGGCCCGCGCCCCCTACGGGGCGCGGGCCTCCTTGACGCGCAGTCGGTCGGCGCTCAGCCGGCCGCCAACTTGACCATGTCGGCCTGCGGCCCCTTCTGGCCCTGCGAGATCTCGAAATCGACCCGCTGGCCCTCCTCGAGGGTGCGGTAGCCGTCCATCTGGATCGCGCTGTAGTGGACGAAAACATCCGCACCACCGTCGACCGCGATGAAGCCGTACCCCTTCTCCGCGTTGAACCACTTGACGGTGCCCTGAGCCATGCCTAACTCCCCTATTACTGGCCCTTCGCAGGACCGCACTCCGCGGACCCGGGTCAGACCTCACCCCGCGAATGGCCCGTGGGGTGTGCGCCGGAACGCGTCGACCGCCGCCGAATGTATCCGCACCGGTGCCCAGCGCAACAGGTCAATCGGACGAGAATTCTGACGGCGCGAGAAGTGGCGATATGCGCAGAACTGGCCATATTCCCGGGCAACTCGGGCCGGGCATAAGGAGCTTAGGGCGCAAACACCGCACACACTTTGCACACAACTCATCGCGATCCCGGGGCGTTCAGAAGGCCGCCACACCGCGCTCGACGAGCAGAAGAAGGGGATCGGCGAAATGGTATCGCGTTTTGCAGGACTGTTTCACAACGCGGAATCGCCCCGTCCGGATATCCGGACGGGGCGATTATCGGTCAGCGGGAGAAAGGAATGGCGAGAACCATTCGCCATCGGGGCGGAACGGCTCCCCCGGTCCCGGTGCGGGCGTCAGCAGCCGCCGGCCACCGCCGGGATGATCGAGACGCCCGCACCGTCCGGCGTCGGCGTCTGGAGGCCCTGCTCGAAGCGGACGTCGTCGTCGTTGACGTAGACGTTCACGAAGCGCCGCAGCTTGCCCGCGTCGTCCAGCACCCGGGCGGCGATGCCCTGGTGGTTCTTCTCCAGGTCGGTGATGACCTCGGACAGCGTCGCGCCCTCGGCGCTGACCTCGGACGCGCCGCCGGTGTACGTACGGAGGATGGTGGGGATGCGGACCTTGACGCTCATGGGTTCTGCCTTCCAACGACTGCGGATACGTCTGCGGAACCGGCCGCCGCGCCCCGGGCGGGACGACGGCGGACGGACCGGATCGGCCGGTTTCCGGCCGGGGGAACGACCGGGGTTCAGCCGGCCAGACCGGCCGAGCGGAACGCGTCCAGGCTCGGGCGGATGGTGGCCGTGGGGCCGGTGGTCGGAGCGACGGCGTCAAGCGTCTTGAGGCCGTCGCCGGTGTTGAGGATGACGGTGGACAGGGTCGGATCGAGCAGGCCCGCTTCGATGAGCTTCTTGGTGACGCCGACGGTCACCCCGCCGGCGGTCTCCGCGAAGATGCCCTCCGTCCGCGCCAGCAGCTTGATCGCGTCCACGACCTGCTCGTCGTTGACATCCTCCACCGCGCCGCCCGTACGGCGTGCGATGTCGAGGACGTACGGCCCGTCGGCGGGGTTGCCGATCGCCAGGGACTTGGCGATGGTGTCCGGCTTCTGCGGGCGGACCACGTCGTGGCCGGCCTTGAACGCCGTCGACACCGGGGAGCAGCCCTCGGCCTGGGCGCCGTAGATCCTGTAGGGCCGGTCCTCGACGAGGCCGAGGGTGATCAGCTCCTTCAGTCCCTTGTCGATCTTGGTGAGCTGGGAGCCGGAGGCCACCGGGATGACGATCTGGTCCGGCAGCCGCCAGCCGAGCTGTTCGCAGATCTCGTACGCCAGCGTCTTGGAGCCCTCGCCGTAATAGGGGCGGAGGTTGACGTTGACGAAGCCCCAGCCCTCGCCGAGCGGGTCGCCGATCAGCTCGGAGCAGAAGCGGTTGACGTCGTCGTAGTTGCCCTCGATGCCGACGAGGTCGCCGCCGTAGACCGCGGCCATGACGACCTTGCCCGCCTCCAGGTCGTGCGGGATGAAGACGCAGGAGCGGAATCCGGCGCGGCGGGCGGCGGCGCCGACGGCACCGGCGAGGTTGCCGGTCGAGGAGCAGGAGAGGGTGGTGAAGCCGAAGGCGCGCGCCGCCTCGACCGCGATGGCGACGACCCGGTCCTTGAAGGAGTGCGTCGGGTTGCCGGAGTCGTCCTTGACGTAGAGGCCGCCGGTGACGCCCAGCTCACGGGCGAGGTTGTCGGCCTTGACGAGCTTGGTGAAGCCGGGGTTGAGATTCGGCTTCCCGGCCACGTCCGCGGGGACGGGCAGCAGCGGTGCGTACCGCCAGATGTTGTGGGGACCGGCCTCGATCTGCTTCCGCAGGGCTTCCGGGTCACCGCCCGGCAGCTCGTACGCCACCTCCAGCGGACCGAAGCAGGTCGCGCAGGCGAAGATCGGGCCGAGCGGGAAACGCTCCCCGCATTCGCGACAGGAGAGACCTGCGGCGGGACCCAGAGTGACGGAGGAAGCGTTTTCGGTAACTTCAACAGCTTGCGCAGCCATGGAGGCGAGGCCCTTTCTCCTCATCTTCCTCGCGACGCATCTCGCCACGAGACGGATTTGGCACCTTCCCTAGCCGGGAGCCTCGCGCCGCGCGATGCGGTCGAGACCGGCTGGAGGGTTGCCGGGGCTTCAACGGGCCGTGTCCCTCTGCCCCTCTGGATGAGCGGTATGGCGCTGGGAAAACCCAGGCGTTTGTGGTGCGGTGACCCCCGGCATGCGACGGTCGTCCGCGTTGTTCAAGACTGTAACCGACGGCACTGACAGTGGTGAGAGTCGTCCGAACCGCGAGATGGATCACATGCGCCGCCGAGACGGCGCGCACCGAGGAGTCGTAGACGTGCTGGAAGAGGTGGAGCGCTGGCTGGGACGTCGCTCCTGGTCGGCGGAGGACCGGCCGCTGCCGCAGCTGCTGGAGGCCAAACGGCTCAGCGGCCGCACGGTCAGCGTCGTGCTGCCCGCGCTCGACGAGGAGGCGACGGTCGGCACGATCGTCACGGCCATCCGCGCCGCCCTGATGACCGAGGAGGTGCCGCTCGTCGACGAACTGGTGGTGCTCGATTCCGGGTCCACGGACCGGACGGCCGAGGTCGCGGCGGCCGCCGGGGCGCGGGTGGTGGCGCGGGACGCGGTGCTGCCGCGGCTGCCGGCGGTGCCCGGCAAGGGCGAGGTGCTGTGGCGGTCGCTGCTGGTCACCCGCGGCGACATCGTCTGCTTCGTCGACGCGGACCTGCGGGAGTTCTCGCCGACGTTCGTCTCCGGGATCGTCGGGCCGCTGCTGACCGACCCGGACGTGCAGTTCGTCAAGGCGATGTACGACCGGCCGCTGGAGACCGGCGGCGCGCCCGGGGGCGGTCCGGGCCAGGGCGGACGGGTCACCGAGCTGGTCGCCCGGCCGCTGCTCAACCTCCACTGGCCGCAGCTGGCCGGGTTCGTGCAGCCGCTGGGCGGGGAGTACGCGGCGCGGCGTTCGCTGCTGGAGCGGCTGCCGTTCCCGGTCGGTTACGGCGTCGAGCTGGGGCTGCTGGTCGACGCGTTGCACACGGCCGGTCTGGACGCGCTCGCGCAGGTGGACGTCGGGGTGCGCAAACACCGCCACCAGGACGGTCAGGCGCTGGGCCGGATGGCCGCGGCGATCTACCGCACCGCCCAACTCCGGCTGGCGCGCGGCCACTTGGTACGGCCGCGGCTGACGCAGTTCGTGCGCGGCGAGAGCGGATTCGTCCCCCGGACGAGCGATGTCGACACCGAGGAGCGGCCCCCGATGGCGGACGTTCCGGAGTACGCGGAGAGCCGGGCGGCCTGAGTTCTCCGCGGGCTGGGCCGGTGGAGCGGCGGGTGTCCCTCCCTTGGCCTCATTCGTACGTGTGCGCCGATCCGGTGCGGGCTAGGGTCGCGGCATGGCCTCCGAACACAGCGGTACCACCCCTGCCCGGACGCCCGCCGCGGGGCGCGGCGCCGAGGTGCTCGTCGCGTCCAACCGCGGCCCGGTCTCGTACGCCGTCGGCGCGGGCGGCGCGCTGAGCGCGAAGCGGGGCGGCGGCGGGCTGGTCTCGGGGCTGTCGGCGATCGGTCCGGAGACGGACGCGGTGTGGGTGTGCGCGGCGCTGGGCGACGGCGACCGGGAGGCGGTGCGGCGCGCGGACGGTGAGCTTCCGGTGGCCGATACCGGTGGACAGCGCGTCCGGATGCTGGACATCCCGGCGGAGACACACGCCGCTGCCTACAACGGCATCGCCAATTCGGTGCTCTGGTTCGTCCACCACATGCTCTACCAGACGCCGCTGGAGCCGTCGTTCGACACGGAGTTCCGGGGGCAGTGGACGGCGTACGAGGCGTACAACGCGGCGTTCGCGCAGGCGCTGGACCGGGCGGCGGCGCCGGGCGCGGCGGTGCTGATCCAGGACTACCACCTGGCGCTGGCCCCCGGGATGCTCCGCGAGCGCCGCCCCGACCTGCGGATCGGGCACTTCTCGCACACGCCGTGGGCGCCGCCGGAGTACTTCGCGCTGCTGCCCGACGACATCCGGGAGCGGCTGATCCGGGGGATGCTCGGCGCGGACCGGGCGGGCTTTTTGACCGAGCGGTGGGCGGCGGCGTTCGTGGCGTGCTGCACGGCCACCCTGGAGACCCGGTGCGCCGTCCACCATTCGGACAGCGAGGCGCCGCACGTGGTCACCGCGCCCCCGGGCCGGACGCCGCACACCACCCGGATCGGGGTGCACGGTCTGGGCGCGGACGCGGAGTTCCTGCGGGAGCGGGCGCACCGCCCGGACGTCGAGGAGCGGCTGACGGCGCTGCGCGCGCAGATCGGCGGCGGGGACGGGCCGGGTCGGCGCCGCACGATCGTGCGGGTGGACCGCACGGAGCTGTCGAAGAACATCGTCCGCGGGCTGCACGCCTACCGCCGGCTGCTGACGGACCGCCCCGAGTGGCGCGAGCGCGTCGTCCACGTCGCGTTCGCCTACCCCTCCCGCCAGGATCTGGCCGTCTACCGCGACTACACCGCCGAGGTGCGGCGCGTCGCCGAGGAGATCAACTCCACGTTCGGCATGCCGGGTTGGCAGCCGGTGGTGCTGCATGTCAAGGACGATTTCGCGCGTTCCCTGGCCGCGTACCGCCTCGCGGACGTCGCCCTCGTCAACCCCATCCGGGACGGGATGAACCTCGTCGCCAAGGAGGTCCCGGTGGTCTCCGACGCCGGGTGTGCGCTGGTCCTCTCGCGGGAGGCGGGCGCCCACGAGGAGCTGGGCGAGGACGCGTTGAGCGTCAACCCGTACGACATCAACGCGACGGCCGACGCGCTGCACGAGGCGCTGTCGATGCCCGGGGAGGAACGCGCGGCCCGCTCCGCCCGGTTGGCCACCGCGGCCACGGCGCTGCCGCCGGCCCGGTGGTTCACGGAGCAGCTGACGGCGCTGCGGGGGTGAGGGCGGGGCCCGCGGTCCGGGGCCCGGAGGCCGGGCGTCGGCGTGGGCCGGGGGCGGTGCGGGCGGACCCGGAGGCCTTCCCGCGGCGCGCCCCGGGGATCATGAGGGGCCGCCGACCGGCGTGCGTCCACCGGCCCCGAGGAGTCCGATGTCCGCCGAACGCCCCGCCGCCGCACCGCCGTTCCTCCCCGACGGCGAGGCGCCGCCGCCCCGCCGCGGGCGGATCATCTTCCTCAACGGGACCTCCAGCTCCGGCAAGTCGAGCATCGCGCGGGAGCTGCTGGAGATCCTGGACGAGCCCGCGTTCCATCTGCCCGTGGACGCCTTCCACGCCATGCGCGCCCGCCGCGAGATCGCCCCGGAGGCGCTGGGGACGGTGCTGCGGCGCACCTGGATGGGTTTCCACCGGGCCGTCGCGGGCATGGCGGCGGGCGGCAACGACGTGGTCGTCGACCATGTGCTGAGCGAGGAGTGGCGGCTGCGGGACTGCCTGGCGCTGTTCCCCGCCGAGGACGTGGTGCTGGTCGGCGTCCACTGCGCGCTGGAGGAGCTGGAGCGCCGCGAGGAGGCCCGCGGCGACCGCCCACCGGGCCTCGCCGCCCGCCAGTTCACCCGCGTCCACGCCCACGACGTCTACGACCTGACCTGCGACACGACGGCCACCCCGGCGGCCGAGTGCGCCCGGCTGATCAAGGAGTTCCTGCCGGGGCGGCCGATGCCTACGGCGTTCCAGCGGTTGGCGGCGGGGGCGGACGCGACGGGCGGCTGACGCGCCGCCGGGGACGGCCCGGCGCCGCGCCCGTCACCCCGTCAGCAGCCGGTCATCTCGCCGGCTGTCGTTCCGCCGACCGGTCATTTCGCCAACCGGTCCGCAAGGGCGTCGAGAAGAGCGACGACTCCGGTGGGGCCGTCGACCACCAGGTCGGCGCGGGCGGCGAGGTCGGGGACCTCGGTGCTGCCGCTGCACACCAGCAGGCCGGTGCGGTGGGGGGCGGCGGGGTCGGTGCGGAGGCGGTCGACGGTGTCGAAGGCGGCGAGGTCCCCGAGGTCGTCGCCGGCGTAGAGGACGGTACGGGCGCCGGTCTCGCGGAGCCAGGCGGCCAGGGCGACGCCCTTGTCGACGCCGGGCGGGCGCAGCTCCAGGACGTAGCGGCCCGGTTCGACGAGGAGACCGTGGCGGGTGGCGAGGGCGGTCAGGGGGGCGCGCAGGGCGTCGAGTGCGCCCTGCGGGTCGGGGGCGCGCCGGGTGTGGACGGCGAGGGCGCGGCCGCCCTTGCGCTCGACGGCAACGGCGGTCCAGGGGCCGTGCCAGACGCCGGATGCGGCGAGGGCGTCCGGGAGTTCGGCCTCGGCGGCGGCGACCTCGGGCGGCGGCCCGTCGGCGTGCAGGGCTCCCGTCGCCGCCTCCCAGCGCTCGGCGCCGTAGTGGCCGAGGACGGTGAGGCGGTCCAGGCCCGGGGCGCCGTCGATGCCGGCCAGCCGGACGGCGACGGCGGCGGGCCTGCCGGTGATCACGGCGGCGGCGCGCAACCGGGGCACCAGCCGCCCCAGTGCCCGCGCGGCCCCGGGGTGCGCCCGCGCCGCCTCCGGGTCGTCGACGATCTCCGCGAGCGTCCCGTCGAAGTCGACCGCGAGCGCGGCGTCCCCCGGCGCGGCCAGCAGCGCGGCCAGCGCGGCACGGCCCGCTTCGGTACGCGGGACGGGGAGGCCGGGGCGCGGTGGCGGGCCGGTGCCGGGGGTGCGGCCCGTAGTGGATGAGGGGCCGGCGCCCGATTCCGGGCCCGGCGGGGATGCGGCGTCCGGGGAACTGCCCATGGGGCGAGCGTACCGGGGCGGAGGCGGGCGGACCCGGCGTACGGCGAGGACGCCGGCGCCCGGGTTCGTCGACCTCGGCGGCGCCCGGGGCCATTGACCTCGGGTGACCTCAGCGGCGCCCGGCCACGCCCGCGGCGCTCCTCACCGCCGGCCCCGGCGGGCCTCCCGGCGCAGCCGGAGGCGGTGGACGGTGCCCGGGTCGTGGCGCAGCGCGCGCGCGTCGTCGAGCAGGGCGTTGAGGAGTTGGTAGTAGCGCGTCGGGGAGAGGTGGAGGCGCTCGCGGATGTAGCGCTCCTTGGGCCCGGACGAGGGCCAGGACCGGCGCTCCACGGCGAGCACCGCCTTGTCCAGGGCTGAGAGTTCACCGGGGGCGGGAGCCGCCGGGGCGGCGTGCGCGCCTTCGGGGGTGGCAGCCTCGGCACGGCTGTCCGGGGCGGCAGCCTCCGCGCCGCGTTCGGGAACGGAAGCCGCGCCACCGCCCGGCGCGGGCGCCGGGCCGCCTTCGGGGGCAGACGCCGGGCCGCCCCGGGGAGCCGCGCCTCCCTCGGCCGGGACCTCGGCCGGGACGCCCGCCCCCGTACCGCCGTCCGCCTCCCGGCCCGTGCCGTCCTCACCGTGCGTCATCACGCTTCCCACGATAAGCCCCTGGTAGGACGATCGGGCGGGTCCGGCCCGGGCTGCGGAGCCGGGCCCGGGCCGGGAAACCGGTACCGGCCCGGGCCCTGTTCAGGGGGTCAGCTGCCGGCCGTGTCCGCCGCGTCCGCGGTGTTCTGGAGGTCGGCCAGGATGCTCGACGGGTCGCCCTTGGGGCCGACCGCCTCGCCCATCTGCGACTTGACGGACCTGGCGACGTCCGGCCAGGACGTCTTGTTCGCGGGGTAGAAGTGCGCGTCGCGCAGCGGGCCGACGAAGTCCTGGAGATGGCCGAAGCGGTGGTCGCCGGCCATCTTCTGGGCGGCCGTCGAGGTGACCGGCAGCAGGCCGAAGTCGCGGGAGAAGGTCAGCACGTTGCTGTCGTTGTAGACGAAGTCGAGGAACTTCCCCGCCTGGGCGCGGTGGCCGTTGCGCTTGAACGCCATCATCCAGTCGGACACGCCCAGCGTCGACGCGGCCGGGCCGTGCACACCGGGCAGATCGGCGGTGCCGTAGTCGATGCCCTTCGCCTCGGCCTGCTTGATCAGCGCCGGGTGGCCGTTGAGCATGCCGACGTCGCCGTCGGCGAACCCGGCGAACGCCTCCGCGCGGTTGAGGCCGGCCGGGTCGCCGCCGGTCAGCCCCTTGCCGACGAGTTCGTCGCGCAGCCAGGTGAACGTCTTGACGTTGGCGGGCGAGTCGATCGCGTACTTGCCGATCTCGTCGGTGTAGCCGCCGCCCCCGCTGAGCAGCCAGTTCAGCGTTTCGGCCTGGGTCTCCTCCGGGCCGAGCGGCAGCGCGTACGGCGTCTTCACGCCGTGCTTCTTCAGCAGTTCCGCGTCCTCGGCGATGTCGTCCCAGGTCTTCGGGGCGTCGGTGATGCCCGCCTCGGCGAAGAGCTTCTTGTTGTAGAAGAGGCGGCGGGTACTGGCGGCGAAGGGGATGCCGTACTGCACCCGGTCCACCTCGCCCGGCTCGGCGAGCGCGGGCTGGAGGTCGGCCTGGACGGGGATGGAGAGCAGTTCGTCGGCGCTGTAGAGCTGGCCGTCGGCGGCGTAGTCGACGTACGCGCCGATCTGCGCGAGGTCGGGCGCCTGGTCCTTGCGGACCAGATCGGCGACCTTCTTGTCGACGTCCTTCCAGCTGTAGACGTCGACGTCGACCTTGATGCCGGGGTTCTTCTTCTCGAAGGCGCGGGTCAGCTGGTCCCAGTACTGCCGGGAGCCGGGACCCGTGCCGTCGCCGTAGTCCGCGGCGACGAGCTTGAGGGTGACGCGGTCGCCCTGGCCCACGCCGCAGCCGCTCAGGGTGAGGGTCAGGACGGTGGCGATTCCCGCCGCCGCCAGGCTCGTGTACCGCCGCTGCACTGCTGTTACCGCCCTTGTCCGGATAGATGGTGTTACCGGGTCCGCACGCGGCACCGGGGATCGCCCTGTGCCGCCACGGCGACACGCGCCGAAGCGCGCACCGTATGAGGTCTGGACCACAGTCCCCGCCGCTGCGCGGTGACCACAGGAATCCGCAGGTCACCATGGACAGACGGCGCATGAACCATGGGGTGGCACCAAGGATAAGGCGCGGGAACGAGCAGGCCACACCGCGAGTGGACTAGACCTTTAGGTACGGCTCGCGCGAAACTGTTCTCCGTGAGACACGTCATCGCCCTTGATGTGGGCGGCACCGGAATGAAGGCCGCCCTCGCGGGGGCGGACGGCACCCTGCTCTACGAGGCGCGCCGCCCGACCGGCCGCGAGCGCGGCACCGACGCCGTGATCGAGGCCGTCCTCGGCTTCGCCGCGGAGCTGCGCGACATCGGCCTGGCCCGCTTCGGCACCCCCGCGGCCGCCGCCGGCGTCGCGGTCCCCGGCATCGTCGACGAACGGGCCGGCATCGCCGCCTACTCCGCCAACCTCGGCTGGCGCGACCTGCCGCTGCGCGATCTGCTCTCGCGGCGGCTGGGCGGCGTCCCCGTCGCGCTCGGCCACGACGTCCGCACCGGCGGGCTCGCCGAGGGCCGCATCGGCGCCGGGCGCGACGCCGGACGCTTCCTCTTCGTCCCCCTGGGCACCGGCATCGCGGGTGCCATCGGCATCGAGGGCCGCATCGAGACCGGCGCGCACGGCAGCGCCGGCGAGATCGGCCACATCGTCGTCCGGCCCGGCGGGCGGCGCTGCGGCTGCGGGCAGCACGGCTGTCTGGAGACGGTGGCGTCCGCCGCCGCGGTCGGCCGCGCCTGGGCCGAGGCGTGCGGCGATCCGTCGGCGGGCGCGGCGGACGCGGCGAAGGCCGTGGCGTCCGGCGATCCGCGCGCCGCCGCGGTGTGGCAGGACGCGGTGGACGGCCTCGCCGACGGCCTGGTCACCGGCCTCACCCTGCTCGATCCGCAGACGCTGATCATCGGCGGCGGGCTCGCGGAGGCGGGCGACACGCTCTTCGTGCCGCTGCGCGAGGCGGTCGCCGCACGGGTGACGTTCCAGCGCCTGCCCTCGATCGTCCCGGCGGCTCTGGGGGACGCCGCCGGCTGCCTGGGCGCGGGTCTCCTCGCCTGGGATCTACTCTCCACGGAGGTATCCGCCTGATGGCACAGCAACGATCCGCGGGCCGTACCGGTGACCGGCGCACCGTCCTCGCCGGGGCCCGTGTCGCGACCCCGTCCGGCGTCGTCGAGGACGGCCGGATCACGGTCGCGGACGGCCGTATCGCCGAGGTGTCCGGCGGCCCCGCCCCGGACGGCCCCGGTGACGCCGGGGCGGAGCACGCCGATCTGACGGGCCATCTCGTCGTGCCCGGCTTCATCGACATGCATCTGCACGGCGGGGGCGGCGGCTCCTTCTCGTCCGCGGACCCCGAGGAGTGCCTGCGGGTCGTCGAGGCGCACCGCCGCCACGGCACCACCTCGATGATCGGCTCCACCGTCACCGGCGACCTCGACGACCTCGCCCGGCAGGCGGCGGTCCTGGCCGAGCTGACCGAGCAGGGCGACCTGGTCGGCATCCACTTCGAGGGCCCGTTCATCTCGCCGCACCGCTGCGGCGCCCACCAGCCCGAGCTGCTGCGCGACCCGGATCCGGCGGACGTCCGCACGCTCGTCGCCGCCGGCCGCGGCCGCACGAAGATGATGACGATCGCCCCCGAACTCCCCGGCGGCCTGGACTCCGTACGGCTGCTCGCCGACTCCGGCGTGCTCGCCGCCGTCGGCCACACCGACTCGACGTACGACGCCACCCGCGACGCCATCGACGCGGGCGCCCGGGTCGCCACCCACCTCTTCAACGCGATGCCCGCGCTGGCCCACCGCGCGCCGGGGCCGGTCCTCGCGCTGCTGGAGGACGAGCGGGTCACCGTCGAGATGATCAACGACGGCACCCATCTGCACCCGGCCGTCCTCCAGATGGCCTTCCGCGACGCGGGCGCCGGACGGGTCGCGTTCATCACCGACGCGATGGGCGCGGCGGGCATGTCCGACGGGATGTACCACCTCGGCCCGATGGGCGTGAGCGTCACCGACGGCGTCGCCCGGATCGCCGACGGCCCCACCGCGGGCTCCATCGCCGGCTCCACCCTCACTCTGGACCGGGCGTTCCGCCGCGCCTTGACCGTCGACGGCCTGACGATCGGCCAAGCTGTACAGGCGCTTTCGGCCAATCCGGCGCGTCTGCTGGGCATCGACGACCGGACCGGTTCGCTGACCGCCGGCAAGGACGCCGATCTGGTCGTCCTGGACGCCGCGTACCAGGTCGTCGGCGTGATGCGGCACGGTGCGTGGGTGGTCCGCCCGGCCGGCGTCTGACCCGCCGCGGGGCCGGGCCGCCACCGCGATCCGACATCCGGGCGGCGGCCCGGCGACGGCTCGGCGACGAGCGGGCGACGGCCCCGGGTCTGGGCCAACCACCGCCGACGATGGCATGATCGCTCGCGCACTTGTCCGTACGCGGCCGCCCGGGGGCGGTTGCCGGTCCGGTGGCCGCCGCGGTGGCCGCCCGGCCCACCACCGCCCGGCCACCGGCCGACCGGGCCCGGCGCGGGAGGGAAACATGATCCTCACGGTCACGCTCAACGCCGCCCTCGACCTGACCTACCGGGTGCCGCGCCTGACCCCGCACGCCACCCACCGCGTCACCGACGTGGCCGAACGCCCGGGCGGCAAAGGGCTGAACGTCTCGCGGGTGCTGGCCGCGCTCGGCCACCGCACCGTCGCCACCGGGTTCGCCGGGGGCGGCACCGGGGACGCGCTGCGCGCCCTGCTGACCCAGGAGAGCGAGGTCACCGACGCGCTGGTGCCGGTCGGCGGCGCCACCCGCCGCACCGTCGCCGTCGTCGACGCCGCGACCGGCGACACCACCCAGCTCAACGAACCGGGCCCGGTCGTCTCCCCCGCCGAGTGGCACACCTTCCTCGGCACCTACCGGGAGCTGCTGGCCGACGCGCGGGCGGTGGCGCTCTGCGGCAGCCTGCCGCCGGGCGTCCCGGTCGACGTCTACGCCCGCCTGACCCGCGCCGCGCGCAGCGCCGGGGTGCCGGTGGTGCTGGACACCAGCGGCGAACCGCTCCGCCGCGGGCTCGCCGCCCGCCCCGACCTCGCCAAGCCCAACGCCGACGAACTCGCCGCGCTCACCGGCACCACCGAACCGCAGCGCGCCGCCCGCGAGGCGCGCCGCCGCGGCGCCCACTCCGTCGTCGCGTCGCTGGGCCCGGACGGCATGCTCGCCGTCACCGCCGACGGCGCCTGGCAGGCCGCCCCGCCGCGCCGGATCGCCGGGAACCCGACGGGCGCCGGTGACTCCGCGGTGGCGGGCCTGCTCTCCGGCCTCGTCGAAGGCTTGTCATGGCCCGAACGGCTCGCCCGCGCGGTCGCGCTCTCCGCGGCGACGGTACGGGCCGCGGCCGCCGGCGAGTTCGACGCGGCGACCTACGCGGAGCTGCTGCCAAAGGTGGCGGTGACGGAACTGCCCGGGCCGGCGCCCGGCCGCTGACCGGCCCGGACCCGGGAAAGCGCGCCGGTCAGGCGATCTTCTTCTCCAGCCAGAGCTGGTCGATGTTGACGTCGCACTTGTTGCCGTCCTCGCAGGAGAGCATGACGGTGTTGGTGCCCTTGTTGAGCGGCACCCGCTGCCAGGTCCTCTGCCAGCCCTTCTCCCAGTTGCCTTCCTCGGAGCCCGCGAAGTTCTTCATGTTGAGCGGCCGCTCGTCCCGCTTGCCGTTGACCGTCAGCGTGAGGTTCTCGTCCTGACCGGGAATGCCGTAGCCGACCCACATCTTGTACGCGCCCTCCTCCTCGACGTTCAGCGTCCACGTCGCCGACGCGCCGGGGTTGTTCATCCCGGCCACGTAGACGCCGCCGGCCGAGCGCGCCCCGGGGATGTCCTTGGAGGTGGTGGCACCGCCACCGAGCTTCAGGCTGCCCGCGTCGTCCTTGGGCAGCGGCGCCTTGCTGGGCTTCTCGGCGGGCTTGTGCGCCGGCTCCTGCGACGTGCTGACCGTCTCGCTCGGCTGCGCCTGGTCGGTGGTCTCCTTGTCGGAGTTGTTGAGCATCGCGACGCCGATCGCTATGCACACCACGCCCACCACGGCGACCGCGCCGATCAGCAGGCCCTTGTGGTTGCGCTGCGGGGGCGCGGGCGGCCCGGCCTGCGGCGTACGGGCCCGCTCACCGCCGGGCAGCGTCTCCGGCGCCGCGTAGGAGGCGCTTTGCCGACCGTAACCGGACTGCTGGGACGCGCCGCCGTACTGCCGCTCGCCGACCGCGCGGACCTGGTTGTAGGAGGTCCGTGGCACGCCCTGCTGACGGGTCGCGCCGTCGCCGCCCGCGCCCTCCTCGCCGCCTTCCGAGCGGTAGAGGTACCCGAACGGGTCGTCGTTACCCGGCGTGTCCGAGCCCGTGTTGCCGGCCGTCATTGCGTGTCACTCCCCAGCGATCTGTATCGCGTCCGGATGCCCGCGCGGTCCCCCGCGCGCATCTGCACTTTGAGCCCCCGGCGGCGCCGCGCCTCGGCGCAGCCTACCCCGTTCGCCCCACCGCACGCCGGGCCCGTTCAGGGCACAAGATCGCTACGGATCGGTGAACGGCGGGTACGCCCGCCCGGGGCCCGCCGCCCGCGGCCCCGGGGGCGCCCGGCGGTCACCCGGCCCGGCGGTTCGCCTTGGCCCGGGACCGCTTCTCGACGTACATCCGCTGGTCGGCGGATTGCAGCACCTCTTCGGCGGTCATCCCGCACCCGGCCCAGCTGATGCCGAAGCTGGCGCCGACCCGGACCGCGCGGCCGTCCACCCGGATCGGCGGGATGATCGCGTTCCGTAGCCGTACCGCGAGGTCCTGGGCGTCGGCGGTGCCCAGACCGTCGGCGAGGACCACGAATTCGTCACCGCCGAGCCGGGCCACCGTGTCGCCGTCCCTGACGCCGCTGGTCAGCCGTCTGGCGACCTCGATGAGCACCGCGTCGCCGGTGTGGTGCCCGAACCGGTCGTTGATCGATTTGAAGCCGTCGAGGTCGCAGAAGAGCACCGCGAGCCCCTTGGAGCCGTCGTCCGCCGGGCCGTCCGAGGGCGCGACGGTGTGCACGTGGTGGTCGTACGGCAGCGCCCCGCCGACGCTGCGCTCCATGCCCGCCAGCCCCTCGTACGGCTCCGCGCCCTCCGCCGGATACGCGGCCGGATCACCGGCACCGGCGAAGACGGCGGCGGAGACCGCGTACGCGTCGGCGGCGTCGCCCGGCGCCCGCCCGCACAGCCGGGCGGAGAGGCGGGCGCGCAGCTCGGCGCTGTTGGGCAGGCCGGTCAGCGCGTCGTGGCTGGCGCGGTGGGCGAGCTGCAGCTCGTGCCGCTTGCGCTCCTCGATGTCCTCGACGTGGGTGAGCAGGAACCGCGGCCCGTCGGCGGTGTCGGCGACGACGGAGTTGCGCAGCGAGACCCAGATGTACGTGCCGTCCCGCCGGGCCAGCCGCAGCTCGGCGCGGCCGCCCTCGGCGGAGGTGCGCAGCAGGGTGCCGATGTCCTCGGGGTGGACGAGGTCGGAGAAGGAGTAGCGGCGCATCGCGGACGCCGGGCGGCCAAGCAGCCGGCACAGCGCGTCGTTGGTGCGCAGCAGCCGTCCGTGCTGGTCACCGCCCATCTCGGCGACGGCCATCCCGCTCGGCGCGTACTCGAAGGCCTGCCGGAAGGACTCCTCGCTGGCGCGCAGCGCCTGCTGCTCGCGCTCCAGCCGGACCAGCGCCCGCTGCATGTTGGCCCGCAGCCGGGAATTGCTGATCGCTATGGCGGACTGGAACGCGTACATCTGGAGCGCCTCACGGCTCCAGGCGCCCGGGCGGCGGCCGTTGCGGGGCCGGTCCACGGAGATCACGCCGAGCAGCTCGCCGCTGCCGTCGGGCGAGGTGTGCATGGGGGCGAAGAGGCGGTCCCTGGGGTGCCAGTCGCCGTTGAAGCCGGGGTCGGGCCCGGCGGTGTGCCACTGGGGGACGTCGTCGTCGTCCAGCACCCAGCCCTCGGTGTACGGCACGAAGCACAGCGTGCCCCAGCGCTCCCCCATGGACAGCCGCCGCTCCCAGGAGTCGCGCGAGCCGACCCGCCCGGCCATCAGCGCCTCGGCGCCCGCGCTCCCGGCGACCGCGGCCACCACGAGATCACCGTCCGGCCGTACGAGATTGACCGCCGCCAGCTCGAACCCGAGCCCGCTGGTCACCCCGTCCGCGACGGTCTGCAAGGTGTCCGCCAGGCTACGAGCGGTATTCAGCTCGGCGACCACCTTGTGCAGCTGCCGCAAGGTCGCCAGGCGGACGTACGGCTCCGACTCGGCCTCCATCGCTCGCTCTCCCTGAGACCTCGACAGCAACTCCACACTTCTTTGTCGTCCGTTTCCACGGCCACTGAATCACAGTGAGCTGCTCACTCGGTACACAGGGTCAACAATTACCGTGCGCTGTGACTCAAGTCACAAGCCGTGACGTGTAGTTGAGGTCCGCCGAGGGAAACGGGGAATCGCCTCTTCCGGGCTTTCTGAACGCAAATTCCGCGAAGCCCGTCGAACGGGCCGCCTCCGCCGCCGGACCTAGGGCGCGGGTGGTCCCGGGGCCCGATGCGCGACCGCGGCACCCGGAGTTAGCGTTCATGGCGTGTTCACGAAAAGCCCCACCGCCGCAGCTGCCGGCCTCCCCGCCCCCACCGATCCCGCCGCCACCGTCAGCCTCGCATCCGCGCCGGAGGGCGCCTCGGTCCCGCATTCTGGTGGGGTGAGCCACGACGAGTTCCGCGCCGCCCTGTCCCGCCTCGCCGCCGGCGTGGTGCTCATCACCGCGCACGATCCCGACAGCGGCGCGCACGGCGAGCCCGTCGGCATGACCGCCACCGCGTTCGTCTCGGTGTCCCTGGATCCGCCGCTGGTGATGGTGAGCGTTCGCAACGACTCCCGGATGGACGACCTGCTGGCGCAACAGCCGCTCTGGGCCGTTTCGGTGCTGTCGGAGGGTCAGCGCCACATTGCGGGACGGTTCGCGATGAAGGGCCGCATCAGCGATCAACTGCTCTTCGCGGACATCCCGCACACAACCGGCGAAGCGACCGGTGCACCGCTCATCGGCGGCGCACTCGCGAACCTGGAGTGCCGCACCGAGCAGCGCGTCGTGGCGGGCGACCACACCCTCGTCATCGGCCGCGTCCTGACCGCCGTCACCCCCACCGAGGACGACGGCCCGCTGACGTACTTCCGCGGGAAGTACCGGCACCTGGGCTGAGCCGCCGGCCGGCCCGGACGGCGGCGGGCGACCCGGACGGCGGCGGGCGGCACCGGGCCGTCAGTCCCAGCCGCGCCCGGAACGCCCCTTCTTGACGTCGCCGCGCTGCTTCTTCTCCCGCAGCCGCCGTTCGTTGACGCCACGGGGGACGCGCGCCTTCCGCCGCTGCTTGGGCGGCGGCGCGGTCGCCTCGGCGAGCAGCGAGGCGAGGCGTACGGCGGCGGTCTCGCGGTTGCGCCACTGGGAGCGGTGGTCGGAGGCGCGCACGGACAGCACGCCATCGGTCAGCCGGTGGGCCAGCCGCTCCAGGGCGCGCTCCTTCCACACCTCGGGCAGCGCCTGCGTGCGGCCGAGGTCGAAGCGCAGCTCGACCTGGCTGTCGCTGGTGTTGACGTGCTGGCCGCCCGGACCCGAGGACCGCGAGAAACGCCAGACGAGTTCGGCCTCGGGAAGAACGACCGCACCGCGGATGACATGGGGCCCGGACATGCCCCCATGGTCCCGCGTTCCGCGTCGCCGGTCACCCGCATTTCGCCACGGGCCGCAGCGCACCCTCCCGGGCGACGCGCCCGGGAGCCGCACGCACCCCCCGGCCGCCCCGGGTGCGCCGTCCCGGCGAAAACCGACCGCAAAGAAAGTAAAGGGAGCTGGAACCTCGCGGCCCCTTGCTCGCGTTGAGTGAGGAAACGGTAGCTTCGTGCGCAGTACGGAGCCCATGCATTCACGAGGGAAAGGGACATCCCATGGCTGTAAGCCTGTCCAAGGGCGGCAACGTCTCGCTCACCAAGGAGGCACCCGGTCTCACCGCCGTCACGGTCGGCCTCGGCTGGGACGTCCGCACCACCACCGGCACCGACTTCGACCTCGACGCCAGCGCCATCGCGGTCAACCCGAGCGGCAAGGTCTACTCCGACTCCCACTTCGTCTTCTTCAACAACAAGGCGACGCCGGACCAGTCCATCGTCCACACCGGTGACAACACCACCGGCCAGGGCGAGGGCGACGACGAGGCCATCAACGTCAACCTCGCCGCGCTGCCCGCCGACATCGACAAGATCGTCTTCCCGGTCTCGATCTACGACGCCGAGAGCCGCAGCCAGAACTTCGGCCAGGTGCGCAACGCCTACATCCGCATCGTCAACCAGGCAGGCGGCGCCGAGGTCGCCCGCTACGACCTGAGCGAGGACGCCGCCACCGAGACCGCCATGGTCTTCGGCGAGCTGTACCGCAACGGCGCCGACTGGAAGTTCCGCGCCGTGGGCCAGGGCTACGCCTCGGGCCTGGCGGGCATCGCCCAGGACTTCGGCGTCAACGTCTGACATGCCGGACGACGGCGGGCCGGGCCCACACGGCACCGGCCTGCCGCCGCGCCGGACTCCGGCGCGGCCGGATCCCGCGGGCCCATCTGCCGCGGGCCCGACCGCCGCGGGCCCGACCGCCGTGCGCCGGGCGTCCGTTCACTCCCTCGGCCCGGGCCGCCCCGAGGACGCCGCGGCGCTCGCCCGGATGCAGTTCGCGGCCTGGCTGGAGACCTATCCGGGCGCGGCCCCCGGCATCGACGAGCGGTGGGTCCGGGAGCAGCGCGGCGACCTGCTGACGGAGGACGGGGCCGCCGGGTGGCGCGCCTTCCTCGACAAGGCGTCACACCGCCCGCACACCGCCTTCTGCCACACCGCGCGCGCCGCTGACGGCGCCTTGACCGCCGTCCTGTGCGGCCTGCGCGAGGACACCGCCCCCGACACGGCAACGAAGGCACCAGCGACCGGCACGTCGTCGGCGAACGTTCCGACGGGCAGGTCGTCGGCGAGCGTCCCGACCGGCACATCCTCGGGAAGCGCCCCGACCGGCCCGCCATCGGGAAGCGTCACGCTCGGGCCGATGTATGTGCTGCGGCGGGCGCAGGGCCTGGGGATCGGCAGCCGTTTGATGGCCGCTTTCCTCGCCTGGGCCGGTGACGCCCCGATGCGCCTCTGGGTGACGTCCACCAACGAAGGCGCCATCCGCTTCTACCGCCGCCACGGCTTCGCCCCCACCGGCGAACACCAGCTCTGGCGTGGCCGCCTGCCCAACGTCCGGATGGTCCGGAGCGGCACGGGCGAGGGCTCACCGCCGACCGTATAGGGGCCCGCTTTCCCTTCTTTCCGCAGCCTGCGCGGCTGTGCGCCCGCGAGGGGCGATCGTCCGCGTCGGGCGGTGCCGGTGCCGCCTCGTCGTCCGGCGCGCTTCCGGGCGTGGCCGCGCGGACGACGGCTTCCCTCGGCAGGTCGCGCGCGCCGGCCCCGTCCCTGCCGCGTCCTTCCCGTCGACGTCCCTCCCCGCCGTCGGCTCCCGTCCGGCCATGACACCATCGGCGATGTGATCGACCTCGGCTACTCGCTCTCCCGCCGCTTCCCGGATCCGCCTCAGACGGACTACCGGACGGCGGATGTCCACACCCTGCGGCACGACCTCTTCTGCGGTGACGTCTATCTCGCCGACACCCGGGAGGACCGTGAGGTGTCCACGGCGTGGGGCTGGGTGCCGGTGCTCGACTTCGCTTGGGCGCTGTGCGACATCGTCGAGCAGCTGGACTCCGACCCGCGGGGCAACAGGTCGGCCCGGCCGGTCCACGCCGAGCTGGACTTCACGGAGTCCGCCGACCGGATGCTCTTCGAGCGGCGCTTCGGCTGGGTGGAGGTCACCGCCGACTGGATGGCGGCGGACGAACCGCCGCTCGTCCTCAACCACGGCGCCCTGCGCCGCGAGGCCCGCGACTTCCTGCACGACCTGATCGCCGACCTCGGCGACATGCACGACGGCCTCGCCGACAACCCCGCCATCTGGGCCCTCCAGGCCCGCTTCCCCCGGGTCTGACCGACCCGCGGCTCCTCTACGGGTGGGCCGTACGAGCACGGGTGGGCCGTACGGGCACCCGCGGCCGTTCCATACGGTCCGGTGGCCGGCGTTCCGTACGGTCCGGTGGCCGACCGGGCAAGGGGCGCACGGCCGGGCCGCGGCCGGGTGCGGTGCATGGCCCGCGCCCCTCATCCCGTGAGGCACGCGATCCATGGGTGCGGCGCCCCGTACGTCCGGGTGATCGCCGCGGCGAGCCAGTGCCGTTGCGGGGTGGTGAGGACGGGCAGGGCGGCGCGGAAGTCCGCCTCGTCCTTGGGGCGAGGGTCCTTGGCCTTGTAGTAGAGCTGCACCTCGGGGGTGAGGTACGGGATGCCGCCCGCGGCGGGGGATGCGCCGGTCAGCGCGTCGAGGGGGCGGCGCACGCCCGGGTCGCGCCGGGAGTTCCATTCGCCGCCGCGGGACTCGTCCAGCATCACCTGGAGACGCCAGGGCGCTCCTGGGTCCGGGCGGCACCAGATGTCGTGGACACGGGTGGGCAGGGTTTCGCCCGGCCGCCACGGGCGCAGCCGCCCCGGCGCATCGGCGGCCCACCACTCCCAGTCCGGCAGGGCCCGCTGCACCACGAGGTGATCGCGCCGCAGCACCAGGACATCGATATCGGCATGGCCGCGGAACCGCCGGCCCACCGCCCACTCGATCGCGTACCCGCCGGCCACCCACCAGCGGCTGCCGTGTCCGTCGAACGCGGCGGCCACCTCGGCGGGCGAGGCGGGATCCCAGCGGGTCAGGTCGCCGGGGGTGGGGGGCGCTTCGTCGTCGTTGTTGATGCTTCCCTCCCCTCCCCCCCCGGCCCACCCACCCCGCCCATCCGCCTCTCCCCGCCCCTCCTCTCCCCGCCTCTCCTCACTCCACCCGGACGCCCAGTTGGGACGCGAACGACGGGGCCAGGTCGAGGAGTTGGGTGGGGCTGATGACGGCGCCGGCGAGGCCGTCGATGCCGCGGGTCACGTCGAGGGCGGCGGCGCCGCGCAGGTCGACGTCCTTCATCCGGGCGCCGGTGAAGTCGGCGCGGGCGAGCGTGCAGTCCTCGAAGGTGACGCGCGCCAGCTCCGCGCCGGAGAAGTCCGCCTCGACCAGGACGCAGCCCTCGAAGACCACGTCCCGCAGCTTCGCGGTGCGCAGATTCGGGAAGTCGATCTTCCCGCCGCGCACCACGACCCGCTCCAGCACCGCGCCGTGCAGCTGCGTCCCGCCCAGCCGGGCGTCGGTGATCTCCACATCGCGCAGCGACGCCTGCGAGAGGTCCGTGCCGACGCCCCGTATGCCGCTCAGGACGGTGTCGAGGAACCGCGCGCGGCTCAGCTCCGTCTCGTCGAGCGCGCAGCGGCGGAGCGCGCAGTCCATGAACCGGGCGCCACGGGCCGACTGGCCCGCCGCATCGGTGTCCGTGAACTCCAGCCCGTCGTAATCCCCTTCGGGCTCCAGCTCACCGCCCTCGAACGCCGTCAGCTGAGGCAGTCTCACCTCCGCCCGGCGCACCGCCCGGACCGTCCCCGCTCGCCGCCCTGCCACGCTCCACCGCCTTCCGTTCGCCGCCACCGCGACCGCGACCGCCGCCCGGCCGCGGCGACACCCCCGTGCCCGCCGCGGCGGAACGACCGGCCGCGCGCACCGTCCGTGCGCGCCACCGTCATCTGCTCACCCATCGTGAACCACACCACTGACAATTCCGGTCGGCGACGGCTCCCCCGCGGCGGCTCCCGCCCGTCGCCGACGGCTCCGGCACCCGCTTCCACCTGCGAAGACGCCGCGCGGAAAAAGTTTTTGACCTCACCGCACCAGCGCCATCCGGTGCTCCGTGGTGTTGAGCCGGCGGCCGCCCGTCTCCGTGCAGGTGACGATGTCCTCGATGCGTACGCCGAAGCGGCCCGGCAGGTAGATGCCGGGCTCGATCGAGAAGCACATGCCGGGGACGAGGGGCAGGTGTTCGCCCTCGACCATGTACGGCGGTTCGTGGGTGGTGACGCCGATGCCGTGGCCGGTGCGGTGGATGAAGTACTCGCCGTATCCGGCGGCCTTGATGACCCGGCGGGCGACCCGGTCGATCTCCTGGCACGCCACCCCGGGGCGCACCGCCTCGAACGCCGCCTGCTGCGCCTCGCGGACGATGTCGTGCACCGTGCGTTCCTCGGCGGTCGGCTCGCCGACGTGGACGGTGCGGGTGGTGTCGGAGCCGTAGCCGTCCTTGAGGCCGCCGAAGTCCAGGACGACCATGTCGCCGTCCTGGATGAGCCGGTCGCCCGCCTCGTGGTGCGGGTTGGCGCCGTTGGGGCCGGAGCCGACGATGGTGAAGTCGACCTGGCTGTGGCCGTGCCGGATCAGCAGCCGGCTGAGGTCCGCGGCCACCTCGTGCTCGCGGCGGCCGGCGAACGGCAGGCCCAGGATGTCGTCGTACGTCGCATCGGCCGCGGCGCCCGCCGCCGCCATCCGCTCCACCTCGTACGCGTCCTTCACGGCCCGCAGCATCGGCAGCGCCTCGGACAGCGCGCCGTAGCCGCTGTCCGGCAGGGTCCGCTGGAGGCCGAGGAGGTGCAGCGCCCAGGTGGAGTCCGAGACGCCGTACCGGCCCTTCGGGTCGAGCCAGGCCGCCAGCTGCCCGTAGGGGTCGGTGCCGTCGCCCCATCCGGTGATGTCCAGCGCCCCGGCGCCCGGGGCCGCCTCGGCGTCCGGCCGTTCCAGGGCGGGGACCAGCAGCCGCGGCCGGGCGCCGGGGGCGAGGACGAGGGCGGTCAGCCGCTCCGTGACCGCCGTGACCTGGTAGCCGCACAGCCAGCCCAGGTCCGGGCCCGGCGTCACGATCAGGCCGTCGAGTCCCGCCGCGGCGGCCGCGGCGGCGGCCCGTTCCATCCGTTGCTCGTAAGCGTCACGTGTCATGGAGGTCGCCATGGCCGCAATGTACGCCCGCCGCTCCGGCAGCCGCACCCGTTCCGGGCGGACGGATTCCGAGGGCGCCGTCCGCCCGGCCACCGGCGCACCCGCCCGGCGGCGCGCCCCGGCGCTACCCCTTCGGCTGGGTGAAGCGGAGGTTGTTGCCGAAGGGGTCGCGCAGCCCGCAGTCGATGCCGTACGGGCGCTCCGTCGGCTCCTGGGTGAACTCGACGCCGCGCTCGCGGAGCGTCTCGTAGGTCCGGCGGCAGTCGTCGGTGGCGAGGATGAGCCAGCCGCCCATCGCCCCCTTGGTGACCAGGTCACGGACCTGGGCGGCGGTCTCCTCGGACATCGCCGGGGAGCCCGGCTTCTCCAGCAGGATCTGCCGTTCCGGGTGGCCGGGGACGGCGACGGTCAGCCACCGCATGAACCCCATGTCGATGTCGGCGGTGACCTCCAGACCGAGGGTGCCGACGTAGAAGTCGAGGGCCTTGTCCTGGTCGAGGACGTAGAGCTGTGAGTGAGTGATGGCGGTGAACATGTCGCCCAACCTACGGGCGGGCCCGGCGGAAAACTTCTCCGGAACTGCTCTTCTCCCCGGCTGCACACGGGTGCCACGCCCCGCCTCCCCCCGGGAAGGGCGGCCCTCCTCACGCGCTGGGCCGTGTCCACGCCATGGTGAAACAGGTCGGCACGCGCGCCGCCACCGCTTCCCTGCGGTAGGTCCGCGGCGAGCGGCCGACGATCTCGTGGAAGGTCCGGCTGAACGTGCCGAGGCTGGCGAAGCCGACCTCGTAGCAGATGTCCGTGACGCTGCGGTCGGTCTCCCGCAGCAGCGACATCGCCCGTTCGACGCGGCGTCGTTGCAGGTAGCGGTGGGGGGTCTCGCCGAAGGTGGTCCGGAAGGTGCGGGCGAAGTGGGCGGGCGAGACATGCGCGATGCGCGCCAGCGCCGGGACGTCCAGCGGCTGTGCGTACGCCCGGTCCATCGCGTCCCGCGCCCGCAGCATCCGCCGGTTGCGCTCCTCCACCGCCTCGTTCACGGCGCCATCAGACCACGGGGGCGCGCGGGGTCCGCCGCCGGGGCGTTCAGGATGTGTTCAGACCGCGGGTGGCACGGTCGGGCACCATGACTGCTGACATCTCCGAAGCCGTCGGGGCCCACGGGCCGGCCGGTACGACCCCCGCCCGTCCCCGCCGCCGCCCCCGCCGGAACAAGGTTCCCGAGGTCACCCCGTACTTCTGGGTGATCAAGATCCTGTGCACCACGGTCGGCGAGACCGCCGCCGATCTGCTGAACGAGAAGCTGGGGCTCGGGCTGACCGGGGTGTCGCTGCTGATGAGCGCGGTGCTGGCCGGGGTGCTCGTGGCGCAGCTGCGCACCGCCGCCTACCGGCCCGCCGTCTACTGGTCGGCGGTGGCGATGATCAGCGTCGTCGGCACGCTGCTCAGCGACAATCTGACCGACAACCTCGGCGTGCCCCTGGAAGCCTCCACCGTCGCCTTCGCGCTCGTCCTCGCCGCGGTGTTCGCCGTCTGGTTCCGCAGCGAGCGGACGCTCTCCATCCACCACGTCGACAGCGCCCGCCGCGAGTCCTTCTACTGGCTCGCCGTGCTGTTCACCTTCGCCCTGGGCACCGCCGCGGGCGATCTGGTCGCCGAGCGTCTTGACCTGGGGTACTCGCTCTCCGCCGTGCTGTTCGCCGCCGCCCTCGCCGTGGTGGCGGCGGCGCGCTCCACCCGCGCACTGGGTGCGGTGGTGGGCTTCTGGACCGCCTACGTCCTGACCCGGCCGCTGGGCGCGTCGCTCGGGGACTACCTCGCGCAGCCGGTCACCGACGGCGGGCTGGGCATCGGAACCGTGGTCACGAGCGTGCTGTTCCTGACGGTCGTCCTGATCCTGGTGGTGTTCTTGACCGTGACCCGGCGCGATGCCTCCGGGGTGGACGACGGGAGCCCGCGGGAGGGCTGAGGCGGGTCCGCGGCGGCGTTCAGGATGTGTTCAGGAAGCGGCTGGGAGGGTCGGTCGGCGCGTGCCGCCGCCCGACCCGGACGCGGCGCGGAACCCCCTGCCGGCATTCCCTCGGAGAGTACGAGAAGTGGACAACACCCAGGCCCTGACCGGTCCGGACGCCGCCGTCACCGCCCCGCCACCGGCGCCACCGGCGCCCACCGCCCCCGCCGCGACGAAGAAGCTGCCGGAGGTCACCCCGGCCTTCTGGATCATGAAGATCGCGGCGACCACCCTCGGCGAGACGGCCGGTGACCTCTTCGCCCAGACTCTCAAGCTGGGCTACTTCCTCACCACCGTCCTGCTGTTCCTGATCTTCGTGGTCACGCTGGCCGTCCAGCTCCGCTCCCGGCGCTACAACCCGTTCTTCTACTGGACCGTCATCCTGTCCACCAGCACGGCGGGCACCACGATGTCCGACTTCATGAACCGGGACGCGAGCACCAAATACCTCTCCGGCGGCGCCACGTCGCTGGGCTGGGGGCCGCAGGGCCTGGGTCTGGGGTACCCGGTCGGCGCCGCGATCCTGATCACGCTGCTGCTCGCGATCTTCGCCGTCTGGAAGGGCACCGGGCTGACGTTCGCCCTCCGCGACATCGTCACCTTCCGCGCGGAGGCGCTGTTCTGGGCGGCGATCCTGGTGTCGAACACGCTCGGCACCTCGATGGGCGACTTCCTCTCCGACAGCTCCGGGCTCGGCTACGCGGGCGGCGCGCTTCTGGTCACCGGTGCGCTCGCGGTGCTGGTGGCGCTGATGAAGGTGCCCGCCGTGCCGAACGTGCTGCTGTTCTGGATCGCCTTCGTCCTCACCCGCCCGCTCGGGGCGACCGCCGGCGACTTCCTCACCAAGCCGCTGGCCAAGGGCGGTCTCGACCTCGGCACCGCCGGTTCGTCGGCCGTGCTCCTCGCCGTCCTGATCGGCTTCACGGTCCGTGCGCAGCTGCGGGAACGCCGGTACGCTCCCCAGGCGCAGTGACGGCGGCCGGTCAGCCGCCCGGCAAGGTGACCACGAACCGCGCCCCGGACGAGTCCTGGGCCTCGTGGGCCACCTCGCCGCCCGCGGTGCGGGCCAGCCGCCGGGCCAGCGGCAGGCCCAGCCCCGCGCCGCCGTGCCCGTCCGCCGGATCGGCCCGGCTACCCGGCCGGAACAGCTCGGCGACGAAGGCGGGCGGCACCCCGGGCCCGTCGTCGGCGACCTCCACCCGGATCGCGCCGTCCGCCCGCCCGATCCGGATGCCGACCCCGGTGCGCGCGTAGCGCAGGGCGTTGTCGGCGAGTGGGCCGACGATGCGTTCCAGCAGCGCGGCGGGCACCCCGCAGGCCGCCGCGTCCGGGCCGGTGACCGTGACGGCGGGGCCGTCCGGGCGGCTGAGCCGGTCCGCGAGCCGCCGCAGCACGGCCACCGCGTCGGCGGTCCCCGGGGCGGCGTCGGCGGTGGCGCGCGCGTCGTCGAGGAGGGTGTCGCAGATGGAGCGCATGGAGTCGGCGGCGTCGGCGAGGACCGTGTGCGTCGCCGCGGTCTCGGCGGCGGAGCGCGGACGCGCCCGCCACCAGTCGAGTTCGGCGGTGATCCGCGCCAGGGGCGTGCGCAGCTCGTGCGACAGCTCCCTGGTGAGCTGCTGCTCGTGGCGGAGCACGGCGCGGATCCGGTCCAGCAGCTCGTCCAGCGAGGTTCCCAGGCGGGTCAGTTCGGCGGGGCGGCCGGTGCCGGCCATCCGGTGCGGGGAGGAGACCGCGCTCCACCGGGTGGCCTGGTCGGTCATCTCCGTCACGGGGCGCAGCGCCCGCCCCACGGCCAGCCAGGTCAGCGCGTACGCGCCCGCCAGCACGGCGCCGTCCAGGGCGAGGGAGGCCCACAGCAAGGTGGCGGCCGAGGCGCGGTAGGGGCGCAGGTCCAACGCGGCCACCACGGCGGCGACGGGCCGGCCGCGCGCGTCGGCGTCGCCCACCGGGGCCGCGCACAGGCCTATCGGGGCCCCGGCGTCGTGGACCGCGCACCGCTTGTCGCCGTGGGCGGCGAGGCGGGCCGCGGCGCGGCTGAGCGGGGCGCCGTCCGGGGCGGACGCGGGGTGTTCGAGGAGCCGGCGGCCCGCGTAGATCCACACGTTGGTGTCGAGCGGCGCGTCGTCGGTCGTCTCCAGGACGCGTACCGGGGTGTGACGGGTGTCGACGGTGGCGGCGACCGCGGTGACCCGGGTGTGCAGTTCGTCGTCCGCCTGCCGTTGCAGGTGGTGGCGGACGACCGTGTTGCACACGACGGTGAGCAGCACCATGACGGACGCGGCGCAGGTCAGCGCGGCCAGGGACAGCCGGCCGCGCAGGGTGCGGGGGCCGCGCCCGCGGAGCGCCGCGGCGAGGCGGGAGCGGCCGGGCGGGGCGGTTTCGGTCCGGCGGCCGGTCATGACAGGCGGTGACCGATGCCGCGGGCGGTGCCGATCGTCAGGGCGCTGCCGGCGTCCCGGAGCTTGCGGCGCAGACGGCTCAGGTACTGATCGAGGGTGTTGTCGCTGACCTGCGCGCCGGCCGGCCAGCCGGCGCGGATCAGCTCCCGGCGGCGCACCACCGCCCCCGGTTCGGCCAGCAGCGCGGCCAGCAGCCGGAACTCGGTGGGCGTCAGCGCCGTCTCGGTGCCGCGGACGGACAGCCCGTGCCGGACCGGGTCGAGGGTGAGGTCGCCGGTGGCGAGGCCGGTCGCGGCGCCGGACCGGCGGAGGGCGGCGCGCAGCCGCGCGGTGAGTTCGGCGAGGTGGAACGGCTTGGGCAGATAGTCGTCGCCGCCCGAGGAGAAGCCGCTCAGCCGGTCGGCGAGCCCGCCGTGCGCGGTGAGGAACACGACCGGGCGAAGGAATCCGCGCGCCCGCATCGCCTGGCACACGTCCCGTCCGTCCGCGTCCGGCAGCCCGATGTCCAGCACCACCGCGTCGACGCCGTCCCCGACGAGCCGCAGCGCACCGGCGCCGTCCCGGGCGGCGGCCGTCTCGAACCCCTCCTCCCGCAGCCCGCGCACCAGTACGTCGCGCAGGGCGGGATCGTCCTCGACGACCAGGATCGTGGCGGGATGCAACGGCGATCACCTCACGGGCCCGGGCTCCGCCGCGCCCCGCGCCGCCATGGGGGCGGCGCCGGGCGCGGGCGGTACGGCCTCGGGCGGCCAGGGACGGGCAAAGTACCCGCAGCGATGTCCACGGAGATATCTACGGAGATCTCCGCGGAGACACCCACGGAGACACTCACGAAAATGTCTACAACACTGTAGACGATACGTCGGCCCCGGGGCGCGCCCCGCTCCGCTCAGCGTTCGCGCAGCGCCGCCAGCGTCGCGTCCAGGTCCGCGCCGCGCGGGCGGTTGTGCGGCAGCTTGGCGAGGATCGCCGCCATTCCGCAGGTGTCGGTGAGGGCGGAGAAGACCAGACCGCCCGCGACCCCGGCGGAGAGCAGCTGGAAGGCGGGGTGCACGAGCAGGCCGAGGAGCAGCCCCAGCAGGACGAGCGAGCCCGCGGCGAGCCGCACCTGCCGCTCCATGCTCCAGCCCGCGCGGATGTCGCAGGCGACGGGCCGCTCCACGTCGTATCCGGCGGCGGTCCACGCCGCGGTGCCGCCGTCGAGGGTGGCCGCCGGGATGCCCGATTCGGCGAGGAGCGCGCAGGCGCGGGCCGAACGGGCACCGGAGGCGCAGACGATCAGCAGGTCGCGGCGGGCGGCCGCGTCCCGGATCCCGGGCAGCGCGCGGCCGAGGTGGTCGAGCGGAATGTTCAGGGCGCCCGGCAGATGCCCGCCGGCGAACTCACCGGGCGTCCGGACGTCGATCACGGCCAGCTGGGGCAGCCGGGCCCGGGCCCGGGCGATGTCGAGAGTGGTGGGGGTGGGAGAGCTGGTCATGGTGGAGATCCTCCGGTGGTCGCCACCGTCCCGAACCGGGACGTACAGTACCCCTAGGGGTATTACAGAAGAGCGGTCGGGAACGGCGGCCTGGTCAGGGAACGGGAGCGTGGTCGTGGAACTGGAGCTTGAGGGCGCCTCGTTGAAGGCGGTGCTGAACCGGCTGCGGCGGGCGCAGGGCCAGATCTCCGGGGTGATCCGGATGATCGAGGAGGGCCGCGACTGCGAGGACGTCGTCACCCAGTTGGCCGCCGCCTCCCGGGCGCTGGACCGGGCCGGTTTCGCGATCATCGCGACGGGCCTGCAGCAGTGCGTGGCGGACATCGAGTCCGGCGCGAAGAGCGGCGAGGACACCGAGCAGATGCGGGCCCGGCTGGAGAAGCTGTTCCTGTCGCTGGCGTGAGCCGGTCCGCCGGTCCGCTCCCCGGAGCGGCGGGGCCCGTACGGCGCCCGGGGGCCGGCGGCCGCCGGGACGCGAGGGCTGCCGAGCCGGCGACGCCCTTCGGATGGCGGCTCATACGACCGCATCCACGAGCATGAACGCCGCCACCGCGAGCAGGACGACGGCGAAGACGCGCTGCAGGGCCGGGCCGGACACCTTCGCCGCCAGCCGCTTGCCGTCCCAGGCGCCCAGGATCGCCGCCCCGGCGAACGGCCCGATGACGGCCCAGTTCAGACCGGTCGTCGTCCCGGCGCGCAGCCCCAGCGCGGCGAGCGAGTTGACGGTGATGACCAGCAGGCTGGTGCCCACCGCCGCCCGCATCCGCATGCCGAGCACATTGACCAGCGCCGGAACGGCGAGGAACCCGCCGCCGACACCGAGCACCCCGGTGACCGCCCCGAGCCCGGCACCGACGGCCGCCGCCCGGCCCGGCCGTATCTCCCCGGAACCCTCCCTGACGGCCGGCTTCCGGAGCATCCGGAACGCCGCGGTGCCCGCGAGCGCCGCGAACGCGACGGTCAGCAGCGCGGTCGGCAACCGCCCCGCGAGCGCACCGCCCAGCATCGCCGGCCCGATCCCCGCCGCCGCGAACAGCAGCCCCGTACGCCACTTCACCTGCCCGTCACGGGCGTGCGCGAGCAGCGCGGTGGCCGAGGTGGCGGCCACGATGATCAGGCTCGCGGTGGTGGCCGCGACCGGCGTGAAGCCGAGCAGATAGATCAGCGCCGGCACGGCCAGCACACTGCCGCCCCCGCCGAGCGCCCCCAGCGCGACACCGATGACCCCGCCCGCGACCAGCGCGAAGATGACCGCACTCATGCCGACCACCCACCGGCGCCACACAGGCCCACGGCACCGGCGCCGGCACCGGCCACCGGATGCGGTACGGGAACGGCGTACCCGGGGACGGCACCCGTACGGGTACGCATACGGATACGGCCACGGGCGTCGTCGGCCCACGGGGCGGTCCCGCGCGCCGGGGCGGCGGGGCCGCGTCTGCCGGACGTCATGCTGAAGGTGCTCACAGGAAGCTGCTCACTCTCGGATCACGGTCGGATCGCTCGCGGATCGCGGTCGGGTCAGGCGGGGCGGACGGTGAGTCCGGCGCGTTCGGCCGCGTCGAAGGAGTCGTCGACGGCCACGACGTCGCGGCCCGCCGCGTCGAGCAGGGAGGCGGCGATGGCCGCCCGCATGCCGCCGGCGCAGTGCACCCAGACCTGACCTGCGGGAACGTCATGGATCCGCTGGTGCAGCAGATGGAGCGGAAGGTGGACCGAGCCCTCGATGAAACCTTTCGCCCGCTCGGCGTCCCGGCGGACGTCGAGGACGACGACACCGTCCCCGGCACCGCCGGCCCGCTCCGCGAGATCGGCGAAGGCGGCCCGGGGGAAGGAGGCGAGGGCCTCGCCGTCACGCACCCAGTCCGCCGGGTCGCCGGTGGCCGCGGCGGCCGGGCGCTCGATGCCGACCCGCACCAACTCGCGCTGCGCGTCGGCCAGTTGCTCGGCCGACTCGGCGAGCAGCGTCACCGGCTTCCCCCACGGGATCAGCCAGGCCAGATACGTGGCGAGCTGCCCGGCACCCTCGAAGTTGAATGCGCCGGCCACATGCCCCTCGGCGAAGGCGACGCGGTGCCGCAGATCGACCACCCACTCCCCGGCGGCCAGCCGGTCGGCGATCTCCGCGGCGTCGGCGACGGCGGGCGGGGTGAGGTCGACGGGCGCGGGCCCGGCGGCGTTGGCCGGCCCCATGTGCGCGTAATAGGCGGGGATGTCGTCCAGTTCCGCCAGCAGATCGGCGACGAACGCGCCCACCTCGCGGGTCAGCGCCGCGTTGGACGCCTTCTCCGCACCGATCGTGGTGGCCTCCCCGGTCGTCCCCCCTGCCGCGCAGAAGCTGCCGAACCCGTGCGTCGGCAGCACCGCCGCCTCGTCCGGCAGTTCGTCGGCCAGCCGGTGCGCGGACGCGTGCTGCGCCCGCGCCAGCTCCTCGGTCAGCCGCGGTTCGACCAGGTCGGGCCGCCCGACGGTCCCGATCAGCAGCGACCCGCCGGTGAACACGGCCACATCCGTGCCGTTCTCCTCCAGCACGTACGAGGTGTGGTGCGGCGTGTGCCCCGGAGTGGCCAGCGCCCGCAGCGCGAGCCCCGCGGCGGCGTCGATCTCCGTACGGTCCCCGTCCCGCACCGGCGTCCGCGCGAACGCCACCGACGCCCCGGCGGGCACGAGATAGGCGGCACCGGCGATCCGGGCGAGCTCCAGCCCACCGCTGACGTAGTCGTTGTGCAGGTGCGTCTCGACCACATGGGATATCCGCACCCCCCGCCGAGCCGCCGCCGCGATCACCTGCTCGACGTCCCGCGGCGGATCCACCACCACAGCGGTCCGCCCGCCACCGGCCAGATAGCTGCGATTACCCAGCCCGGCAATCTCAAGGGTGTCGACGAAGAACACGGGGCACTTCCTTCCGTTGCGTTTACCCCCCGGGGTATATCGACGTTAACACGGGTACCCCTGGGGGTATTCCGGAGTGCTGTCGGGGCGGGGGCGCTTGGGGGTACCTGGGGTGCCTGGGGGCCTGGGGGTGCGCGCTTGAGGGGGCGGCGCCGCGGGGTGGGGGCCGGGCGTGACCAGAGGGGACACGAGGCCGGAGTCGGCACACGGCCGCGGGGGGGCGAAGGGCCGAGCCGGGTGCGGGGCGGTCGGCGGCAAGCGGCATGCCCGGAGAGTCCGCGCGGACCCTGACCCCAGGGGCGCGCGGCGCGAGGCTCCGGCAGCAGAAGGCCGCCCCCAGGAAGCGGAGGGCGACGATAAAGACGCGACGTCGAGCCCCGAAGGGGCGAGGCCCGGCCACACGGGATCACCGGGCGGGGGCGGCCGCCCGGTGATCCTGCCGAGCCGAGGCGCGCCCCGGACCCGCCGGGCCGCCAAGCGGCAAACGGTCACACCCGGGCCGCCGAACCGGCAGCGGAGCGCCCGGCCACATCACTCCGACCGCCCCGAACCGGCTCCGGAGCCCAGGCGCGCCCGTAAAAGATCAAGAAAATCCGCAGAGTTCAGTCGCAGGGTTCAAAGGTGTGCGCAGCGCTCAGGCATGCCTCGGCCAAGCCCTCGGCGCACCTCACACCTCACACCTGCTCGCGGTCCAACCCCCACGTCTGCAGCTCATAAGCCCGCCCCTTCTCCTCCCCCGTGATCAGCGGCACGTCGAGCAGCCGGAAGCCGGCCTTGACGGCCACCGCCATGCTCGCCGCGTTCTCCGCCTCCAGCTCCAGGATCACCTGCTCCGCGCCCAGTTCCTCGAAGGCGTACGCGGCCATCACCCGCACCGCCCGCGCCGCCAGGCCCTGCCCGCGGTGCGCCGGGCCGATCGCGTAGCCCAGCTCCGTCCCCTCGGGGGCGCGCCGCAGCATCACCTCGCCGAGCGGCGCACCGCCGTCGACGGTGACGGCGAGCATGATGACCTTGCCCTCGGCCCGCAGCTGCCGGGCCCGGTCGAGGCGCGCATCGGCGGCCGCCTCGTCGAAGGGCGAGACGATCGGGGTCCAGTACGCGATGTCGGGGTGGTCGAACAGCGCCGGCATCGCGCCCCGATCCTCCTCGGTCCAGTCCCGAAGGACGAGCCCCTCCCCCGTAAGCTCCATCCGCTCGGGAAAGGGCGACACACTGCTGCTCATGGCGGCAACCTCCTGGCCTGGTCAGAACGAGGCAGGGTAACCGGCGCCCCATCACCCCGCCGAAATCCCGCACGGACCGCTACGCGGCCCCCACGCCGCGTAGGCGACCACCACGTAGGCGACCACCCCGTAGGCGAACGGCCAGCCGTCCGACGGGCGCAGGCCGCGACGGGGAGGAGACCGATCAGGAAACTCCTGCGGGACGCACTCCCCCACCTCCCCCGCTGACACGATGCACCCATGGCTGACCAGGCACGCATCGCAGAGACCGTGGCGTACTACCGAGCGCTCGACGAGAACGCCACCGTGCGCCGGCACTTCCGGCACGCCGACGAGGACGGCGGACTCTGGCACTTCGAAGCCGTACCCGACCGCGGCGAGTTGATCGTCGTCAAGCAGGCCGAACTGACTCCCGCCGGCCGACTCCACCGCTACAGCTGGCAGCACCTGGAGGACGACCACGGCTTCCTCACGGACCAACCGATCGATCTCGACGAGGACCCCGTGGAGGCCGTCCCGGCCGAAGAGTTCCAGCAGGCGTGGACACGGTGAGCGCGCCGGCGGGCAGCCTCCGGAGCCGGGTTGGGCGGGTGCTGCGGTAAGCCATGCAGCCCGCGCCTCGCGGAGGTGGCGATCCCGGTCTTCCCGAGCGGCGCCGTGCGGGCGCCCGCATCCCGCACGGCGAAGCGCGAAGATCGGGACTTATGCGACATTCGATCGTTGACAGATCATGACAGATACGCAGGAGTCGTCATGACAGATACGCAGGAGTCGCAGGCAGGTCGGGAGCCGGCGGGAGACGGGACGGCGGCGCACGTGCGGCTGGCGGGTACCGCGGGGGTGGGCTGGAGCGTGATGGCCCTGGCAGCACTGGCGGGGAGGGGGGTGCTGGCGGAGCTGGCGCGGGGGCGCCGGTCGGTGGACGCGCTGGCCCGCCGCTGTGACTGCGACGCCGGGACGCTGCTGCGGTTTCTGCGGGCGGCGGTGGTGACGGGGGCTGTCACCGAGGCGGAGCCGGGCACGTTCGAGGCCACCGAGCTGGGGCGGAGCGCGCTGCCCGGAAGCCCGGGATCGGCCGAGGGCATGCTGCGCCTGTCGCTCACGCCGGAGTTCCTGCTCCCGTGGAGCGCGGCCGAGCAGGTCCTGCGTACGGGACGCTCCGGCTTCGAGGCGGTGTTCGGGAGCCCGTTCTACGACTACCTCAAGGAACGTCCCGAGCTGGCGGGGCTGTTCCAGGAGGCGATGCGCACCACCTCGTCGGCGCCCGCGCTGCTCGCGGCGTACGACTTCCCCGCGACCGGAACGGTGGCGGACATCGGCGGCGGACAGGGGGCCGTACTGGCGGAACTGCTCGCCTGTCACCGCGGGTTGACCGGGGTGCTGGTCGACCTCCCGAACGTGGTCGAGGGCGCGGCGGCGTGCCTGGCACGCGCCGGGATCGCCGACCGGGTCACCGTGGTGCCGGGGAGCTTCTTCGCCCCGCTCCCCGAGGGCGCCGACATCTATGTGCTGGGCCGGGTACTCCACAACTGGCCCGACGCGGACGCGGTGCGGATCCTCACCCGCGTACGCGACGCGATGTCGCCGGCCGCACGGCTGCTGATCGCCGAGCCGATGGCGCGTCCGGACGAGGCGGACGCCGGGGCACCGCCGGGGCACGACCTGCTGATGCTGGTGCTGCTCGGCGGGCGCACCCGCACCCCGGAGGAGATGCGGGTGCTGCTGAGGAACGCGGGCCTGCGCGAGGAGAGCAGCTGCGCCGACCCCCGCGGGGACACGGTCGTCGTCGCCACCCGCGACTGATCCGTCGCGCCGTCAGGCGGCCTCCGCTGTCCCGTCAGGCGGCCTCCGCCGCCCGCGGCGGGAGGTGGACGGCGGCATGCGCCTGCTCCGGGTGCCAGTAGCCGCCGAGGCGGCGCAGCCCGTGGAGGATGGGCATGAACGTGTGATAGCAGCAGACCGAGGACGGGGTGTCGAGCACCTCGGGCGTGGCGGCGAGCAGGGGCAGTTCGGCCATGAGGTAGGCGAGCCCGGCCCGGTGCCGGGCGTCGTAGCCGTCGGAGCGCGCGGCGGCGGTCTGGCTGTCCGAGTCGAGCCACCGGGCCACGTGGTCGTCGCAGATCTGCGCCAGTTCCCGGTCGCGGCCGCGCGCGGACTCCAACCGCGCGTGGACCTCCCGGTAGCCGGGCAGCGTGGCGCAATCGGACAGCGAGCGGACCCGGACGGCCGCGGTGGACGGCAGCTGTTCCACCGCCCGCCTGATGCGCCGGCGGGTGTCGCGAGCCGTTTTTGTCGCCCGTGAGGCGGCGTGCTGGGACGTGTACCCGTCGGCCGCGTAGATATCGGCCAGGTGCAGGTCGGCGAAGACGACATCGACGAGGTCGAACCGGCCCGTGGCCCACTTCAGCAGCATCGCCAGATTGTGCTGCGTGAAGTAGCTGTTTCCGGTGCTGACACCGATCAGGGCGTGCTCGCTGCGCTCCAGCACCTGCCGGCAGGCCGGACTGAACGCCTCGACCTCGACCTCGGTCTGCTCCGGGCCGGTGGCGCGAGCGGTGCCCGCGGCATCGGTGCGGTCCGGTTCACTCATGGGATATCAGCTCCTCCTCGTGGAGCAGGTGTGCCAGGCGCGTGCACAGCGAGTCGAGGAATCCCTTCAGATCCCGGTCCCCGTGCATCGCGCCGCAGATGAAGTCCTCCACCTCCGCCCGCAGGTCCTCCAGGCCCTGGCTGGTGGCGCCGGCCTCGGCGGCCAGGGCGAAGGTTCTGCGCGCCGCGTCCAGGCAGCGCATCGGCGCGTAGGACGGGGGCTCGTCCAGCAGGCCGCGTCCGCTGCTGATCAGGTACGTGGCGAGCAGCAGCAACTCCTCGCCCGTCCGCCTCTGCTCAACGGCTCCAGACGTCATGGCGGATCACCTCGCTCGCGTCGCGGCGCCGGGACGGCTCAAGAGGCCGGGCGGGGTGGCCGATGGGCACCACCAGCACCGGTTCCAGGTGCGGCGGGAGCCCGAGGAGCGCGCCGACGGGGTCCTTGCGGACGCTTGCGACGGGGCAGCCGCCCAGGCCCAGGGCGTGGGAGGCCAGCAGAAGGTTCTGCACGGCCATGGCGACGCACAGCAGGCCCTCGTCCCAGCCGCCGCGCTCCGATTCCTCCGGCCGCGCCGCACGCGAGCGGTCGAAACAGGCCGCGACGATGAGCGAGGGAAGGCCGATGATGCCCGGTGCGAACGCGCGGAGCAGCCGCCGCATCCGCCTCTCGCGCACCGCGACGAACGCCCATGCCTGCCGGTTGGACGCCGTGGGCGCGGCCAGCATCGCCTGCATCAGCACGTCCAGCTCTGCGTCCGTGACCGGTTCGTCCGTGTACTCCCGCACGACATGGCGGGTCATCAGTACCCGCAGCGCCTCATCGGCCGCCCGGCGGGTGGCCTTCCCATCCGTCCCCGAAAACGCCCCGTCGATCACCTGTAGTGGTTCGGGCACTGTCAGCTCTCCTCCCGCGACGCTCTGTCCGGCGCTCAGCAGCGGATCGGGACTCTGATCGCCCCGACCGTTCACCCGGCGCTCCGGCACCATGCCGCGGGGGCGGGCGTCGCTTTCGGCACGTGCCTGTCCGGTCCGGTCCGGGAAGCCCGAGCGGGACCACGCCCGACGGGGTCGCCCGGCACGCCGCTCATCGGCGCGGGAAGCAGGCACAGTTTTCAGTGCAGCAGCGGCAGTCCCCACCCGCCGCCGCACGTCCGCCGAACGGGTGAACACCGCGCCCACCGGTTGCGGGCCTGGCCGACGGTGATTCCTTCGAGAAAGCCCAGGTCGAGGGGGTCGAGGCCGCGGGCTGCGGGCTCGGGCAGAAAGCCGACGCCGCTGATTCCGAGGTAGCGGGAGCCGCGACCGAAGCGGCTTGGCACGCCGGTGAACTGGCCCGGATCACGTCCGGCGTTGCCGGTGCGGCGGGTGTTTCCTCGCTGCGGCGATTCGCTTCACGCCCTGGGCGATCGCACGGGGCGCTCGCACGGTGCTCCGACACGGGGCGCTGCCGCCTCCGGCGCCCGGTCCACGGCCCGGCTCGCACCACGAACACGTTCGGCTGCGCCCGGGGGGGCACAAACGCTGCCGAAGAGTCCACCACGGCGCCGGACCTCGGTGGCCCGTCCCCTCACGCAAAAGGCCCCGGACCAGAAGCCCGAGGCCGATCACAGCACCCCCACGCAACAAAACCGCAGGCCATAAGACCCAAACCAAGATCCCCCTGTCGGATTCGAACCGACGAACTTCGCTCTACAAGTTCGATCAAAGGGGGAGACGCAAAGGTCTGCCTGGTGGGAGCCGAGTTATGCCTGGGCGCCTATGGCTGTTGCCGTTCTTCGTCGTTGATTTCAGCGGTGGATGTCAGATCCAGCGGGCTGCGCCCTTGGCGAGATCCTGGCAGCCCGAAGCTTCGGAGGCTATTCCTCATGGGGGTTCAAGTGAATCCAGCGTCGGCCCTCGTGCCGCATCTCCATTCCCTGATAGGGCTGGCGAGGGCCGGACGCAGTCGACTGAGCCGTACTTACTTCAGTCACGACGATCGCTGCTGGGTGTACCTCATAGGTGACGGTCAGGCGGTGATCACCGCCTGACCGCCACACTCCGCCGCGGTTCGCTTCCTGGGCGATCGTCAGCAAAGCCTTTCCGGCATCAGCCTTGCGCCTCTCGGTCAGCGCATCGAACTGCATTCGCGCGGCCTCGACGAAGATCAGGTCCCTAATCGCGCACTCCCATCCGAAGAACGTGGACCGGGAGCCCCAAAGGGCTCCCGGCCTGCTCGCCACACCATCTCCTCCGAGCTACCGCTTTTCACGAATGATCATGAAGATAACCGCGATCAGCAGCAGCGACATCGGTTCCATTCGTTCGGTCTCCCTCGACTCTCATGCCCCTCAGGGCGGCGGGTTGCAGGGAGACCGGTACTTGGCGCTTCGAGCAGCCCCATTCTCCATCAACATCCCACGTCTCGCAGCCAGTTCGAGAACTTCTCAAGCATCACGCAGCGGCGGTGACCACGCGGCTGGCGGAGCGGCTCTGGGCTGGAGCTGCTTGGGGCGAATGATCACGGCCCCGTAAGCTGATGGCGCGTCGGGCAGGTTGTGGACCTGCCCGGTAAAGCACGACGTTGGGGCCGTGATCGTAGAGGCTCGCCCCAAAGTGGCTGCCTAAAGCCGTGGAGCCGACCGCCCCAGCCACGACGTGCCCCTTCTCTGACATCAGGCGGCTGATCGCCAACGCGCGGCACGGGCGCCGGCCGGGCTGGAGCGGGGCGGAGACAGGAGCGCAGGCCCGGGCGGGGGCCGGGCCGCGCGCGGGGAGCGGAGCGAGCCGCCTTGAACTCGTAGAGAAGGTTTCTACTCAGTACGGCATGGGGACCTTGAGGCGGGGCGTGAACGTCTCGGTGCAAGCGGGGAGTTCGGTGGCTGTGCGGTGGGCCAGATCAAGGAAGAGCACAGGGCGGGCGGTCCACTCGATGCGGGTGTCGCGGTGGCCGACGGCGAAGGCGTAGGGCGTGTTGTACGCCAGAGCCTCGGTGGCGCTCACATAACCGCCGGCCATCCACCTCCGGGCGTGCGCCGCGGCTTCGGCTTCGAGCGCCGAGGTGATCGTGCGGAGTGAACAAGCCCGCCGCGATCCGCTCTACGCGGCCTTCGCGCTCGCCATCGCGATGGGACTGCGGCGCGGTGAGGTGCTGGACCTGCGGTGGTCGGACGTCGACCTGAACGACCGCGTGATCCGCATCAGCAACCAGGTGCAGCGCATCGGCGGCGAGCTGTACCAGGACACCACCAAGACCGGGAAGATCCGCCCCGTACCGCTGCCCCTGATCTGCCTGGCCGCGCTCCGCCGGCACCGGCTCCGTCAGCGCCACGAGGCAGCGAAGCGGGGTACGGAGCTGGACGCGGGCGGGCTCGTGTTCACCACCCGCTCCGGCCGCCCGATCGAGCCACGGAACCTGAACCGCTCCTTCTCCCGCCTCACGGCCTCGGCCGGCCTCCGCACCATCCGCCTCCACGACGCCCGGCACGGCTGCGCCACCCTGCTCACCGCGGCCGGCGTTCCCCCGCGCGTCCTGATGGAGATCCTCGGGCACAGCCAGATCAGCATGACCACGGACGTCTACACCCACGTCGCGCAGGACACCCAGCGCGAAGCGATCAGCAACATGGACCGGCTGCCGAGGCGCCGGATCAACCGGGACCGACCGCCGCCGTTGATGTCACCCGTAGATGTCAGAAGCCCCGAGCCATCACCGGCCCGGGGCTTCTTCCCTGATCAGATTGAGAGCCCCCTGTCGGATTCGAACCGACGACCTTCGCTTTACAAGAGCGGTGCTCTGGCCAGCTGAGCTAAGGAGGCGTGCGGGAGCAGTGTACCCAGGTGGGGTGGATGCCGGTCGCCATTTCGTGACCTCTGGGGTGCTGACAGCGGGCATCGCCGCAGGTAGCGTCGCGCCCGGCCCGCGGTTGTGGGCCACGCCACTCCTTTACTCGGATCGTCCGGCACGTTCCTGCCGGTGAAGGGACACATCATGGCTACGGTCACGTACGACCAGGCAACCCGTATCTACCCGGGTTCCGACAAGCCCGCCGTCGACAAGCTCGACATCGCCATCGAGGACGGCGAGTTCCTCGTGCTGGTCGGCCCGTCCGGCTGCGGGAAGTCCACCTCGTTGCGGATGCTGGCGGGGCTTGAGGACGTCGACGGCGGCGCGATCCGCATCGGCGACCGCGATGTCACGCACCTGCCGCCCAAGGACCGGGACATCGCCATGGTGTTCCAGAACTACGCGCTGTACCCGCACATGACCGTCGCCGACAACATGGGCTTCGCGCTCAAGATCGCCGGAGTGCCGAAGGCGGAGATCCGGCAGAAGGTCGAGGACGCGGCGAAGATCCTGGACCTCACGGAGTACCTGGGGCGCAAGCCGAAGGCTCTCTCCGGTGGTCAGCGCCAGCGCGTCGCGATGGGCCGGGCGATCGTCCGGGAGCCGCAGGTCTTCCTGATGGACGAGCCGCTGTCCAACCTCGACGCCAAGCTCCGCGTCCAGACCCGTACGCAGATCGCCGGGCTCCAGCGCCGCCTGGGCATCACGACGGTGTACGTCACCCACGACCAGGTCGAGGCGATGACGATGGGCGACCGGGTCGCGGTCCTCAAGGACGGGCTGCTCCAGCAGGTCGACTCGCCGCGGAACATGTACGACCGGCCGGCGAACCTCTTCGTCGCGGGCTTCATCGGCTCGCCGGCGATGAACCTCATCGAGGTGCCGATCGCCGACGGCGGCGTGAAGTTCGGCAACAGCGTGGTGCCGGTCGGCCGGGACGCGCTGGCCACGGCGGCGGACAAGGGCGACACGACGGTCACCGTCGGCGTCCGGCCCGAGCACTTCGAGATCGTCGAGCAGAACGGCGCCGCCGCGGCGACGCTGTCGAAGACGGCGTCGGACTCCCCCGCCGGTCTGGCCGTCACGGTCAACGTCGTCGAGGAGCTGGGCGCCGACGCGTACGTCTACGGGACCGTCGAGGTCGGCGGCGCGCCCAAGGACCTGGTCGTCCGGGTGGGCGGCCGTCAGGTGCCGCAGAAGGGTGCCACCTTGCACGTCGTCCCGCAGCCGGGCGAGACGCATGTCTTCTCGACGTCGTCGGGCGAGCGTCTGGCGGATTGATTCAACTCCGCTACGTATAAGACCAGTTGGCCGGTCGTGGCAGTCGTCTGCCGCGGCCGGTCAACTCGCTTCCGGGCCCTGCGGGAACGAGCCCCGGCGGCCGGACCACGCCGCGCGCGGCGGAACGGCCGCGCGCCCCCTCGTCAACATCGCGCCCTCCCCGACGGCCCATCTCGTCGCTCGATGAGGTGACGCAATGTCGCCATATCATCACCGCTCGCTACCATCGCGTCCGTGAACTCCGCAGCCCGCCGTATCGGCAGAACTCTCGCCCTTGTCCTCCCCGTCGTCCTCGTGCTCTCCGGGACGCTCGCCGTCACCAGCGTGCCGTGGGCCTCGAAGTCCACGGACACGCAGCTGCTGACCGCGTCCAGCGGGAAGACCCTCGCCAAGTCCGCACCCCGGGCCCCGCAGGACGTCCTGCGCGACCGCCTGCTGCTCGAACTCCGGGAGAAGGACCCGGGGGTGGCGCTGACCCACCTCCAGCGGGCCACCACGGAGCGGCCGTCGCTCGCCAAGCACTGCACGTCCATCGCGCGGGCGCTGGGCCGGGCGGCCGTCGCCAAGTACGGCGCCGGGCACCGCGCACAGGCGTTCTCCCGCCCGGTGTGCGACACCTCCTTCGCCTCCGGCGTCGCCACCGCCCCGTGACCCGCCCTCGCACCGCATAGGGTGCGAACCATGACAGTCGCCCCGTATCCCTATCCGACACAGGCCGTTGTCCTGGCCGGTGGCCAGGGCTCGCGCCTGCGGCCGTACACCGATGACCGGCCCAAGCCGATGGTCGAGATTCCCGGCACGGGAACCCCGATCATCGGCCATCAGCTCACCTGGCTCGCCGCCGAGGGCGTCACCGACGCGGTGGTCTCCTGCGGCCACCTCGCCCATGTCCTCCAGGACTGGCTGGCCGATGCCGAACTCCCGTTGAACGTCACGACCGTCGTCGAAACCGAACCCCTCGGCCGCGGCGGCGGTCTCAAGTACGCGGCGGCGTCGCTGCCCCGCCCGGACGAGCCCTGGTACGCCACCAACGGCGACATCTGGACCCGCTTCCCGCTGACCGAGATGGCCGCCTTCCACCTCGAACGCGGCGCCGAGGCCACGCTGGCGCTGGCCCGGCCGCGGATTCCCTGGGGCGTCGTGGAGACCGACGAGTTCGGCCATGTCCTCGACTTCATCGAGGCGCCGCCGTCGCCGTACCTCATCAACGCCGGGGTGTACGTCTTCTCCGCCGCCTTCACCGCGCTGCTGCCGGACCGCGGCGATCACGAACGCACCACCTTCCCCCGGCTCGCCCGCGAGCGGCGGCTCGCCGGCTACCCCCTCCCGCACGGCTCCTACTGGCGCGCCATCGACACCACCAAGGACCTCACCGAGGCCGCCAAGGAGCTGGGCGCCACGGAGAGTTGAGCCGCGGCCGGTTTTGAGCCGCGGCCGGTTTGCCGGAACGGCAAATCCGTGTACGGGCCGCCGGACCGGTGCCGCATCCTGGCGCGACCCACGCACCCCCGGGAGGACCGATGCCCCAGCCCGCACCGACACCGCAGTGGACCCACCGCCTGGTGGACACCCCCGACGGCCCCCTCCACGTCGTCGAGCAGGGCAGCGGACCGCTCGTCCTGCTGCTGCACGGCTTCCCGGAGTCCTGGTACTCCTGGCGCCACCAGCTCCCGGCGCTCGCCGCGGCGGGCTACCGCGCCGCCGCCCTCGACCTGCGCGGCTACGGCCGCTCCGTCCGGCCCGCGGCCGTCGAGGCGTACGACATGGCGGCGCACGTCGCCGACAACGCCGCCGTGATCCACGCCCTCGGCGCCCGCGACGCCGTCGTCGTCGGCCACGACTGGGGCTCCCCGATCGCCGCGCACACCGCGCTGCTGCGGCCCGACGTCTGCTCCGCCGTCGCCCTGCTGAGCGTCCCGTACGCACCGCGCGGGCCGGTCCGGCCGTCCGACGCCTTCGCGGCGCTCGGCGGCGACGAGGAGTTCTACGTCAGCTATTTCCAGGAGCCGGGCCGCGCCGAGGCGGAGATCGAGCCGGACGTCCGCTCCTGGCTCGCCGGTTTCTACGCCTCGCTCTCCGGCGACACGATGCCGCCGGACGGCTCCGCCGGCCACTACTTCGTTCCCGAGGGCGGCCGCCTGAGCGACCGCTTCGTCCGCGACCGCACCCCGTCCTGGCTCGGCGAGGCCGAACTCGACTTCTACGCCGGCGAGTTCGCCCGTACGGGACTGACCGGTGCGCTGAACCGCTACCGCAACGCCGACCGCGACTGGGCCGCCACCGCCGACCTGGCGGGCGCCCCGATCCCCCAGCCGTCGCTCTTCATCGGCGGCACCCGGGACGCCTCCACGACCTGGCTCGCCGACGCCATCGCGGCGTTCCCCACCACACTGCCGGGCCTGACCGCCACCCACCTCCTCGGCGACTGCGGCCACTGGGTCCAGCAGGAACGGCCGGACGAGGTCAACCGCCTGCTCATCGAGTGGCTGCGGGGGCTGAACCTCGTCTGACGGGCGCCGCGCGCGACGTCCAACGTCCGACACCCAACGTCCGACACCTAACGTCCGATGCCCGACACCCGACGCTCAACATCCGATGTCTGACACGGAGCGGCCCCCGCGGACGGAGATGCTCCGTCCGCGGGGGCCGTCGTCACAGGGCCCGGTCGCCGACCGGGCCCCTACCGGATCACCCCAGGAGACCGCCCAGGGTCCCGGTGTGCTCCTTCGGCTTGTCGGACGCGCCGCCGTCACCGGAGCCGGTGGCCCCGCCGCCCGTGCCGCCGGACGTCTGCGCCGGGGTCGGCGCCGGGGCGCGGGTCGAGGCGGAGTGCCGCGGGGCGCCGGTCGTGGCGCCCGCGCCGGGCTCGCGGCCGGTGCCGCTGGTCGCCCCGGCCGTCGGGGAGCTGCTGCCCGCGGGCGAGGACGGCGTGCCCGTCGGGCCCGCGGTGTGCGCGGTGTCCGGCACCGGCGTGCCGGGGCGCTGCGGGGCGGCGGTGCGGGTCTGCTGCGGGCGGGTCGCCTGCCGGTGCGGGCTGGGCAGCGGCCGGCCGGGCAGGTTGTTGATCGCCGGTTCGCCGGGCCGCGGCACGGAGGTGACCGTCGCCGACCGTACGGCACCGCCGAGCACCGAGCCGATCAGCAGCGTCAGCCCGGCGATCACCGCGGTCATCGCGGCGCCGCGGCGCAGCACCCGGCGCCGCAGGTCGATGACGTCGACGCGGGGGCCGAGCCGCCGCCACGCCTCGCCGGCCAGCCGGGCGTCGAGGGAGTACACCGGGGCGCCCGCGATGACCAGCGGGCTCCAGGCGGCGAGGTAGATGATGTCGGGCGCGTCGTACGCCGGGACGCTGTGCCAGGTGACGGTCATCAGCAACACCGCGGAGAGCAGTGCGCCGACCGACGCGGCGAGCCGCTGCCACAGGCCGCAGATGGTCAGCACACCGACCACGACCTGGAGGAACGCGACGGTGAGCCCGGCGCCCACCGGGTGCGCCAGCGCGAAGTCGCGCAGCGGGACGGCGAGCGCCCACGGCTCCAGAGACGACAGCCACTTCACCATCGAGCCGCGCTCGCCGCCGTCGAAGTAGACGGGGTCGCAGAGCTTGCCCATGCCCGCGTAGATCGAGATGAGGCCGAGGAAGATGCGCAGCGGCAGCAGGACGACGCCGAGGTTCATCCGGCGGCCCGGGTAGTACGCATGGCGGACGCCGTCGCCGCCGCGGCGCCGCTCGGCGTAGCTCTCGCGCGCCTCGAAGCGGTCCGCGTCGCCGCCGCCCGCGTAGGCGTCGTCGTACGCGGCACCGTGCCCGTCCCCGAACGCCTCCCGGTCGGCGCCGTACGGGTCGTACGGGCCGCCGGGGCGCACCGGGCGCAGCAGCGTGGTGTCGGCGTCGGCGGGGGTGCGCTGGCCGATGACGGTGGGGCCGGGGTCGGCGGTCACCCGCGGCAGGATCTGCGTCGCCGCGAGGTCGTCGCCCTCGTCGGCGTCCAGACCGACGCCGGAGGTGCGGACGGCGCGCAGGAGCTGGGTGGTGGCGCCGGCCGAGCCGCCCGGGTCGGTGCGGCCGCTCCACACCACGGGCGCCCGGCGGCCGCCGCCCCGCGCGCCGAGGACGGGGGCCCGGGCGGCGGCGGCCCTGACCCGGCTCACGACGGGCTCGGCGAGCTGTACGCGGAAGCTGGCGTGGTTGACGATGACCTGCGCGGGATCGCACGGCACCTTGACCGAGCTCAGCGGCGGCTCGTCATCGAAGCCCGGCGAGCGTCCCCCCGTAGGCATGCGGGGTGTTCTGGTGTCCACGCTCATCTAACCGAGTGACGAGCGGTTAAGACACTGCCTTGACCTGGTCGATCTGTCCGAGACCCGTCAAAAAATCACAGGATCGCCGGATGCCGCACGGAGCGTCACGCCTTGCCCTGTGACTCCGTGCGACGGGTCCGCCGGGCGCGGGCGCCTCGCGGCCCGGCGCCCGGCGGTACGCGCTCAGCCGCGGCGGCGGGCCGCCTCCCACAGGACGACACCGGCGGCGACACCGGCGTTCAGCGACTCGGCGCCGCCCGGCATCGGGATCCGCACCCGCACGTCGCAGGTCTCGCCGACCAGCCGCGACAGGCCCTTGCCCTCGCTGCCGACGACGATCACGACCGGGCCGTCCAGCGCCTCGACGTCCTGCAGCTCCATCTCGCCGTCGGCGGCCAGCCCGACGACCATGAGACCGGCCTTCTGGTACTGCTCCAGCGTCCGGGTCAGGTTGGTGGCGCGGGCGACCGGCGTACGGGCCGCGGTGCCCGCCGAGGTCTTCCACGCACCGGCGGTCATGCCGGCCGCGCGGCGCTCCGGCACGACCACGCCGTGGCCGCCGAACGCGCAGACGGAGCGGACGACCGCGCCGAGGTTGCGCGGGTCGGTGACGCCGTCCAGCGCCACGATCAGCGGCTCCTCGCCGTCGTCGAACGCGGCGGCCGCCAGGTCCTCGGGGTGCGCGTAGTCGTACGGCGGCACCTGGAGGACGAGGCCCTGGTGGTTGAGGCCGTTGGTCATCCGGTCCAGCTCCGGGCGGGGCGCCTCCATCAGGTTGATGTCGCCGCGCTGCGTGGCGAGCTGGAGCGCCTCGCGGACCCGCTCGTCGGAGTCGATGAACTGCTGGACGTAGAGGGTGGTCGCGGGCACGCCGTCGCGCAGCGCCTCGAAGACCGGGTTACGGCCGACGACCAGCTCGGCCGTGCCCTTCGCGCCGCCGCGCCGCGGGGCGGGACGGCGCGCCGCCACCTGCTTCGCCTTGGCGTTGGCGATGCGGTTCTTGACATGTCCCTTGCGGGCGGAGGCGGGCGGGGTCGGGCCCTTGCCTTCGAGGCCCTTGCGCCGCTGGCCGCCGCTGCCCATCTGCGCGCCCTTCTTGTTGGACGTGCGGCGGTTCCTGCGCTGGCTGTTGCCGGCCATGGGTCACCCGTTTCTTCACTGCGCTCGACGTCTCGCGACGTGGAGTGGATACGTACGTATGGATTGAGTGTCGCCCGCGGCCGCCGGGGAGGGCGAATCCGGACGGCGGCCGGGGGCCACGGCGGCGGTGCCGCCGTGGTGTGCGACGAGGTCAGGGCAGCGCGGCGGTGCGGTGCCCGGGGGCGGTCACGACAGCGACCAGCGCGGACCCGACGGGGTGTCCTCGATGGCCAGGCCGGACTGCTGGAGCTGGTCGCGGATGGCGTCGGCGGTGGCGTAGTCCTTCCGCCCCCGGGCGGCCTGCCGCTGGTCGAGCACGAGGCGGACCAGCGAGTCGACCACGCCGTGCAGATCCTCGCCGCGCTCCGCGCCACCGGACCAGCCCTCGTCGAGCGGGTCGAGGCCGAGCACGCCGAGCATCGCCCGCAGCTCCGCGAGGCGGGCGACCGCCGCCTCCTTGTCGTCGGCGGTCAGCGCGGAATTGCCCTGCCGGACGGTGGTGTGCACGATCGCCAGCGCCTGCGGGACGCCCAGGTCGTCGTCCATCGCCTCGGCGAAGGCCGGCGGCACCTCGGCGGCGGGCTCGACGGTCCCGGCCTTCTCCACGACGCGCTGGACGAAGCCCTCGATCCGCGCGAACGCGGCCTCGGCCTCGTGCAGCGCCTCCTCGCTGTACTCGATCATCGAGCGGTAGTGCGGGGTGCCGAGGTAGTAGCGCAGCACGATCGGACGCCAGCGCTTGACCATCTCGCTGACCAGCACGGAGTTGCCCAGCGACTTGGACATCTTCTCGCCGCTCATGGTCACCCAGGCGTTGTGGGCCCAGTACATGGCGAAGTCGTCGCCGAACGCCTTCGCCTGCGCGATCTCGTTCTCGTGGTGCGGGAAGACGAGGTCGACGCCGCCGCCGTGGATGTCGAAGGCGCTGCCCAGGTACTTGTGCGCCATCGCGGAGCACTCCAGGTGCCAGCCGGGGCGGCCGCGGCCCCAGGGCGTCTCCCAGCTGGGCTCGCCCTCCTTGGCCGCCTTCCACATCGCGAAGTCCCGCGCGTCCCGCTTGCCGGTCTCGCCCTCGCCCGACGGCTGCCGCAGGCTGTCCAGCTCCTGGTTGGACAGCTCCAGGTAGCCGGGGAAGGAGCGGACGTCGAAGTAGACGTTGCCATCGGCCGCGTAGGCGTGGCCGCGCTCGATGAGGCCGCGCATCATCTCGATCATCTCGGGGATGTGGCCGGTGGCCCGCGGCTCGTAGGTCGGGCGGAGGCAGCCGAGCGCGTCGTACGCCTCGTTGAAGGCGACCTCGTTGGCGTATCCGATCGACCACCACGGGCGACCCTGCTCGGCGGCCTTCTTGATGATCTTGTCGTCGATGTCGGTCACGTTGCGGACGAACGTCACGTCGTAGCCGCGGTAGCTGAACCAGCGGCGCATGATGTCGAAGTTCAGACCGGACCTGATGTGCCCGATGTGCGGCGCAGCCTGCACCGTCGCGCCACACAGGTAGATCGAGACACAGCCCGGAACGAGCGGGGTGAAGTCACGGATCTGCCGGGCGCTGGTGTCGTACAGGCGAATCGTCACGGAACCAGGGTAGTCGGAACGAGGGAGTGCCCCGTGCCCCCTGGGGGCCGCGGTCACCGAAGCGTGACACTCGCCCGTTTCGCTCCGGATCGCCGTACGGAACCGGAGCACGCACCGCGGCGGCCCGCGCCCCCGGCACCGCGCCCGGCTCACCGCTGCCGTGCCGGCCGCACGGTCAGAGGCTGTCGACCACCCGCCGCGGCGCGATCCGTATGATCACCCGCTCACCGCCCTCGGCCTCCGCCTCGGGCGCGAACTCCGCGAAGTCCTTTCCGGTGTACCTCCGCGACAGCTCGTCGATCAGATCCCGGTCGTCGGCGGCGAGGGTGGCGGTGCCGCGGATCTCGGCGTAGACGTACGGCGCGCCCGGCGGCTGGACGAGGACGGTGGCGCGGGAATCGCGCGCCAGATTCCTGGCTTTGCGGCGGCCGCGAGTCGTGGAGATCAAGAGCTCCTCCCCCTCCCGCAGCACCCAGACCGGCGAGAGCTGCGGGCTGCCGTCCGGCTGCACCGTGGCCAGCGTCACGACGACGGGGGTGTCGAGGAGATCCTTCAGAGCATCGGAAAGGGTGGCGGTCACGCGAGGTCCTTCCTGGGACTCGGTCCGGCGGCGAACACTCCCTACCTTGCCCCCAACTCCCCGCCGCATCACGGCATTCCCGCAGTCGTCAGGGAGATACCGGGGCTGCCCGTAGGGGCCACCCGCCGCATCGGCGGACCGCCTCCGGTACCTCCCCTACGGGCTCCCGCCGCGGAACGGGGCCGGCCGCCGCCCGGCGCCCGGCCCCGTTCCGTCCGCGGCTCACGCCGTGCGGACCACCAACGCCGTCGCCACCGCCGCAAGGCCCTCCGCACGGCCGGTCAGACCGAGGCCGTCCGATGTCGTCCCGGACACCGAGACCGGCGCCCCGACGGCGGCGGACAGCGCCCGCTGCGCCTCCTCCCGCCGCTTGCCGACCTTCGGCCGTACGCCGATGACCTGCACGGCGACGTTGCCGATGGCGAACCCTTCGGCCCGTACGATGCGCGCCGCCTCGGCGAGCAGGGTCACACCGGAGGCGCCGGACCACTCGGGGCGGTCGGTGCCGAAGTGCGCGCCGAGGTCGCCGATCCCGGCGGCGGAGAACAGCGCGTCGCAGGCGGCGTGCGCGGCCACATCGCCGTCACTGTGCCCGGCGAGGCCGTACTCGGCGCCCTCCCACAGCAGCCCGGCGCACCACAGCTCCCGTCCCCGCTCGAAGGCGTGGACGTCGGTGCCGATCCCGACGAGCGGCATCCCGGGCAGCCCGACGACGCCCCCTGCCTCCGGCCCCGACTGCTCGGCCGGCTCAGACATACCCATCAGTGGCCCTCCTACGGGCGAGTACGGCCTCGGCCAGGACGAGGTCCAGCGGCCGGGTCACCTTGAACGCTTCCTCATGGCCGGGGACGACGACGACCGGCGCCCCGAGCCGTTCCACCAGCCCCGCGTCGTCGGTGGCGCCCTCGCCCTCGACGACCGTGTCGTGCGCCTTGAGCAGGGTCTCCCGGTCGAAGCCCTGCGGCGTCTGCACGGCGCGCAGCAGCGCCCGCTCGGGGGTGCCGGTCACCGGTTCCGCCTCGCCCCGGGGGCGCGGTTCGACCTGCTTGACGGTGTCGGCGAGCGGCAGCGCCGGGACGACCGCCGGGGCGCCGGCGCGGACGGCGGCGATCACCGCGTCGACGGTGTCGACGGGCACCAGCGGCCGCGCCGCATCGTGCACGAGGACCACGTCGATGCCGTCGGGCAGCGCGTCGAGCCCGCGGCGCACCGACTCCTGACGGGTCTCGCCGCCGGGCACCACCAGCAGCTCGGCGCGGCTGAAGGAGTGCTCGTCGAGGAGGGCGCGCACCTCGGGCGCGCCGTCCGGCGGGGCGACCACGACGACGAGGGAGACGGCGCGGGACGCGGCCATCGCGCGCACCGCGTGGACCAGCATCGGGGTGCCGCCGAGGGTCCGCAGCGCCTTGGGGGCGCCGGGGCCGAGGCGGACGCCGCGGCCGGCCGCGGGGATCACCGCCGCGGTGCGGATCTGGCGGGAGGAATCTGGCATCGAGGGCTCCGGAGTCCGGGAGGTCCCGGAATTGGGGCAGACAGGTTTGTTGTCGCGGCCGACGTGGGTATGGCCACACCGTGCCGGGCGCCACGCCTCAACCGCCCCTTCCGTGACAGTGGTCGAGGCAGTTGTTCCGAGCCCGGCACACCACTTCGCCGCCCGGCGGGCGCCAGCCGTCCCGGGATCGGCCGCGCGGAGCGCAGATATGCCGCAGCGCCCGGCAACAGATCCTCCCGAAGGGATCGTCATCGGGCACCGCGGCATCACTGCGTGCTCATTGCTGCGGCGCGTCGTGCGCGCCGCTCACCACGCCGGTCCGTCCGTGTATGGGTCGCACGGAGCGCTACGGCGCGGTCTGCGCGTCGTCAGGACGCGAGGACCTCGTCGAGCAGGGCCTCGGCCTTGTCTTCGTTGGTGTTCTCCGCGAGGGCGAGCTCGCTCACCAGGATCTGGCGTGCCTTGGCGAGCATGCGCTTCTCACCGGCGGACAGTCCGCGCTCACGCTCCCGGCGCCAGAGATCGCGCACCACTTCGGCGACCTTGATCACGTCACCGGAGGCGAGCTTCTCAAGATTCGCCTTGTAACGACGGGACCAGTTCGTCGGCTCTTCGGCGTACGGTGCACGCAGCACCTCGAAGACCCGGTCCAGCCCGTCCTGGCCGACCACATCGCGCACACCGACGAACTCCGCATTGTCCGCCGGCACGCGAACCGTAAGATCGCCCTGGGCGACCTTCAGCACCAAGTAGGTCTTGTCCACGCCTTTGATCTGGCGAGTTTCGATGGCCTCGATCAGCGCGGCCCCGTGATGGGGATAGACCACGGTGTCGCCAACCTTGAACGTCATGTGACAGGTACCCCTTCCGTGGCTATCCATGCTAACACGGGAACGGACCGTTCTGAATGGCGTTTTCGCAGGTCAGGGCATATCTCAGGGCTTGACAACAACGGCCGCGCCGTGCTGCACAGGGGGGCGGAATGCAGGTATCCGCAGGTGAGAGGTGTTTCTCCGGTGAAGGGAAACGCGTTCGCGGCGAGCCCGGAAGTCCCCGTCCAACGGGGTGAAAGGTCCGCTTTGTACGGATCCGTATGAGCGACTTCCGCTACTCCGTTCGGACTCCTGCGTTCTCTCGGACGGGTTTCTGGAATTGATCACCTTCGGGTGCGCGGACCCGGTGATCAATTCCGCGGGCGGACGGTTTTCCAGGCGAATACTTCTTTCACCGGGGAACGGCACGGAATCCGGCCGCCCGGCCGCTGTAACGCACTCTCCGCGCATATTCCCGTCACAAACCACACGCCGTCGCACCCCGCGGAAGACACATCTGGAGGGGACGGTTCCGGCGCGTCGGGACGGTGGGTGATCGCGCTGGGGGCGGGTCGGGTGCGGCGGCGCGAAGGCGGCTCGGTAACCTAGCGGCGCTGACACACCCTTAGGGCGGCTTTACGCACCCGTCGATCATGACGCGTACGCTGCGCCGCCCAGCCGTCCATCCGCGACCGGACGCCGTTCGGCCGCCGAAGCTCGTCCAAGGAGATGCCGCCGCCGTGAGCCGCAGCCTTCGACGCGGCGTCCTCGCCGCCACCGTCCTCACGCTCTCCGTCGCCTCGCTCTCCGCGTGCAGCGCGGGGAACGACGCCCAGACGCTGGGGATCAAGCCGGACAACGCCGAGACCTCCGTCGGTGACATCAAGGTCCAGAACGCCAACGTGGTCACCCAGCCCGACCTGAAGGCCAAGGGCCCGGCCGTGGTCACCGCGACGGTGTTCAACAACGGCGCCAAGGACCAGAAGCTCGACTCCATCACCCTGCCCGGCACCGGCCAGAGCGCCGAGCTGAGCCCGGCGAAGGGCGCCAAGGGCCCGCTCACCGTGCCCGCCGGCGGCTACCTGGTGCTCGGCGGCAAGGGCAACGCCTCGGCGGTCCTGGCCAACGGCCGGGAGGCCGCGCAGGACGGCAACGCGCAGCCGGTCACCTTCTCCTTCAGCCGCACCGGCAAGGTCCAGCTCCCGGCGCTGGTCGTGCCGGCCAACGGCTACTTCAAGGACTTCGGCCCCGAGGTCGTCCCGCAGCCCGGCACGACGCCGTCCGGCACCGGCCAGCCCTCCGAGAGCGGCAAGCCCTCGGAGTCGGGCAAGCCGTCGGAGTCCGGCAAGCCCACCGAGTCGGGCAAGCCCGGTGAGCCCGCCGGCCAGGGCGAAGAGGCGCACGCCGGCCACTGAGCCGCCGCCACCCGCAGCAACGCCACTGGGGCGCTCCTCCGATCCGGAGGGGCGCCCCAGTGGCGTGCGGTGGCCGCCCCGGAGGGCGGCCGGGCACGGTTACGGCTCGAACTTGTAGCCCAGGCCGCGGACGGTGACGAGGTAGCGCGGGGCGCCCGGGTCCGGTTCGATCTTGGCCCGGAGCCGCTTGACGTGGACGTCCAGCGTCTTGGTGTCGCCCACGTAGTCGGCGCCCCAGACGCGGTCGATGAGCTGCATACGCGTCAGCACCCGGCCGGCGTTGCGCAGCAGCATCTCCAGGAGGTCGAACTCCTTGAGGGGCAGGTCGACCTTGCCGCCGCCGACGGTCACGACGTGCCGGTCGACGTCCATGCGGACCGGACCGGCCTCCAGCGCCTGCGGCGCGACCTCCTCCGGCTCGCCGCGGCGGCGCAGCACCGCGCGGATCCGGGCGACCAGCTCGCGCGAGGAGAACGGCTTGGTGACGTAGTCGTCGGCTCCTATTTCCAGGCCGACGACCTTGTCGATCTCGCTGTCCTTGGCGGTCACCATGATGACCGGGACGTTGGAGCGGCCCCGCAGCTGGCGGCAGACCTCGGTGCCGGGCAGGCCCGGCAGCATCAGGTCGAGCAGGACCAGATCGGCGCCGTTGCGCTCGAACTCGTCCAGGCCGTCGGGGCCCGTCGCCGCGATGGCGACCTCGAAGCCCTCCTTGCGGAGCATGTACGACAGTGCGTCGCTGAACGATTCCTCGTCCTCGACGACGAGCACTCGGGTCACGGAAGGACCTCCGGGGCGGGGTGAGCGGGAAGTGGATCGTTGAAGGTCTCGTACGGGCGGTCCTCGTCGTCGAGGCCCTCCGCAGCGGTGCGGTCGTCGGAGCGTTCGCGGTCGCGTACGGCGCCGGCTTCCGGGAGACGCAGGGTGAAGGTGGAGCCCTGTCCCTCAGCGCTCCACACGGTGACCTCTCCGCCGTGGGAGGCGGCCACGTGTTTGACGATGGCGAGGCCGAGGCCGGTCCCGCCGGTGGCGCGCGAGCGCGCCGGGTCCACGCGGTAGAACCGCTCGAATATGCGGTCCCGGTCCTTCTCCGAGATGCCGATGCCCTGGTCGGTCACGGCGATCTCGATCAGGTCGCCCCCGGGCGCGGACACCCGGCGGGCGGCGATGCCGACGCGGGTGTGCGCCGGGGAGTAGTTGACGGCGTTCTCGACGAGATTGCCGAGGGCGGCGGCGAGCTGACCGCGGTTGCCCCAGACGTGCAGGTCGGGGACGGGCAGCGGGCGGCGGGCGCTCTCGCTCTCCGCGGTGGAGCCGGAGGGCACGCCCATGTTGGAGGCCATGGTGATCTGCTTCGTGCCGGCCGGCTGGCGGCAGCGGTCCATCGCCTCGGCGACCAGCTCCTTGACCGGCACCGGCTCGGCGTCCTCCAGCGGGTCGTCGTTCTGGACCCGGGAGAGGTCGATCAGCTCCTGGACGAGGTTGGTCAGGCGGGTGGCCTCGTTCTGCATCCGGCCGGCGAAGCGGGTGACGGCCTCGGGGTCGTCGCTGGCGTCCATCACCGCTTCGGACAGCAGGGAGAGCGCGCCGACCGGGGTCTTCAGCTCATGGCTGACGTTGGCGACGAAGTCCCGGCGGACCGCCTCGATGCGGCGGGCCTCGGTGAGGTCCTCGACGAGGAGGAGCACCAGCCGGGAGCCGAGCGGGGCGACGCGGGCGGAGACCGCGAGGGTGTCGCCGCGGCCGGTGCCGCGGCGGGGCAGATCCAGCTCGACCTGGCGTATCTCGCCGTCGCGGCGGGTGTCGCGGGTCATCTGCATCATCGGCTCGACCGCGAGCTTCCCGCCGCGGACCAGCCCGAGGGCGTACGCGGCGGAGCTGGCCTTGACGACGGCGTCGGACTCGTCGAGCACGACGGCGGAGGAGCGGAGGACGGAGAGTACGGTGTCGACCCCGGGCGGCAGGACGGCGTCGGTGTGCAGGGAGGTGCGGGTGGGTTTGACCTGGTCCCGCTCGCTCCAGCGGAACGCCAGCATGGCGAAGACGCCGGTCCCCAGACCGGCGACGGCTGCCACTGCGGCGAAGGCCGCGTCCACGTTCATGACTCCAGGTTATGCGGCAGGTCCGACACTTCCCCAGCCGTCCGGGTGTCTGCTCGAACACCCGTCGCCCAGAGTTCACCGTGGCGTCAGAAGTGGTTCATTCCGGCGGCCGCGAATCGGCTGTTCGGGGTGATTCCCGGCCGTTCCGGCGCCCTCGGCCGCGCCGGGCGGCTCCGCGTGCTCCCCCCGGAAGGGGCACGTCACGGGCGTGCGGGGGCGCCTCGGGGGCCGTTCCGTGCGCCGCTCCGGCCGTGGCCGCGTCGCCCAGAGTTCACCTTGAGGCCGTCCCCGCTTCACCCCCGGTGGCACCGCTCTTCGTGATGCCCGCGCACTGTGAGCCGTGCGGATGCGGGCGTCAAGCGGGCCCGCGGCGGCGCACGGCGCGGTGCCGGAACGGTCCGCCGGAGCCGGTGCTTCCGGCGTCCGTGCCGGATCCGGCACCCGGACACTCTCCGGGCCCGTCCGAGGCCCCCTTCCCCGGGCCCCGGGCGGCCGGCGGGCTCTTCGCGGAGTCCGCTCCGTCCGCACACCGTCCGTGGGAGCGTGGGAGCGGAACGTGTGTGCGCATCGTCCGCGCCTCCGTTCGCCCACGTCACCAGTCGATGCGAGAGAAGGTCACAGATGCGGGACGCGTACCACGAGGAGCTGGATTCGATCGGCGAAGGCCTGGTCGAGATGGCCCGCCTCGTCGGCTCCGCGATCGGGCGCGCCACCACGGCGATCCTGGACGCGGACCTCAAGCTGGCCGAGAGCGTGATCGCCGCCGACGAGAAGGTCGACGATCTGCAGCGCGATCTGGAGGCCCGGGCGATAACCCTGCTCGCCCGGCAGCAGCCAGTCGCCACCGACCTGCGGATCGTCGTCACCTCGCTGCGGATGAGCGCCGACCTGGAGCGCTCCGGTGACCTCGCCCAGCACGTCGCGAAGCTGGCCCGGCTGCGCTTCCCGGAGACGGCCGTACCGCGTGATCTGCACGCCACCATCCTGGAGATGGGCCAGCTGGCGCAGCGCCTGATGGCGAAGGCGGGCGAGGTCATCATCACCAAGGACGTCGATCTGGCGCTCCAGCTGGAGCAGGACGACGACGCGATGGACCGGCTGCACCGCGCGCTCTTCCAGCACCTGATGGACGACCGCTGGAAGCACGGCATCGAGACGGCCGTGGACGTGACGCTGCTGGGCCGCTACTACGAGCGGTTCGCCGACCACGCGGTCTCGGTGGCCAAGCGGGTGGTCTACCTGGTGACCGGTGAGCACGCCGACGAGATCGCCCCGCCGACGGGCGTCGAGGGCGCCTGATCCGGCCACTCGCGGCGGGCGCGGACGGGCCCGGCGGCGGGCCGGCCGGGGCGGCGGCGCCGGCCTGCCGGGGCCGGGTGCCGGTCGCGTGCGCCGGGGCCGTGTGCCTCCACGCGCCGTTGACGCGCCGCGGTGCGCGGGCTTGGAATGGCGGCAGGTGATCCAGAGGAGGCAAGTCATGGCACGCACGGAGAACCACGAGACGACGGCCCGCACCGAACAGGTCCCCGGCGAACGGCCCCGTCTGCCGCTGCTCGGCGCATGCGGCTGCGGCGCCGGGTGCAGCTGCGGCTGCCAGGGCGGCGCGCCCTGCCAGTGCGGCGGATCCTGCGGCTGACGTTCGGGCGGCCGCCCCAGAGGCACGACGGCCCCGCGCACCTTCGGGTGCGCGGGGCTTTGCGCTGGGTGCCTGCGTGACGGCGGTGGCGTACGAGTCGCGGGCCCGCAGGTCAGGGGGCGGCGGGTCCCCCGTACGGCCGTAAGCTGACGGAGCGGCGGGCCGGGGGGCCCGCGGGATTCGCATCAGGGGGAACGCACACGCCATGCCGCAGCCGACCGACGCGCACACCACGGATGCCCTGATCGAGCACCGCAGGGAGATCGCCGACCTCCAGCAGCGGATCAAGAACCGGCGCCTTCAGGTACTCGGCCTGTGGCTCACGCCCGTGCTGCTGGTGCTGACGCCGGCGGTGTGGGCGGCGCTGAATCTGCTGATCTGGCTGCGCTCGGACATGCCGGGGGCGCTCAACGGCACCCTGCTCGGCCTGCTCGTCGTGCTGGCGATCGCCACCCTCGTGCAGTTCATGGTCGAGTTCGACGGGAGCTCGCCGTGGCGGGACGCCCGCACCCCGCTGAAGAAGCTGAAGCTCGAACTCGAACTCACCGAGGAGCGCCGCATCCTGGAGGCGCGGCGGCTCACCCCGCCCACGGTGGAGCGGCAGGCGTCGTACAAGGAGCGCATCCCCGGGGAGGTCGCTCGGCTGCGCCGGGAGTCGCGGCACTACCGGCGGGTGCATCTGGTGATGCAGTGGCTGCTGTTCCTCAGCTCGGCCGCGATCTCGGCGGTCACGGCCTGGTTCGACCCACCGCAACCGGCGAAAGGCGCGCTGATCGCCCTCGCGTTCGTCGTCACCGTCGTCACGGGCGCCGCCGGGTACTTCAAGCCGCGGGAGCGGGCCTTCAACCTCCAGCAGACTGCCGACAGCATGGAGCAGCACACCACCGCGCTGGAGCTGGGGATCGCGCCGTACGCCCTCCCGGACGACCGGGAGAACCTGGAGGCGTTCGCCACCACGGTGGAGGGGCTGCGCGCGGACCAACGGATGCGCGAACAGCAACTGGACCAGCCGCAGCAGGGGCAGCAGGAAGTGATCTGAGCCGCACCCCGGGAGCGGCGAAGGACGCGGCGGTCCGCCCGCCGCCTGTGGTTGGGTGGATGTCGATCTTGTAGGTGACTGCCGCGGGGGAGGAAGCATGGCCGAGGAGCAAGGGCCCCAGGTCAAGAAGAAGAAGCACGAGTTCACGTGGTCGGACTGAGTGGAGGGCGCGGTGCTGCTGGTGACAGCGGTGCTGTTCGTGCAGTGGCTGATCGAGAAATAGCCCGCCGGCCCACGGACGGCCCCGGAACGGCGACAAGCCCCCTGCCCACGGAGAATCCGCGGGCAGGGGGCTTGTCGTCAGGGATTACTTCTTCTTGCCCTGGTTCTTCACCGCTTCGATGGCGGCCTTGGCGGCCTCCGGGTCGAGGTAGGTGCCGCCCGGGGTGACGGGCTTGAAGTCGGCGTCCAGCTCGTAGGAGAGGGGGATGCCGGTGGGGATGTTGAGGCCCGCGATGTCGGCGTCGGAGATGCCGTCGAGGTGCTTGACCAGGGCGCGGAGGCTGTTGCCGTGGGCCGCGACCAGGACCGTCTTGCCGGCCAGCAGGTCGGGGACGATGCCGTCGAACCAGTACGGGAGCATGCGGACGACGACGTCCTTGAGGCACTCGGTCCGCGGGCGCAGCTCCGGCGGGAGGGCGGCGTAGCGCGCGTCGTCGAACTGGGAGAACTCGGCGTCGCGGGCGAGGGCCGGCGGCGGGGTGTCGTACGAGCGGCGCCACTTCATGAACTGCTCCTCGCCGAACTCGGCGAGGGTCTGCGCCTTGTCCTTGCCCTGGAGGGCGCCGTAGTGGCGCTCGTTCAGGCGCCAGCTGCGGTGGACGGGGATCCAGTGGCGGTCGGCGGCCTCCAGGGCCAGCTGCGCGGTGCGGATGGCGCGCTTCTGGAGGGAGGTGTGCACGACGTCGGGGAGCAGACCGGCGTCCTTCAGCAGCTCTCCGCCGCGGACCGCCTCCTTCTCGCCCTTCTCGTTGAGGTTGACGTCCACCCAGCCGGTGAACAGGTTCTTCGCGTTCCACTCGCTCTCGCCGTGGCGGAGGAGGATCAGCTTGTACGGTGCGTCGGCCATGCCTTCGAGCCTAATCGACGCCCGGCGGGTGAACGCCGCGAGGCCGGGCCGGGCGGGGAGCGGCACCCGGGGCGGCCGCCGGGCCGAAGCCGCAGGTGGGCGTGGGGGCGGGCGGGCGTGGCCGGTGCGGGCGGCGGGGGACGGGTGCCCCGGCCGCGCGGTGTCTTCCGCCGGCCCGGGGGCCCGGCGCGGGGCGGGTGCGCCGGGGGCGCGTGGCCGGTGGTGCCCGCCCCCGGGACGTTTGACGGTTCCCGTCAATTCGATGGCCGCGGCGTCGGGGCGCTCAGTAGTTTTCCGGTCGGTGGCGGTGCCCGGTGGGGGCGCCGCCGGTCCGGTCGGGTGCCGTGCGCGGTGCCGTCGTCCGCTCATCGTCGGGGGAAAATGACATGCCCGCAGCATCGCGGTTCGCCAGGGCTCTGCCCGCGAGTTTCTCCGGTCTGCCGGCCGCGTTCTGGTGGTTGTGGACCAGCACCCTGGTCAACCGCCTGGGCGGGTTCGTCTCCACGTTTTTGGCCCTCTACCTGACCGTCGAGCGCGGCTACTCCGCCTCGTACGCCGGGTTGGTCGGGGCGCTCTACGGGCTCGGCGGGGTGGTGGGTTCCGTCGGGTCGGGGGTGCTGACGGACCGGGTCGGGCGGCGGCCGACGATGCTGCTGTCGCAGCTGGCGACCGCCGGGTCGGTGGCGACGCTCGGGTTCATGACGCATCCGGTGGCCATCGCGGCGGTGGCGGGTGTCGTCGGCGCCGCCTCCAGCGCCTCGCGGCCCGCCGTGCAGGCGATGATGGCGGACATCGTCGCGCCCGAGGACCGCACCCGCGCCTTCGCGCTCAACTACTGGGCGATCAACATCGGCTTCGCCGTCTCCTCGACGGCCGCCGGGCTGATCGCGGAGCACGGCTATCTGCTGCTCTTCCTCGGCGAGGCGACGCTGGTGCTGGTCTGCGCGCTGGTGGTGTTCCGCAAGCTGCCGGAGTCCCGTCCGCAGGCGGCGGAGGCGGACGGCGGGGAGCGGGCGGCGCCCGCGCGGGTGTCGATGCTGACGGTGGCGCGCGACGGCCGCTTCATGACGGTCGTCGGGCTCAACCTCCTCCTCGCGCTCCTCTTCCAGCAGGCGTATGTGTCGCTGCCGGTGTCGATGGGCCTCGACGGGTTCGGCAGCGGCGACTTCGGACTGGTCATCGCGGTGAACGGCGCGCTGATCGTGCTGCTCCAGATACCGGTCACCCGCTTCATCGAGCACCGCAGCCCCACCGCGCTGCTGATCGGCTCCGCGCTGCTGGCCGGGTACGGCTTCGGGCTCACCGCGGTCGGCGGTTCGGTCGCGGTGTACGCGGTGACCGTCGCCGTCTGGACGCTCGGCGAGATCGTCAACTCCCCCACCCAGATGGGGCTGGTGGTCCGCCTCTCGCCCACCCACGCCCGCGGTCGCTACCAGGGGATGTACGCCATGTCGTGGTCGGTCGCCTCGCTGGCCGCGCCGCTGGTCGGCGGCACCGTCATCGACCACTACGGGCCGCAGGTGCTGTGGGCGGACTGCGCCGTCGTCGGCACCGTCGCGGCGGTCGGCTACGCGCTGCTGCTGCGCCGTCTGCCGGGCACCGGCGCCTCACGGCCGCAGCGCGCGCTGGGCGTCGTAAAGGTTGGGCGGAAAGACCGTGCCCGGGTGTCCGTACCGCTCGGCGCGGGTGCGCAGCGGTCCGGTGAAGTCGGGGGTGTCGATCTGGCCGAACGGGCGGACCTCGCTGATCGCGACGGTCGCGCTGTACGGGGCGATGTCGTCGAGCCGTACGCAGCCGGCGCGGTGGTTGGTGACGGTGATGTTCCAGTGGGTGAAGCGGGCGCCGTAGAGCGGTCCGGCGCTGCCGTCGCCGCCGTGTGCGCCGTCGTTGGTGAGGGTGATGTCCGTCCGGACGTTGGCGAACGGCAGTCCGCGGTGGGTGTCGAAGGTGCCCATCGCCATCCGGCCCCGTGACCAGACGTTGTGGCTGGACAGCCCCTCGACGTTGATGCCGTGCAGTTGGGTGCCGGGCGGCGCCGGGACGGTGCGGCGGTCGAGGGTGAAGTCCTCGACGAGGTTGTCGTGCGAGCCCTCGCGGCAGCAGTACGGGTGGTGGCTGCCGCGCCCGGAGACGCGGGTGCGGCGCAGCGTGCACGCCTTGGCGGCGACGAGCAGGAAGCCGTTGTCGACGTGGCGGACGTGGACGTCGTCGACCCAGCAGTCCCAGGCGCACTGGAGGGCGACGCCGTTGTAGCCCTTGTCGAGGAGGTGCGGGGACTGCGGTGTCTCGGTCATCTCCAGGGTGAGCGCCTCGACCCCGGCGCCGGTCAGCGGCCTGATGTGGGTGGTGAGGCGGGGGCGGAAGGCGGGGCGGGTGTCGAGCGGCAGCGGACGGTCGAGGGTGATGCGGCGGCGCCGGGGGTCGACGGCGGTGATCCGGCAGGGCCACTCGTAGGGGACGTACGAGGTGAGCTTGGTCTTGTCGTCCCAGGAGTAGTCCGCGGCGCCCGGGATGTCGCCGCTCATATGGCGTAGCAGGGTGTGGTCGGCGTCGTCGGAGAGCTGGAGCAGGACGCGGGCGCCGGGGCGCAGGGCGGTGGTGTCGGCGACGGTGAGGGTGCTCTCGCCGCGGCGGGCGGGGCGGATGGTGGTGAGGGTGCGCCAGGCGTCGCGGCGGTTGCCGGTCCAGCCCTCGAACGGCCACTCCCGTGCCGTGATCGCCTCCGTCAGGGACTCCCAACGTGCCTGCGGGCAGAGCCAGACGAGGCCGCCCGCCCAGGACCAGCTGGATTTGTCGCCGCCGTAGCGGCTGCCGTACGGGCCGATGAGGTCGGTGAGGCTGCGGGTGGCGTACAGCGTGGTGCGGCCGCTGCCCGCGCCGCGCAGCACGACGTCGTCGTGACCGATGCGGATGACGGAGTCGATGCGGTAGGTGCCCGGCGGGAGGTACACGGTGCCGCCGCCGCGCCGTCCGGCGTCCCGCAGCGCGCGGTTGAGGGCCGGGGCGGCGTCCGCCGAGCCGTCGGGGCGGGCGCCGTAATCCCGGACCGCGTCGGCCACCACGGGTCGCCGGGGCACCTCGGCGCCGCCGCGGTATCCGGCGCGGCCCACGTAGGGGATCTGCGGGTGGGTGAAGGGGCTGCGGGCGAACTCCCGCCAGAGCGCGGCCGTGGGGGCGCGGGCATCGGCCGGTTCCGCGGACGGCGGCCGTCCGGTGGCCGGTCCGGGCCGGGGTGCGGCGGTCGCGCTGCCGGGCGGCAGGGCCGCCGCCGCGGCGGCCCCGATCGCACCGCCGAGCAGCCCTCGCCTCGTGGTCACCATGCGTCCCGCCCTCCCACGTATACGTATGTGATCGGTGTTCAGGTTGCTGACGGCGTGAGGATGCCACGGGTCGCGGACGGGCGGAAGAGGTCCGGACAACCTCGGCGTTCGGGTCCGGAGGCGTGCTGTCGGGGTGGCCGCGCCCCCGATACGGGTGTCAGCCCCCTCGCGCCCGGCCCGGCGGGTCCACGATGCTGAACACGGGGTCCGCGGCAGCGCGGCGGTCGCCCGGTGGATCGCGTACGGAGGACGGGGGGCGCGGGCGCCGGTGCCGCGCCGGGGCGCGGGCGCGACGCGAGGTACGGCACCGGGCGCCGGAGCGCCCTTCGGGGAACGGCCGTACACGGAGGCGGAGGGAGACGGCAGGGATGGATTCGGCGGAGCAGCGGGTGATCCGGCGGGCGGCGACGGTGGCCGCCGCGGTCATGACGGCCAGTCTGATCGTGGGGGTGGTCTGCGGGACCGGCGGCACGGGCAGACCGGGGGGACGCCCCGGGCCCGGCGGGTCCGGCGAGCCGGTGGCGACGGTGCATTCCACGGGCTCGATGAAGCCGGTGGGTTCGATGAAGCCGGTGGGTTCGGCGGGTACGGCCGGCCGCGGCGCACCGGCGGCCGGCGCACGGGCGCGGACACCGGACGCCGAGTCCTTACGCCTCACGGCGGGCGGCGGCCCGGCGGGTGGACGGCCCCCGGTGGGCGCGAGGGACGCCTTCGGGGGTGCGGCGGGGCCGGGCGTCCGCAACGGCGGGGCGCAGGCGGGCGATTCCAGGGGCGCGCGGCCGGATGCCGGGGAGGGGCTCCCTCCCCGGTCTCACTCCTCCCCCGCTCCCCGCGTCAGATGACCGAACGCCTCAAGGTTCCGCGTCGACTCGCCGCGGGCGACCCGCCAGGCGTACTCCTTGCGGATCGCCGTGGCGAAGCCCATCTCCAGCAGGGTGTTGAAGCTGCCGTCGGCGTTCTCCAGGACGGTGCCGAGGATGCGGTCCAGCTCCTCCTCGGTGACGGCGGTGAGCGGGAACTTCCCGACGAGGTAGACGTCGCCGAGCTGGTCGATCGCGTAACTCACGCCGTAGAGGCGGGTGTTGCGCTCCAGGAGCCAGCGGTGGACGGCCTCGTGGTTCTCGTCGGGGCGCCGGACGACGAAGGCGTTGACGGAGAGGGAGTGGCGGCCGACGACGAGGGAGCAGGTGGTGGCGAGCTTGCGGGTGCCGGGCAGCGTGACGACGTAGCGGCCGGGGGCGGGGGACTCCCACTCCAGCCCGGCCTCGCCGAGCGTGCGCTCGATCACCGCGGCGGCGGCCGTCCCGGCACCCCGGTCCGTCCGCCCGCTCTGCACCTCAGTCGCCTCGTCAGCCATGGGGTGATCGTAGGTGACGGCGCCTTTCCTGCAGTGCGGCGGCGTAGACGTCGCCGGTGGCGGCTGCCGCGGTGTCCCAGCCGAAGGACTGGGCGTGCCGGGCTGCCGCGGCGCCCATCCGGGCGGGCAGCGCCGGATCGGTGACGAAGCGGTCCAGGGCGCGGGCGTAGTCGGCCGGGTCGTGGCCGGGGACGAGCTGACCGGTCACGCCGTCGCGGACGGCCACCGGCAGACCGCCGACCTCGGCGGCGATCACCGGGGTGCCGCACGCCTGCGCCTCGATCGCGACGAGCCCGAAGGATTCGCTGTACGAGGGCATGACCAGCACGGATGCGGCGCGGTACCAGTCGGCGAGCTGCTGCTGGCCGACCGGCGGGCGGAAGCGGACGACGTCGGCGATACCGAGCAGGGCGGCGAGTTTCTGGAGCTCCTCGGGCTTGGCCAGGCCGCTGCCGCTGGGGCCGCCGACCACCGGGACGACGAGCCGGGAGCGCAGCTCGGGCCGCTGTTCCAGGAGGACGGCGACGGCCCGCAGCAGCACGTCGGGGGCCTTGAGGGGCTGTATGCGCCCGGCGAAGAGCGGGATCAGCGCGTCCTGCGGCAGGCCGAGGCGGTCGCGGGCGGCGGCGCGGCCGGCGGCGACGGAGGCGTCCGCGCCGGGGCCGGTCAGGGTGACGGGGGTGGCGCCGGGGCCGAGGGGGCGGAAGCGGTCGAGGTTGACGCCGGGGTGGACGACGGCGACCCGGGCGGGGTCGGCGTCGTAGTGGCGGACCAGCTCGTCGCCCTCCTCGGCGGTGTTGGCTATGAGGCGGTCGGCGGCGCGGACGATCTGGGTCTCGCCGATGACGCGGGCGGCGGGCTCGGGGGTGTCGCCCGCGGCGAGCGAGGCGTTCTTGACCTTGGCCATGGTGTGCATGGCGTGGACGAGCGGGACGCCCCAGCGTTCGGCGGCGAGCCAGCCGACGTGGCCGGAGAGCCAGTAGTGGGCGTGGACGAGGTCGTAGTGGCCGGGGCGGTGGCCCGCCCAGGCCTGCATCACGCCGTGGGTGAAGGCGCAGAGCTGGGCGGGCAGCTCCTCCTTGGCGAGCCCTTCGTACGGCCCGGCGTCGACGTGACGGACGAGGACGCCGGGGGCCAGCTCCACGGCGGGCGGGAGGGTGGCGGTGGTGGCGCGGGTGAAGATCTCCACCTCGATGTTGATCGCGGCGAGCTTCCGGGCCAGTTCGACGATGTAGACGTTCATGCCGCCGGCGTCGCCGGTGCCGGGCTGGTGGAGCGGGGAGGTGTGGACGCTGAGCATCGCCACCCGGCGGGGGCGGCGGCCGGCTCCGGGGAGCCGCAGCCGGGGCGGGCCCGGGTGCTGGCCGAGGGGACGGCTGCGGAGCCGGGACACGTAATGGCTCACTGCGAGCTACCTCTCTCCTGTGGCGGGCTGCGCGCCTCCGGCCTGGTGTAACAACGCGGGCGCGGCTTCCATTTCCCCCGGACCGCCCGCGTTCTGACCGTTATCGATCCGTTACCCTTCGCGGCGGGGTGCCGACTGGACGTGATCACCGCAGCTCGGAAGGGATCCGCCCCGAGGCCGCTTAGGCTCGTCGTATGCCCCGCCGCTCCGCCGCCCCGTCCGCCCGTCCCGTCGGGAACGCCACCCGGGGCACCACCAACCCGAACCGGCTGCGCCGGATGGACCGCTGGATCGCCGCCGAGCACGGGGCGGCGCTGCGGCGCAGCGGGGACCCGGTCGCCGTCGATCTCGGCTACGGGGCGGCGCCCTGGACGGCGCTGGAGCTGCTGACGCGGCTGCGGACGGCCCGGCCGGACGCGCGGGTGGTCGGGGTGGAGATAGATCCGGAGCGGGTGGCGGCGGCCCGGCCGTTCGAGCGGCCCGGGCTGGAGTTCCGGCACGGCGGGTTCGAGGTGCCGCTGCCCGGCGCCCCGGGGCGGGCGCCGGCGTTGATCCGGGCGGCGAACGTGCTGCGGCAGTACGACGAGGACGAGGTCGCGGCGGTCTGGCGGCGGCTCTGCGCGCGGCTGGCGCCGGACGGGCTGCTGGTCGAGGGCACCTGCGACGAGATCGGGCGCCGCCATGTGTGGGTGGCGCTGGGGCCCGAGGGGCCGCGCACGGTGACCTTCGCGGCCCGGCTCGCCTCCCTGGACACCCCGTCCGACCTGGCCGAACGGCTGCCGAAGGCGTTGATCCACCGCAATGTTCCGGGTGAACCGATACATGCCTTCCTCCGCGATTTCGACCGCGCCTGGGCGGCGGCCGCCCCGCTCGGCGCGCTGGGCGCCCGGCAGCGCTGGCTGGCCGCGACCCGTGCGCTGGCCGCCGACTGGCCGCTGACCGGCGACCCGCGCCGCCGCCGTCAGGGCGAGGTCACGGTGGAGTGGGCGGCGGTGGCGCCCCGGGGGTGAGGCCCGGCGGGGGCGTTCACCGCGTACGGGCCGGGCCCGGCGGGCCGCCACGGCCCGCGCGCACCGGCCGGGCCCTCACGCCGCCGGCACCCGCTCCCCCGCCACCCTCCGCGCCAGCTCCCGCAGCCGGGTTTCCGTCCGGGAGCCTTCCGGGGCGCTGTAGGTCACCAAGGTCTGGTCGTCGTCCTCCGCGGCGAGGCGGAGGCTCTCGAAGGTGAGGTCCATGGCGCCGACCCAGGGGTGGACGATGCGTTTGACGCCGTAGCGGCATTCGCTGACCGCCTGGGCCTCCCAGGCGGTGCGGAACTCCGGGCTGCGGTCGAGGAGTTCACCGACGACCGCGGCGATCCGGGCATCGCCCGGGCAGCGGCCGCTCTCGGCGCGCAGGGTGCCGACCACCTGCTCGGCGACGCGTTCCCAGTCCGGGTGGAGGGTGCGGGCGGCCGGGTCGAGGAAGACCAGCAGCGCGGAGTTGCGGCGGTCGGGGGCGACGGATTCGAGGTCGAAGGCGATCCGGCCGCCCAGCGCGTTCCAGGCGAGGAGGTCCAGGCCGCGGCCGACGACCATCGCCGGAACCGCGCCGTCCATCGCGTGCAGCAGCTGCCGCACCTCGGGCCGTACGGTCCGGCCGGGTGCACCCGGGCCCGTCGGTGCGCGGCGGCCGCGGGAGGCGAGGTTGCGCAGATACGTCGCCTCCCCGCCGGTCAGCCGCAGCGCCCCGGCGAGGGCGTCGAGGACCCCGTCGGAGACCGCGGGGGCGCGGCCCTGCTCGATACGGGTGTAGTAGTCGACGCTGATGCCGGCGAGGCCGGCGACCTCCTCGCGGCGCAGACCGCGCACCCGGCGGCGGTGCAGCCCGCCGGGCAGCCCGAGGGCGTCCGGATCGAGCGCCGCGCGGCGGGCCTTGAGGAACGAGCTGATCTCGGCTTCGGCAGACGGCATCCGCCCAGTATGCGGCGGGGCCCGCTCGGGTGGTTCTGCCGGACCCAGGATGCGGCGGGTCTGGTGGCGCGCGGGCGCGGACCGCAGGCTGAGGTCGTCCGCCGCCGGACCCGCGGGGCCGGCGGGCAGGGCTCGGGGGTGTCTTCCCGATCTTCGTGGGGCCGTGACGCGGCACCCACCCCACTCTCCCCAGGAGGAACAGCAGATGAGGCACAGGACGCTCGGCGGCACCGGGATTTCAGTGAGCGAGTTCGCGCTGGGCGCGATGATGCTCAGCCCCATGGGCGGCACCGACCCCGACGAGGGCGTGCGGGCCGTCCAGCGGGCGCTGGAGGCCGGCATCAACTTCGTGGACACCGCCGACATGTACGCGGCGGGCGAGTCGGAGCGGATCGTCGGCCGGGCGCTCAAGGGCCGCCGCGACGAGGTGGTGCTGGCGACCAAGTTCCACCAGCCGATGGGCGACGACCCCAACCAGCGGGGCGGCTCCCGGCGTTGGATCGTCCGCGCGGTCGAGGACAGCCTGCGGCGGCTGGACACCGACCGCATCGACCTCTACCAGATGCACCGCCCCGACCCGGCCACCGATCTGGACGAGACGCTCGGCGCGCTGTCGGACCTCGTCCGGGCGGGAAAGGTGCTGGCGGTGGGGAGTTCGACGTTCCCCGCCGAGCAGATCGTCGAGGCGCAGTGGGTCTCCGAGCGGCGCGGCCACGTCCGCTTCCGCACCGAGCAGCCGCCGTACTCGATCCTGAACCGCGGCGTGGAGGCGGCGGTGCTGCCGACCGCCCAGCGGTACGGGATGGGCGTGCTGACCTGGGGTCCGCTGGGCGCCGGCTGGCTGTCCGGGCGGGATCTGTCGGTGAGTTCGCGGGCGTCGCTGGAGACGCAGAAGTTCGACCTGTCGCTGCCGGGCAACGCCCGCAAGGCCGAGGCGGTGGCGGAGTTGAAGCAGGTGGCGGCGGAGGCGGGGATGACGCTGCCGCATCTGGCGACGGCGTTCGTCCGCGCGCACCCGGCGGTGACGTCCGTGATCATCGGGCCGCGCACCCTCGACCAGCTGAACGGCCTGCTGGCGGGCGCGGACGTGACGCTGGGCGCGGACCTCCTGGACCGCATCGACGCCATCGTCCCGCCTGGCTGCGACCTCAACCCCGCCGACAACTACTACGTCGCCCCGGCGGTGGCGGACGCGGCGCTGCGGCGGCGGTGACCCGTCGCGGCCCGCGGCGTCGCGGGGGCCGGCGGCCGGGTCACCACGGCACCGGGCCCGCGTCCTCGAAGAAGCCGCCGGTCGGGCCGTCATCCGGCAGCGTCGCCAGCCGGATCGCAGCCGCCGCGCCCTGCTGCGGGGTCCGGGTGCCGCTAAAACCGTTGAGATCGGTCGCGCAATACCCCGGGCAGACCGCATTGACCAGGATGTTCGTCTCGCGCAGCTCCTTGGCGTACTGGACGGTGACGGCGTTGAGGAAGGTCTTCGACGGCGCGTAGGCGACGGCGATCGGGCCCGTGTCGGTGCCGGGGGTGGTCTGCCGGGTGAGGGAGCCGGTGCCGCTGGAGACGTTCACGATCCGCGGCGACGGGGAGCGGCGCAGCAGCGGCAGCAGCGCGTTGGTGACGCGGATGACGCCGATGACGTTGGTCTCCACCACCGCCCGGACCGTCGCCGGGTCGACCGTGGTGGGCGACTGCGGCACGGCCCCGGTGATCCCGGCGTTGTTGACGAGGACGTCGAGGCGTCCGGCGCGGTCCTCGACCGTCCGGGCCGCCGCGCGCACGCTCGCGTCGTCGGTCACGTCGAGCGGCACGCCGAACGCGTCGGCCCCGGACTCCCGCAGCCGCGCCACGGCGGCCGCGCGCCGCTCCGCGTCCCGGGCGCCGATCCCGACCCGCCAGCCGAGGGCACCCAGTCCGGCGGCGATCTCGTATCCGATGCCCTTGTTCGCGCCGGTCACCAGCGCGGTGGTCTGTTCGCTCATACCGCCGATCCTGGGCGGGGCCGGTGGCGGGCGGCCAACACCGATGCGGTGGGCGGCGATACCGCACGGGTATCGCCGCTGGTGGGGCGGTGGATCCGGCGCGGGCGGCGCGACCCGCGGCCTGGCGGGGCCCGTAGCCTGGCGAGCGTGGAGACAAGGGAGTTGCGGTACTTCGTGGCCGTCGCCGAGGAGTTGCACTTCGGGCGGGCCGCACAGCGGCTCGGGATCGCGCAGCCGCCGCTGTCCCGGGCGATCCGCCATCTCGAACGGCGCCTCGGGGCGGCGCTGCTGACCCGCACCAGCCGCGCGGTGGCGCTGACGGACGCCGGGGCGGTGCTCCTGCGGGAGGCGCGGGCGGCGCTCGACGCGGTCGAGGCCGCCGAACGCCGCACCCGCCGGGCCGCGCGCGCCGCGCCCGGCCGGCCGGGCGTGGCCCTCGCCACGAAGGCCGGTGCCTCCGGCGCGCTGCTGGCCAGGCTGCTCGACGCGTACGCCGCCGAGCCCGATGCGGTCGCCGTCGATCTGCTGCTGTGCGGCATCGGCGAGCAGGAACGCATGCTGCGCGACGGGCGGGCCGACGTGGCGCTGCTGCACCTGCCGTACGACGGCACCGCCGGCCTGGACACGGAGGAGCTGTGCACCGAGGGCCAGGTGGTGGTGCTGCCGGCCGGGCATCCGCTCACCGACCGCTCCGAGGTGCAAACGGCCGAGGTCAGCGAGCTGCCCGGCCTTCCGCTGCCCCGCTGGCCGGGCCCGGACGGCAGCTATCCGGACGGGCCCGGTCCGCAGGCCCGGGACCATACGCAGCTGTTCCAGCTGATCGCGCTCGGCCGCACCTGCTGGATCGCGCCGGAGTCCTGCCGCGATCAGCTCCGCGAGGATCTCGCCACCGTGCCGGTTCCGGACGCGCCGCCGGTCACGACGGTGATCGCCTGGCCGCCCCACAGCCGTTCCCGGGCCGTCGCCGCGCTGGTCCGGGCCGCGACCCGCGTCTGACCGCAGACGCGGCACACGGACGGCCGGGGCTCCCCGGAGGCGCCCCGGCGGGGCCGGGCGGGAGCAAGGCCGGCACGGGACCCGCGCGGGAGCAGGACCGACACGGGCGGCCTTTTTCGAATTCCTCCGCCGGAATTCGAACTCCTTTCACCCGCCCGACCCGCCGTCCCGGCTCCGCCCGCCCCGGCGCGGAATTCCGCACTAGATTCGTCCGGCGCCCGGATTCCGGGAATTGCCGGAGCAGAATTCCGGGCGCGCCGTGAATTCCGCACCCGGGAGAGAACGTTGACCCTGCCGCTTCGACCGCGCCCCGACCGCCCGACCGCCGCCCACCCGGCGCCCCGGCCTCGCGCATCCCGCACCACCGTCCGCGCCGCCGCCCTCGGGGCGGTCGCCGTGCTGTCCGCCGCGGTGCCCGCCACCGGCGCCGCGGCCACCCCGCCGGCAGACGCCGCGCCGCTCGCCGACGGCGTCTACACCCTGGGCCAGCGCGGACAGCGGGTGACCCAGCCGGCGCCGGACGCCGATGCGCACGTCACGCTGGAGCCGCCCGCGGCGCAGCCGAACGCGCAGCGGTGGGAGGTCCGCTGCGACGACGGCGGCGACTGCACGCTCCGCAATGTGCGCAGCGGCACGTTCCTCGGCCACCGCGGCGGGCCGGGCGCCCATGAGCCGGCGGTGGCACGGACCGCACCGGCGGCCTGGCATCTCGACCCGGCGGGCGCGCCCGGCACCTACCGGCTGCTCGCCGCCGAGGACCGCAATTACGCGCTGGACATCTCGCCGCTGCTCATTTATCCGCCCCGGCTCGACCTGAACAAGGCGGGCGGGAACAGCAGCCAGGTGTGGGAGATCCGGCCGGCGCATTCCTGAGCGGGGAGCGGGAATTTCCGGTCCCGGGATACGGAACGGGCGGTGCGGCCGGAGCCGGCCGCACCCGCGCGCATACGGGGCCGGGCGTACGCGTACGGGCACACGCCGTCGGCACCGGGAGGCGCCCGGAAACTCAAGGGCGCACCCGCACGCCCCTCACCCCAGCGCCCCCGCCCCCCGCAACACCTCCAACAACGCATCCACCAACCCCCGGTCGCGTTCCTGGGTGACCCGGGCGCGGGCCGCTTGCGGGGGCAGCCACAGCAGTTGGTCGACCTCGCGGTTGGGGACGAAGCCGCCGCCGGTGGCCTCGGCGGCCCAGTAGCGGACCTCCTTGGGGCGGCCGTCGACGACGTAGTGGACGGTGGGCAGCCGGGGGCCGAGGTCGCAGGTCATGCCGGTCTCCTCGACCGTTTCGCGGACCGCCGCCGTCCGGAAGCTCTCGCCCCGCTTCAGCTTGCCCTTGGGGTGCGACCAGTCGCCGTACCGGGGCCGGCCGACGAGCGCGATCTCCAGCCCGTCGCCGTTGCCCGCCGGGCGCCACAGGACGCAGCCCGCGGCTCGGATCGGGCGCGCCCCCGGCTCGTCCGGGCCGCGCTTCGCCTCGCTCGCCGCCGCCATCTCGTCGCTCCTCCTGCCGGTCACGGGCCTCCTTCGGACGTCGTTGGCGGGCGTCAGCCCCAGCGGCTCTCGGGCGCGGGCCCGGGGAGCCACAGGCGGCTGAAGGCATGGCGGGCCGCGGCCACCTCGTGGCGCTGGTCGGCGTGGAGGACGCCGAGGGCGTACGCGGTGGCCGGGGCGATGCGGGGCGTGCGGGCGGCGGACGCCGCGGCGGACGCGGCCTCGGCGGCGTCGCGGTGGCGGCCCAGCGCCCGCCCGGCCTCCGCCAGCCGCGGATCGGCGCGGCCCGGCGCCACGACCTCCTGGGCGTAGCGGCTGAGCCGGACCAGCGTGCGCACCTGGTGCCAGGGGGTGTCCTGGCGGTGCTCGGCGGAGAGCGCGTCGGACGGGTAGGCGTGTCCGGCGCGTGCCGGTGGCAGCGCGGCGACGGCCTCGGCGAGGCGGCGGTGGGCGTTCTCGGCGAGCGGCAGGAGCGCCCCGGCGGCCGCCGCGGTGCCGGCCGCGCGGGCCGGCGGCGCCTCGGACGCCAGGACCGCCACCGCGTCCGCGAGCGCGTGGAAGCGGGCGGAGCCCAGCGCCTGGAGGGCGGCGGAGTGGGCGCGGCTGCGGGCCAGGGTGAGCTGCCGGTCGAGGAGGGCGGCGGCGCGCGCGGCGCCCGTCGACAGCAGCCCGTCGCCGTCCGGCCCGTCCGCCGCCTCGGCCGGCTCCGTACCGGCGTCGGCGCGGCCGCGCGCGGGTACGGCGCTCCGGGCGGCGGCCGTGCGCTCCCCGCGCCCGGTGGCGCGGCCGGCGGGCTGCGGCCGGTCGGTGCGGCCGGTGAGGCGCTGGAGGGCGCCCATCAGGCGGTCGCGGCGGTCGGCGAGGGCGTGCTCACGGGCGAGCGTGCCGGACAACCAGCCCAGTTCGGCGCGGAGTTGATCGGACCACGCCTCCTCGGTCAGCGGCCGGAAGGTGTGCAGGGTGGCGCTGATCCGGCGGGCGGCGCGGCGCAGCTGCCGGGCGGCCGCCTCGGCGCCGTCGGCGTCCGAACCGCTCTCGCGGTGCTGCCGCAGGCTGCGCAGGAAGTCCCCGGACCGGTCGTGGAGGTAGGCGGCGAGGGCCTGTCCGGCGGTGGCGCCGTCGCCCGGCGCCGCCTCGGGGACGCCGCCGTACGGGCCGGGCCCGTCCACCACCGCGGCCCGCGTGCCGCATCCCGGGCCGGGCTCGGGTCCGATGCCGATGCCGATGAGACCGCCCGGCCCCCCGGCCGGCAGGTCAGGTCGCTGGGCCACGCCGGCGCCTCCGCGCGTCAATGAGCATTTCCTGTACGTTGCGCAACGGCGTGCCGTCCGCGTCGACCGCGTTGCGGGTCCAGTCGCCGTCGGGGCCGAGATGCCAGGACGAGGTGGTGTCCGAAGTCCCGGTCTCCAGCAGTCTGTTGAGGGCGGCGCGGTGCGCGGGGTCGGTGACCCGCACCAGCGCCTCGATCCGCCGGTCGAGGTTACGGTGCATCATATCGGCGCTGCCCAGCCACACTTCGGGCTCGCCGCCGTTGCCGAAGGCGAAGACCCGGGAGTGTTCCAGGAAGCGGCCGAGGACGCTGCGGACCCGGATGTTCTCGCTCAGTCCCGGCACCCCGGGGCGCAGCGCGCAGATGCCGCGCACCCAGACGTCGACGGGTACGCCGGCCCGGGACGCGCGGTAGAGCGCGTCGATGACCGCCTCGTCGACGATGGAGTTGACCTTGATGCGGACGTAGGCGGGGCGCCCGGCGCGGTGGTGGGTGATCTCCTTGGCGATCCGCTGGAGCAGCCCGTCGCGCAGCGAGCGGGGGGCGACCAGCAGGCGGCGGTAGGTGCCGCGCCGGGAGTAGCCGCTGAGCCGGTTGAAGAGGTCGGAGAGGTCCGCGCCGACCTGCGGGTCGGCGGTGAGCAGGCCGAGGTCCTCGTAGAGCCGGGCGGTCTTGGGGTGGTAGTTGCCGGTGCCGACGTGGGCGTAGCGGCGGAGCGTCTCGCCTTCCTGGCGGACGACGAGCGACAGCTTGCAGTGCGTCTTGAGGCCGACGAGCCCGTAGACGACGTGGCAGCCGGCCTCCTCCAGCTTCCGCGCCCACTTGATGTTGGCCTGCTCGTCGAAGCGGGCCTTGATCTCGACGAGGACGAGGACCTGCTTGCCGGATTCGGCGGCATCGATCAGCGCGTCGACTATGGGCGAGTCGCCCGAGGTGCGGTAGAGCGTCTGCTTGATCGCCAGCACGTCCGGGTCGGCCGCCGCCTGTTCCAGGAACGCCTGGACGGAGGTGGAGAACGAGTCGTACGGATGGTGCAGCAGCACGTCGCGGGCGCGGACGGCGGCGAAGATGTCGGGCGCGGACGCGGACTCGACCTCGGCGAGGTCGCGGTGAGTCCCGGCGACGAACTTGGGGTACTTCAGCTCGGGCCGGTCCTGTGCGCCGATGCCGAAGAGCCCGGTGAGGTCGAGGGGGCCGGGCAGCGGGTAGACCTCGGCCTCGGAGATCTTCAGTTCCTGGACGAGCAGGTCGAGGACGGACGGGTCGATGGACTCCTCGACCTCCAGCCGCACCGGCGGCCCGAAGCGCCGCCGCATCAGCTCCTTCTCCAGCGCCTGCAGGAGGTTCTCCGCGTCGTCCTCCTCCACCTCCAGGTCCTCGTTGCGGGTGACCCGGAACATGTGGTGGGCGCGGACCTCCATCCCCGGGAACAGCTCCTCCAGGTGCGCGGCGATGACGTCCTCCAGCGGGACGTAGCGCTGCGGGGAGGCCTCCAGGAAGCGGGAGAGCAGCGGCGGGACCTTGACCCGCGCGAAGTGGTCGTGGCCGCTGACCGGGTTGCGGACGACGACGGCGAGGTTGAGCGAGAGGCCGGAGATGTACGGGAAGGGGTGTGCGGGGTCGACGGCCAGCGGGGTGAGGACGGGGAAGATCTGCTGGCGGAAGAGGGTGAACAGGCGGGCCTGTTCCTTCTCGGTCAGCTCGGGCCAGCGGATGAGGTGGATGCCGGCGTCGGCGAGGGCGGGGGCGACGTCCTGCTGGTAGCAGGCGGCGTGCCGGGCCATGAGTTCGCGCGAGCGGGTCCAGATGAGATCGAGGACCTCGCGGGGCTGGAGCCCGGAGGCGGAGCGGGTGGCGACGCCGGTGGCGATGCGGCGCTTGAGCCCGGCGACGCGGACCATGAAGAACTCGTCGAGGTTGGACGCGAAGATCGCCAGGAAGTTGGCGCGCTCCAGCAGCGGGGTGGCCGGGTCCTCGGCCAGCTCCAGCACCCGCTCGTTGAACGCCAGCCAGCTGCGCTCGCGGTCGAGGAAGCGTCCGGCGGGCAGCGCCTCGCCGTCCGTCCCGGGGGCGGCGTGCTCCTCGTAGGCGTCCGGATCGGAGTCCAGATCGGGCGCCAGCTCCGGGACGGACGGGGCGACCGCGTTCGGGCGGTGGGCCGCGATGGAACCGACCGACGGCTGGGCCGCGGGGCCCCGGTCCGGCGACGCCACGGCGGGCCGGGGCGGGGCCGCCCGCCCGGTCTCGGTGGGGACCTGAGCGCTCGGCTGCTGGTTCATGTCCCCATTCTTCCGCGCCTGGTGCGTTCCAGGCGCGTCGGACGGGTACGCGGCTGAGAGCCGTGGTGGGGGAACGTTCGGCACAGCGGGCTGCATTCACCGATGCTCGCAAGCGCGTCTGAATCACCGGTAACGCGAACGTGGCGACCAGGCAAGCGGGGCGCTACCGAGCGGGAACGGAGCGTGGGAAACAGGGGCGTACGGGGCCCGCCGGGGCGGCGGAATCCGGCCCGCGCGCGGGGCGCACGGGGCGCGCGGCACCGCGGCATGTTCCGGGGCGCCCGGAGCGGGGTGGAACGCCGCGGATACGGACGGTGGGATGCCCCGGGACGCGGGAACCCCGATGCCCCGGAATACGGCCCGAACGCGGTGGAACGTCCCGGAACACGCCTGGAACGCGGTGGAACAGCGTGGAACGCACCCGAACCCCGACGGCCCTGGAACGCGGCCGGAACGCCCTGGAACACCTCGGAACGCGGCCACGCCCGCCCGCCGGTACCCCTGGAACGCGGCCACGCCCGCCCGCCGCCGTCCCGGAACGCGCCGACGGCGTCCGTTCCACCCCCCAAAGGGCGGGAACGAACGCCGTCGCGTCGTGGAATGCGCAGCTCAGCCGAACTGGCGCCGCACGACCCGGTAGATCACCACCGTCACCAGCGCCGCCAGGGCGAGGGCGATGCCCGCCTCGATCCAGGCCATCGGCCAATGCTGGGATGCCGGGTGCTGGACGAGGTACGAGCCGTCGCCGACGTGGTGGGATTTGAGGCACTCGTCGATGCCCGGCCCGGCGGGGCAGGTGCCCTGCGGGAGGCGCTCGCCGCTGGTGGTGAGGCTGCCCTCGCCCAGGACCCAGGAGGTGTCCGGCACCCGGCCGCCGTGCGGGAAGTCCGTGATCACGGGCGGCAGCAGATGCCCCCTGACCAGCATGAAGGCAAGGGACAGCGCGCCGGAGACACCGAGGGTGACGACCATCGCCGCCACGGTCCGGCGGATCAGCAGCCCGACCAGCGCGCCGACCGCCAGCGCCAGCAGGCTCTGGGCGACGGGCACCGGCCCGAGCGCCTGGAACCCGGAGGCGGAGTACCAGTACGCGCCCAGCGTCTCCTGGCCGCCGGAGCGCCACATCCACAGGTAGCCCGCGGCCAGCCCGGCGGCGGCGACGGCCACCAGCGCGGCGGGCAGCGCCAGCTTTGCGGTCAGCCAGCGCAGCGGCCCGACGGACTGGGTCAGCGCGACCTTGTGGGTGCCGTTCTCCAGCTCCCGGGCGAGCAGCGGCGCACCGACGAACAGGCCGATCAGCGCGGGCAGCAGCACCAGCAGCAGCTGCGCCAGCCGGAAGGTCTTGCCGAACGCCGCCCGGAAGTCCTCCACCTGGCCCTGGAGGCCCTCGCAGCGCGGGTCGTTGGAGATCAGCGCACAGCCCGAGATGTCGTGCTGGGCGAGGTACCCGGACATCAGGCCGCCCTGCACCGCCATCGCGATGCCGCCGGCCACCAGCAGGCCGAGGAGGCCGAGCGCCATCCCCCGGTTCTGCCGCCACACCAGCCACAGCGGACCGCCCCGCCGGCTCGTCCCGGCGGTACGTCCCGCCGCCCCCGCCGTCCGGGGTTCCGTCGCCGTGCTCATACCGTCACTCCTTCGTTCCCGTGCAGTTCCCAGCCGTGTCCCGGGCGCGCCGCGCCGCCCTGCCGCCGTCCGCGCGGGATGCCGGACAGCAGCGGCCCGCCGGCCGCGGGGGACGCCGCACCGCCCCGGGGCGCGCCCGCGTTCCGCGGCAGCCCCGGAACGCCCGGCCGCTGCCAGAGCCGGGGGCCCGCCGGTGCGGCGCCGGACGCGGGGAGCGCGGGCGCCCCGGGCGAGCGCAGACACCCGAGCAGCAGCTCCTCCAGCGACGGTTCGGCCACCTCCCACGGCCCGTCGAGCGGCCCCTGCCGCCGTACCAGCGCGGTGTAGCGCCGCCCCGACCACTGCGTGTCGACGACCGGATGCGCGGCGAGCCGGGACGGCAGCGCCCCGGGCCGGTCGGCGGTGCCCAGCAGCAGCCCGTGCGCGGCGATCACGTCGTCCACCTCGCCCGCCAGCCGGACGCCGCCGTCGCCGAGCAGCAGCAGGTGGTCGCAGATCCCGTCCAGCTCGGCGAGGGCGTGCGAGGACAGCACGATCGTGGTGCCGTACACCGCCGCCTGCTCCATCAGCTGGGCGGCGACCTCGTGCCGGGACAGCGGGCCGAGTCCGGCGAACGGCTCGTCCAGCAGCAGCAGTTCGGGTCCCGTCGCGAGCGCCAGGGCCAGCGCGAAGCGGGCGTACCGCTCCGCCGGCAGCTCCCCGACCCGGGCCTGGAGCGGCACTCGTCCCGCCTCCAGCACGCGTGCGGCGCGCGCCGCCTGCCAGGGCCCGTCGTGCCGGGCGCGGGCGCGGCGCAGCGCCTCGGAAACGGTGCGCCAGGGCCGGCCGGCCCGCTCGCGGCCCAGGTACGCGACCCGCCCGCGGCCGGCCGCCGTCCTGGGGTCGGCGCCGAAGACGCGGACGGCGCCCTCGGTGGGACGCACGAGTCCGGCGGCCAGCGCGAGGAGGGTGCCGGTGCCCGGTCCGGCCAGGGCGCAGATGCGTCCGGCGGGCAGCCGGAACGTGCAGCCTCGCAGCTCACCGTGGCGCCGGTGGCGCCTGCCGAGGCCGGTGGCCTCCATCGCCGCACCCCTCGAAACGCCGCCGAGGGGGCCACTCGTCGCCCGTCGCACCCGCACACCCCTCATTCCACTAATTAAGTAGTGGAAGAGTGAGGGAAATGGGCTGCGCCTGTCAACCTGAGCCGCCTACGCTCCCCCGATGCCAACCTCTCCCGCGCACCCGCCGCTCCCCTTCACCCCGCGCTACCCGCTGCGCACCGCACGCCTCGACCTCCGCCCGGTCACCGACGACGACTTCGCCGCCATCCACGCCTACCAGCGCCTCCCCGACGTCTGCCGGTATCTGTACTGGGGCCCGTTCGACGAGGCCGGCTCCCGCGACTCCGTCACCAAGAAGACCGCCCGCACCACGCTGCGCACCGAGGGCGACGTCCTCCAACTCGCCGTCGTGGTCCGGGAATCCGGCGTACTCGTCGGCGACGTCACCTTCGCCTGGACGAGCGCCACCCACCGCCAGGCGAGCATCGGCTACGTCTTCCACCCCGACCACCACGGCCACGGCTACGCCACCGAGGCGAGCCGCGCCCTCCTCGCCCTCGGCTTCGACCACCTCGGACTCCACCGCATCCAGGCCGAGTTGGACGGCCGCAACACCGCCTCCGCCCGCCTCCTGGAACGCCTCGGCATGCGCCGCGAGGCCCATCTCGTCGAGAACGAACTCCTGGACGGTGAATGGTCCGACGAGGTCATCTACGCGATGTTGGCGCGGGAGTGGGACGCGCTGCGGGCGACGGATCCGCAGGCCGCACCCCGCGTCTGACCTGCGCGTTCCAGCCGGGACGCGACCCGGCCGGGACAGAGCACGGGATGCGAGGGCAGCCTCAAGCCGGTGATCGACGCGCACGGCGGACCGATGCTCTGGAAACCCTCAAGCGCCTTGTCACACGCGGAGCACAACCGTCACGGTTGTCACCATGGCACCCTTTGCAGGACTGAGCGGAAAAAAGCACAGCGGAAAGCAGCACGACGTCGTACCGGTCATCCGGGACGCGGAGGTGATCGCGGCGGCCCTGCGTCAGGCACTGGCCGAGGCCACGCCCGAAGAACGCCCGGGCCTGGAACGCGCCGCCGCCCTCGCGGAATCCACCGCCGCGGCCACCGAAGGCGAGCTGCGCGCCCGCTGGGTCCGCTCCCGGCTGGCGGCCAAGGACTTCACCGGAGACATCGGCTCGGTCGCGGCGGTCAAGGCCCTGCGTCAGGCCGAGCCGAAGCTGAGCCTGCTGGCCGCGGTCGAACTCCAGAAGGACGCCGTGAACCATCCGTAGCGATCCGGCGGCGGCGCGGCCCGGCACGCCCCGGCGTCACGCCGCCGCCGGACCTCCGGCTTCCGCCCCCGGGCCCGCCGCACCGCCGGTCTCCGCCGCCAGATCCACCACCGTGCACCGCCGCAACTCCACGACCAGCTGCGATGCCAGGAACCACGCCGCATGCGGATGCCCGTACGGCAGGAACCCGTCCTCCGAAGCGGCGGCCAACCCACCGCCCCGGCCCGGCGCATGGAACCCGCCGTACACCCCGCGCACCCGCGCCTTCCGCACCCGCACGGCGACCGGATCGCCCAGCTGCGGACAGTGCCGCACCGCCACCGCCGCACACCCCACACAGACCGGCGGCTTCATCCCGTACGCCCCCTCCGGCCACCCCGACGCGCGCCCCTCCTGACGGGGCAGCAGAAACAGCACCCCGCGCCCGGTCCGCCCCGCCGGCTCTCCGCACACCTGGCACAGCCCCGCCAGCAACGCCCGCCGCTGCCGCACCGGATGCACCGCCCGAAACCGCGGCCGCCCCTCCCCCGGCGCCTCCCCGACCCGGCTCCACAACACCCCGTGCGCATCCCGGTCCCCGGCCCGCTCGTCCCGGTACGCCAGCCCCGCCCCGTCCGCCCGCACCGTCAGCGAACGCACGGCCACCCGCTCCCCACTCCAGGCGGTGATATACGGAACGGGCACCTTGCCCTCCCCTGCGAACTGCACCATTGCCACCGGCCTCCTTGCCACGAGGTTCGAATCCCACTCCCGGGTGAAGTCACCTCGGGATGGGCTCAGTTGGTCACCTGGGGAACGCTGCGGGCAATAAAGTGGCACGAGTTGAACGGGCTGCGCTCAAGTTCGCAGCCTGCGCAGGTGCTGGCGTGTGCCCACATGAGGAGAGGCCACAGCGTTGGACGAGACCACCCCACCCGAGCACTTGAATCCGTTGCAACGCTTCGGCCGCGACGTCAGAGAAGTACGCCTGGCCCGCAAGCTCACCCAGAAGCACCTCGCCAACTCGACGGGCTACTCCGATGGCTACGTGAGCAAGGTCGAGTCCGGCACGCTGCTGCCCAGACCCAGCAAGAAGTTCGCCAAGGGCTGCGATGTGGCCTTCGGCACCGGCAAGTTGTTCATGGGGATGCTGGAGCGGATCGAGGAAGGCGACCACCCGAGCTGGTTCGTCCCGTACCTGAACCTGGAGAAGAAGGCGACGCGGATACTGGATTACTCCGCGATCCTCGTGATGGGGCTTCTCCAGACGGAGGATTATGCGCGGGCGGTGTTCCTCTCGCATCACTCCCAGGAGGCATCCGAGGCGATCGAGGGCAAGACCGCAGCACGAGTTCGCCGCCGTGAGATCTTCGAACGAGAGAAGCCTCCGCTCCTGTGGAGCATCATGCACGAGTCATGCCTACGCACGGTGATGGGCAGCGCCGAGGTCATGGCTGGCCAGCTCGCATACCTGCTGGAAGCCGCTGCATCGCCGCACATCACGCTCCAGGTGATGCCGTTCGCGGCAGGCGCCCCGGCCGCCTCCACGAGGCCGTTCACCGTGTTGCGTTTCGACGACTCCCCCGCGGTCCTCTACACGGAAACGCGGGTAGGAGGCAGGATGTATGACTCCGCACAAACGGTCGAAGCTGCCATCGATGACTACGATCTATTGCGGGCCCACGCGTTGTCCCCGGACGCATCACTGGACTTGATCAAAACCGTGCTGAAGGAGTTCCAGGCATGAGCCCCGACGTCGATCTCACCGCCGCCGAGTGGGTCAAGTCCTCGTACAGCGACGCCAACGGCGGCCAGTGCGTCGAGTTCTCCCGCACCTTCACCTGGGTCAAGTCGTCCTACAGCGGCGGCAACGGCGGCCAATGCCTCGAATTCGCGCCCGCCGCGCAGACGCACGGCATAGTCCCGGTCCGCGACAGCAAGAACCCCGACGGGCCCGCGCTGGTCTTCCCCGCCGGGCACTGGACCACGTTCGTCAAGGCCCTGAAGGGCGGGGAGTTCGGGGCTGTGTGAGGGGCGAGAGTCCACCGGCTCCCTGTGCTGCTTACCGGGGGCCACTTCCCTTTCGGGCAGCGGATCGGCGGGAGCCACGCCCCGCCACACGCCGGTTGGCTAGTGTCGAAATCACCGAGTTGAGGCCGGCGGGGGAGGAAAAGACTCCATGAGCAGCGGCAATAACGCCTGGGCCGAGGGGCAGGGCCGCGTATTCCAAGCCTCCGGCGACCAGCACATCATCGAACAGCACTACTACGGCGCCAACTGGACGGGGCCCGATACGGTACGCCGTCCCTCAGTCGGTCGCGCACCCGTTGTGCTGCGCGACCGCTCCGGAGAGATGGACCGCCTGCGCGTCGGGATCGAACCCGGCGTTGGCAATTGCGTCTACGTACTCCACGGCCTTGGCGGCTGCGGCAAGACAGCTGTCGCGTACGCGCTGTTCCAGGACGCCACCGGTCAGGCCGGTCGCATCGGCCTGTGGGTCAACGCCTCCGACTCCGCTTCCTTACGGGCCGGAATGCTTGCGGTCGCAGCTGACCGCGGCGCCTCTGACGGTGAATTGATGGGAGCGCGCAGCGGGTTACGCCCCGCGGCCGATCTGGTCTGGCACTACCTGGACCACTCCGATCAGCCCTGGCTCCTGGTCCTCGACAATGCCGACGACCCCACGATCCTCCGCGACGGCGGGTGGCTCCGCACCAGCCCCACCGGAACCGTCGTCGTCACCACCCGGCAGGCGGCGGCCCACTGGTGGCCAGGTGCCGAGCTCCTTCAATTCGGTGTCCTCCCCCGCGAAGAGGCCGCTCTCGTTCTCCATGATCTGGCGCCCCACGCGGGATCAGTGGAAGATGCAGCAGCGGTCGCTGATCGTCTTGGCCGCCTCCCCCTGGCACTCACTCTGGCCGGCGGATTCCTCGCCCATCAGGTCATCAACCCTTGGACCCTCGCCGACTACGGCCATCAGCTCGGTGGCAATGCCGGCCTCGACCCCATCGAACTCATCGACCAAGGGGCTGTCGCCGTCGGTGGTGACTCACGCCACCTGCTCAGCCGCACCTGGCAACTCTCCCTCGACGCCCTCGCCACACAAGGGCTCCCCGAAGCCGGCCGCCTCCTGCGCCTCCTCTCATGCTGGGCCAACGATCCGCTGCCTCTGTCGACCCTCTCCGGAGCGGAGCTCGGCCCGGAACTCCCGGATTCCCACGTCGAATCAGCGCTTCGGGGGCTCCTCGACCATTCCCTCAGCGAGCTGGTTTCCCGCGAAATTCGATGCCTTCGCACCCATGGCGTCCTTCTCGACAGCGTCGCCCGCACCACCCCTGCCGACCAACGAGAACAGCTCGCGGCCACAGCTTCCCGGCTGCTACTCGCAGCACTGCCGGAGGTTCCTGACCGCGGAGCACAAGAACCGCACGTCAATCTGCTCGCGCCGCATGTGATCGCCCTCCTGCGGAGAGCCATTAACTGGGCAGTCAGCCAACCAACGATGGAAGCCGCAGCGGAATGCGCCCACAGGATCGCCACCGCCGTCCACCGATCCGGCGACTACACCTCTGCGCTGGCCCTGAGCAGCGAGGCTGTGGAGCTCGTTGCCCCGCGTCTCGGCAAAGAAAATGTTTCGGTCATCCGGCTGCGTCAACGCGTAGGACGTGCGCTTTTCCGCCTTGGACGGTTCGAGGAGTCCGAAGCCCTGCACCGAGAAGTGCTAGAAATTTGCGAAAGGACGCTGGGGGCAGAGGAGCCAGACACTCTGGAAACATGCTTGAAGCTGTCCGCCCCACTTGTGAACCTTAATCGCGAAGCGGATGCTCTCTCACTGATTCGGCGAGCAGTCGAGGGTCGCATTCGACTCTTCGGGGCCGAGCACCCGCTCACCGTTCTCGCACGAACGTCCCTCCTGGCACAGTCTATAAATCCGGAAGATATTGCGGCAGATTCAGCGCTGGTAACGGAATGCTACCGCCAGTTCGGCGAGAATCACCCCCTCACACTTCGAGTGGAACTCGACTACGCATACGCCCTCCGCCGCTCAGGAAATCCCACAGGTTCCCTCCCTCACATCCGAGCAGCTTTCGCGGGGCACGTACAGCGCTTTGGACTCGATTACCCGATCACATTGAACGCGCGATCCACATTAACTGCAGTTCTGACCGCGCTTGGACGCCATGCGGAGGCAATCGAGCACGCAGAGGCCCTCGTGGAGGGACGGACCAGAGTGCTGGGGCCCGAACACCCTTGGACGCTTCGCGCTCAGGAACTCCTGCATCAAAATCGACGCGCACAAAGCGGCACGTGAGACGCCGCAGATGCATGGAAGTCCAGGCGTGAGGGACCGAGCGGAAGACGTTCGCAGGGGATTGTCCGGAAGCCCGCTCCCCCCGGTGCTGCACACCAGGGAAAGCGGGCTTCCTCTTTCGTCGCCGCGCAGCGGGACCCACGACCCGCGCACGGCGACCGTTCAGTGGCCGGTCACCGGATGGCAGTGGGTGGCCGATCCGGTCAGCGGTTGTAGATCGCCATGATCGGGTCGCTGTCGTCGCACCACACCTCGTGGTAGCCGTTCGCCTGGGCGAACGGCAGTTCCTTCGCTTCGCACTCCGCCTTCGAGGGGTACCGCAGAGCGCCGACGGGCACCCAGCCGTCACCGGGCGGCGGGGCGGCGAACGCGCTGGCGGCGGACAGCGGGATGGAAACCGCCGCGGCACCGACCGCAAGGCCGATGCCGATACGGGAACGCCAGGACTTCATCGATTCCTCCATAAGGGGCAGTAACGAATTCAGCGCTGTCCGGCACACGCGCCATCACATTTCCAAGTCCCGCTAAACGCTGGGACGTTGATGGTGCGTGTTTTTCATGGAGAGAGATGCGGTCCCGGCGGGGGAAGTTCGCTGCGGGATGTGGATTTCTCGGCTCTGCCCTTCCGCTTATGCGACCCCGGTCCGTACGGGCAAGCCCTGGGATGGCGCGCGTAATGCGAGGGCAAAGCGGCAGGCCGTCAGGGTGAGCAGGCGCCCGGGCGTGGGCGGGCGCTATCACCGGCTCCCGCCTACGCCGGGTCACCGGCTCACCCCTCCGCCTCCAGGCCGGACCCACCCGGGGCGGCGCCCAGCAGCGCGCAGACCGCCCCCCGGACGCGGGCGTCCGCCGCGGCAGCGCCGTCGGCGTGGAATTTGCCGTCGAGGCGCAGGAAGGCGAGGCCGTGGACCAGGCCCCAGACGGCGGTGGACAGCGCCTCCGGGTCGGCGCCGGGGAAGACATCGCGGACGACTCGGCCCACGCAGTCCCACACCGCGGCGGCAGCGGCGGTCCGCTCCGCGGCCGCGGGATCGCAGGGTTCGGCGAACATCACCCGGAACAGCGCGGGGCGCTCGACCGCGAAGTGGACGTAGGCGACGGCGACGGCGGCGAGGTCCTCGGGCGCGCGCGGGGCGGGGTGGGCGGCGGCGAGGTGGTCGGCGAGTTCGCGGTAGCCCTGTGCGGCGACGGCCGAGACCAGCGCTTCGCGGTCGGCGAAGTGACGGTAGGGGGCGGTCGCCGAGACGCCCGCGCGGCGGGCGACGGCGCGCAGCGACAGCGCGGCGCCGCCGTCCTCCTCCAGCAGGTCGCGGGCGGCGCGGAGGCAGGAGGCGCGCAGGTCGCCGTGGTGGTACGAGCCGGTCTGCGGTGTCATGGGTCACCCTCACTCATGTTTGCACCGCTTACATTCCCGTCTTAATGTGAGCGGTGTACACATTCTAGTGGAGGGTGAGGAGACCCCGATGGCGGACGACCTGTTCACACCGTTGCGGCTGGCTTCGGGCGCGGAGCTGCCCAACCGGATCGCGAAGGCGGCCATGGAGGAGAACCTGGCCGGTCCGGGCCAGCTGCCCGACCGGCGGCTGCTCACCCTCTACCGCGCCTGGTCCGAGGGCGGCAGCGGCCTGCTGATCACCGGCAACGTCATGGTCCACGCCGAGGCGCTCACCGGCCCCGGCGGTGTCGTCCTCGACGCCGCCGCGCCCCTGGCGCCCTTCACCGAGTGGGCCCGCGCGGCCAAGTCGGGCGGCGCGGCCGTGTGGATGCAGATCAACCACCCCGGCCGTCAGGTCCCCTCCGGCATGCCCGGTGTGGTGTGGGGCCCGTCCGACATCGGCGTCGACCTCGGCCGGCACAGCAACCGCTTCGGCCGCCCCTCCGCCATGACGGCCGAGCAGATCGCGGCGACCGTCGAGCGGTTCGCCGTCACCGCCCGCCGCGCCGCCGAGGCCGGATTCGACGGGGTGGAGATCCACGCCGCCCACGGCTACCTGCTGTCGCAGTTCCTCTCCCCGCTGGTCAACACCCGTACCGACGAGTGGGGCGGCGACCCGGCCCGCCGCGCCCGGCTGCTGCTGGACGTGGTGCGCGCCGTCCGCGCCGCCGTCCCGCCGTCCTTCGCCGTCGCGGTCAAGCTCAACTCCGCGGACTTCCAGCGCGGCGGCTTCGACGCCGACGACGCCCGCGAGGTGATCGCGATGCTCGCGCCCCTCGGCGTCGACCTGGTCGAGCTGTCCGGCGGCAGCTACGAGAGCCCGGCGATGACCGGCCGCGCCGCCGACGAGCGCACCCGCGCCCGGGAGGCGTACTTCCTCGACCTCGCCGCCGATCTGGTCCGCACCAGCCCGGTCCCGCTGATGCTCACCGGCGGCATCACCCGGCGCGAGACCGCCGAGCGGGTCCTCGCGGACGGCGTCGCGGTCGCCGGTATGGGCACCGCCCTCGCCGTCACCCCCGACCTGCCCCGCCGCTGGGCCGCCGGCACCGAGGCCGCGCGGGCGCTGCGCCCGGTGACCTGGTCCGACAAGGCGCTCGCCGCGGCCGCGAGCATGGCGCAGGTCCGTCACCAGCTGCGTCGCCTGGCCCGCGGCCGCCGCGTCGCCCCCGGCACCCGGCCCGCCGTGGCACTGCTCGCCGAACAGCTCCAGCAGCGCACGGCCCTGCGCCGCTACCGCGCCTGGCTGGACACCCGGCAGCCGGAGGCGGCGTAACCACGGCCGGGGCGTGGGGCGTTGCCGCCCGGCGGGAGCGGGCCGTATGCCCCCACGCCGAGGGCCCCGCGACCGGCGTACGGTCGCGGGGCCCCCGGCTCGGCAAACGGCCCGGCTCAGGTCTCCGACCGGTACATCAGGTCCGTCTCGTGCGTCACGAAGCCCAGGCGTTCGTACACCGTCACCGCGGCCGTGTTGTCCGCGTCGACGTAGAGCATCGCGGTCGGCAGGCCCTCGGCGGCCAGGTGGCGCAGGCCGATGGCGGTGAGGGCCTTGCCGAGGCCGCCGCCCTGGGCGCCGGGGCGGACGCCGACGACGTAGACCTCGCCGAGGCCCTCGTCGGCGTGCACCTTCGTCCAGTGGAAGCCGACCAGCGTGCCCTCGCGCTCCGCGAGGAAGAAGCCCTTCGGATCGAACCAGGCCTCGGCCTTGCGGTCGTCGAGATCGCGCTGGGTCAGCGAGCCCTGCTCGGGGTGGTGCGCGAAGGCGGCGGCGTTCACCTCCAGCCAGGCGGCGTCGTCCTGGCCGGGCTGGAAGGTGCGGACCGTGACGCCCTCGGGGAGCCGCGGTTCGGGCAGGTCGAGGTTGGTCAACGGGCGGCGCATCTGGCGCAGTTCGCGGAACTTCGTCAGGCCGAGGGTCTGCGCCAGGTGGCGGGCGGCGGCGTGGCCGCCGTGGGCCCAGACGCGCAGCCGGCGACCGGACTGGGCGAGCAGCTCGTTGCCGAGCGCCCGGCCGTGGCCGCGGCCGCGGTGTGCGGGGTGGACGACCAGTTCGGCGGCGGGCGCCTCCACCGGGTCGGTGTCCTCCAGCTGGCCGTAGCCGACCAGCTCGACGCCGTCCTCGGCCTCCTCGGACGGCACGGTCACCAGCAGGTGCCGCACCCCTTCCCGGGCGCCGCCGCGCAGCTGGAGCCGCCCCTGTTCGGACACAGCGGGCTGCCCGTCGGTCCGCGCGGCCTGCTCGATCAGCGCGAGCACCTCGGCGGCTTCCTGGGACGTGAGCGTGTCGGCGACCCGAATCCGGCGGCCGGTGGGGCCCATCTCCTGTGCAGCGTCAGTCATGCTCTGAAGCGTACGGCCCCGGGGGGCGGGGCGGACGGAGTCGTGGGGGCGGCCGGCAGGGGGCCGGGTCTCCCGCCCGGAGGCAACCGGCAGCTCCACGTCGACGGATCGCGTACGGCTACGGCCTGCGCAATCCCGGCAGGGCCGGGCAACCCGTCCTGCCCGCCTCGGCAACGCGCGGGAACAGCACTTCTTTGGACGACTCACAGACAGCGGGCCTTACCACCTGGAATGCCACCCCGCCTTGGATTCCGACCGAACCACGCGGAATCGGCCATTTCCAGCAGAAGGTCATAGGCCGCAACTCTTGGAATATCGCGATGACTTGGCGCTGAAGCAGACAATAATGGGCACGTCTACGCGGGAAGATTGGCGTAAAGGTGTGATTTTTCCTTGCCATGCACAGGCCGATCGCCACATGCTCGTCCCGCTCCCGGTCGAAGGGATCGACTCACGCCTGACCAGCTTGTGAGGGAAGTCAAGGCCGTGACGATCAAGTGGTGGAGCGCAGTCCGTGACGCACCGCCGGGCGGGAACCCCCGCCCGGCTTTGTCAGCCCTCCCCCGCGACCAGCAAGGACGAGATGTCTCTGCAGTTCACCCGATGCTCCTTCCGGTACGGCCGGAAGGTGCCGGTCCTCGACGGGCTCAGCCTGACCATCGACCACAGAGCCGCCGTCCTGCTGGGACCGAACGGCGCCGGCAAATCCACCCTGATGGGCATCGCCGCCTCCTGGCTCGCTCCCACCCGCGGCGCCGTCGCATGGCGCGGCCGCACGCCGGGCACCACCCGCGAGCGCGCGGCCTACCGCGCCGCCGTGGGCTGGCTCCCGCAGCACATCAAACCCATGCCGGGCCTGACCGTCCGCGAGAACGTCGCCTACATCGGCTGGCTGAAGGGCATGGCCCGCCGCGAGGCGTGGGACCGCTCCGCCCCCGCGCTGGAACGCGTCAAGCTCACCGGCCTCGCCGACCGCAGGAGCCACCAGCTCTCCGGCGGCCAGCTGCGCCGCATGGGCATCGCCGGAACCCTGGTGCACCACAGCGAACTCGTGCTGCTGGACGAGCCCACCGCCGGTCTGGACCCCTCCCAGCGCAAGGTCTTCCGCCAGGTCCTCGACGACCTGCTCACCGACGTCCACATCGTGGTCTCCACCCATCAGACCGAGGACCTCGATGCCGTCTACGACCACGTCGTGGTCCTGGACCGCGGCACGGTCCGATTCCAGGGCGCCACCTCCGGATTCCTGAACCTGGCCCACCCCGACCTGCCCGAGTCCCGTCGGGCCGAGGGTGCCTACACGCAGCTGATCGAAGAGGAGGTGTGAAGAGTGCGCTGGCGTACCGTCCTCCGTTCCTCCTCCGCCGCCTGGCTCGCCCCGCTCCTGGCCGCCTTCGTCGCCTTCCTGCTCCGCGACGACCTGGTAGCCGGTGTCACCGCCGGCTACTGGCCCAGCGTCTTCGGCGCGGCCACCTTCGCCCTGCCCTTCGTCACTCCCGCCTGCGCCGCAGCCGGGGCGTGGGAGGGCTCCCGCCTGGCACGTGGCAAGGTCGCCGCTTGGGCTCCGGCCCGTGGCGGGCCGGCCATCGCCTGGCCGGTGCTCCTGCCCGTACTGGCCCTGGGCCTGCTCGGCATGGGCGTCGCGGTCGGCTTCACCCTGACCGAGGCCGCCCCCACCGGCGGGCTGCCCCCGCTCGGCGTGGCCGCCATGTGGCTGATCGTCTTCCTCGCCAACGCCATGGCCGGCTTCCTGCTCGGCCGCAAGCTGCCGCTGGTCATCGCCGTTCCGCTGGCCCTGATCCTCAGCTTCGTCCTCACCGCCTACCCCGCCACCCTCGAACCGCTGTGGCTGCGCCACATGGTCACCGGCGGCGTCGACGGCTGCTGCTCGCTGGACCAAACCCTCAACTGGCGCCCGGTGGCCAGCACCTCCGTCCTCGCCCTGGCCGTCGTCCTCGCCGCCGCCCTGGCACTGACCGCCACGGGCAGACGCGCCATCCGCTTCGGTACCACGGGCCTGCTGGCGGCCGGGCTGCTGGGCAGCGGCGCCCTGGCCTACGGGCTGCCCGCGACACCGACCACTCCTCGCTCCACCGCCGCGCTGACCTGCAGCGGCTCCGATCCGCAGGTGTGCGTCTGGCCCGAACTGAGCAGTGACCTGCCCACCATTCAACGCGTGGCCGCAGGCGCCCGGCAGCGCCTGCGGCACGCCGGTCTGAGCCTGCCGACACAGCTCACCATGGCGGAACACCCCGGCGCCGGCGCTCAGTACATCGGCTCCTGGGAGCGGGCCACCACCGACAACGTGCGCATCGGCATCGCCACCGGACTGCTGCCCGCCAACCCGCCGGCCTGCGCTGCCAAGGGCGACTTCCCCGGCGAAGTCGCCTTCGGTCCCCTGAGCGCCTGGCTGTCCCTGACCACCGGCGCGAGCGAGGACGAGGTCGCCAACCGCTACGGCCAACAGGAAACCGCTCTCGCCGCGCGCCTTCGCACCGCGCCTGCTGCCCAGCAGCGCGCCTGGTTCCAGCGCAACGAACCCGCGCTGCACGACTGCACCACCAAGCCCCGGCTCAAGCCGTCCGGCCAGGCCGCGGGAGGAGCACAGTGACCTGGTGGCTGAAGGCCAGGGCCGTACCGCAGGTCCTCGCTGCCGTACTCGCCGCGGTGCTGCTGAGCGCCCTGGCGCAAGGGGAAGCCATCCCGGTTCCAACCATCATCGGGCCCTCCGGCTCGCTTCTCTTCGGCCAGATCCTCGGCCTGCTGCCCACCGTGGTCCTGCTCTGGGGCATCGAGCGGGGCGACACCGTGGCCGAGGAGGTCGCCGTCCGGCCCGCACGCCCGCGCACCCTGGCCCTGTGCCTGTCCTACTCCGTCGTGCTCGCCACGCTGACGCTCTCCGTCCACGCGCTCCTCGACCGGCCGGATGTCCTGTCCATGGCCCGCAACAGCATCGGCTCCCTCGGCGCGGCACTGGTCCTGCGGGCACTGGCCGGTCCCGGCATCGCCGCCATCGCCGTCGCCGCCCTGCCGCTGCTGTGCGCGGCGGCCGGACGTCGCCCGGGCGGCTCGGCACAGCCGTGGGCCTGGCCCATCCACCCGGCCGACTCCGCCCTGGCCCTCGCCGAAGCCGGGTTTCTGCTCGTGGCCGGTTGCCTTCTGCTGCTGTGGCGGCGACGGCCGGTGGTGAATCTCCTGGCGCTGGGGGCGTGACGGGGCGGTGCCCCTACGGGTCCCGCCTTCGCGCGGGGCGAGCCCCTGGGGGCACCTGGCCGAGGGCCTCGCCTCTACAGGCCGGGACCTCGAGGGCCGCCCGTACAGGGCACTTGGGCCCCGGGGCGATGCCCGTACGGAACACCGGCCCCCAGCCACCCCCGCTCACCCCCTCACGGACGCCTCACCCGCACCCTCGCATCGGACGTTGTCCCGTACCGCCTCCAGGTAGGCGGCCACCGCGTCCCGGTTGCGGATGAGGCAGTCGATGCGTTCGGTCATGCGGTCGCGTTCGCGTTCCAGTGTGGTGAGCATTTCGGGTGTCGCGTCGGCGAAGACGATGTCCCGCGGTTTGTCGAGGCAGGGGAGGATCTGCTTGATGATCCGGGTCGGCAGTCCGGCGTCGAGCAGCCCTCTGATCTGCAGGACCCGGTCCGCGAGGCGTTCGTCGTAGGTGCGGTAGCCGTTCGCGCAGCGCTGGGAGATGATCAGGCCCTGCTCCTCGTAGTAGCGCAGCAGGCGGCGGGAGGCGCCGGTCCGTTCGGACAGCTCTCCGATACGCATGTGCTCCACCTCACGTAGCGGCCGGTTGACCTTCACATGGATGTGAAGGTTTGAGCATACGTGCCATGACAACGACAACGGCAACGACAACGCAGAGCGCAGATGCGGCAGTTCAATGCCCGGCACGTACGCAGGACGGGAAGCTCCCGATGGCCGCGTTGCTGGCGCTGGCCACGGCCGTCTTCCTCACCAGCCTGACCGAGACGCTTCCCGCCGGCGTCCTGCCGGCGATGAGCGCCGGGCTCGGCGTCACGGAATCCGCGGCGGGCCAGACGGTCACGGTCTACGCGATCGGGACCGCGCTGACCGCGATTCCGCTCACCGCCGCCACCGCGGGATGGCGGCGCAAGCGGCTGCTGCTGACGGCCATGGGCGCGTTCGCCGCCGCCAACACGGTCACGGCGCTGTCATCGGACTATCCGCTCACCCTGGCCGCCCGGTTCGTCGCCGGGGTGGCCGCGGGGCTGGCCTGGGCGCTGCTGGCCGGGTACGCCCGCCGCTTGGCGCCGGGGCCGCTGCAGGGCAAGGCCATCGCCGTCGCCATGGCGGGCATACCGGTCGCCCTCTCGCTGGGCGTGCCCGCGGGGACCTTCGTCGGCAAGGCGCTCGGCTGGCGCGTGGCCTTCCTGGCGATGACCGGCCTCACCCTGGTCCTGCTCGCCTGGATCACCGCGGCGGTCCCGGACCTTCCGGGTCAGCGCGGACAGGGCCGCCGCCCCTCGATGCTGCGGGTCCTGGGCGTGCCCGGGGTGCGGCCCGTCCTCTTCGTCACGCTGGTCTTCGTACTGGCCCACACGATCCTCTACGCCTACATCGCCGCCTTCCTCGACCGGGTCGGCATGGGCGGGTCGACCGACCTGGTGCTGCTGGTCTTCGGCGCCGCCTCCCTGGTGAGCATCTGGTGCGTGGGGGCCCTCATCGACCGGCGGCTGCGTCTCCTCACCATCGGCAGCACCCTGCTGGTCGGCCTGGCGGCCGCCCTGCTGGCGCTGCCGACCGGCAGCCATCTCCTCGTTCACGTCGCGGTGCTGCTGTGGGGCCTGGGCTGGGGAGGCGTGCCGACATTGCTGCAGACCGCTGTGGCCGACGCCGGGGGCGAGGCGGCGGACGCCGCGCAGGCCGCGCTCGTCACCTTGTGGAACGCGGCGATGGCGGCCGGCGGCGTCGTCGGCGGCCTGCTCCTCGGCGGGCTCGGCGCGAGGTCCTTCCCGTGGAGCGTCCTGGTGCTCCTGGTGCCGGTGCTGATCGTGGTGGTCGCCGCGCGCGGACACGGCTTCCCGGCGGAGCGGTCCGGCTCGGCCTCGTGACCGCCCGCGCCGACGCCGCGCCGCCCGCAGCCGCCCGGGCGGCACAGCAGGCCACCCGCCCCGTTCCGGCCAACGACCCGTCACCATCCGGCCACCTCCCAGGGCCTGTTGCGCTACGCGCGTTGACCGTAGGCTGCGTCCGCCCGGACGCAGTCGCGTGCCGGTACCGCAGCCCCGCCCGGCCGCCCGCCACCCGTGCGGCGCCGCCGGGCGACCGGTCCACGGAAGGGATCTCATGGAAGCGACACCCCAACGGCGCCGCCTGGTGCGCAGACTGACGGCAGGAGCGGCGGTGCTGGCCGCCGCCACCGCGGTCACCGCGGCCTCCCTGCCGTCCGGCGCGGGAGCGGACGCCGGCCGCGCGGGCACCGCCCGGGGGCGCACCGTCGACGTCCAGCTGCTCTCGTTCAACGACTTCCACGGCAACCTGGAGCCGCCGCAGGGCTCGTCCGGGACGGTCGAGGAGATCCAGCAGGACGGCAGCAAGAAGACGGTCGCGGCGGGCGGCGTCGAGTACCTCGCCCAGTCGCTGCGCACGGCCCGTAAGGGACATCCCTACTCCGTGACGGCGGCCGCCGGGGACATGGTCGGGGCCAGCCCGCTGCTCTCCGGGCTCTTCCACGACGAGCCGACCATCGAGGCGATGAACAAGCTCGGCCTCGACGTCACCTCGGTCGGCAACCACGAATTCGACGAGGGGCGGGCCGAGCTGACCCGCCTCCAGAAGGGCGGCTGCCACCCCAAGGACGGCTGCTTCGAGCAGGGCAAGACCTTCCAGGGCGCCGACTTCCCCTATCTGACGGCCAACGTCACCGACGACAAGACCGGAAAGCCGCTGCTCAAGCCGTACACCGTGTGGAAGCGCAACGGCGTGAAGATCGGCTTCATCGGGGTGACCCTGAAGGGGACCCCCGACATCGTCAACGCCGACGGCGTCAAGGGCCTGACGTTCCACGACGAGGTCGCCACGATCGACAAGTACGCCAAGGTCCTCGACAAGCAGGGCGTGAAGTCGGTCGTCGCCCTCATCCACGAGGGCGGGATGCCCGCCTCCACCTCGTACAACTACGACTGCGACAGCCCCGGTCCGGGCGACGGGATCTCCGGGCCGATCACCGAGATCGCCAAGAAGGTGACCCCGAAGGTCGACGCGCTGGTCACCGGCCACACCCACCAGTCGTATGTCTGCACCGTCCCCGACCCCTCCGGGAAGCCCCGTACGGTCACCTCCGCCGCGTCGTTCGGGAAGCTCTACACCGAGACCACGCTGACGTACGACCGCGCCACCGGCGACATCGTGCGGACGAACGTGAAGGCGCGCGGCGGCGCCGGGCGCGCGGCCAACCACGTGGTGGACCGGACGCAGCCCAAGGCGGCGGACATGACGTCGCTGATCGACCGCTGGAACAAGCTGGCCGCGCCGGTCGCGAACCGGCCCGTCGGGCACATCTCCGCGGACATCGCGGGGCGGGGCGCGCAGGTTCCGGAGTCGCCGCTCGGCGATGTCGTCGCGGACGCGCAGCGCGAGGCGGCCAAGGCGCCGGACAAGGGCGGCGCGCAGCTCGCCCTGATGAACCCCGGGGGGATCCGTTCGGATCTGGCCTACGCGGCGTCCGGCAAGGAGGGCGACGGGGTCGTCACCTACGGGGAGGCGTTCACCGTCCAGCCGTTCACCAACATGATGCGGACCCTCGACCTGACCGGCGCGCAGCTGCTCACCGCGCTCCAGCAGCAGGTCAGCGGCGCCAACGAGGCATCGCCGAAGATCCTTCAGGTCTCCGGCGGGTTCACCTACACCCTGGACATGACGAAGTCCGGCGCCGACCGGATCGTCAAGGACTCGGTGAAGCTGGACGGCGCCGCGCTCGACCCGGCGAAGACCTACCGCGTCGCGATGAACGAGTTCCTGGCCGGCGGCGGCGACGGCTTCCCCGTCTTCAAGGACGGTAAGAACTCCCTGGTCGGCGGCTCCGACCTGGACGCCTTCACCGCCTACCTGACGGCCCACTCGTCGGCGGACAAGCCGCTGACACCGCCGAAGGCCGACCGGATCACCGTCGTGAAGTAGCCCTGCCAAAGCGGCAGTTGACCCGCCGCTCACCTACGGGATTGCCTCTACGGGATTGCCCTTACGGGCCCGCGCCCGGCCGCCGCCCGGGCCGCGCGGCCCGTAGGGGCTGCCCCACCGGGTACCCGGCCGGACCGGGCGCCGGGACCCGTGAGGGCTGCCCCGGACACCCCGGACGGGACGCGCCACGGGGCCGCCGGACCACCCCGGGGAATGCCCCTACGGGCCGCGCGGGCGGACGGATCCGGCCGACCCGGGCGGACCGCGCCACCCGGCGCAAATCCCCCTTCCGGTGGCCGGATCCGCGCCAGGTTTCCCGCTCCGGGCCGCCGACAATCGTGGCGTTGCGCACTTACGGCCGGGTCGAGTTGCTAACGGGGGACCCGCTCATGGTCAGATGTGCGGATGCGAACCCCCCAACGCATATCTTCACCCTCGTCCCCGCTCCCCGAACCGGGATCCGCCGCCCCACCGGCACCGGACGAGAAGGACCGGGACACCCGTGAGTTCGAGCCGGTCAACCCGTACGCGGACCTGGCCGCCCTCGCCGACCCCGAGCCGGAGCCGGAGCCCGAGCCCGCCGAGCCGCACCGGCTGGAGCAGCGCCGCTACCTCAACGAACGGGACGGCAGCGACGATCCGCTCGGTCTGGGGCTGCGCTCGGACGAGGACGACCCGGACGCCTGGCAGCCGCCCAACCACCGCCGGATGAAGCGCGGCATCAGCCGCTTCGCCGCCGTGCCGCTCACCTTCAAGGTGCTGGTCGCGGTCGTGGTGCTCGCCGCCTTCCTCGCCCTCGGCGACCGCTTCGCCGTGCTGTACGCGCAGAACAAGGCCGAGGAGCAGATCAAGAAGGCGATGCATCTGACGGCCGCGCCCGAGGTCGACATCAAGGGCTTCCCCTTCCTCACCCAGGTGCTGGACAAGCACCTGGAGCAGGTCGACGTCACCATCCCGGACGTGGCGGCCGACCGGGTCTCGCTCGCGAAGTTCGAGGCCAGCGCCCGCGACATCCGGCTGGACGGCGATCTGCCGACCGCCGTCAAGGGCGCCACCATCGGGCAGATGCACGGCACCGTGCTGCTCGCCTTCGAGGACATGAACCGTGAACTGGGCGCCTCCCAGGTCAAGTTCAGCGAGATGGGCCCGAACGAGGTCCGCGCCGTGGGCCGCCTGCCGATCGCCGGGCACGAGCTGCGGATGCACGCCCAGGCCCGTATCCAGCAGGCCGGCGACCGTGGCGTGTCCACGCAGATCAGCAAGATGCGGCTGGACATCGGTGACGTCGCCGTCTACCGCCCCGGCACCGGCAAGGAGGAGGGCCTGCGGCTGACGCAGAAGGCCGCCGGGGAGCTGAGCCGCCAGGCCGGGAAGATCAAGTCGATGCTGAGCGTCCCGGCGATCGTGAAGCGCATCGGCATCCCGCAGGAGTACGTCGACGAGGCGCTGCACAACTCCGACAAGCTGCACGAGCTGACCGGCTCGCCGGACTTCGTGGCGAAGCTGATGAAGGTCAACCTCGTCGATGTGGTCGTCGACCATCCGTGGCTGCTGGAGAAGGTCGGCATCGACCCGAAGGTCCTCGGCGCCCTCTCCGGCCTGACCAAGCCGCAGCTCGCCGACCAGCTGTCGCTCTCCTTCCGCCTCCCGAAGACCCCCGGTGACGTGCGGCTGCGCCACATCTCCGTCGAGGAGGACGGCATCCGCGCCGAACTCGACGGCCGCGACCTGCCGTTCGGCGACGCGGCGAAGAAGGCGGGCAAGTAGCGGCGGCGGGGAGTGCGGGCCGGGGCCCGGCCGGAGCCCGTACGGCTTCGGCCGGGCCCCGGGCCGTTCCCGCCGGCCGCTCCCGTCGGCCCGCTCCCGTCGGCCCGGCGTCCGGCCGGGTCCCGCTCGGCGCTCGGCTGAGAGCGAAGCGTGCGGCATCCGCCCGGCCCTCCGGCTAGGTTCGGCCCATGGATGCCGTTCCCGCAGATCCGCTGGATCCGGATGTCGCACTCGTGCTGGGCTGCTACGCGGCCTACGCCCGCGGCGACATCGCCGCCGCGATCGCCCCGCTCCATCCGGACGTCGAGTGGATCGAGCCCGAAGAATTCCCGAACGGCGGCCGCCGCCGGGGCCCCGCGGCCGTCGCCGACTATCTGCGCGCCTCCCACGCCCTGTGGAGCGAGTTGCACTCCGAGCCGGTCCCGTACCGGCTCGGCGCGGACATCGTGATCGTCCACCACGCCCACGGCCGCCTCACCGACGGCACGCCCCAGGACCTCACCGTTGCCGACGTCTTCACCCTCCGCGGCGGCCAGGTGATCCGTATGCGGGCCTACGCCGACCCCGCCGAGGCCGTCGAGGCCGCCCGGGAGCCCTAGGAACGGCCGGGGGACTCCCCCGGCTCTCCCGGTGGCGTCGGCCCCGGTGCGGGCGGCGTCGGCTCCGGCCCCGCGGCCGTCGGGCCCGCGGGCGGCGGCGTGGGCGCGCCCGGCAGGGTCAGCACCGCCTCCGTGCCGCCGCCCGGTGCGGGCCGCAGCAGCACGCCGCCGCCGGCCTGCTCCGCGGTCCGCGCCACGATCGACAGGCCCAGACCGCTGCCGGGCAGCGAACGGGCCGACGGCGAGCGCCAGAACCGGGCGAAGACATGCGGGAGTTCGTCCTCCGCGATGCCCGGGCCGTGATCGCGTACGGTCAGCTCGCCCGCCGCCAGCCGGACCTCGACGGTGCCGCCCGCCGGGCTGAACTTCACCGCGTTGTCCAGCAGATTGACCACCGCGCGCTCCAGCGCCGCCGGCTCCGCGCGCACGTACCAGGGCGCGAGATCGGAGGTGACGGTCAGCGTCGGGCCGCGCAGCCGGGCCCGCTCCAGGGCCGCCGCGACCGTGTCGTGCAGCGCCACCACCCGCACCGCCGCACCGCCCGGCCCGCCGTCCGGCGTCCGCGACAGCTCCTGGAGATCGCCGATCAGCGACGCCAACTCCCCCATCTGCGCCTTCACCGACGTCAGCAGCGCCTCCTTGTCGGCGGGCGGGATCGGGCGGCCGGAGCGTTCGCTGCGGACCAGCAGATCGATGTTGGTCCGCAGCGACGTCAGCGGCGTCCGCAGCTCGTGCCCGGCGTCCGCGATCAGCTGCCGCTGGAGTTCCCGGGAGGCGGCGAGCGCCGCGGTCATGGAGTTGAACGCGCGCGACAGCCGGGCGATCTCGTCCTCGCCGTCGTCCGGGATGCGGATCGTCAGGTCCTCGGTCCGCGCGATGTGCTCGGCGGCGTCGGTCAGCCGGTCGACCGGCTTGAGCCCGGCGCGCGCCACCCACAGTCCGGCGGTCGCGGCGCCCAGCACCCCGACCCCGGAGACGATCAGCAACACCAGCGCCAGCTGGTTCAGCGGCTGGGTGACCTGGTCCATCGGGGCGGCGACGGAGACCGCGATGCGGTTGCCGCGGGCGTCGGTGATCGGGCCCGGGTAGTGCAGCGTCGCCACCCGCATCTGGGTGCCGTCCACGGCGCGGGTGGTGTGGACGGCGGACTCCAGCCGCCCGTCCGCGACGGCCACGTCGGCGCGCTGCGCCGGGATCGGCTCCTTCTCCGGCGAGGTGCACACGTCCCCGGAGGTCGACACCAGCTGCACGGTGTACGGCGTGGGCTGGAACGCCACCTGCCCGTCGGCCGTGCCCGAACAGGAGATCTTCAGCGCCTGGACGTAGCCCTGGCCGACATCGACGCTGCGCAGCGTGGAGTCGAGCTGTTCGGTGAGCCGGTCGCGGGTGATCAGCCAGCAGGCGGCGGCGGACGCCGCGACGGCGAGGGCCACGGCGACGGCGGTGAGCATCGCGAGCCGGGAGCGGAGCGGCAGCTGCCGGTAGCGGCGGGCGGCGCGCGCCAGCAGCCCGGGCGCGGTCTCCGCCGCGAAGGCGCCGCCCGGGGCGTCCGGGGCGTCCGGCGGCGGGGGCTGTGCGGTCATTCGCCGCCGCCCTCCGCGCGCAGCACGTAGCCGACGCCGCGCACCGTGTGCACCAGCCGCGGCTCGCCCGCCGCCTCCGTCTTGCGGCGCAGATACATCACGTACACGTCCAGGGAGTTGGAGGTCGGCTCGAAGTCGAAGCCCCAGACGGCCTTGAGGATCTGCTCACGGGTGAGGACCTGCCGCGGGTGCGCGAGGAACATCTCCAGCAGCGTGAACTCCGTCCGGGTCAGCTCGACGGGCCGCTCGCCGCGGGTCACCTCGCGGGTCGCCAGGTCCATCCGCAGATCGGCGAAGGCGAGGACGTCGCCGTCCGCGGGCTGCGCCCCGGCGGCCGCCGCGTAGGAGCTGCGGCGGAGCAACGCCCGGATGCGGGCGAGGAGTTCGTCCAGTTCGAAGGGTTTGACGAGGTAGTCGTCGGCGCCCGCGTCGAGGCCGGTGACGCGGTCGCCGACGGTGTCGCGGGCGGTCAGCATCAAGATCGGCACGGTCACCCCGCTCGCCCGCAGCCGGCGGGCGGCGGTCAGCCCGTCCATCCGCGGCATCAGGACGTCCAGCACGATCAGCTCCGGATCGTACGTGGCGACCTTCTCGACGGCGTCGAGCCCGTCGACGGCCTCCTCGGTGGCGTACCCCTCGAACGCCAGCGAGCGCCGCAGCGCCTCGCGGACCGCGGGCTCGTCGTCGACGATCAGGATGCGGGCGGGCTGGTCACCGTGGTCGGCGGGGCTCATGCGCGACTACCTCTGGATACCTCTGGACGCGATACGGGACGGCGGGCGGCGGGCCGCCCGGGCCAAGCGTCGCACGAGGGCGGCCCGGCCCGAGGGGAGGTCGGGCCGGGCGGCGGGCGTGCACGGGCCCGGGCGGGCGCGGGGGACGGGCAGGCCCGGGGGACGGGCGGACGCGGGAACCGGGCGGCGGGGCGGCCGACCGGCCCCACACCGGCCGGCCGCCCCGCCGCCCGGGACTCACACCCCGCTGTTCGGCCCGCCGCTGCCGCCACCGCGCAGCGCGGCGAGGTCCGCCTTGACGGTGTTGATCGGGATCGCGAACCCCAGCCCCACGCTGCCCGCGGTGCTGCTGCTGGCCGAACTCGGCGAGTACATCGCGGAGTTGATGCCGACGACCTGCCCGGCCATGTTGATCAGCGCGCCACCGGAGTTGCCGGGGTTGAGCGAGGCGTCGGTCTGGATGGCCTTGTACGAGGTCTTCGACGAGCCGGTGTCGCCGTTGTAGCGGTTGCCGCCGAACTCGAACGGCCACTGGTCGCCGCCGGGCCCCTGGTCCTGGCCCTGTCCGTCGCTCTTGGGCACCGTGACATCGCGGTTGAGCGCGGAGACGATGCCGCTGGTCACCGAGCCGGTCAGGCCCTCCGGCGAGCCGATCGCCACGACCTGGTCGCCGACCGCCAGGCTTCCGGAGTCGCCGAGGCTCGCGGGCGTCAGCCCCTTCGTGTCGTGCACCTTGACCAGCGCCAGGTCCTTGTCGGGGTCGGTCCCGACGACGTTCGCGATCTTCCGGCTGCCGTCGCTGAACGCGACGGCCACCGTGCGGGCGCCGGCCACCACATGGTTGTTGGTGACGATCTCGCCCTTGCCGGTGACGACCACACCGGAGCCGGTGGACTCGCCCTCCGCGGACCGCGCCCGGATCTCGACTATCGACGGGCTGACCGCCTTCGCCACCGCGGAGACCCCGCTCCCGCTGGTCTTCCCCGCGTTGACCAGCGGCGCGGAGACCGTCGAGCCCTGCCCGTGCTGCGTCGCCCCGGCGATCAGCGCCGCGCTGCCGCCGCCGATGAGACCGGAGGCCAGCGCCACCGCCGCGATCAGCGCGACCGGCCGCCGCGCCCGCTGCCGCGGCGCCTCCGGCTGCGGTGCGACCGGGTTGGCACCCGCGAACCCCGCGTACGTACCCTCACCGCCGGGCGCGTACGGAGGCGGCGGCGGGTACGCCGCTCCCGCCCCGCCCGCGCGGGCGCCGTCGCCGTGGCCGTAGCCGTACGGCCCGTCCTGGGACATCTCATCGCCGCTGCCGCGGTAGCTCTCGGTCATGTGATCACTGTGCGCGGCCACCATGAGAACCGGGTGAGAACGCCCTGAGAGACCCGGCAGAAGTGGGTATGCCCGGTATAAGTCCACCCGCCCGGAGGCGCCCGGCGTGCCCCGCGCCGCCCGGTGTCAGCCGCCGCAGCCGCAGGAGCGGCGGACCACCAGCCGCGAGGGGAACTGCCGCAGCCGCTCGCGGCGCGAGCCGGCCACCCGCAGCCCGTCGTCGAGGACGAGATCGACGGCGGCGCGCGCCATCGCCTCCCGGTCCGAGGCGACCGTCGTCAGCGGCGGATCGGTCAGCCCGGCTTCCTTCACATCGTCGAACCCGGCGACCGCCAGCTCACCCGGCACATCGATCCGCAGCTCCCGCGCGGCCCGCAGCACGCCGATGGCCTGGTCGTCGGTGGCGCACATCAGGGCCGGCGGCCGGTTCGGCCCGGCCAGCAGCTCCAGCGCGACCTGGTAGGCGTCGTAGCGGTTGTACGGGGCCTGGAAGTAGCGGCCCTCCAGCGACCGGCCCGCCTCCATCATCGCCCGGCGCCACCCCTCGACGTGGTCGGTGACCGGGTCGCCGGACTTGGGCGTCTCCTCCGTACCGCCGAGGAACGCGACGTACGGGTGGCCGTGCTCCAGCAGGTGCCGGGTGGCGAGCTGGGCGCCCCACACGTCGTCGGTCATCACCGCGACGTCGTCGATCGCGTCGGGCCTGCGGTGCAGCAGCACCACCCGGGCGTCCCAGGCGTCGATCTCGGCGGCGGCGTGCTCGCTGGGGCCCTGGCTGATCAGGATCAGCCCGGAGACCCGCATCCCGAGGAACGCGCGGAGGTAGTGGACCTCGCGTTCGTCGAGGTAGTTGGCGTTGCCGACCAGCACCATCTTGCCGCGCTCGGCCGCGGCCTGTTCCACGGCGTGCGCCATCTCCGCGAAGAACGGCTGCCGGGCGTCGGGGACGATCAGCCCTATGAGGTCGGTACGGCGCGACGCCATCGCCTGCGCGACGCGGTCCGGGCGGTACCCCAGCTCCTTGATCGCGGCGAGCACCCGCTCACGGGTGGCCGGGGCGACCGGCCTCGGTCCGTTGTTGATGACATAGCTGACCACCGCGGTCGAGGTCCCCGCCAGCCTTGCCACATCATCCCGCGTCACCTTGGCCACGCGCGGCAGTCTACGCGGGTGAACGGGGGTCTCCCCAGGGCCGGGGCGGCCGGCGGTTCACAGGGCGGGTGATCGGGTGTCCCGGGCCGTGAACCGCCGGCCCGCGGTCACTTCTTGCCGGTCCGCGCCCCGGTCGCCGCGCCGCCGGAGCGCGCGGTCTCCTTCTCGGACGGCGGGGCCGCGGTCTTCTTCGCGGCCTTCTCCTTCGCCTCGGCCGCGCGCTCCGCCTTGTCCGGCACCACGAAGCGGTAGCCGACGTTGCGGACGGTGCCGATCAGCGACTCGTGCTCGGGGCCGAGCTTCGCGCGCAGCCGCCGCACGTGGACGTCCACGGTGCGGGTGCCGCCGAAGTAGTCGTAGCCCCAGACCTCCTGCAGCAGCTGGGCGCGGGTGAAGACCCGGCCCGGGTGCTGCGCGAGGTACTTCAGCAGCTCGAACTCCTTGAAGGTCAGGTCCAGGACCCGGCCTTTGAGCTTGGCGCTGTAGGTCGCCTCGTCCACCGAGAGATCACCGGTGCGGATCTCCATCGGGCTGTCGTCGACCGACAGCTGGCGGCGGCCCAGGGCCAGCCGCAGCCGGGCCTCGACCTCGGCGGGGCCCGCCGTGTCGAGCAGGACGTCGTCGACGCCCCAGTCGGCGGTGACGGCGGCGAGTCCGCCCTCGGTCACCACGAGGATCAGGGGACAGCCGGGGCCCGTGGACCGCAGCAGCTGGCACAGCGACCGCACCTGCGGCAGGTCGCGGCGGCCGTCGATGAGGATGACGTCCGCTCCGGGGGTGTCGATCAGGGCCGGGCCCTCGGCAGGAGCCACCCGCACGCCGTGCAGCAGCAGGCCGAGGGCGGGGAGCACCTCCGCCGATGGCTGCAGCGCGTTGGTCAGCAGCAGGAGGGAACTCACTTCCGACCACCTGCCCGGTACCCGGCCCGTTCTTGTCGGTACTGCTCGCTTCGCTCGCCCATGACGTCTGGTTCCTCCTCGGTCCCTGCGACGGGGGCACCACCCGGCCTCGGCCGGGGGAGTCTGCGGCACTGCTTCGTACGCTGCTTTCGGCCACGCACCGTGCCTGCCCGAAAGCACAAAAGGATCCGGGGGCTTCGCTGCCCGGATCCTCCACGCCCAGCAGAATAGCCCACATGTCCCCCGGACCCGAGGTCGATCCCGGCCGCTCCCGTGTTCCTTCGGTCACGTCGCGTGGTCACCGCGCGTCGTTGCTGACCGCCGACGGCGTCCGGATCGAGGCCGCGTACGCCCCGCGCGCCGGCGCCGCCGACGGGTCCCGCGCAGGCGCCGCCGACACCCTCGCGCTGGTCGTCGCGCACGGCTTCACCGGCTCGCTGGAGCGCCCGGCGCTGCGCCGCGCGGCCGCCGCGTTCCGGGACCGGGCGGCGGTGGTGACGTTCTCCTTCCGCGGCCACGGGCGCTCCGGCGGGCGCTCCACCGTGGGCGACCGCGAGGTGGAGGACGTGGCCGCGGCGGTCCGCTGGGCCCGGGCGCTGGGCCACCGCCGCGTCGCCACCCTCGGCTTCTCCATGGGCGGCTCGGTGGTGCTGCGCCACGCGGCCCTGCACGGACCGGCGCACGAGGGGCGCACTGCAGCTCACACCGATGCGGTGGTGTCCGTGAGCGCCCCCGCGCGCTGGTATTACCGCGGCACCGCCTCGATGCGCCGCCTCCACTGGGCCGTCACCCGCCCCACCGGGCGCCTCGTCTCCCGCGTCGGTCTGCGCACCCGCATCCACCCCGAGGACTGGGACCCGGTGCCCCTCTCCCCCGTCGCCGCGGTCCCGCTGATCGCGCCCGTCCCGCTGCTCCTCGTGCACGGCGACCGCGATCCGTACTTCCCGCTCGACCACCCCCGGATGCTGTACGCCGCCGCCTCCCCGGCCACCTGCGACCTCTGGCTCGAACCGGGCTTCGGCCACGCCGAGAACGCCGCCGCCCCCGAACTGCTGGACCGGATCGGGGGGTGGCTCGGGGAGCGGCTACCCATGCCTGAATGATAGGAGCTTGGTATCATTGCGTCATGCTCTATCGCACCCCACGTCTCCAGCCCGCCGACCAGAAGGTCCTGGACGAGATCGACGGCCTGCGGGAGCAGCTCCGGCATGCGGTGCAGCAGGTCCCCAGGAAGTGGGAGCTCGATCTTCGTAAGGCCCTGACCGCCGGTGCCATCGCCGCCTCGAACACCATCGAGGGCTACCGCGTCGACGCCAAGGACGTCGCCGACCTGATGGACGGCGAACGCGAGGTGGACGCCAGCGAGGAGAACAAGGCGGAGACGCTCGCCTACCAGCAGGCCATGACGTACATCCAGTCGCTCCACGACGCCCCCGACTTCCGCTACAGCAAGGGCCTCCTCAACGGTCTCCACTGGATGCTCCAGGGGCACCACCATCCCCTCACCACGGCGGGGCAGTGGCGCAGAACCGCCATCCGCATCACGGCCCCCGGCGACGAGCTCGCCACCGACTACGAGGGGCCCGACCACGAGCTCCTCCCCGACCTCACCGGCGAGCTCGTCACCTGGCTCAACGAGGGCGACCTCGACCATCACGTTCTCGTACGGGCCGCGATGGCGCACCTGAACCTCGTGAAGATCCACCCGTGGTCCGACGGCAACGGCCGGATGTCCCGTTCACTCCAGACCCTGGTCATCGCCCGCGGCGGGGTGCTGGCTCCGGAGTTCTCCTCCATCGAGGAGTGGCTGGGCATGCCGGGCAACACCTGGGAGTACTACAAGGTGCTCCGCGAAGTGGGTGGTCCGGTCTGGTCGCCCGAACGCGGCACCCTTCCGTGGATCAAGTTCAACCTGCTCGCCTACCACCAGCAGACCCAGCGCGTACAGCACCGGGTGGACCGGTCGAACGACTGCTGGATCCAGCTGATGGAAGCGGCCGACGACTTCGGCGTCACCGAGCGCCAGCTGACCGCGTTGCACGAGGTCGCGATGGTGGGCCGGGTACGACGCTCGCGTTACGAGAAGGCGGAGGCACTCAACACACAGCAGGCGACGAGGGACCTCCAGGCCCTCACCAAGGCCGGACTGCTGACCGCCGTCGGACAGACCCGGGGCCGGCACTACACAGCGGGCCCGCGCTTCCCCCGCCACGTCCTGGACACCGCGCAGCGGCGCCACACCATCACCGACCCGTACGCCGCCTGACGGCTCCGGCGCCGTCCATGTCGCCGGGGACGCCCGGCGCCGCCGGCTGACCTACTCGGCCTCCGCCACCGCCTCCGCGAACTGGGCCGCGTAGAGGCGGGCGTAGGCGCCGCCGGCGGCGAGCAGGGTGTCGTGGCTGCCCTGTTCGACGATGGCGCCGGATTCCATGACGAGGATCAGGTCGGCGTCGCGGATGGTGGAGAGGCGGTGGGCGATGACGAAGCTGGTGCGGCCGGCCCGCAGCCGCGCCATGGCCTGCTGGATCAGGACCTCGGTGCGGGTGTCGACGGAGCTGGTGGCCTCGTCGAGGACGAGGATGGCGGGCTCGGCGAGGAAGGCGCGGGCGATGGTGATCAGCTGCTTCTCGCCAACGGAGACGCTGCCGCCCTCGTCGTCGACGACGCTGTCGTAGCCGTCCGGCAGGGTGCGGACGAAGCGGTCGACGTGGGTGGCGCGGGCCGCCTCGACGATCTTCTCGTGCGGGGTGCCGTCGGGGGCGCCGTAGGCGATGTTCTCGGCGATGGTGCCGCCGAACAGCCAGGTGTCCTGGAGGACCATGCCGATGCGGGAGCGCAGCTCCTCGCGGCCCAGCCCGGCGATGTCGGTGCCGTCGAGGGTGATCCGACCCGAGCGGGTCTCGTAGAACCGCATGAGCAGGTTGACCAGGGTGGTCTTGCCGGCGCCGGTGGGGCCGACGATGGCGACGGTCTGGCCAGGCTCGACGGTCAGCGACAGGTCCTCGATCAGCGGCTTCTCCTCGTCGTAGCGGAAGGAGACGTGCTCGAAGGCGACGCGGCCGGTGGTGCGCGCGGGGGCGGCGGACGGCTCCGGGTCGGGCGTCTGCTCCTCGGCGTCGAGGAGTTCGAAGACCCGCTCGGCGGAGGCGACGCCGGACTGGACGAGGTTGGCCAGCGCCGCGATCTGCGTGAGCGGCTGGCTGAACTGGCGGGAGTACTGGACGAACGCCTGGACGTCGCCGACCGACAGCGCGCCGGAGGCGACCCGCAGCCCGCCGACGACGGCGATCAGCACGTAGTTGAGGTTGCCGACGAAGGTCATCGCGGGCTGGATCAGGCCGGAGATGGCCTGCGCCTTGAAGCTCGCCTCGTAGAGCGCGTCGTTCTGTTCGCGGAAGCGCTCGGCGGACTCCTTCTGGCGGCCGAAGACGCGGACCAGGGAGTGGCCGGTGTACATCTCCTCGACATGGCCGTTGAGCTTGCCGGTGGAGGACCACTGCTTGACGAACTGCGGCTGGGCGCGCTTGCCGACCTTGGTGGCGACGAGCACCGACAGCGGGACCGTGACCAGCGCCACCACCGCGAGCAGCGGGGTGATCCAGAACATCATCGCGAGGACGCCGAGGACGGTGAGCGTGGAGGTGACGATCTGGCTGAGGCTCTGCTGGAGCGTCTGTTGGATGTTGTCGATGTCGTTGGTCGCCCGGGACAGCACCTCGCCGCGCTGCTGCTTGTCGAAGTAGCTCAGCGGCAGCCGCGACAGCTTCGCCTCGACCTGCTCGCGCATCCGGAAGACGGTGCCCTGCACGGCGGTGGTGACCAGCCGCGCCTGGACGAAGCCGAAGAGGGCGGCCGCCGCGTAGATCGCGGTGGCGTAGAGCAGGACGGTGCCGACGGCGGTGAAGTCGATGCCGTGGCCGGGGACGAGCGGCAGGGTGCCGATGAGGTCGGCGAGACCGCCCTGGCCGTGGGCGCGCAGCTGCTCGGCGGCCTGTGCCTTGGTGACGCCGGACGGCAGATCGCGGCCGATCAGCCCGGCGAGGAGCAGGTCGGTGGCGTGGCCGAGGACGCGCGGGCCGGTGACGGTCAGCGCCACGAGCGCCACGGTCAGCAGCAGCGCGCCGGTGAGCGCGGCGCGCTGCGGCCGCAACTGGCCCAGCAGCCGCTTGCCGGAGCCCTTGAAGTCCAGCGATTTGACGAGCGGCGGGCCGCCCATGCCGCGGGCCGGTCCGACGGGGCGCTCCGCGCGGCGCAGCTCCTCCGCACTCGCGGCGTCCTCGTCGCGGGTCTCCGTCTTCCTGTCCGCGGTGGTCACGCCGCCTCCTGCTCGGTGAGCTGGGAGAGCACGATCTCCCGGTACGTGGCGTTGTCCGCCATCAGTTCGGTGTGGGTGCCGGTGCCGACGACGCGGCCCTCGTCGAGGACGACGATGCGGTCGGCGCCGCGGATGGTGGCGACGCGCTGGGCGACGATGACGACGCTCGCGCCGCCGGTCTCGCGGGTCAGCGCGGCGCGCAGGGCGGCGTCGGTGGCGTAGTCGAGGGCGGAGAAGGAGTCGTCGAAGAGGTAGAGGTCCGGCTTGCCGACCAGCGCGCGGGCGATGGCCAGGCGCTGGCGCTGCCCGCCGGAGACGTTGGAGCCGCCCTGCGCGACCGGCGCCTGGAGACCGCCCTCCATCGCCGCGACGAACTCCTTGGCCTGCGCGGTCTCCAGCGCCCGCCACAGCTCCTCGTCGGTGGCGTCCGGATCGCCGTGGCGGAGGTTGGAGGCGATGGTGCCGGAGAAGAGGTAGGGCTTCTGCGGGACGAGGCCGATGGTGCGGGCGAGCGTCGCCTCGTCGAGGGTGCGGACGTCCTCGCCGCCGACCAGGACGGTGCCGCCGGTGGCGTCGAAGAGGCGCGGCACCAGGCCGATCAGGGTGGACTTGCCGCTGCCGGTGGAGCCGATGACGGCGGTGGTCTCGCCGGGCCGGGCCAGCAGCGAGATGTCCTTGAGGACGGGCTCCTCGGCGCCGGGGAAGCGGAACTCCACGCCGCGCAGCTCCAGCTCGCCGGGGCGGCGGAGGGCGGTGACGGGGTGCTCGGGCGGGACGACGCTGCTATCGGTGTTCAGCACCTCCTGGATGCGCTCGGCGCAGACCTCGGCGCGCGGCAGCATCATCGTCATGAACGTCGCCATCATGATCGACATGAGGATGTACATGAGGTAGCTGAGGAACGCGGTGAGCGCGCCGATCTGCATCGCGCCGGAGTCGATGCGCAGCCCGCCGAACCAGACCACGGCGACGCTGGAGAGGTTCACGATCAGCATGACCATCGGGAACATCGTCGACATCAGCTTGCCGGAGCGCAGCGAGACGTCGTAGAGGTCGCGGTTGGCGGCGGCGAACCGCTGCTGTTCGTGGCGGTCGCGGACGAAGGCGCGGATGACGCGGATGCCGGTGATCTGCTCGCGCAGCACGCGGTTGACGGCGTCGATCCGCTCCTGGACGCTGCGGAACAGCGGCCGCAGCCGGCGCACGACGACCGAGACGAAGATCCCGAGGACCGTGACGATCACCAGCAGGAGGCCGGAGAGCGGTACGTCCTGGTTGAGCGCCATGATCACGCCGCCGACGCACATGATCGGCGCGGACACCATCATCGTGAACGTCATCAGGACCAGCATCTGGACCTGCTGCACGTCGTTGGTGGTGCGGGTGATCAGCGAGGGCGCGCCGAAGGCGGCGACCTCCCGGGCGGAGAACGTCTGCACCCGGTCGAAGACCGCCGCGCGGATGTCCCGGCCCAGCCGGCTGGCGGTGCGGGCGCCGTAGTAGACGGCGGCGGTCGCGCAGGCGACCTGGAGCAGCGCGATGGCGATCATGAAGCCGCCGACGCGCAGGATGTAGCCCGTGTCCCCGCGGACGACACCGTTGTCGATGATGTCGGCGTTCAGGGTGGGCAGCGAGATGGTGGCCAGCGTCTGGACGAGCTGGAGGAGGACGATCAGCGATATTGCGCGCCTGTGGGGCCGCAGATGCGCCCGCGCGAGTCGGACCAACACCGTACGACCTTATGCGAACACTTGCCCGCGGCAACCGGATATCCCGCGACAACCCCGGGGGCACGGGGGCACGCCCTCGGCCGGCCGTGTGCCGGAGCCGCCCGCCCGGCCCACGCCCGCGCCGGGCCCGGCCGTGCGTACGCCATCATGGACGGCGCGGTCCGGGGCCCCTGGACCGGCGCCGCGGCGGGACTTCACGCCGGGGCCCCGCACCCACGACACCCACGACAAAAGAGGCGGCCGTGACAACAACTGGCACCGTGCGCTACTGGGCAGCCGCCAAGGCCGCCGCAGGCACGGCCGAGGAGCCGTACGCGGCGGAGACGCTCGCCGAAGCGCTGGACGCGGCGCGCACCGCGCACGCCGCGCACCCGGAGTTCGCGCGCGTCCTGCAGCGCAGCTCGTTCCTGGTGGACGGCGCCCCGGTCGGCACCCGCGACCACGCGGACGTCCCGCTCGTCCAAGGCGGCACCGTCGAGGTCCTGCCGCCGTTCGCGGGAGGGTGAGGAAACGATCATGAACGACCCGCAGCAGCCCTACGGCCCCCCGGAGCAGCAGCCCGGCCCCGGCCCGTACACCGGCCACCCGTCCCCGCAGGCGCACGAGCAGCCTTCCTACGGGCAGCCCTCCTACGGGCAGACCCCGCACGGTCAGGGGTACGCACCGCAGCAGTCCTACGACGCCCCGGCCCAGCAGCCCTACGGCCAGGAGTCCTACAGCCAGGCCGCGCAAGGCCAGACCCCGCACGCCCAGGGATACGGCGGCCAGGCCGCGTACGACCAGGCGTCTTACGGTCAGGCCTCGCACGGACAGCCGTCGGACGGACAGCCGTCGTACGGCCAGGCCCAGGCGTCGTACGACCACGCGTCGTACGGGCAGCAGCCCGCACCCCAGCAGCAGTACGCGCCGCAGCAGCCGCAGGATCGGTACGCCGCCCAGCAGCAGTACGGCCAGGAGCACGGACAGGCCCACCCCGGCCCCGGCCGGCCCTCGTACGGCCAGGCGCAGGCCGCCCCGTACGGGCAGCCCCAGGCCGCACAGGCCCCGCACGGGCAGGCCCCGGCCGCCGCGCCGCACGCGCCTGCCACATCGACCACCACCGTCCCCGCCCCGGGCGGCGCGGAGACCGGGACGCCCCAGGGCGCCCCGCAGCCGGACGCCCCCCAGGACCTGTCCCGGCTCGCGCCCAACCAGCGGGCCCGCGCCGAGGGCCGGTCGCCGATCATCGCGCCGGGGATGCAGCCGGCCGCGCTGACCGCCGTTCTCGCGCTGCTGCTCGGGCTGACCTCGGCGCTTTTTCTGCCGGAGGCGGTGCGGGCGGTGCCGGTGGTGCTGCTCCAGGCGGTCACCGCGGCCGGCTGGTTCCGGCTGAACGGCATGTGGCCGGCCCGGCAGGGCATCGCGCTGGCGTTCCTGGCGGGCGTCACGACGGATGTGGCGCTGCTCGCGACGGACCGCGCGGACGCGCCGCTGGTGGTCCTCGGCACGCTCGGCGTCTGGTGCCTGCTCGTCCTCGTCCTCCAGCTGCGCAACCGCAGCAGCGCCGACGAGCGGATGTACGCGCTGACCGCGGGGCTGACCTCCACGGCGCTGACGGTGCTCGCCGCCGGACAGCTCTCCGCCACCTCGGACGCGGTGGTGGTGGGTGCCGCCGCCGTCGCCGCGGCCGTGCTGGTCCGCGCGCTGCCGCTGCCGGGCCCGGTCGCCGCGATCCTCGCGCTGCTCGCCGCCACGGGTGCGGGCGCGGGCGCCGGACTGCTGGGCGCGCTCGGCATCGCGGGCGCCCTGCTGGGCCTGGCCGCCGGCGGCTGTGCGCTGATCGGCCTGCGGGTGGCGAGCTACGACTACCCGTCCCGCTTCGTCCACCTCACCGCGGGCGTCGCCCTCCCGCTGGCGCTCGCCGCCCCGGCCGTCCATCTGCTGGGGCCCCTCCTGAGCTGACCCGCCCGCCTCCCCGACCGGCCGCCGCCGGGCGCCCCGCGCGCCCCCGGCGGCCGGCCGCGTTCCGGGAACCGGTCGTCCCCTCCGGTCCTCCCGGCCGGTCGTCTAGGCTCGCCGGTGCGCGGGCAGGGGGCCCGTACGGAAATGACGAAGCGAGTGGCCGGGCGGACCGGCCGGGTGTGGGGGAAGGGTTCGATGCGCGCACTGAAGGTGCTGCTGGTGCTGGTCGTGGTGGTCGGCGGGTTGTTCGTCGCCGCCGACCGCGTCGCGGTCAATCTCGCCGAGGACAAGGCGGCGGAGAAGATCCGCGGCAGCCTGGCGCTCCCGGCCGATCCGGAGGTCTCGATCAAGGGCTTCCCGTTCCTGACCCAGGTCGCCGGGCGCAGCCTGGACGAGGTCGACACCTCGCTGGGCGATCTCAAGGCCAGCGCCGACGGCCACACGCTCCGGGTCGAGAAGCTGAAGGCGACCTTCCACGACGTGCGGCTCTCGGACGACTACAGCTCGATCGAGAAGGCCGCGTCGGCCACCGCCACCGCCACCCTCTCCTACCCGGACCTGACCTCGGCGTCCGGCGCGAACGTGCAGGTGGCGTACGGCGGGCAGAAGGACGGCCAGGGCCAGGTGAAGATCTCGCCGAGCTTTCCGCTGCTCAGCTCGCTGGAGGTGACCGGCTCGGTCACCGCGCAGGGCAACACCCTGCGGCTGCGCGCCGACTCCATCCCGACCATGTGCCGGCTGCTCCCCGGCTGCGCCGACAAGGTCCGCGAGCAGACCGACCACGAGTGGAAGCTCGACCAGCTGCCGTCCAACCTCAAGCTCGACAAGGTCACCACCGGCCCCGGCGGCGTGAAGATCACCGCGACCGGTACGGACGTCAAGCTCCCCGGCTGACCGTGCCGACGCCCGGCTGCCCCCACCGTCCAGTCGTTGAGACGCGCCATCCCGTACGACAGACCCCCCACCGTTCCACCGCCGCCCGGCCCCCGCGAGGGAGTGCCGGGCGGCGCCATTCGTTCCGCATGATGGACAGTCACGTCTCGTCATATGACACACCGGTGACAGGCCCCGGTCTGCGTCCCTACGATCGAGGCCATGCAGAGCGCATCGAGCGGTCCCCGTTTCCGGGGACAGGCGAACCTCACGAAGCGGCGGGCAGTCGACCTGTGCCGCGTCGCCACCATGCTCTGTCGCCCTGTCTGACGGGACCGTCCCCGTCGCCGGCCGGTCCGCCCCCGGCCGCTCCGTCTGATCGCCGTTCCCGTTGTGCCACGCCGCGCCGCGCGCCGCCCCCGTGCCGCCGCGCTTCCCCGGCGTATCCGCGTGCCCGTCCCGCAAGCACACCCCCGCAACTGCCCCGGAGGAGAAGAACATGAGCCGCACCGACGTTCTGGTGGACGCCGACTGGGTCGAGGCCCACCTCGACGACCCGAAGGTCGTTCTCGTCGAGGTCGACGAGGACACCGCCGCCTACGACAAGAACCACATCAAGAACGCCGTCCGGATCGACTGGCAGAAGGACCTGCAGGACCCGGTCCGCCGTGACTTCGTCGACCAGGAGGGCTTCGAGAAGCTGCTCTCCGCCAAGGGCATCGCCAACGACGACACCGTCGTCCTCTACGGCGGCAACAACAACTGGTTCGCCTCGTACGCCTACTGGTACTTCAAGCTCTACGGCCACGACAGCGTGAAGCTGCTCGACGGCGGCCGCAAGAAGTGGGAGCTGGACTCCCGCGATCTGGTCGACGGCGCGCAGGTCCCCAACCGCCCGGCCACCGAGTACAAGGCCAAGGCGCAGGACACCTCCATCCGCGCCTTCCGCGACGACGTCGTGGCCGCGATCGGCGCCAAGAACCTCGTCGACGTGCGCTCCCCCGACGAGTTCAGCGGCAAGCTGCTCGCCCCGGCGCACCTCCCGCAGGAGCAGTCGCAGCGCCCCGGCCACGTGCCGAGCGCCCGCAACATCCCGTGGTCGAAGAACGCCAACGACGACGGCACCTTCAAGTCGGACGAGGAGCTGACGGCCCTCTACGAGACCGAGCAGGTCGACCTCGCCAAGGACACCATCGCCTACTGCCGCATCGGCGAGCGCTCCGCGCTGACCTGGTTCGTGCTGCACGAGCTGCTGGGCCAGGCGAACGTCAAGAACTACGACGGTTCCTGGACCGAGTACGGCTCGCTGGTCGGCGTGCCGATCGAGCTGGGCGCCGCGAAGTAAGCCCCGCCCTTTCCCCTCTACCCCTCAAGGATTCCCATGTGTGGAGCACAGGCCGGCGGCCCCGACGCGTCGACCATCAAGCCCGGTGAGACCACGATCCAGGGCAGCGTGACCCGCGACGGCGAGCCCGTCACCGGCTACGTCCGCCTGCTGGACAGCACCGGCGAGTTCACCGCCGAGGTCCCCACCTCCGCGACCGGACAGTTCCGCTTCTACGCGGCCGAGGGCACCTGGACGCTGCGCGCCCTCGTCCCCGGCGCCACCGCCGACCGCACCGTGGTCGCGCAGAAGGGCGGCCTGGCGGAGGTCGCCATCGCCGTCTGACGACAGCGTGCGGTGGGTGCGCGGCGGCGGCCGCGCACCCACCGGCCGAAGGGCCGCACCCCCGGGGTTGGACGCCATGGGGGGTGCGGCCCTTCGTTGCGGTGTACGGACCGGCCGGGCGTGTCGTGACCGGGCCGGCGGGGCTTCTTTCCGGCGCCGCCCGGACTTACCGTGGAGGTATGCCCGGCTGGCCGCCTCCCCGACGCCGTCATCGCTGGTACTTCGTGATGATGGGGGTCTGCCTCACCCTGTTCGTGCTGGCCTGGAGCGTGGTGCGGATGTGGTCGGTGACGGCCGCGGTGGTGATGTGCGTGATCGCGATGGTCATCCCGCCGGTCGCGGCGATCGTCGCCAACCGCCGGGGCCCCTACGAACGCTGGTGGGACGAGTCCGGCGACCCGGAGTCGGACCGCTGGTGGCGCGAGCTGGACGACCGCGACGACCACCACTCGCACTGAGCGCCGCGGGGCGCGCGGCCGGTGCCGCCCCCGTCAGATCCCGCCGTCGCCCGCGCGGGGAACCTCACAGCGCCGTCGCGAACGGCGACGACTAGACTCGTGCCCGGTCCGTTCCACCCCACTCCGTCCAAGGAGCACGACGTGCTTGAGGCAGTCTTCACCACCCTGCTCGTCCTGGTCGGCGTCGGCGTCATCGCCTTCGCCGGTCTGACCTACAAGAAGCTCTACCAGGGTCAGCGCTGACGACCGCCTCCCCCGTGCCGCCTTGTCCCTCCCCACAGATCGCCTGAGCTGATGATCGAGATCCCGTCCGACCTGAACCCGGCCCTCGTTCCCCTGGCCTTCCTCCTCGGCAACTGGGAAGGCGCGGGCGTCGCGGACTTCCCCGGCACCGAGAAGTGCAACTTCGGGCAGGAGGTCACGTTCACCCACGACGGCCGTGACTTCCTGGAGTACACCTCGCACAGCTGGGTCCTGGACGGCGAGGGCAAGAAGGTCCGCCCGCTGGAGACCGAGAGCGGCTACTGGCGCATCGACAAGGACCGCAAGGTCGAGGTCGTCATGATCCGCGACCAGGGCATCGTCGAGGTCTGGTACGGCGAGCTGGCCGACCAGAAGCCGCAGATCGACCTCGCCACCGACGCCGTCGCCCGCACCGCGGCCGCCGGTCCCTACACCGGTGGCAAGCGGCTCTACGGCTACGTCAAGAGCGACCTGATGTGGGTCGGCGAGAAGGCCACCCCCGAGGTGCCGCTGCGGCCGTACATGTCCGCGCACCTGAAGAAGGTCGCCGACCTCAAGGAGTGGGCGGAGAGCCTGCCGGCCGACACCCCGGACGGCGTCTCGTTCTTCAACGCCGACGGCACCCCGTACGAGGGCTGAGCACCGCCCGACGGCGTACGGGACGGGATTCGTGCCGCCCCGTACGTTCCACAACCGCATACGCATGACGCGCCCCGCGGGGGAAGTCCGGTGAGAGTCCGGCGCTGACCCGCAACGGTAAGCGGCGCCCCCGCCTCGGGGAGCGTCCGCAAGCCCGATCACCCGCGGCGGCGCCCGCTCCTGTAGAACTCGCCGTGGACTGCGAGGGGACGCCCGCCACGCCGGGCCGTGCCTGTACCCGTAGGACGGCCCGAGCCGAAGGCGGACCGTCCGTGGAACCGACGACCTCCCAGGCCACCGCGCCCCGCGCCGCGCGTCCGTACGCGGCGCCCGCGCCGGTGCGCCGCCTCCCCGTGCCGCCGCTGGTCGCGGCCCTCGTCGTGGCGCTCATCGGCTCCGTGGTCTGCGGCGTCGGCCTGGGCTCCGCCGGGGTGAGCTGGGGCCAGGTGGTGCACTACCTGGCCGCCGGGGTGACCGGCCGGACGCTGCCCGCCGACGAGTTCGCGGGCTACACCGTCGTCTGGGAGCTGCGCTTCCCCCGGGCGCTGCTGGCCGCCGTCGTCGGCGCGGGGCTGTCCGCCATCGGCGTCGCGGTGCAGGCGCTGGTCCGCAACGCGCTGGCCGACCCGTTCGTGCTCGGCATCTCCTCCGGCGCCGCCGTCGGCGCCAACGCCGTCCTGCTCTTCGGCGCCGCCGGGGCGCTGGGCGTCTGGGCGCTCTCCACCTCCGCGTTCGTCTGCGCCCTGCTCGCCATGGCCCTGGTCTACGCCGCCGCCCGCACCCCGCACGGCCTCACCCCGCTGCGGCTGGTCCTCACCGGTACCGCGATGTACTACGGCTTCTCCGCGGTGACGACGCTGATGGTGTTCTCCGCCGACCGCGGCGAGGCGGCCCGCTCCGCGGTGATGTGGCTGCTGGGCAGCCTGAGCGGGGCGGGCTGGCCGTCGGTGCCGCTCGCCGCCGCCGCGGTGGCCGGTGCGGTGGTCTACCTGTGGCTGGCCGCGGGCCGGCTGAACGCGCTGGCGATGGGCGACGAGACGGCCGCGGCGCTCGGCGTGGACGCCGGACGGCTGCGGCGGGAGCTGTTCCTGGTGGTGGCGGCGGTCGCCGGGGCGGTGGTCGCGGTCAGCGGGGCGATCGGCTTCGTCGGGCTGCTGGTGCCGCATGTGACGCGGATGCTGGTGGGCGCCGACCACCGCCGGGTGATGGCGGTCGCGCCGCTGCTCGGCGCGGTGCTGCTGGTCTGGGCGGATGTGCTGTCCCGGGTGCTGATCGCGCCCGTCGAACTGCCCGTCGGGGCGATCACCGCGGTGCTCGGCGTCCCCGGCTTCGTCCTGCTGATGCGGCGGGGCGGCTACAGCTTCGGAGGGGGCGTCTGATGCGCGTCGACATCGAGGGCCTGGCCGTGGAGATCGCCGGTCGGCGGCTGCTGGACGACGTGACGCTGCGCGCCGCGCAGGGGCAGCTGATCGGGGTGATCGGCCCGAACGGCAGCGGCAAGTCCACGCTGCTGCGGTGCGTCTACCGGGCGCTGCGCCCGGCGGCCGGCACGGTCCGGCTGGACGGCGCCGATCTGCACGCCATGGACGCCCGCGAGGGCGCCCGGCTGCTGGCCGCGCTGCCGCAGGAGGGCCAGGCCACCTTCGACTTCACCGTCGCGGAGATCGTGGCGATGGGCCGGCTGCCGCACCAGCGCGGCTCGGGCCGGGCGTCCGCCGCCGACGAGGAGATCTGCGCCCGGGCGCTGTCCCGGGTCGGCGCCGGGCATCTGGCGCACCGCGGCTTCCCCGGGCTGTCCGGCGGCGAGAAGCAGCGGGTGCTGATCGCCCGCGCGCTGGCCCAGCAGCCGCGGGTGCTGGTGCTGGACGAGCCCACCAACCACCTCGACATCGCCCAGCAGCTGGAGGTCCTGGCGCTGGTCCGCGACAGCCGGCTGACGGTGCTGGCGGCGCTGCACGACCTCAACCTCGCGGCGCAGCACTGCGATGCGCTGTACGTCCTCGACGGCGGCCGGATCGTCGCCTCCGGCGCGCCGCACGAGGTGCTCACCGCCGAGCTGCTCGCCGAGGTCTTCGGGGTCCGCGCCCACCGCGTCCGCCACCCGGAGACCGGCGCCGTCCAGCTCCTCTTCGACCGGCTGCCGGCGGACGCGGACGCCCGGCCCGGCCCGGACGACGACACCCGGCCCGGCCCGGACGGCAGCTCCCGGCCCCGCCCGGACGACGAGGCGGCCGCACCGCCGGACGCCCCGGACGACCACGCCCCCGCCGCCGCCCCCACTCCCCGATGAGGCCCCGATGACCCGCCGCCCCACCGCCCTGCTCTCCGTCCTCGCCGCGGTCTGCGTCCTCGCGCCGGCCCTCACCGGCTGCGGCGCCAAGATCGCGTCCGACGGCGGCGACCACAAGGAAGCCGCCGGATACCCGGTCACCGTCAAGAACTGCGGCACCGCGCTGACCTTCGACAAGAAGCCGTCCCGGGTCGTCACCAACGACGTCGGCATCACCGATCTGATGCTGGCGCTCGGCCTGGAGGACCGGATGGCCGGGTACGTCATGCCGTCGTACCGCGGCCGGATCGACAAGGTGGCCTGGCGGGACGCGTACGACACGGTGCCGTGGCTGTCGAAGAAGGCGATCACCAAGGAGATCGCGCTCGACGCGCACGCCGATCTCGTCCTCGCGGGCTGGAACTACGGCTTCGGCGAGGGCAACGACCTCACCCCCGCCTCCCTCAAGAAGCTCGGCATCGGCTCGTACGTGCTGACCGAGTCGTGCCGCAACGGCGGCTCCGGCAGCGCCCGCGGGGTGATGCCGCCGCTGGAGGCGCTCTACACCGACCTGACGAACCTCGGGAAGATCTTCCATGTCGAGGGCCGCGCCGCGAAGCTGGTCAAGGAGTACCGCGCGCAGATCGCCGAGGTCCGCGCCGCGCACGCCGCGGACCGCGACAAGCCCTCCGTCTTCCTCTACGACAGCGGCACCGACAAGCCGCTGACCGCGGGCGCCTTCGCCGGTCCGGACGACATCATCACCAAGGCGGGCGGGGTCAACATCACCAAGGACCTCAAGGACACCTGGACCACCGTCGGCTGGGAGACCGTCGTCGAGCGCGACCCCGACGTCATCCTGATCAACGACTACGGCTCCCCGACCGCCGCGCAGAAGAAGGACTTCCTGCTGCACTACAAGCCGCTGGCGAACGTCTCCGCCGTCAAGCACCGCCGCATCTACACGCTGGACTACGCCGACCTCGTCGAATCGCCCCGCAATCCGGCCGCGGTCCGCTCGTTGGCGCGTTATCTCGCCGCCGGGCACGTCGGCTGACTCCTCGGGCGGGCGGGCGCTCCTTACACTGGCCCTGTGGTGAGCACCGACTGGCAGAGCGACCTCCGCAAACGCGGCTACCGGCTGACGCCGCAGCGTCAGCTCGTGCTGGAAGCCGTCGACAGACTGGAGCATGCGACCCCGGACGACGTCCTCACCGAGGTGCGCAAGACCGCGGGCAGCGTGAACATCTCCACCGTCTACCGCACGCTGGAGCTGCTGGAGGAGCTGGGCCTGGTCAGCCACGCCCACCTCGGGCACGGCTCGGCGACGTACCACCTCGCCGACCGCCACCACCACATGCATCTGGTCTGCCGGGACTGCACGGACGTGATCGAGGCGGATCTGTCGGTCGCCGAGCCGTTCGCCGCCACGCTGTGCGAACAGTTCGGCTTCGCCACCGACCTGAAGCACTTCGCCATCTTCGGCCGCTGCCGCGGCTGCAGCGAGAAGGCGGCCCGGCAGCAGGACGGCGAGGCGTAGCGGCGGCGGGCCCAAATGCCCGTCGCACAGCCGTCCCGCGCCCGCCCGTACGCTCCCCACCGCGCTCCCGCCGGCCGGTGGCCGGGCCGTAGGCTGGCGGCATGAAGAGTTCCCTGTTGTCGCTGCCCGGCGCCGTCCCCGCCGAGGCCCCCGACGAAGGCGTCGCCGCGCACTACGGTGACCTCTTCCGCGAGCAACGCGCGCTGGCGGACGGCTCCGGTTTCGTGGACCTCTCGCACCGCGGCGTGGTCACCGTCACCGGTCCGGAGCGGCTGAGCTGGCTGCATCTGCTGCTCACCCAGCACGTCAGCGAGCTGCCGCCCGGGCAGGCCACCGAGGCGCTGATCCTCTCCCCGCACGGCCACATCGAGCATGCGCTCTACCTCGTCGACGACGGGGAGACGACATGGCTGCACACCGAGCCGGGGGACCAGGAGGCGGTGATCACCTACCTGGAGAGCATGAAGTTCTTCTACCGCGTCGAGGTCGCCGACCGCACCGCCGACACCGCCGTGGTGCACCTCCCGGCCGGTTCGATCACCGAGGCGCCCGAGGGCTCGGTCGTCCGCGAGACGCCGCACGGCCGGGACCTCTTCATGCCGCGCGCCGCTCTGGACGCGTTCGCCGCCGCGCACGGCCCGGCGATCGGCGTCCTGGCCCTGGAGGCGCTGCGCGTCGAGGCGCACCGCCCGCGCCTGGGCCTGGAGACCGACCACCGCACCATCCCGCACGAGCTGGGCTGGCTGGAGACCGCGGTCCACCTCCAGAAGGGCTGCTACCGCGGTCAGGAGACCGTCGCCCGTGTCCACAACCTGGGGAAGCCGCCGCGCCGGCTGGTCTTCCTGCACTTGGACGGCAGCGAGGTGCACCTGCCGCCGCACGGCACGCCGCTGCGGCTCGCCGCGGACGGCCCCGAGGGCCGTCAGATCGGCTTCGTCACCACCTCGGCCCGCCACCACGAGCTGGGCCCGATCGCCCTCGGGCTGATCAAGCGGAACGTCCCCGTCGACGCCCCGCTGGACGCCGAGGGCACCGCGGCGGCCCAGGAGGTCGTGGTCGCGCCGTAGGACCCCCGCGCACGGCTGCGGCCGCGGTCCCTGCGGAAGGGGCCGCGGCCGCAGCCGTTTTTCAGACCTCGACCAGCACCGTGAACGGCCCGTCGTTGGTCAGCGAAACCTTCATGTCGGCGCCGAACCGGCCGGTCTCCACCTGGGCGCCGAGGGCCCGCAGCTGGCCCACCACCTCGTCGACGAGCGGTTCGGCGACCGGGCCGGGCGCGGCCGCGTTCCAGGTGGGGCGGCGGCCCTTGCGCGCGTCACCGTAGAGAGTGAACTGGCTGATGACCAGCAGCGGTGCGCCCGTGTCCGAGCAGGACTTCTCGCCCGACAGGATCCGCACCGACCACAGCTTCCGGGCGAGCTGCGCCGCCTTCTCGGCCGTGTCGTCGTGCGTGACCCCGACCAGCACGCACAGTCCCTCGCCGACGATCTCGCCGACCGTCTCGCCGTCCACGACGACGCGCGCGCCGTCCACCCTCTGCACCACTGCTCGCATACCCGCCATCATGCCGGGCGCCGGAGCCGTTCGGACAGCCGTGCCCCTCCGGGGGCCGTTCGGGTGTCATGGCCCTGCATACGGACCGCCCAGAGTGGCACGATGCGTGCACGTGGTGCGTTTCATGGACAACATGCCCTGGATGCCGCACCGGACGAGGGGACAACCACTCATGAGCACTGCCGGCGCCGGGCGGATCCCCGGTCCCGTACCACCCGCCCGTACGACTCCGGGTGCCGCTCCCACGCCGCCCGCCGCCCGTTGGACGACCATGGCGACGGCTCCCGCCGACGGCGCCCGCACCGAGGATGGCCCCATGCTCCAAGCCGGCCGGTCGCAGCACCGCCCACCGCAGCAGCGCGACCGCTTCCACCCCGTCGTCCAGCCCGATCTGACCGCTCCGGGCCTGCCCGAGCTGCGGGTGCTGCGGCGCGACGCCCAGCGCGAGGAGGCCGATCTCAGCTATCTGCGGCGGCTGCTCCAGGGCCGGATCGACATCCTGCGGGCGGAGCTGGCCCGCCGGGCGGCGCCGCTGCCGCCGCTGCTCGACCGACTCCCGGAGATCCTGGCCGACGTCCCGTCCCGCCACCGCTCGTCCGCCCGCCACGTCACGGTCGGCACCCCGCACGGCGAGGAGTACCGGCGGCTCGCCGACGACATGCTCGGCGAGGTCGAGCTGTCCGATCTGGGGGCGCGGACGGACGGCGAGCTGACGGAGGCGATGGCCCGGCTCGTCCGCTACGAGCAGCAGGTCTCCGGGCGGCGGCAGTCGCTCCAGCGGATGGCCGACGATTGCAGCACCGAAATTGCCCGCAGGTACCGTGAGGGGGAAGCACAAGTAGACGACCTGCTGTCCTGACCTGGGCCACAAGCCTTCCGGGGAGGGCCGGTCGCGTTCCCGGAAGGCCCACCGATGTCTCCGTCCCGCCCGATATCCGACCGCCCGGACTCCCCGGCCACCCCGGAATCCCCGGTCCTCGCCGAGGTCGTCCGCTCCGGTTTCGTCGAGGGGCGCCACCGCGGCTCCCTGGTGGTGCTGGCCGCCGACGGCAGCGTCGAGACCGCGCTCGGTGACGTCGACGCCCCCGTCTTCCCGCGCTCCACCAACAAGCCGATGCAGGCCGCGGCGCTGCTGCGGGCGGGCCTGGAGCTGTCCGGCGAACGGCTCGCGCTGGCGGCCGCCAGCCACTCCGGCGAATCGTTCCATCTGGAGCTGGTGCGGACGATGCTGGACGAGTTCCGGCTGGACGCGGCGCAGCTGCAGACGCCGCCGGACCTGCCGCTGGACCCGGAGGAGGCCGAGCGGTACCTGGCGTCCGGACAGGTCCGCTCGCCGCTCACGATGAACTGCTCCGGCAAGCACACCGCGATGCTCGCCGCCTGCGTCGCCAACGGCTGGCCGACGGAGAGCTACCTCGACCAGGACCACCCGCTCCAGCAGCTGGTGCTGGAGAGCGTGCGCGCGGCGAGTGGTGAGGAGGTGGCGCACATCGGCACGGACGGCTGCGGCGCGCCGCTGATGTCGCTGTCGCTGACCGGTCTGGCCCGCTCGTTCCGGACCTTCGTCCTCGCCGAGCCGGGCACGCCCGAGCGCCGGGTCGCCGACGCGATGCGCGCGCACCCCGAGTACGTCGCGGGGACCCGGCGCCCGGACACCTGGCTGATGCGGGAGCTGCCCGGCACGCTGTCGAAGATGGGCGCCGAGGCGGTCCAGGCGCTGGCGCTGCCCGACGGCCGGGCCCTGGCCTTCAAGATCGACGACGGCAACACCCGCACGCTGGGCCCGGTGCTGGCCCGCGCGCTGCGCGCGATGGGCGTCGAGGCGCCGGTCCTGGACCGCATCGCGGACGTGCCGCTGCTGGGCGGCGGCGTCCGGGTCGGCGAGGTCCGCGCGGCGTTCTGAGGTCCGCGGGAGCGGGGCGGCGGGGCCGGCGCCCCGCGGCGGCGGGGCCGGCGCTCCGCCGCCCCGCCTGTCCGCTCGCGTGGTGTTCCTCCCGTCGTACGGCGTTGGCCTGCACAAAGAGCGCGGGGCGTGCCTACAGTGGCGGCGACAGCCAGATGGGGACGATCACAGCAGGAGGCCGGCGATCATGAGCGATGCGCACACCGGGCCGCAGGGGCCCGAGGCGACCGAGCACGCCCACGACCCCGAGGTACTACAGCTCGCGGCCAAGATGTTCGACCTCGCGCGCCACGGCGACACGGACACCGTCGCCGCGTACGTGGACGCCGGGGTCCCGGCCAACCTGACCAATGACAGGGGCGATTCGCTGGTCATGCTCGCCGCGTACCACGGCCATGCGGCCACCGTGGAGGCGCTGCTCCAGCGCGGCGCCGACGCCGACCGCCCCAACGACCGCGGCCAGACGCCGCTGGCGGGCGCGGTCTTCAAGGGCGAGGACGAGGTCGTGAAGGTGCTGGTGGCCCACGGCGCGGACCCGGCGGCGGGCACGCCGTCGGCCGTCGACACGGCCCGGATGTTCCAGAAGACGGAACTGCTGAAGCTGTTCGGGGCTGCCTGAGCGGTCGGATTCTCCGGGGTGGGCCACGAACTCCCCGGGGTGGGCCCCGGGGCGGAGCGGGCATGGGCCGGAGCTGGCATGGGCCGGAGCGGGTATGGGCCGGATGCGGCGCGGGGCGGCTCCGGGCGGGGCCTTGCTGTGGGGGGCGGGGCAGGGTCGGGGTGCGCGGGGACGGCGTGTGTCACGTGGCGCGCGTGACATGGCACATGGCACGCGTCACATGGCGCGCACCACGCAGCACACGCCATGCAGCACATGGCACGCGTGACATGGCACATGGCATGCGCTACACGGCACACGGCACACACCCGAACCCACCCGGCAGTTGGCGGTCGGCGCACACCGGTCGGCGGCTGACGGCTGACGGCTGGCGGCTGGCGGCTGGCGGCTGGCGGCTGGCGGCTGGCGGCTGGCGGCTGGCGGCCAACGCCGGCAGTCACCGACTGACGGCCGGCGGCTGACGATCGGCGGCCGACGATCGCCAGTTGACCTCAACTTTACTTGAGGTTCTAGCGTCGGTCCCGACGGCGGCGCCCGCCCCGTCACCCGCGCTCTCCCCGGAGGAATCCGTGTCCGCATCCGGCACCCAGACGCCCGCAGCCGCCGCCTCGACCGGCGCCCCGGCCCGCCACACCCTCGCCGTGCTCGTCGGCTCCACCCGGGAGGGCCGGTTCGCGCCGGTCGTCGGCGGCTGGTTCGCCCGGCAGGCCGCCGCCCGCGCCCATCTCGACGTTGACGTCATCGACCTCGACACGGTCCGCCCGTACGAACTGCGGTACGGGACGCCGGAGTTCGAGGAGTTCGCCGGGCGCATCGCGGCGGCCGATGCGTTCGTGGTGGTCACCCCCGAGTACAACCACTCGTTCCCCGCGCCGCTCAAGCACGCCATCGACCTGCTGAACCCGCAGTGGCACGCCAAGCCCGTCGGCTTCGTCTCGTACGGCGGGATCTCCGGCGGGTTGCGGGCGGTCGAGCAACTGCGGCTGGTCTTCGCGGAGTTGCACGCCATGACGGTCCGCGAGACGGTCAGCTTCCCGCTGGCCTGGACGCTCTTCGACAAGAACGGCGAGCCGCACGACCCGGCGCCCGCCACCAAGGCGGCCGACACCCTGCTGGACCAGCTCACCTGGTGGGCCCTCACCCTGCGCGAGGGCCGGGCCGCACGGCCGTACGGGGCCTGACGGCCGGGCGCGCCCGCGCTCCGTGCGCGCCCCGCCGTTCAGCCCGTACGCCGGGCCACCGCCACGTACACCGTCATCGCGCACGGGATGCGGCCGTCCGGCAGCGCCGTCGGGGCGGTGGCGGCGGCGAAGCGGGTCCGCAGGTCGGCGACGGCCGCCGGGTGCAGCGGCGCCAGGTCGTAGAGGCAGCCGACCGTCCGCCACACGGTGTCCGGCGGCGCGGTCAGGTCGAGCGCCACGCGCTCCCAGGCCACCGGGGCGAATCCGACGGGCCCGAAGACCGCGTCGAACCCCTCGCGGGTGCGCAGCCGCCGGTCTCCGAGGGGCGGGATGCGGCGCCCGGGCGGCGCCGCGTCGAGCACCGGCCGAAGCAGCCGCAGGAACGTCGCGTACGCCTCGTCCTCCCCCGGCCCGCCGCCCAGCACCGCGGCCAGCGTCCCGCCGGGCGCCAGCACCCGGGCGATCTCGGCGGCGACCCGCTCGGGACGATCCATCAGCATCAGTGCCATATGTGACACGACACCGTCGAACTCGCCGGTGGAGAACGGCAGCCGGTCGGCGTTCCCGGTGTGCAGCACGGCGGCGTCCAGTCCCGGGCGGCGGCGGGCCAGGGCCAGTTCCGCCGCCGACAGGTCGATGCCCGCGACCTGCCGGCCGGGCCCGGCGGCGAGCAGCTCCAGCAGCAGCCCGTCGCCACATCCCACGTCCAACACCCGGCGCCGCCCGGCCACCGCGTCCCGCAGCAGCGCATAGCTGGACCGGCCGTCGGGCGCGCGCCCGTGCGCCATGGCCCGGGCGGTGACCGCGGGATGCGCGGCGTGGAAGCGCCGGAGGAAGGCGGGCCCGCCACCGGCCGTCGGGATCGGGCCGCCAGGGGCGGCGGCCCCGGGCTCCGGACCGTCGGTCGCCGCGCCACCCGATAGCCCGTCCTCCGCCACCGACTCACCTCTCACCGTCTCCTCCATCTCCGCCTTCTCCGCCCTCTCCTCCGTCTCCTCCGTCTCCGCCCTCTCCCGCTCCCTCGTCACCGTCCGACGAACTCCATGCTCCCCGCGTCGTAGCGGGTGCCGGCGATGCGGTCGGCGGGGGCCGCGGCGTCGATGGCGGCGAGGTCGGCGGCGGACAGTTCGATGGTCAGCGCGGCGAGGTTCTCCTCCAGGTACCGCTCCCGCCGGGTGCCGGGGATCGGCACGACGTCGTCGCCGCGGTGCTGCACCCAGGCCAGCGCGAGCTGCCCGGCGGTCACCCCGCGGTCGGCGGCCAGCTTCTCCAGCGTCCGCACGATCGCGAGGTTCTGCTCCAGGTTCCCGTCGGCGAACCGCGGCTGGGTGCGCCGCACATCGTTCGCCGCAAGGCCCTCGACGGAGGCGTAACGCCCGGTCAGGAAGCCGCGGCCGAGCGGCGAGAACGGTACGAGGCCGATGCCCAGCTCCCGGCAGAGCGGGGCGATCTCCGCCTCCAGATCGCGGGTCCACAGCGACCATTCGCTCTGCAGCGCGGCGATCGGGTGGACCGCGTGCGCCCGGCGGACGGTCTCCGCGCCGGCCTCGGACAGCCCGAGGTGGCGCACCTTGCCCGCCGCGACCAGCTCCGCCATGGCGCCGACCGTCTCCTCGATCGGCACCCGCGGGTCGACGCGGTGCTGGTAGTAGAGGTCGATGTGGTCGGTGCCCAGGCGGCGCAGCGAGGCGTCGCACGCCTGCCGGACGTAGGCGGCGTCGCCGCGGACGACGGTCGGGTCGCCGAGGCGGTTGGCGAAGCCGAACTTGGTGGCGAGCACCACCTCGTCGCGCCGCTCGGCGAGCAGCCTGCCCAGCAACTCCTCGTTGTGGCCCGCGCCGTAGTAGTCGGAGGTGTCCAGCAGCGTCACCCCGAGGTCGAGCGCCCGGTGGAGGGTGGCGAGCGACCGGTCGTCGTCCGCGTCCCCGTATCCGTGGCTCATCCCCATGCATCCGAGCCCCTGAGCCGAAACCTCCAGCGCACCGAGCTTGCGCGTGGGCATCCCCGTCATCCCTGCCACCTCCTGGCACGGCCCGCCACCGGGACTTTCCCGGGGCCGCGGCCGTCCCGGTGACGGTAGGAGGTGAAGTGCACTCGAAGGCAAAGGCTTTGGGGAGCGGGGCCTGTTTCGGTGGCGTGCGGGGCGGGTGGCCTCGTCCACGATGTACCGGTATCGGCGGTACCCGCGGACCAGTTGAGGAGACACCCCATGGGCAAGGTCACCACCGGCGCCACCACGATGTCCCTGGACGGCTATATCGCCGGACCGGACGAGAGCGGCTTCGACCTGCTGTTCCAGTGGTACGGCAACGGCGACGTCGAGGTGCCGACGGCCAGTCCGGACGTGCCGCCGTTCCGTGTCTCCGCGGCCGACGCCGCACTGCTCCAGCGGGAGTGGGGGAACGCGGGGGCGCTGGTCGTCGGCCGGTATCTCTACGACCTGACGCACGCCTGGGGCGGGCGCCATCCGATGGGCGTCACCACGGTCGTGCTCACCCACCGGCGCCCGGACGACCGTCCGGCGGACGACGAGAACTTCGTCTTCGTCACCGACGGCATCGAGGCGGCGGTGGCCAGGGCGAAGGAGCTGGCCGGGGCGGGGGATGTCGTGGTGAACGGCGGGCAGATGGCCCGTCAGTGCCTGGCGGCCGGGCTGCTCGACGAGGTCGGGATCGCGCTGGTTCCGGTCGTGCTGGGCGGCGGGAAGCGGCTCTTCGACGGACTCGGCGGCGGGCCGGTGCAGTTCGACGGCCCCGTCGCGGTGGTCGAGGGCGCCGGCGTCACCCATCTGCGCTACCGGGTGCGGAGGTGAGCCGGTGGAGCAGGTGGGACGTCCGATCTCGCCTGCTGCGGGCGGGTCCGGCCGGGGCCGGTCGTAGCCGGGTGCTCCGGGCGAGGGCGAGCGCTCCGGGCGGGTCCGACCGGGGCCGGGCGCTCCGGGCCAGGCCGGGCCCGCTCCGAGTGGGCGCCCGCGCCCGGCCCCGCTGCCGCCCCGGCCCCTGAACTGCCGCAGCGGGCCTCGGCGGGGGTCGTCAGCCGATGGGGTTGACGAAGGTGGCCGGGTGGGTGGCACCGGACTGGTCGACGAGCGGGCCCCAGGGCCAGGCGACCTCCACCGAGGTGGTCTCGTTGGGCGGGGTGATCCGCACGGAGGCGGGCTTCCAGGAACCCTCGTCGTTCTCGTGGGCCATACCGAGGCTGATCGTGAAGTCGGTGGACTCGCCGGGGGCCAGGGTGATCGAGCCGTACGTGGCGGACGAGCGGGTCAGCGACCAGGGGGTGCCGCCGTTGTCGGGCACGAGGTCCACACCGGGGAAACCGCCGATCTTGCAGGTGCGGCCGCTGGTGTTGGTCAGCAGGATGCTGGTGGTCGTCGCGCCCTGCGCGTCCGGGTCCGGCGCCGCGTCCTCACCGGTGGCGAACGACGCCTCCAGGCCGGAGGTGTGGCAGCGCTCGCCCCGGGTGGCCGAGTTCGCGCTCCCTGCGCCCCCGGGCGCCGCCTTGGCGTCGCCCTTTCCGCCGGACTCCGCCTGCTGCCCGCGGTCCGGCACCGTGGTGGAGACGCCCGCGCCGGCGTCGGCCTGCGAGGCGGCCGAGTCGGCCTGCCCCGCGGCCTTCGTCCCGCCCGCGTCCGCACCGGAGCAGGCGGTCAGGGTCAGACCGGCGGCCGCGGTGAGAGCGGCGGCGGCGACGCGCAGGGTGCGGCGGCGGGTGGTGCGGACGGCATTGGCGCGCATGGCGGGTTCCCCCTGAGGTGGTCGGTGACGTGTTCTCCCCGGTACGTCACCGACTCTGCCCGAAGCCCCTGGCGCGGGACTGCCGCCCGGCTAACACCCGGCTAACCGTTCACGGGCGCCGCCCCAAACGCACGGACCGCTCCCGCCACCACGCACCCACCCACACCGCCAGCCCCAGCCCGCTGAACCCCGCCCCCAGCACGCAGACCGCGCCCCATCCGGCCGCCGCGTAGAGGGAGGTCGCGGCGAGGGCACCGGTGGCGCTGCCGACCGAGTAGAAGACCATGTAGCCGCCGATCAGACGGCTGCCCGCGTCCGGGTGGAGGGCGTAGATCAGGGTCTGGTTGGTGACATGGACCGCCTGCACCGCGAGGTCGAGGAGGATCACCCCGGCGGCCAGCGCCCAGAGCGAGCTGCGGGTGAAGGCCAGCGGCAGCCAGGAGGCGGTGAGCAGGGCCAGGGCGATGCCGGTGGTGCGGCGGGCGAGTCCGCGGTCGTTGAGACGCCCCGCGACGGTCGCGGCCAGCGCGCCGACGACGCCGATCAGCCCGAGCGCGCCGATCGCCCGGTGCGGCAGGAAGTACGGCGCCTCGCTCAGCGGCAGCACGACGCTGCTCCACAGGGTGCTGAACGCGGCGAAGACCAGCAGGCAGTACAGCGCCCGCAGCCGCAGCAGCGGTTCGCGCGCGAAGAGGGTGAGCGTGGAGCGCAGGAGCTGTCCGTAGCGCAGGGCGGTCGGCGCGGCGGTGGGGCGGGGCAGCACCCGCAGCAGGATCAGCGCCAGCACCGCGGTGAGCGTCGCCGAGGCGAGGTAGACGGAGCGCCAGCCCGCGAGGTCGGCCAGCAGACCGGAGACGGTGCGGGCGAGCAGGATGCCGATGACCACGCCGCTGGTGACCAGCCCGACGACCCGGCCGCGTCCGGCGGGCGGCGCCAGCGACGCCGCGAAGGCCACCAGCGTCTGGGTGACGACGGCGAGCAGCCCCGTCGCCGCCATGCCCGCGAGCAGCACGGCCGCCGTACGGGCGGTGGCGACCAGCGCCAACGCCCCCACCAGCAGCGTCAACTGCACCACGACGAGCCGCCGCCGGTCGGTCACATCGCCCAGCGGGACGAGGAAGAAGAGCCCGAGGCCGTAGCCGACGTGGGTGAGCGTGACGACGCCGCCGATCAGCGCCGGGCTCATGGCGAGGTCGCGCCCGATGGTGACCAGCAGCGGCTGGGCGAAGTAGACATTGGCCACCGCGGCTCCGCAGGCGACGGCGAAGAGCGCGACCACACCGCGCGGCAGGACGTACCCGTCCGCCCTCCCCGCCTCGTCCTCGCTCCGTCGCGTCACGGCCGCACCGTTGCCGGACATCGGCATCCACTCCCCTCCGACCCGTCCGGGTCTCCCCGACCCTTCCGGAACTGGTTTCATCTTGCTACCGAAGAACGAGGGTGACGCTAACCCGCTTGGTAGCATGTTGCAACCACGAGCGGTGGCACGACGGGCCGAACCGGCGTGATGGGACGACGGACCGGACCGGCGCACCGACGGACGACGGGAACGAGGGACGCCATGGTGAGCAGGACCCGCTTCGACGACAGCGACTGCCCCGTCGCCCGGTCCGTGGACGCGATCGGCGACTGGTGGTCCCTGCTGATCGTCCGGGACGCGTTCGACGGCAGCCGCCGCTTCGGGGAGTTCCAGCGCAGCCTGGGCGTGGCGAAGAACATCCTCACCACCCGCCTGCGCGCCCTCGTCGCCGGCGGCGTCCTCGCCTCCGTCCCCGCCTCGGACGGCAGCGCCTACCGCGAGTACGTCCTGACCCCGAAGGGCGAGGCGCTCTTCCCCGTCATCGTGGCGCTGCGGCAGTGGGGCGAACAGCACTTCTTCGCCCCCGGCGAACCGCACTCCGAACTGGTCGACCGCCGCGCCGGACACCGCCTCCGGGCACTGGAGGTACGCGCCGAGGACGGACGCCGGGTGGGTCCGGACGACACCGCCGTCCACAAGGTCTCCGCGGACTGAACCGGGACCGGGCGGGACGAGCCGGGCGGGACGACCCAGGCGAGAGGCCGGGCCGCCTCCGGCAACGCCGGCCTGCTTCGACCTGCTTCGGCCTGCTTCGGCCTGTATAGGAACCCCCTATACCCCCCACCACCTTTTGGTCTTTGCCTTCCACTCTCCTCCATTCGTACGGTGAAACAGCTCGACGGGGCGCCCGAGTAAATCCCTCCGGGAATTCACACTCCGCGCCGCCACTGATCCCTTTTTCCGCCGGGCGGACGTCGCATTACGCCGCGCGGACGACGAATTGAGCGAGAGGACCATCGCCATGACCACGAACCGGAACGCACCGGAAAACCGGGAACTCGCCGGAAAGCGGGCCCTGGTCACGGGCGGCACCCGCGGCATCGGCGCCGCCGTCGTACGCCGGCTTCTGGACGCGGGCGCCGAGGTGCTGACGACGGCCAGGTCGGCGGCGGGCACGGCGCCGGACGGGGCCGTCTTCGTGCCGGCCGATGTGCGGACCCGGGCCGGTGCCCAGGCGCTCGCCGCGGCCGCGCGGGAGCGGCTCGGCGGCGTGGACATCCTGGTCCACAACGCCGGCGGGGCGCGGCCCCACAAGGACGCCGCGGCCATCCCCGACGAGGAGTGGCAGGACGCGCTGGACCTGAACTTCCTGGCGTCGGTGCGGCTGGACGCGCTGCTGGCACCGGGGATGCGGGAGCGGCGTTCGGGGGCGATCGTGCACGTCTCCTCGGCCGCGGTCGCCACGCCGGTCGGGCCGTTCCTGCACTACACGACGGCGAAGGCGGCGCTGGAGAACTACAGCCGGGGGCTGGCCGCGGAGCTGGCGCCGTCCGGCGTCCGGGTCAACACCGTCTCCCCCGGCCGGACCGCCACCCCCGGCGGCGCGGACACCCGGGGGCAGTGGGCGCGCCTGTCCGCGGCGCCGGCCGCGACCAACGCCGACGACACGGCGCCGCTGGGCCGCGAGGGCCACCCGGACGACATCGCCCATGCGGTCCTCTTCCTCGTCTCCCCGCGGGCGGACTGGCTGACCGGAAGCAAGCTCGTCGTGGACGGCGGCGAATTCCCGCGGGGCTGATGCGGGAGGAATTCCCCTCATGCCGCATCATCTGGAAATTATCCGCCGGAAATCCAGGGAGGCTTCCGCCAGGGGCGCGAGAAAGAAACGCCGGAGAAAGGAAAGCCACCGTCAGAAATCCCCCGAAGCGGAATCCGACCCGGCCCACTCCCCCGCCCATTCCTCCTTCCGCAGGAATTCCAGCAGGGCCGTCTCCGCGGGGCCCGGGGTCGATCGGACCACGGCGATGACGGGCTGGTGGACGGCCGGGTACACCGGGCGTACGAGGTGGGCGTAGACCTCGGGCACCGCGGAGGCCGGGACGAGCGTCACGCCCAGTCCGCCGGCGGCCCAGCGCACGGCCGTCGCGGTCTGGGAGACGCGGGCGGCCGTGACCGGTTCCGGGGCGTTGCCCTTCAGCACGTCCGCGAGTACGGCGTCGAGCGCGCTGTCCCGGTCGAACCGCACCCACGGCTCGTCCGCCAGCGCGCCCAACTCCACCCGGTCCGCGGCGAGCAGGCGGTGCCCCTCGCCCAGCACCACGACGAACTCCTCGGCGCCGAGGCGGTGGGCGTCGGCGGGGCTCCGCTCGCACGCCGCCATCAGGGCGAGGTCCAACGCGCCCCGGCGGCACAGCCGCTCCAGCTCCGCGGAGCCGGGCTCCTCGAAGACGGTGACCTCCAGACGCGGGAAGCGGCGGCGCAGCGCGCCCAGCGCGCCCGGGAACTGCCGGGTGCCGAAGCCCATCTGGGCCGCGACCACCACTTCCCCCACCAGCTCCCCGGCGCCGGCCCGCGCCGTCGCCCGGGCCCGCCGCGCCGCGCCCACCGCGGCCTGCGCCTCCCGCAGGAACGCCCGGCCGACGACGGTCGGCACCAGTCCGGAGGGCGTCCGTGCGAACAGCTCCACGCCCAGCTCCCGCTCCAGCCCGCGGATCTGCTGGGAGACCGACGGCTGGGCGACGCGCAGCACCTCCGCGGCGGCCGTCACCGAGCCCTCCGCGGCCACGGCCAGCGCGTACTCGAACTGCCGCAGGCTCATCGCGCCCCTCCCGCGGCGGTCGCGCGCACCACGCCGCTCACCCCTGCGCCGTCGGCCGGACGACGACCTCGCTGATGTCCACGCCCGCCGGCTGCTCGATCGCGAAGCCGATCGCGGCGGCGACTGCGGAGGGCGGCATGGCGATCTCGTCGCGCTGCCGGACCAGCGCCGCCGCCACCTCGGGGCTCGCGCTCCTGCCGACCCCTTCGGTGTGGGTGAAGCCGGGCGAGACGAGGGTGACCCGCAGATCCGGTCCGGACTCCTGCCGCAGCCCCTCGGTCAGCACCTTCACCGCCGTCTTGGTGGCCGCGTACACGCCCTGCGGCGACTTCACGACGTGCGCCGCGGTGGAGCCGACGTTGACGAAGTGGCCGGAGCCCTGCCGCCGGAAGACGGGCAGCGCCGCGCCGATCCCGTTGAGCAGACCGGTGATGTGCGTGGCGACCATCGCGTCCCAGTCGTCCTGGCGCAGCTCGTCGAAGGGCGACACCGCCATCGTCCCGGCGTTGGAGACCAGGACGTCGAGCCGCCCGAACCGGTCGAGCGCCGTGTCCGTGAGGCGCTTGAGGTCCTCCCGGCGCGTCACATCGGTGATCACGCCGACGGCTTCGCCACCTCGCGCGGCGATGCCGTCCACCACCGCGGCCAGCCGCTCCTCCCGCCGCGCCCCCAGGACCAGCCGGGCGCCCTTCTCCGCGAGATACGTCGCCGTCGCGGCCCCAATGCCGCTGCTGGCGCCCGTGATCGCCACTGCCTTGCCTGCAATTCCCGACATGGTCATGAGTCCTTGAAGGAGAGAAACCCGCAGGTGGGCTGCTGAACGGCCGTGGTCTGCGGCGGAATTGGGGAGGTCCCCGAACGATCGAGACTAAGCGGGCGCCACACTGTCCGGCAACGACGGCCTCCGCGCCCTCGGGATTCCGCCCCGGAATCCCAACCAGCCGCTCCCGCACACCTGTTAAGTTCATGCCGCCATGAATGGGGGCGCGGTGGCGCGCCACGGCGTTGGGGGCAACGATGCGTCGCAGTGGGTGGGCCGGAGCCGGGACGGTCGTGGGGCTGCTGCTCGTGTCGGGCTGCGGAGGCGGAGGCGGCGGGGACGAGTCCGGCCCCGCGGTGGACCCCGCCATGGCCAAGGCCGTGAACAAGAACTGCGGCCACTTCCTGAAGCCGGAGTCGGTCGCCGCGGCGCTCGGCGACAACGCCTTCGACGGCACCCTCGGGCGGCTCCAGGGCGACAAGGGCTCGTGCTCGATCACCATCTCGGTCCGGGAAGCCGGCCACGGCACGAGCGGGCCGCTGCACAGCAACGTGAAGCTCTCGCTGGAGATCCTCAGCTGGAAGGATCCCGCCCTGGTGGCCGAGTCCGTCGACGAGACCTGCCACAACACCTCGGCCGTCGCGGTCACCGAGATCTTCCAGGGCCCCAAGGGGGCGTGCAGCGTCTGGCGGGCCGAGCCCACCGAGGAGTTCCTGGTCGGCGGCAAGCTGGACGTCCACGCGGGCGACGGCACGAAGCGGATCACGATCACCGTCCACGGCGTGGACGGCACCCTGAAACAGGACCGCGAGCACGCCCTCCAGCTGCTCGCCGACGTCCGCGCGGAGATCTCCCGCAGGACGTGAGGCCCGGCCGACGCCGGACGGGGACTCCCCGCCCGCCGCGGGAGAAGGCCGGAGGGGAGCAGGCGGCGCCCCATACCCGTCACCGCCCGCTCCCCTGCCACGACTGCCGCTCACGCCCAGTGGCGCGGGCTCACCGGGCCAACGACCGCTCCACTACAGGGATTCCCGCAGCCGTATCACGCAGTGACCGTGCCGTTTGCCGCCCCGGGGGACCAGCCAAAAGGCATCACTGCCCTCACGACAGACAAACGGGGGTTTCTCCCACCCTGCGGGCCGATACTTCTTCGCCTCTTCCAGCAGCCGCTTCCGCGCTTCCCCCGGGTCCCGATTTCCCAGCTCCCGCAGGAGCGTCACCTGGGTCCCTGCAGCCCCGATCGTCTCCTCCACCACGACCAGGTAATTCGCCATGACCACCCTCACTCTCCGCTTCCCTCCGCCCCGGCAACGTCCCGCAGGGGCCTGACGTCCCAATAACTCGTGCCCTGCGAGGCCGCGTTGACGACGGACCGGGCGGGGCGGAATCAGCACATCCCGGCGCACACGAACCGGCCGCGTGCGCCCTCATGCCCCAACGCCGCCCCGCCCCGCACCCCGCACCCCCGTAACACTCCCGCAAGCACCCTGCTTGCAATAGTTAGCACTGGCGGGCACGATGGGGCCATGGCATCGCTCAACGTCGGCAATCTCGGTGCGTTCCTGCGCGAGCAGCGGCGTACGGCGCAGCTGAGTCTGCGGCAGCTCGCGGAGGCCGCGGGGGTGTCGAACCCGTACCTCAGCCAGATCGAGCGCGGGCTGCGCAAGCCGAGCGCGGAGATCCTGCAGCAGCTGGCCAAGGCGCTGCGGATCTCCGCCGAGACGCTGTACGTCCAGGCCGGGATCCTCGACGAGCGGCAGGCGGCGAGCGGTGTCGAGGTGCAGACCGCGATACGCACCGACCCCTCGCTCAACGAGAAGCAGAAGCAGGTTCTGCTGCAGATCTACGACTCCTTCCGCAAGGAGAACGGATACGGCAGCACCGACCCGGGAGCCGCCCCGGCCGGGGACGTCCCCGGCCACGGCTGAGCGCACGACATCCGCATCAGGACACCGAATGCAGGAGGAAGCACCTCATGGCCATCACCGATGACCTCCGCAAGACGCTGACCGACCCGACCCCGCTGTACGCCCTCGCCGGCACCGCCGATCTGGCGGCCGAGAAGCTCGGTGAGGTGCCGGTGCTGGTCGAGCGGATCCGCGCGGAGGCCCCCAAGCACATCGAGGCGGTGCGGGCCACGGATCCCAAGGACGTGCAGGCGCGCGTCGCCCAGCAGGCCAAGGAGGCCCAGGGCAAGCTGAACGACCTGCTCGGCTCGCTCGACACCGACCTGAGGAAGCTCCGCGAGCAGGCGCAGGTCCTCGCGCTCCAGGGCGTCGGCCGGGCCGCCGAGTACGCGGTCAAGGCGCGCGAGACGTACGACGGGCTGGCCGAGCGCGGCCGCGGCGCGGTGCAGGGCTGGCGCGGTGACGCCGCCGACCACGTCGAGGAGCTGGCCGTGGTGATCGAGCCGGACCCGGCGCCGAAGACCGCCGCCAAGCCGGCGAAGGCCAACGGCACGGCGAACGGCACCGCCAACGGCAAGGCCGCGGCCAAGCCGACCCGGACCGGCGCGGTGCCCAAGCCGGTCACCAAGCCCGCCGCCCGGCCCGCCACCGCGAAGGCCGACGGCGCGAAGGCGGCCGAGGCCAAGTCCGCGAAGAAGGCCCCGGCCCGCAAGCCCGCCACCCGCCGGAGCACCCCGCCGTCGAAGTGACGTAGTTATCCCCACGGGCCGGGCACGCGACGGCGGCCCGGCCCGTTGTCCGGGTACGGTGGGCCGCGACGGCCCCGAGACGACAAGCAAGGTGGTGCGCAGCGTGCTGGTGTACGGATTCCAGTCCCTTCTGGGCTGGGCGCAGCTGGCCCTGGGCATCTATGCCGCGGTGATGCTGATCGACGCGGCGGTCCGCCGCGACGACGCCTACCGCGCGGCCGACAAGCAGACCAAGCCGATGTGGCTGCTCTTCCTGGCCCTCGCCACGCTGCTGCTCTTCGTCATGCCGCTGATGTCGTTCCTGCCGATCATCGGCGTGATCGCGGTGATCGTCTACACCGTCGATGTCCGTCCGGCCCTCCGCCACGCCACCGGCGGCGGGGGCCCGCGCCGCGGCGGCTCCAGCTCGGACGGTCCGTACGGGCCGTACAACGGCGGACGCTGAGCGGCCGGCCGGAGACACGGGGCGCACCACATCGGGTGGGCGCCCCGTTCGCATGCCCGGCGCCCCGCTGACGCGCCCGGCGCCCCGGCCCCGTCAGTCCCGGCCCGCGCCCCGCCGCTCCTGAGACCGGCCCGCCGGCCGCGTCAGCCGCGTCCGCGGGCCAGCCACAGCACCGCCACGTCGTCGGTCAGCTCGCCGCCGTTGAGGTCGCGGACCTCGTTCAGGGCGGTGTCCAGCAGCTCCTCGCCGGTCAGGCCCGCCGCCATCCGGCGGGCGACCAGCTCGGCCATGCCCTCCTGGCCCAGCCGCAGCCGGCCCTCCCCGACGTGCCCCTCGATCAGGCCGTCGGTGTACATCATCAGGCTCCAGGCGCCGCCCAGCTCGATCTGGTGGCGCGGCCAGCGGGCGTGCGGCAGCAGGCCGAGCGCCGGGCCGCCGAACTCGTACGGGAGCAGCCGCGGCGGGCCGCCCGCGCGGGAGAGCAGCGGGGCCGGGTGGCCCGCCAGGCACAGGCCGGCGCGGCGGCCGTCCGCGGAGATGTCGACGGTGCAGAGCGTCGCGAAGATCTCGTCGTCGGCGCGCTCGTGCTCCAGGACCTTCTGGAGGGTGGAGAGCAGTTCATCGCCGCAGAGCCCGGCGAAGGTCAGCGCCCGCCAGGCGATGCGCAGCTCCACGCCGAGCGCCGCCTCGTCGGGGCCGTGGCCGCAGACGTCGCCGATCATCGCGTGGACGGTGCCGTCCGGCGTGCGGACGGTGTCGTAGAAGTCGCCGCCGAGCAGCGCGCGGCTGCGGCCGGGGCGGTAGCGGGCGGCGAAGCGCAGGTCGGAGCCGTCGAGCAGCGGCGTCGGCAGCAGGCCGCGCTCCAGCCGGGCGTTCTCCTGGGCGCGCATCCGCGACTCGGTGAGCTGGCGCTGTGCGAGGTCGGCGCGCTTGCGCTCGACGGCGTAGCGCACCGCGCGGCTGAGGACCGCGCCGTCCAGCTCGTCGCGGAAGAGGTAGTCCTGCGCGCCGACGCGGACCGCCTCGGCGGCGCGTTCGGCGTCGGTCTCCGGCGTCATCACCAGGACGGCGTGGGCCGGGGCCATCCGCAGCACCGCGTGGAGCGCGCCGAGGGTGTCGCCGGCGCCGTCCGCCGCCGGGCCGTCCGCTTCGGTGGCGGGGGCGAGGTCGAGGAGGATGCAGTCGACGTCGTCGGTGAGCAGCCGCGCCGCCTCGGTGAGGTTGCGGGCGGTGCGCAGCCGGACCTTGCGGCCCGCCCAGTCCCACATGTCCGGGACGGTGCTGCTGGGGTCGGCGCCGATGAGGAGGACGGTCAGGCCGGGCCCGGAGCCGGTGTCGGCGGGCGTCTCGGGGCGGCGGGCGCCCGGGATCGGCAGCGTCGCCCCGCCGGCGGCCGCGGCGAGAAGGTGCGCGGGCCCGTCCACCGCGCCGTCCGGCGTGCGGCGTGCGGCGCAGACGTCACGGGCCGGGGCCGCCTGCTGCGACAGCACGGCCGTGCGCCGGTGCGGAACGGGTACGGACATGGCTCTGCTTCCTTCCCTCCCCCTGGGTCGTGGTCGCCGGCGCGGCGCCTGGCTCGCCGGGGGCCGCCCGGCGGGCGCGGGACGACGTGCGAAGGCGCTCCTTCAGGGCGGTCCCGGCGCGCCGTCCGGCGCACCAACGTGCCCGGTTGTGCGCCGCTCGTGGGGGAGAGCGGTGCGCCACCGGGCACCGAGAGTGCGACCATAGCGCCATCGGACACTTGTGCGGAATGACCCGTGGCACGCGGCACGCGTCATATGCCGCCGGGTATAAGCCATTTGACCTGGAGAGACCGGGAGAAGCCGGAAAGGGGATGACGAACATCACCCCGCCGGGGCCGGAACCGATCGCAATGCGCCACGGCGCGGCGACCGTCCGATAACGGCCTCGCCCGCATCGCCACCGGCAATCCGGGCGAGGCCGTCACGCTCATTCCGTCATTTATCGGGCCGTACGACACCGAGGATCGGCATCGAACCCGCCCCGGCGATCGTGACCTGCCGGCCCGGTCGCGGAGCGTGCACGATCGCCCCGTCGCCGAGATACATCCCGACGTGGCTGGCGTCGGCGAAATAGATGATCAGGTCCCCGGGGCGCAGGTCCGTGACGGCGACGCGGGGCAGCTGCCGCCACTGCTCCTGGGAGGTGCGCGGAATCGTCCTGCCGCCGGCCTGCCAGGCGCGCAGGGTCAGGCCCGAGCAGTCGAAGGTGTCCGGCCCCTCGGCGCCCCACACATAATCCTTGCCGATCTGCGCGGTCGCGAAGGAAACCGCTTTCCGGCCGGCGCCGGACGCCTTGTTGCCGATCTCCTTCAGGATGCCGGTGTCCAGCCATTTCTGCTGTTCGGCGCGGGCCCGGGATTCCTCCAGCTCTTTCAGCCGGTCCTTTTCCGCGGCGGCCAGCCGGGATTCGATTTCCTTCGCCGCATCGAGCTTCTTCCTGATGTCACGCCGCGCTTTTTCCTTCTTCACGCGTTCGGCGTCGAGGTGTTCCCAGCGGACGGTCGCGGAGTGCGCGTCGTCCCGGAGTCCGGCCGCAAGGCGGCTCAGTTCGGCGGCGACGTTCGCGGCGGCGCGCTGGCTCTTGCGGGCCAGCACCACGGTGTCGAGGTATCCCTCGGGGTCCGCGTGGAGCATCAGCCGCACCTCGTCCGGGACGCCCCCGGCGCGGTACTGCGCGCCGGCCAGCACACCGGCCTGCCGCTGGAGCGCGTCCCGGCGGCGCTGCGCGGCGTCGATCCGGCGGGCGAGAGTGACGATCTTCTTCTGCTCGTCGGTGACCTGTTCCTGCGCCGCGTTGTACGCGTCGGTGGCGCGCTCGGCGGCGCGGTAGAGGTCCTCGATCTGCCGGTGTATCCGGGCGAGCCGGTCCCCGTCGGCGCCCGCGTCCCGGCCGTCCGCCGCGCCGCCCGCCGCCTCCCGCGTGGCCGGGCGCCCGTCCGGCCCGTCGGCCGCCCGCCCGGCCGAGGCGTACGCCGCCGGGGCGAGCGGCCCGAGCAGTCCCAGCGCGCAGAGCACCACGACGGCGCGGGCGACGGCCCGGCCCCGCGGGGCGCGGCGCCCGGGCCCCGCCCCGCCTCGCACCGCGCCCGCGCCGGGTATGCCCCCGGCGTCCCGTCCGTCCGCTCCGCCCCCTGCGGCGTCCGCCGCCCCTTGGATCCCCACCCGCCACCTCCGGTCGTCGCGCACCGTTTCGTCTCCCCGTCGTCGTTGGCGCGGATGGTGCCATACCGATCGGTAAGTCAACAGAGGACGGGGCAATTCCCCGCTTTCGCGTGACTGATACATGCCAGAACGGACCGCCCCCAGCTGACGGGTGAGGTTCACCGTGCGTTCACTCTTCTCCATCGGCCGCTTCACTTGATCTGCCTAATTTCAGCCGTACCGAGTGCGCGTCACCGTCGCGAACCGATATGGGCTCCGGCTGACTCCGCACACTCCTGACACACCTCGCACGCCGGCCAAGCGGCGCGCCCCAGGAAGGAACTCTCGACAGTGAAGCTTCAGCGCAAGAACCGGGTTCGCGCCCTCGCGGTGGGCGCTCTCGCCGTCACCGGTGCCCTGGCCCTGACGGCGTGCGGCTCCGACGACACCAGCGCCGCAGGTGGCGCCGGCAACGCCGCCAAGGCCGGCAGCATCAAGTGCGAGGGCAAGGGCAAGCTGCGCGCGTCCGGCTCCTCCGCGCAGAAGAACGCCATGGACGTCTGGGTGCAGAACTACGCCGGTTCCTGCAAGGACACCGAGATCAACTACCAGCCGACCGGCTCCGGCGCGGGCATCACCACCTTCCTCCAGGGCCAGACCGCGTTCGCCGGCTCCGACTCGGCCCTCAAGCCCGAGGAGGTCGCCAAGTCCGAAAAGATCTGCAAGGGCGGCAAGGCGATCAACCTGCCGATGGTCGGCGGCCCGATCGCGGTCGGCTACAACGTGCCCGGCGTGGACAACCTCGTCCTCGACGCGCCCACCCTCGCCAAGATCTTCGACTCCTCGATCACCAACTGGAACGACGAGGCGATCAAGAAGCTCAACCCGGACGCCAAGCTGCCGGACCTCAAGATCCAGGCGTTCCACCGCTCCGACGACTCGGGCACCACCGACAACTTCACCAAGTACCTCAAGGGCGCCGCCCCCGACGCCTGGAAGCACGAGCCCGCGAAGACCTGGGAGGGCAAGGGCGGCCAGGCGGCCTCCGGCTCCGCCGGCGTCTCCTCGCAGGTCAAGCAGACCAACGGTGCGATCTCCTACTTCGAGCTGTCCTACGCGACGGCCGGGAAGATCCCCACCGTCAAGATCGCCACCGGCGCCAAGACCCCGGTCGAGGCCACCGTCGACAACGCCTCCAAGGCCATCGCCGAGGCCAAGCAGGTCGGCAAGGGCGACGACCTCGCCCTGGAGCTGAACTACGCCACCAAGGCCGAGGGCGCCTACCCGATCACCCTGGTGACGTACGAGATCGCCTGCGACAAGGGCAACAAGGCCGAGACCCTGCCGGCCACCAAGTCCTTCCTCACCTACATCGCGAGCGAGGACGGCCAGAACGCCCTGAAGGACCTGGGCTACGCCCCGCTGCCCTCCGAGATCGCCGACAAGGTCCGCAAGACCGTCGCCGCCCTCGCCTGATCCACCGGGCGGCGGCCCGACCCCGCCGTACGGCCCGGGACACCCCGCCGTACGGCCCCCGGGCCGCCGCCCGTCCGGTGCACCGCCGCGCCAGGAGCCCCCGGGCTCCGCAGACCGGAGAAACCATGACCCCCTCAGCAACCGCGACACCCGACGCCGCGCCACCGCCGGCCCCGGCCGGAGCCTCCTCCGTCTCGGGGAAGGCCCAGCGCCCCGGCGACCGGATCTTCCTCGGACTCTCCCGCGGATCCGGTATCGCCCTCCTGGTGATCATGGCGGCCATCGCCGCCTTCCTCACCTACCGGTCCGTGCTCGCGATATCCGGCGACCACGCCAACTTCTTCACCACCCTCGACTGGAACGCCACCGGCACCGAGCCGAAGTTCGGCATCGCGGTCCTGGCGTTCGGCACCGTCGTCAGCGCCCTGATCGCCATGGTCATCGCGGTCCCGGTCGCCGTCGGCATCGCCCTGTTCATCTCGCACTACGCCCCGCGCAAGCTGGCCTCCCCGCTCGGCTACGTCATCGACCTGCTCGCCGCGGTGCCCAGCATCATCTACGGCCTGTGGGGCGCGCTCTTCCTCGTCCCGCACCTCGGCGGGCTCTACGGCTGGCTCGACGACTACCTCGGCTGGACCGGCGTCCTCAGCTACGGCGGCGGCGCCGCCCGCTCGCTGTTCACCGTCGGCATCCTGCTGGCGATCATGATCCTGCCGATCGTCACCAGCGTCAGCCGCGAGGTCTTCCTCCAGGCGCCGAAGATGCACGAGGAGGCGGCCCTGGCGCTCGGCGCCACCCGCTGGGAGGTCATCCGCATGTCGGTCCTCCCCTTCGGCCGCTCCGGCATCATCAGCGCCTCCATGCTGGGCCTGGGCCGTGCGCTCGGCGAGACGATGGCCGTCGCCACCGTCCTCTCCCCCAGCTTCCTCATCGGCAAGAGCCTGCTCGACCCGGGCGGCGGCACCTTCGCGCAGAACATCGCCGCGAAGTTCAGCGAGGCCGACACCTTCGGCCAGGACGCACTGATCGCCTCGGGCCTCGTCCTCTTCGTGATCACCCTGCTCGTCAACGGCGCGGCCCGCCTGATCATCGCCCGGCGCAAGGAGTACTCGTGAGCGACGTCATGACGGAACGGCAGCCCCGCACCGAGGGGCCCGGCACCACGTCCGCACCGTTCTCCCTGAAGCAGGCCCGGCTCCCCCGCTGGACCCCGGCGGCCCTCGCCCTCGCCTCGGCCGCGATCGGCTGCGGCATCGGCCTCGGCGCCGGTCTGGACAGCCGCGTCCAGTGGGGTCTGATCGCGGCCCTGGTCTTCGTGGCCGCCACCTTCGTCCTGTCCGCCGCCGTCGAAGGCGCCCGGCAGGCCAAGGACCGCCTCGCCACCGGCCTGGTCTGGATGGCCTTCCTGCTCGCCGTCATCCCGCTGGCCTCCCTGCTGTGGGAGACGGTCGTCCGCGGCAGCAAGGTCCTGGACGGCTACTTCCTGTCCCACTCGATGGGCACCCTGCCGGACGCGCTGCCCGGCGGCGGCATCTACCACGCGATCATCGGCACCCTGGAGCAGGTGGGCCTGGCCACCCTGATCGCCGCGCCGCTCGGCCTGTTCACCGCGATCTACCTGGTCGAATACGGCCGCGGCAAGCTCGCCAAGGCCGTCACCTTCTTCGTCGACGTGATGACCGGCATCCCGTCCATCGTCGCCGGCCTCTTCGTCCTCTCCGTCTGGATCCTCATCCTCGGCTTCGGCCCGTCCGGCTTCGCCGGGGCGATGGCGCTGGCGATCTTGATGGTCCCGGTCGTGGTCCGCTCCACCGAGGAGATGCTCAAGCTCGTCCCGAACGAGCTGCGCGAGGCCTCCCTCGCCCTGGGCGTCCCGAAGTGGCGCACCATCCTCAAGGTCGTCCTGCCGACGTCGATCGGCGGCATCACCACCGGCGTGATGCTGGCCGTCGCCCGCATCACCGGCGAGACCGCACCGGTCATGCTGCTGGTGTGGGGCGCGAAGACGATCAACAACAACCCGTTCCAGGACGCCCAGCAGTCCCTGCCGCTCTACGTCTTCCAGCAGTGGCAGCAGGGCTCCGACGCGTCGTACGACCGCGCCTGGGCCGCGGCCCTCGTCCTCATCGCCTTCGTGATGATCCTCAACCTGGTGGCCCGCGGCATCGCCCGCTGGAAGGCCCCCAAAACGGCCCGCTGACCGCGCGTCCAGAAAGAAGCAGTGATCCCCATGGCCAAGCGAATCGATGTCAGCGGCCTCTCCGCCTTCTACGGCAACCACAAGGCCATCGACGACATCTCCATGAGCGTCGAGCCCCGCTCGGTGACCGCCTTCATCGGCCCCTCCGGCTGCGGCAAGTCAACGTTCCTGCGCACCTTGAACCGGATGCACGAGGTCACCCCCGGCGGCCGCGTCGAGGGCAAGGTCCTGCTGGACGACGAGGACCTCTACGGCGCGGGCGTCGACCCGGTCGCGGTCCGCCGCACCGTCGGCATGGTCTTCCAGCGGCCCAACCCGTTCCCCACCATGTCGATCTTCGACAACGTCGCGGCCGGTCTGCGGCTCAACGGCACGGTCAAGAAGAAGTCCGAGCTGTCCGACATCGTCGAGAAGTCCCTCAAGGGCGCCAACCTCTGGAACGAGGTCAAGGACCGCCTGAACAAGCCCGGCTCCGGCCTCTCCGGCGGCCAGCAGCAGCGGCTGTGCATAGCCCGCGCCATCGCCGTCGAACCGCAGGTCCTGCTGATGGACGAGCCGTGCTCGGCGCTGGACCCGATCTCCACGCTCGCCGTCGAGGACCTCATCGGCGAGCTGAAGGAGCGGTTCACGATCGTCATCGTGACGCACAACATGCAGCAGGCGGCGCGCGTCTCGGACCGCACGGCGTTCTTCAACCTCTCGGCGGTCGGACAGCCCGGCACCCTCGTCGAGATCGACGACACCGAGCGGATCTTCTCCAACCCGTCCGTCCAGGCGACCGAGGACTACATCTCCGGCCGCTTCGGCTGAGCCGGCGGCCCCACCCGCGTCCTGCGGTGCTGCATGGCGGTGCCACCGCACGACGAAGGGCCCGCCCCCACATCGGGGGCGGGCCCTTTCTCCGTACGGGTGCGCCGGGCCGGAGCCCGGCGCGGGTCAGCCGAAGGCCAGCTTGATCACCCAGTAGGCGACCGCGGCGACGATCGCCGCCGCCGGCATCGTGATGAACCAGCCCATCACGATGTTCTTGGCGACACCCCAGCGCACCGCGCGCGAGCCCTTGGTCGAGCCCACGCCCATGATCGCGGAGGTGATGACATGCGTGGTGGAGATCGGCGCGTGGAACATGAACGACGCGGTGTACATCACCGACGCCGCGGTGGTCTCCGCCGCGAAGCCCTGCGGCGGGTCCAGCTCGATGATCCGCCGGCCCAGCGTCCGCATGATCCGCCAGCCACCCGCGTACGTACCGAGCGACAGGGTGATCGCACAGACCAGCTTCACCCAGACCGGGATGGCCGCGCTGGCGTCCTGGACATCGGCGATGACCAGCGCCATCACCACGACACCCATGGTCTTCTGCGCGTCCTGGAGACCGTGGCCGAGCGCCATGCCCGCCGCCGAGACCGTCTGCGCTATGCGGAAACCGCGCTTGGCGCGGTGCGGATTGGCGCCGCGGAACAGCCAGAGGATGACGACCATCACCAGATAGCCGAGCACCAGGCCGATCACCGGCGAGATGAACATCGGCAGGACGACCTTCTCGATCACCCCGGTCCAGATCACCTCGGTGCCCCCCGCGAGCGCCGCGCCGACCATGCCGCCGAAGAGTGCGTGAGAGGAGGACGACGGTAGACCGAAGTACCAGGTGACGAGGTTCCAGACCACCGCGCCGAGCAGCGCGGCGAACAGGATCCCCATCCCCTTGCTGCCCTCGGGCGTGGAGATCAGCCCCTCGCTGACCGTCTTGGCGACCCCGCTGCCCAGAAAGGCACCCGCGAGGTTCATCACGGCGGCCATCGCCAGCGCCGCCCGGGGCGTCAGCGCCCGGGTCGACACCGAGGTGGCGATGGCGTTCGCCGAGTCGTGAAAGCCGTTGGTATATGTGAAACCGAGCGCGACCGCGATGGTCACGACTAGCGCGAAGGTGTCCATGGCCGGGGCTCAGGACTCCTTGACCGCGATGGTCTCGACGGTGTTGGCGACGTGCTCGAAGGCGTCCGCCGCCTCCTCGAGGATGTCCACGATCTGCTTGAGCTTCAGCACCTCGATGGCGTCGTACTTGCCGTTGAAGAGGTGCGCGAGCAGCTTGCGGTGGATCTGGTCGGCCTGGTTCTCCAGACGGTTGACCTCGATCCAGTACTCCGTGAGGTTCGACATCGTGCGCAGATTCGGCATCGCCTCGGCGGTCAGCTCGGCCGCCCGCGCCAGCACCTCGATCTGCTGTTCGATACCCTTCGGCAGCTCCTCCACCTTGTAGAGGACGACGAGATCGACGGCCTCCTCCATGAAGTCCATGATGTCGTCGAGCGACGAGGCGAGGTTGTAGATGTCCTCGCGGTCGAAGGGCGTGATGAACGAGGAGTTCAGCTGGTGGAAGATCGCGTGGGTCGCGTCATCCCCTGCGTGCTCCGCCGCCCGCATCCGTTCGGCGATCTCGGCCCGCGCGGAGGTGTCCGCCCCGAGCATTTCCATCAGGAGCTTCGAGCCGGTGACGATGTTGTCCGCGGATGCGGCGAACATGTCGTAGAAGCTCGTCTCCCTGGGGGTCAGACGAAAGCGCACGTGAAATCCTCGGGGTGCATCGGTTTCGGTCGAGTTGATGCTAGGCGCATCATCCAGCCACTGCTTACCAGCATTCCTTCAGTGTCGCGCATCGGGCAGCATGCTCTGCACGGGGTACCGCCGGTACCCGGAAAATTCGGTACCATATACCCACCAGGGGTATATGAATCGACGGGATACCACGGGAGACGGCCATGACGACCACGGACGCCGGCACGGACGGCACCACCGAAACCGCCCCGGCCGCCCCCGCGCCCGAGCCGAAAACCGCCCCCCAGGGCGACCCGAACGCCGTCACCGACCACGACCGCGGCATCCACGGCTACGCCCACCAGAAGGACGCCCACCTCAAGAGATTGCGCCGCATCGAGGGCCAGATCCGCGGCCTGCAGCGCATGCTGGAGGAGGACGTCTACTGCATCGACATACTCACGCAGGTCTCGGCGAGCACGAAGGGCCTGCAGTCCTTCGGGCTCCAGCTCCTGGAGGAGCACCTGCGCCACTGCGTCGCCGACGCCGCGGTGCACGGTCCCGAGGCCATCGACGCCAAGGTCCAGGAAGCCACCAAGGCCATCGAGCGGATGCTCCGCACCTGAAGCCGCCCGGCGCGGCGGCCGCCGGGTCACCGCTCGGCGGACCGCTCCCGCCGCCGCCCGTCGACGTCCAGCAGCTCATCGATCCGGTCCGGGCTCAGCCGCTCCTCGCTCGCGGCCGCCGCGGCGATCATCAACTCGCCGATCAGCTCGATCTCGACGAGGGCCACGCGGTCCTGAACCGTCGCATCGCAGGTCACGGTCACGGACGACACCTTCCTTCGCGCGCCTCCCCCTCCGAGGCGGACACCGCCCAGCGTAAGGACGGCACCACCCGCCGCCCATGGCACGGAAGGACCATTTCCGGCACCCCCGCCCGGGTGGCGGGCCACCCCCCGGGCCCGCTCCGGAGAAGGCCGAAAACCGACGGTCAGGAAGGCGATCTTCCGGCGCGGCGGCCGCTATGGGGCTCGCCGACGGCCGCTCCGGGCCCCGGCCCGGCAGCCGATCCGGACCCCGGCCCGACGGGCGCACCCGGCACCACCCGCCCCGGCCCGGCACCCTTACCCGCCCCCTCGCCCGCGACCCCGCCGCGGCCTCACCCCTGACACCCCGTCATTCCCCCGTGGCCGCGATCCGCCCCGTGTAGATCGCCTCCCGCGGCGGCAGCGCCACCTCCGGCCGCCGGCCGAAGCCGTCGAGCTGGGTCGTCGACGTCACCGCCGCGCCGCGCCGCGACCCGTTGGCGAAGCGGTAGTGCTGGCTGACCCGGCGCAGCCGACCGGCCCGGTCCAGATAGACGTCGAACGGCACCCGCCGCGTGGTGAACCCTTTTTCCGCGGCCGTCAGCACCGGCCGGATCCGCGCCGACGCCGCCCCGGCGGCCGCCGCGAGGTCCGCCGTCCCGCTGTAGTGCCGCACCGCGACGCCGTCGACCCGCGCCTCACCCCGGTACGTCACCTCCCGCGCACCCCGCAGCAGTTCGGCCGCGGCCAGCGGATCGGTGGCCCCGCCGGTGACGAGCGCGCCGTCCGCCAGGCCCGTCGCATCGATCCGCACCCACTTGTCCGCGGGCACCCCGGCCCCGCGGTTCTTCATGTAGAGCGCGCCCGGCACCAGGATCTCGGTGACCGGCTGCCGCGGCCCGTGTCCGTCGCCCGCCGCGTCCGGCAGCGTCAGCCGCAGCCGTCCCGTACCGCGCCGGAAGTCGTACTCCCCGCGCCCCCGGATCGCCACCCGGGTGCCGCCGCTGACCGTCTCCATCGTCGAGGTGACCCGCGCCCCGCCGGCCCGCAACAGCGCATCGGCGCTTGCCCGCACCGCCCGCCCGGCCGCCGGGGAGTCCGTACCCGGCAGCCCGTCGGCGGCCGCGCCGCCCGGCGAACACCCCGCCGTCAACAGCCCCGCCCCGCACACCAACGCCGCGACGACCGCACCCGGCTCCCGTCTGACCTGCGCCACCATCGCCTACGAGCCCCTTCGGCCGCTTCCCCTGGGCGGACCCGGAACGGCCGGTGCGGAAGCCGCCGACGGGCGCTCCGCTCACCGGCGGTCCGCATCCCGCGGCCCGTCCCGGACGGCCGGTTCCGCACCGGCCGCCCCGTTCAACGACCGTTTCCGGGGCCCGTCACGCCCCGCCACCCGGGGCGCGTAGCGTGACGGGGTGACCGATCGCGCCCCGCACCCCCACCCCTCGGGCCCCTCCGTCCCCGGCCCCGCGCCCGCCGCCGACGACGCCCCCGCCGACCCCGCCGGGCACCGCACCTCCACCTCCGAACGCGGCTCCTTCATCTCCGCGGGCTGCACCTGCGGCTGGCGCGGCGCCGCCCGCCGCGCCCGTTCCCAGGCCCGTACGGACGCCGAACGCCATCTGACCGCCGCCGCGCGACCGGAATGATCCGCCGTCCGGGAACCGTCAACTGCCCGGCCGCATCTGGGTAGGGAGAGAACGACGGCACCGGACACCGGCCGGCGCGCCGACCTGACGGCCCCTCGGGGCCCACACGCGCCGCCGGAGCGCCGCCCCCACGGCGGCGCCGCACGGCCCGGTGCCGCACCCCCTCGGCCACCGGCCGGACCCGTGGCCGTACGGGGACGCCGGATCACCACGAGGGGACATTTACCCATGAAGCGCCGCACACTCCTGCAAACCGGTGGCGGTCTCGCGGCCACCTCGGTCGCCTGGGCCACCGGCTGCACCACGAACGGCGCGGCCCCCGGCTCCTCCGCCTCCGCGACGACGGCCGGCGGGGCGCTCAGCACCGGCGCCACCACCGCCTCCTCCGCGAAACCGGCCGCCACCAAGGCCGGTTGGAGCGCGCTCGCCAAGAGCCTCGACGGCAGGCTCATCCGCCCCTCGGACGCCGCGTACGCCATGGCCGGACGCCTCTACAACACCCGCTACGACTCCCTGAAGCCGTCGGCGGTCGCCTATGTCGCACACGCCTCGGACATAGCCGAGTGCCTCTCCTTCGCGCGCCGCTACCGCACCCCCGTCGCCATCCGCAGCGGCGGCCACTCCTACGCGGGCTACTCCAGCGGCAACGGCAAGCTCGTCATCGACGTCTCGAAGCTCGACAAGGTCGGCGCACCCTCGGGCGGCGAGGTCGCGATCGGCGCGGGCGCCAAGCTCATCGACATCTACACCGGCCTCGGCGCCCACGGCGTCACCCTGCCCGGCGGCTCCTGCCCGACCGTCGCGATATCCGGCCTCACCCTGGGCGGCGGACACGGCGTCACCTCCCGTGCATACGGACTGACCTGCGACTCCCTCATAGGCGCGACGGTCGTCACCGCCGACGGCAAGACCGTCGAGTGCGACGCCTCGCACCACTCCGACCTCTTCTGGGCGCTGCGCGGCGCCGGCAACGGCAACTTCGGCGTCGTCACCGACCTCCGCTTCCGTACGCACCCGGCGCCGCGTTCGGTTATGGCGTACATGACGTGGCCGTGGGCGAAGGCGGCCAAGGTGCTGGGCTCCTGGCAGAAGTGGGGACCCTCGCAGGCGGACGAGATATGGTCCGCCTGCCATCTGGACGCCCGCCCCGGCGGCACACCCGCCGTCTCCGTCGCGGCGTTCTCCATGGGCGGCTACCGCGAGCTGCAGAACGCCGTCGACCAGCTCGCCGACCAGTCCGGCGGCCCCGGCCCCGCGGCCACCGTGCGGCTCACGCCCATCGACCACCTGGACGCGATGGAGGCGTACGCGGGCTGCTCCTCCAAGACGACGGCGCAGTGCCACGCCCCGGGTACGCTGCCCGGCCAGACCGCCCCGGGCAAGCTGGGCCGCGAAACGTACGCGGCGCGCTCGCACTTCTACGACCGGCCGCTGTCCGCGTCCGGCATCCAGACGGCCCTGGCGCAGATCGAGAGCGGCGGCCGCAAGGGCGTGACCGGCAATGTCGCCTTCACCGCGCTGGGCGGCGCGATCAACCGCGTCGGCGCCAAGGACACCGCGTTCGTCCACCGCGGCTCACGCTTCCTCGCGCAGTACCTGGCGTCCTGGCCGGCGGGCGGCCCGTCCGCGGGCCGCACCGCCTGGCTCGACGCCTTCCACGGCGCGATGCGCCGCCACGCCTCCGGCGCCGCCTACCAGAACTACACCGACCCGTCCCTGACGGACTGGAAGTCCGCCTACTACGGCTCGGCCGCCGGCCGCCTGGACACCGTCAAGCGGACGTACGACCCGCAGCGGCTGTTCAGCACGTTCCCGCAGGCGCTGTAGGAGCCGTACGGGGTGGGGCACCGGGCGGCGCGGCGGGACGCGGCCGGGCGCGGACGCGGCCGGGCCCAGGGCGCGGCCCGGCGCGCCGCCCTCACGCCGCCAGGTCGCGTTCCGGCCCCTTGCCGCCGGGCAGCGCCGCACGGGCGGCCGGCAGCCCCGGACCGTCGGCCGCGTCCTGCGCCGCGTACCGCTCGCCGTAGGTCTCCGCGAACGTCTGCGCGTACGCCGCCTCGACCGCCGCCTCCGCATCGGGCGTCCGCACCGTCTCCGGGACGCCGGGAGCCCGCACCAGACGGCCCGCGCGGGAGCGGCCGAGCCGCGTCATCAGCGGTACCAGCAGCGCCTGCGCGGGCGGTGCGAGCAGCAGCACCACGGCGGTGCCCAGCGCGAACCCGCCGATGACGTCGGTCGGGTAGTGCACGCCGAGGTAGATCCGGCAGAACCCTTCGAGCAGCGCCAGGCCCATGCCGATCAGGCCGTAGGAGCGGCGGACGAGGAAGAGGCCGGCGCCGACCGCCATGGCGAGCGTCGCGTGGTCGCTGACGAACGAGAAGTCGGTCTTCCCCGGGACGAGGACCGTCAGCCCGGCGTGGTCGCGGAACGGGCGGGGACGGCCGACGATGGCCCGGATCGGGATGTTGGCGAGCAGCGCGAGGCCGGCGGCGAGCGGCGCCCACACCAGCCCGGCGACCGCGGCGGGCGCCCCGGCGCGGCGCCGCACGGACCACCAGGCGAGCACGCACAGCACGGCGAGCGCGGCGAGGACGCCGTATTCGCCGAGATACTCCATGGTGTGGTTGACCCACCGCGGAGCATCCTTCGCGAGGCCGTTGATGCCGCCGAGCACGTCGGCATCCGGGTCCGGCCCCACCAGTGCGAGTCCAGCCATCTGCTGCGACCCCTTATCTTCCGCGCGCGCGAGCGCCGTGTGTGTGCTGCCAGCCCCCGTGGTCGTCCCGTACCGCCGTACCGCCACACCGGGCGCGCTCCCCCGCCGCAACCGTCCGACGCCAGGAGAACGCGCTCGTCACCGTGGTCGTTCCGCTCTCCACCGGAAGATCACCAGCCTGTTGTCCCAGCGTGACCCACCCCGGGCGCCGGGCGCCTCATGTTCACGCGGTGTTCGCAGCGGGCAGCGCTTTCGCGCCATCGGAGGTGACACGGGTGGCGCCGATGTAGTCCGGCACATCGATCTTGTCGAACCGGATCAGCGCACCCGTGTGCGGCGCGTTGACCATGTAGCCGCCGCCGACGTAGATGCCGACGTGGTGGATCGACCGCGGGTCCGTCAGATCGTTGGCGAAGAAGACCAGATCGCCGGGGAGCAGTTCGTCGCGCCCGGGGTGCGGACCGGCGTTCCACTGGTCGTTCGCCACCCGCGGCAGCTCTATGCCGACCGAGCGGTAGGCCGCCTGCGTCAGCCCGGAGCAGTCGAACCGGCCGTTCTGCGCGGCGGTGCCCGTACCGCCCCAGAGATACGGCGTACCGAGCTTCTCCTGCGCGTAGTAGATGGCCGCGGCGGCCTGCTTCGACGGGGCGACCGGCGCGCTCGGCGCCTCGAAGCTCTTGGCGAGCGTGGTGATCGTCTTGACGTAGTTCTGCGTCTCGTTGTACGGCGGGACGCCGCTGTACTGGATGACGCGGTAGGCGCCGGCGTTGTACGCGGCGAGCATGTTGTGCGTGGCGTCGCCCGGCGCGTCCTTCACGTACTGCGCCAGCTCACAGTCGTACGACGCCGCCGACGCGATGGCGTCCGCCGGGTCCCAGACGTCCTTCTTGCCGTCGCCGTTGCCGTCTATGCCGTGGGTGGCCCAGGTTCCGGGGATGAACTGCGCCATGCCCTGCGCGGCGGCCGGGCTCTGGGCCCTGGGGTTCCAGCCGCTCTCCTGGTAGAGCTGCGCGGCCAGCAACGAGGGGCTGATCGCCGGACACAGCTGCCCCCACTTCTGCACCAGCGCCTGGTACTCCGCGGGCACCGCGCCCTTGGCCAGCCCGAGCGCCCGCCCACCGGTCACACCGACCAGCCCGGCGGCCGCGGTGTACGTACCGATCACGAGCAGCGCGACCAGGCCGAGCATCAGCCCCGCCCCGATACCGCCTGCAATCCAGAGTTTCCGCACGCCCCAACCCTCCCCCATCCGGGCTCACTTCGCCGCCGATTCCCCGCCACCCCTGGAAGTTCCCACCGCACGGCGGCGCACACCTCGGCGCAGGGGGCGCTCACCGGGGAGCGGCGTACGGCCGAGAGGCTACCGGGCGCGCCCGGAGCCGGCCGGGCCCCGGGCGCCGCCCCGCGACCGGGCCGTCCGCCGGGCGCCCGGCCGTGCGCAACGGCACACCCCGGACCCGTCCGAGCGGCCCGCGGGTACGCGACACTGGAGACGAGGAACGAGGACAGGACACGGACATGGACTCCAGCAACCCGAAGCAGATGAACAAGCACCTCTGGTGGCGCGTGGCGTACTTCCTCTTCGCCATCCACATCGTGGCCCTGTTCATGATCTTCGTGATGTCCCACGTGCCGAAGTGACGGCGCGGCCGGCCCCCCGGCGCGGCCGGAGTGACGCCGTGCCGCCGTAATGCCCTGACGCCCTGACGGCGCGACGCGGAACCGCAGCGCCCCGCGCCACGTCCCTTCTCCCGGGAGGGACGCACACCCCCGGACCTGCCCGAAGGCCCCGCCCGGGCCTGCTCCCGAACCACCTCCGGCCCCCGCATACCGGCACCCTCCTCGGTCCGCCCGTCGGTACGCTTCAGTCCATCATTGCTCACGGTTATCATACGTGATACACACAGTGACATCACATGGGTGTGCCGGGTGGCGTGGGGCGCCGCGTGGGCCGATCCTCACCTCGCCCCTACGAGATCCGCGCAAGAATGCCGCCAAGTCGACATCCGGTGGTGTCTTTGTCGGCGAAGATGGAGACTGACCCCTGTCAGATATTCAGGGGACCACAACTACCCATAAAGGGGCGGTGAGTTCAAATTGTTCATTGCGGCTGATAAGGGCGACATCAGCACCATCATCGGTGGAATCGCCCCGGACTGGGGCCCGTTCGGCACCCTGGGCAACGAAGCGCGCGTGATGGTCGAGGTCATCATGGCCGTCGCGATCCTGATCTGCCTGGGCATCGCCTTCTGGGGCGCCGCCAAGCAGCGCATCGGCGCCACCGCGCTCCGCGACACCTTCAGCGCCGAGCAGGGCAAGGGCCTGATCGTCGCCGGCCTCACCGGCGTCTTCATCATCGGCTCCCTCGGCACCCTCTTCACGATCGTCTACGGCATGGCCGTGTAGCGCGCACCGACGCCCCGGCCGCCCCCTCCGGGCGGCCGACGGCCCGTCACCTCCCCGCCCCCGCAGGCCCCGCGGCCCGATCGCGCCGCCGCACCCCGGGCCGGACCGGACCCGCCATCGGCGCCACCGCATGCGCCCCGTCCGCCGCCCGTGTGCCTCCATCCACCCCCCGACGGCCCCACCTCCCGCGCCGAGGCCCCATGCTGACGTCCGCCCACCCCTGCACGGCCGGCCCGCCGGCCCGCCCCGGCACGCCCGCGACCAGCGGACCGGTTGGGGCGGCCACCCCGTGGGGACAGGTCCGTCCGGAAGGAAGAAGGCCACCGCGGGAGGCGGCGAAGCGGGTGCACACCAAGGGGACAAAAGCCCCGCAGTCCCCCATTCGCCCCCACCGCACAGCAGCTGAGGACCCGTCACCGTGAGATGTACTCGCACCACTTCACCCGAGCCGTCGACCACGCGGCTACGGTCATACGAGGGCGGCCCCACACCGGCGGGGACGGCGAAGACGGCGGAGACGGCAATGGCGGTTGAGGGGGCACGTACGCGATGAGCACCAGCGACGACGGCTACGGCGGCGACTACACGAGTCCCACCGGCCAGACCCGCACCAGACTTCCGGAGAACGAGGGCGACTCCTACGGCTCGGGACGCCGCTCCCGCAGCGGACTGTCGAGCCGCAACCTCATCGCCGTCGTCGGCGTGGTGGTCCTCCTCATCGCCGCCATCGCCTTCGCCAACCGCGGCTCCTCCACAGGCCCCGCCGCCGACACCGCGGACGGCGCCCCGGGGAAGGGCCCCGCGGCCCGGCCGACCGCCCCCACGGGTACCGACCCGGTGACGGGCAGGAACGGCACCATCGCCGCCGGCTTCGCCAAGACCGAACAGGGGGCGCAGTCGGCGGCGGCGAATTATGCGGTGGCGTTGGGGTCCTCCGACATGTTCGACGACCAGAAGCGCCACCGGATCGTCAGCACGATCATGGCGCCGTCCGTCGTCGGCACGCTCCAGAAGGACCTCGACCACGCCTACGCGACCGACGCCCGCAAGGCCGTCGGCCTGAAGCCGGACGGCAGCACCCCCGCGGGCCTGACCTTCATCTCCCGCACCATCCCGATCGGCACCAAGTCCACGGCCTACGCCGGCGACGAGGCAACCGTCGACGTGTGGTGCACCGGGCTTCTCGGCATGGCGGGCACCGGCTCCACCAGGCCGGTGACGACCACGTGGTTCACCATCACGATGAAGCTGACCTGGACCGGCAAGGACTGGAAGGCCGTCTCCCAGACGCAGAAGAACGGCCCTGCTCCGGTCAGCGGAGATGTCCCCGCATCCGGGGCGAAGGAGATCGCAGGTGCGGTCGAAGGGTTTGGAGGGTTCACCTATGCCCGGTAACAGCCGCCGCGCGTTCTCGGTCGTCACGGTTCTCGCCGCCGTTCAGGCCTCGGTGTTCATGTTCGCCACCCGCGTCATGGCCGCCCCCGGTCCCGAGCCCTCGCCGACCAGGGAACGCTGCAGCATCCTCAGCGGTCCCGCCAGGGAGAACTGCGAACAGCGCAACGGACCGGGCGGCGGCAGCACGCCGAGCACCCCGTTCGACAACAACCCCCTCGACCCCCTCACCTCCCTCGCCAAGGGCTGCGCCAAGGCCGCCGCCTGGATCGTCGACAAGCTGGCCGACGCCGTGAAGGCGACCTCGAAGGTCGACTTCACCAACTCCGCGTTCCTGCGCCAGTACGCCGTCGTCTTCGCCGCCTCGACCGTCCTCACCCTCGTCCTGTGGCTGCTCGCCGTCGCCAAGCGCGCCGTGCGGGGCGTACGGCTGACGGAGGCGATCAGCGAGGCCGTCGGGTTCCTCTGGCTGACCGTGCTCGCCTCCGCGTTCACACCGCTGATCCTCTACACCGTGGTCTCCGCGACCGACGGCGTCACCGAGATCATCGCGAAGGGCACCGGCGCGAAGACCGACACCTTCTTCGGCGCGTTCTCCGAGGCGCTGACCAAGGGCACCGACATCGGCGGCGGCCCGATCATGCTGATCGTCGTCTCGCTGGTCTCCGTGCTCGCCGCCGGTGTGCTCTGGCTGGAGCTGGTGATCCGCGCCGCGCTGCTGTACGTCGGCGCGCTGCTCGGCACCGTCGTCTACGCCGGGCTGGTCGACAAGAACATGTGGGGCCACGTCCGCCGCTGGGCCGGGATCATGATCGCCGTGATCATGGTGAAGCCGGTCATCGTGATAGTCCTCGGCATCGCCGGCGCGCTCTCCTCCGAAGAGGGCCCCAACGCCTTCTCCGCCGTCGTCTCCGGCCTCGCGATCATCATCCTCGCGATCTTCGCCAGCGCGATGATCTACCGCTTCGTCCCCGGCTTCGGCGACGAGATGATCTCCGCCCGGACGAACAAGGGCCGCGCCACCGACGGCAGCCAGGCAGCCGCCATGGTCTCCTCCCCCGCCGCCCTCGTCTCCCAGGGCATCAAGACCCACAGCACCCGCAAGTCCGACGGCGGCGGCCAGCCCCAGGGCGGCGGCCAGTCCCCGGCGAGCAGCGTGGCCGGCGGCGTCGCCGCGCACAGCAGCCGCACCGCCCCGCCGGCCCCCCGTACCAACCCCGGCACCGGCGCCCCCGGCGGCTCCCGCACCGGCAAGTCAGCAGGAGGTGAGGGGCGGTGACCACACCCCATCCGATCGCGCCCCGCAGGACGTATCTGATCGGCCGCGCCCGGCCCAACGCCGTGGTCGGCAAGAACCGCGAGACCGGCGAGATCGCCCTGATCATCGCCTCCGCGTTCCTCGGCGTGCTGTGCGGCCTGGTGGTCCAGGTCCTCGCCCTGCGGATCATCGCCCTCACCGGCTTCCCCGTGCTGGGCCTGGCCGCCGTGTACGTCCCGTACAAGGGCCGCACGTTCTACAAGTGGTTCGAGATCCGGCGCAGCTACCGCCGCACCCTCCGCCGCGGCACCGCCTACCGCTCCGCCGCCGCCGAGTCCGGCACCCGGCTCGACGGCCGCGAGGTCGAGATCGGCCCGCCGCCCGGCATCGGCCGCATCAACTGGCTCGCCGCCCCCTTCGGCCCCGACGAGATCGCCGTCCTCCTCCACGCCGACCGCCGCACCGTCACCGCCGCCATCGAGATCGAGGGCCCCGGCGTCGGTCTGCGCGACAGCGAGGACCAGGAGGCGCTGGTCGACCGCTTCGGCACGCTGCTCAAGCACGTCGCCAACGGCGACGGCTTCGTCACCCGCCTCCAGGTGCTGGCCCGCACCCTGCCCGCCGACCCGGACGCACACGCCAAGGACGTCGCCCAGCGCGGCGACACCACCTCCCCCGCCTGGCTCCAGGAGTCGTACGACCAGCTCCAGTCGATGGTCTCCACCTCCTCCGAGCAGCACCGCGCCTACCTCGTCGCCTGTATGCACTACGACCGCGAGCTGGCCGCCGAGGCGATCACGATGGCCCGCGCCGCGGCCGCCCACCACAGCGGCTCGTCCCACGGCAAGCTCGACCGCGACGCCGGCCTCGCCGTCGTCATGGCCCGCGAGCTGACCGACATCTGCGCCCGCCTCGCCGAGGCCGACATCCGCGTCCGCCAGCCGCTCGGCCAGGCCCGCCTCGCCTCCCTCGTGCACTCCATGTACGACCCGGACCACCCCATCGACCACATCCAGGCGATGAGCAAGCGCAACGCGTGGCCCGCCGAGCTGGACGCGATGGAGCCGACCTACCTCCAGGCCAAGACCCGCGAGTCGACCACCCGCGCCCCCTGGTGCCACGCCACCGCCTGGATCAAGGAGTGGCCGCTGACCCCGGTCGGCGTCAACTTCCTCGCCCCGCTGCTGGTCCACACCCCCGACGTCATCCGCACCGTCGCGGTCTGCATGGACCTGGAGCCCACCGAGATCGCCATCGAGCGGATGCTGACGGAGAAGACCAACGACGACGCCGAGGCCAGCCGCGCCGCGAAGATGAACCGCGTCGTCGACCCCCGCGACGTCGCCCACCACGGCCGCGTCGACCAGCGCGGCGAGGACCTCGCCTCGGGCGCCGCCGGCGTCAACCTCGTCGGCTATCTGACGGTCTCCTCCCGCTCCCCCGAGGCGCTCGCCCGCGACAAGCGCACCATCCGCGCCTCGGCCGGAAAGTCCTATCTCAAGCTGGAGTGGTGCGACCGCGAGCACCACCGGGCGTTCGTCAACACCCTGCCGTTCGCGACCGGAATCCGCCGCTAAGCCGCTGGGAGGCGCGTACGTCATGGCCATGCTCGATCCGCTCGCAGCGCTCACCGACGCCTTCACCAGCTTCCTGTTCGGGAAGGTGGAGACGACGCGGCTGCCCGTACGCACCTCCACCGGGCAGGCGCAGGCCGTCTACCTGCCCACCGCCGCCCCCGGCCTCGGTGACTCCGGCGTCATCATCGGCCGCGAGGTCTACAGCGGCAAGGGCTACATCTACGACCCGTTCCAGCTCTACGGCCAGCAGCTGCCGGCCCCGCACTGGCTGGTCCTCGGCGAGTCCGGCAACGGCAAGTCCGCGCTGGAGAAGACGTACGTCCTGCGCCAGCTCCGCTTCCGCGACCGGCAGGTCGTCGTCCTCGACGCCCAGGGCGAGGACGGCGTCGGCGAGTGGAATCTGATCGCCGAACAGCTCGGCATCACCCCCATCCGCCTCGACCCGACCGCCGCCCTCAACGGCGGCATCCGCCTCAACCCGCTCGACCCGTCGATCACCACCACCGGCCAGCTCGCGCTGCTGCGGACGATCATCGAGGTCGCGATGGGCCGCGGTCTGGACGAGCGCTCCGGCTTCGCCCTCAAGGTCGCCCACTCCACCGTCCTCGGCGAGTTCGGCGACGGCGGCGACGACTCCGGCGCGCCCCGCCAGCCCGTCCTCACCGACATCGTCGAGCAGCTGCGCCACCCGGAGGCGGAGGCCGCCGAGGCGATGAACGTCGACATAGACGATGTCCGGGCGTGGGGCCTGGACGTCGCCCTCGTCCTCGACCGCCTCGTCGACGGTGACCTGCGCGGCATGTTCGACGGCCCGACGACCGCCGGCATCGACCTCGACGCCCCGCTGATCGTCTTCGACCTCTCGCACATCGACCGCAACTCCATCGCCATGCCGATCCTCATGGCGATCGTCGGCGTGTGGCTGGAGCACACCTGGATCCGGCCGGACCGCAAGAAGCGCATCTTCCTGGTGGAGGAGGCGTGGCACATCATCAACTCCCCCTTCGTCGCCCAGCTCTTCCAGCGCCTGCTGAAGTTCGGCCGCCGCCTCGGCCTCTCCTTCGTCGCCGTCGTCCACCACCTCAGCGACGTCGTCGACGGCGCCGCCGCCCGCGAGGCCGCCGCCATCCTCAAGATGGCCTCCACCCGCACGATCTACGCCCAGAAAGCCGACGAGGCCCGCGCCACCGGCCAGGTCCTCGGCCTGCCACGCTGGGCCGTCGAGATCATCCCGACCCTGACCCCCGGCATCGCCGTCTGGGACGTCAACGGCAACGTCCAGGTCGTCAAGCACCTCATCACCGAGGCGGAACGCCCGCTGGTCTACACCGACCGCGCGATGACCGAGGCGTCCGAGGTCTCCGCCTCCTCCGCCCTGCCCACGGACGAGGCCCGGGCCCTGGAAGCCGCCGCCGACGCCGAGGCCGAACAGCGTGCCGAGGCCCTGGCCCTGGCCCGCCAGCTCCAGGGCGAGTCCAGCGAGACGGTGGCGTGACGCCCCCGCCCGACCCGACCGGCCACCCGGGGGCGTACGACGACCGCTACGCGCCCCCCGGCGGCCGCTACGGCCACGACCCGCGAGACGGCCGCCCGGGCGCGTACGACGGCCGGCCGGAGGCCTACGACGACCGGTACGCCACCGGACCGCACGACCCCCGGTACGGCGCGCCCCGCGGCCCCCGCGCCCCTCGGCAGCACGGCGGCGTCCCCGACGCCCTGCTCGTCGGCCTGCTCGCCTTCCTCCTCGGTCTGAGCGTCCTGATCTGGACCGCGACCGGCCTCGCCGGGCTCCTCAGCCACGGCGCCTGGCCGGACGCCGTCACCTACTCCGGCACCCCCACGGCCCTGCGCCACCTCATCGCCGAACCCCACGACCTCCCCGGCGCCTGGCCCACCACCCCCAAGGCCCAGCTCTCCGGCTACGGCCTCTTCTGGGGCCTCCTCGTCGGCGAACTGATGGTCCTCCTGGTCCTGACCCTCTTCGTCCTGGGCACCCTGACCCGCTACCGCGCGCTCCGCCGAGCCCGCCGCGCAGGCACCCACCCGGCCCCGTCCCCGACACCCCCTACGGGACCGGCCACGCCACCGGGTGACGCGGCCTCACACACCCCTACGGGTACGGCTTCCACCCCGGCTTCCCCTACGGAGACGGCCCCCGCACCCACTACGGGCACCCCCCTCGGCACAACCGCAACAGCCGCGGGCGCCACCACGTCTCCCGCACCGGCCACGCCCGCCCCCAGCGCCCCTACGAGCACACCTCCCGGCGCAGGAACGGACACGGGAACGGGTCCGGGCCTCGGCCCCGAAGCTCCCGGCCCAGCCGAAGCCAACGGCACGCCCGCAGCCCCCGGCGCCACGCCGGCCCCGGCACCCGCCGCCGCTGTGGCCACCGCGGCCACCGCCACCGCCGCCGCAGTGCCCACCGCCCCGTCCGCCGAACCCGCCCTCCCCCGCATCCACTTCGGCGCCGACCGGTCCGCCGCCACCGCCGCCGCGCTGGCCGCCGTCGCCGCCGCACCGGGCCCCGTCGTCCTCGCCACCACCGACCCGTCCCTCTGGTCGGCCACCAAGGACGCCCGCGCCAAGCTCGGCCCGGTCCTCGCCTACGACCCGGCGCACCGCCTCGACACCCCGTCCCGCCTCCGTTGGTCACCGACGGCCGGCTGCGAGGATCTGGCCACCGCCACCACCCGCGCCGCCGCGCTGCTGGCCCCCGTCCAGCCGCACAGCGCCCTGGACGCGGCCGTCACCGACGCCGCCCGGACGCTGCTGCGCTGCTGGCTGCACGCCGCCGCGGTCGACGGACGCCCGTTCCGCCAGCTGCACCGCTGGGCGCACGCCACCGGCGGCGCCCAGGAAGCCGTCCGCATCCTGCGCACCGACCCGCGGTGCGCCGCCGGCCAGGCAGGCGAGCTGGAATCGGTGCTGACGGCCCATCCCGAACGCCGCGACCAGGCGAAGGAGTTGGCGGGCCGCGCCCTGTCCGCCCTCGGCTCCGTCCACATCCGGGACGCCTGCAACGCCCAGCGCCCCGACACCCTCGCCCTCGACGCGTTCGTCGACGAGGGCGGCACGCTCTACGTCGTCGGCGAGGCGCTGGAGGACCCACGCCCCGACCCGGGCGCCATGCCGCTGCTCACCGCGCTCCTGACGCACGTCGCCGAGCATGCCCGCCGGCTGGCCGCCCGCACCCCCACCGGCCGCCTCGACCCGCCGCTCACCCTCGTCCTGGACGACATCGCCGCGCTGGCGCCGCTGCCCGCCCTCCCGGACCTCCTCCGCACGGACCCGCCCCGCGGCCTGCTCACCCTCGCCACGATGCGCTCCCCGGAACAGGCCCGCGCCCGCTGGCCGTACGCCGCCCTGCCGCTGCTCTGAACCCCGCCGCGAGGAACGGCCGCCTACAGCCGGGACAGCGCCATCTCCCGCTCGACGGCCCCCGGGTTCTTCGGATCCGCCGCCGTCTTCCCCGTCGGCACGAACCCCAGCGCCCGGTACAGCCCTTCCGCCGAAGCGTTCTCCTCGTGCACCCACACCCGTACGCGGGACACGACCGGCTCCGACAGGCTCCACGACCAGCCGAGCGCCGCCTCGAACAGCTCCCGCGACAGCCCCGTCCCCCGGTGCTCGGGCCGTACGTACACCGCGACGACCTCCGTCTGCGGCACCTCGGCCCCGTCGTCCAGCCGCACCACGACCATCCCGCCCCAGCTGCCGTCCGGCCCCTCGCCGATGAGCGTCAGCGTGGTGCCGCTCGCATCGCTCCGCGCGGTGTGCCGCTGCCAGTACTCCGCCGGCTGCGCCGCCGCTTCCTCGAACGTCTGGTGAAACGCCACCCGCGCCGCAGGATCGGCCAGCGCCGCCAGCCTCAGCTCCTTGAGCCGCTTCCACTCGTCCGCCGTCACCGGTCTGATCAGGTACCCCATCGCCTCAGCATCGCAGTGCCCGCCGCCGGGGACCAGCGAAATCCGGATCCTGAAACACAAAAAAGCTCCGGCCCCCAGGAACCATCACTGATTCCCGGAGACCGGAGCTGAAGAATTGTTCGGCGGCGTCCTACTCTCCCACAGAGTCCCCTCTGCAGTACCATCGGCGCTGAAAGGCTTAGCTTCCGGGTTCGGAATGTAACCGGGC